>DATJZM010000165.1:0-16368 GCA_035499135.1 Casimicrobiaceae bacterium | reverse complement strand
TCGCCGATATCGTTCCCGGGGGAAAACGCCTTCTCGCCGGCCCCCCGGAGGATGATGCAGCGCAGGCGATCGTCGACGGAGAGTTCAGTGATCGTGTCGCCGAGAGAGCGCCACATCGACTTGGTCAGCGCGTTGAGCTTCTCGGGGCGGTTGAGCACGACCGTCGCGATCGCGTCGTCGCGCAGCACTTCGATATGCTCGGTCATGGCATTCCTAGCGATAGAAAAATTCGACCAGACCCATCCCGGTGACCGGAACGTAGGTCACGAGAAGGAGCACCGCGAGCAGCACGCCGATGAACCAGATGTTGATCCGCGTGACATTCCAGATCGACTCTTTGGCGATCGCGCTCGCGACCATGAGAACGCTCGCTACCGGCGGCGTTTGCTGTCCGATACCGAGGTTTACCGTGACGATGAGGCCGAAATGGACCGGGTCGATGCCGACGGCCCGGACGAGCGGCATGACGATCGGAACGACGAGAATGATTGCGGCCGCCGAGTGCAGGAACATGCCGAGAATGAGAAACAATACGTTGAGCAATGCGAGCACCACCCACTTGTTGTGCGTGAACGCGGCCATGGCGGCCGCGAGTTCCTGCGGTGCACGCACCTCCGAAAGATAACTCCCGAGTAGCGCGCTGGTGGCGATCAGCAGCATGACGACCGCGGTTTGCACGCCGCCCTCGAGGATCGATTTGTACAAATGCGCGAGATCGAGCTCGCGATAGATGAACAGGCCGACGAAGAGTGCGGCCACGACGGCGAGCGCCGCCCCTTCGGTTGCGGTAACGACGCCGCCGAAGATGCCACCGAGTATGATGATCGGCATTAGGAACGCCCATAAAGCATCGCGCCCCGTCGTGCCTACGCGCTTGAGCGAAAACGACGCCTCGCGCGGCAGGTTGTAGCGTCGGGCCATCCAATAGGCCATCCCCATCAGGCCCAACCCGCCGATGATGCCAGGCACGATCCCGGCGACGAACATCTGCACCACCGAGGTTTCCGCCATCACTGCATAGATGATCATCGGGATCGACGGCGGGATGATGATGGCGAGCGTGGCGGCGCTCGACATGGTCGCCGCCGCGAGCGGGGCCGGATAGCCCTGGGCCTTCATTCCCGGGATCAGGATCGAGCCCAGCGCTGCGACGCCGGCGACCGCCGAGCCCGAGATTTCGGCGAAGAACATCATCGAGCCAATCGACACGTGCGCAAGCCCACCCCGGATCCAGCCGAACAACGCGGACGCGAACGCGATCAGCCGCCGCGAGATGCCCGAGGCGTTCATGATCGCGCCGGCGAGGATGAACAACGGAATGGCCAGCAGCGGAAAGCTGGTCGCCCCGTTGTAGGTCACGAGCGCGAGGTTCGGCAGCATAGTGACGCCGTGTGTCGCGACCATCGCCGCCAGCGCAACGACGCCGAGGGCCACCGCGATCGGAACGTTGATGAGCACGATCGCTATTACCGCCGCGAACAGCCCCAGCATGGTGACCATGAGACGCCGTCCTCAGCTATTGCAGCTCGTCAGCGAGCGCGGCTTCGCCGCCCGACCGGGGTGGATTCTTCGCAGCAATCAACTCCAGGAGATAGGCCGTCTCGGCGATTACGATCAGCAGCGACGAGATCGGAATGACCGACTCCACCACGCTCATTGGAATCTCAGGAAGACTGATCAACGCGTCGGTGGCGAGGACCGGCATGATCCACGCGCCGACGCCGCCGAGCAGCACGAAGAAGGTAATCACGATCAGCTGGGCGACGATATTCACGAACCGTCGTGCCCGCCACGGCATCATCTCGACGACCTCGGGGCAGCCGATGTGCGCCCGCTTGACCGACGCGAGCGCGGCCCCGTAGAAGGTGAGCCACGCGAGCAGGTGCGAGGCGAGCTCGTCGTACCAGGCGAGCGACTGACCGGCGAAGCGGAAGACGACACCGACGGTCACCTCGGCGAAAAGGATGATCATCAGCGCGACCACTACCCATTCGAGCAGCCGCCCGTACGCGGCGCGAAAGCGCTTCATCACTGCCCGGGTTCCGCGCGCGCGGTCACTTCCCGAGCGCTGTAGCGCGGTCGATCAGCTCCTTCGCACCAGGCACTTCCCTGCCGAATTCCTCGTAAATCGGCTTGCTCGCTACGATGAAGGCGTTCTTGTCGACCTCGTTCACCTGCATCCCCGCCGCGCGAAGCTTGCCGAGCAGCTCCTCGTCGTCCTTGGCGGCGACCTCGTAGACATAGGCCTGCGTTTCCTTGGCGGTGTCCTCGAGAATCTTGCGCACATCGGGTGGCAGCGTAGCCCAGTGCGCCGTGCCCACGGTGAGGTAGGCGGGAGTGTAGACGTGCCCGGACATCGACAGATATTTCTGCACTTCCTGGAACTTCGCCGAGTAGATCTGCGTCAGGGGATTCTCTTCCCCGTCCATCACGCCGGTCTGCAGCGCGGTGAAGACCTCGGAAAACTTCATCGGGCTCGGGTTGGCTCCGTAGGCCTGGAACATCTTCACGCGCCATTTGCCGCCGGGCACGCGCAGCTTGATCCCGGCCAGGTCCGCGGGACCCTTGATCGGGCGCTTGCTGTTGGTGATCTGCCTGAACCCGTTCTCCCATACCGCGATCACCGCGAGGCCCTTTTTCTCCACCTCGGGCTCGAGCTTCGACCAGAAGAGCTCCTTCTCGATACGCTGCATGTGCGCGCGGTCCTTCACGAGATAAGGCATCTCGAACACGCCGAAAAGGTCCACCTGCGAGCTCATCACGGTAGACGGCAGCGCCATGTCGATCGTGCCGAGCTTGAGTTTCTGCATCATCTCCTCGTCGCTGCCGAGCTGGCTCGAGCCGTAGGTGATTACCTTCGCCTTCCCGGCAAGCTTGGCGTTCGCGCGCTTGGCGAACTCATCGGCGCTCTTCTGGAACAGCGAGCCCGGCTCGCCGACGTGTCCGAGCTTGATCTCGAGTTGCGCATGCGCTCCCGCGGCGAGCATCATCGCGACCGCCGAGCACGCGACGGCGAAGATGCGGCGTAGAGCTCGCCTCCCGCCTCTGAATGGATGCCTAGTCATCGTTGCCTCCTCAAGTCGGTGCCTAATCAGCACCGTATTATTTTGCGTCGCTCGCTGCGCTCAGATATTCCAGAGCAGCCTGGACTCCGCCTGCCCGGTGCGTCACGCCGGCGAGTCCGAGACCCATTTCCACGCCGCAGAGCGTTCCCGCGAGCGTGAGATCGTTGAAAAAGCCCAGATGCCCGATGCGGAAGACCCGTCCGGCGAGCTTGCCGAGTCCGGTGCCGAGCGACATGTCGAAACGCTCGAGCACCAGCCGGCGGAAACGATCCGCGTCATGTCCGTCGGGCAGCTGGATCGCCGTCAGCGAATTGCTGTATTCCTCCGGATTGCGACAGAGCAGCTCGAGCCCCCACGCGCGAACGGCGCGACGCGTCGCCTCACCGTGCCGCTGGTGGCGTGCGAACACGGCCGGCAGCCCTTCCTCGAGCAGCATCGCGATCGCCTCGTGCAGGCCGTAGAGCAGGTTGGTTGACGGCGTGTACGGAAAGTATCCGTCGCGATTCGAAGCGATGATCTCGTCCCAGCTCCAGTAGGACCGCGGTAGACGAGCCGCTTTGCTCGCGGCGAGCGCCTTCTCGCTCACCGCGTTGAACGACAGCCCGGGCGGCAGCATCAGGCCCTTCTGCGAGCCCGCCACGGTGACGTCGACCCGCCACTGGCGGTGCCGGTACTCGATCGAAGCGAGCGAGGAAATCGTATCGACCATGAACAGCGCCGGATGCTGCGCGTGGTCGATCGCCTCCCGGATCTGCGGGATGCGGCTGGTCACGCCGGTCGATGTTTCGTTGTGCACGACCATCACAGCCTTGATCGCCTGCGGCTTGTCGGCGGCGAGCTTCTGCTGCACGAGAGCCGGATCGACGCCGCTGCGCCAGTCGCCGGGGACGAAGTCGACCTCGAGCGCGAATTTCGCGGCCATCTTCCGCCACAGCGTCGCGAAGTGGCCCGTCTCGAACATCAGCACTCGGTCGCCCGGAGACAGCGTATTGGCGAGCGCTGCCTCCCATGCGCCGGTGCCCGAGGCCGGGTAGATCACGACCGGGCCGTCGGTCTGGAAGATCTTCTTCAGCCCGTCGAGGATTTCGAGCGTCAGCCGCGCGAACTCCGGGCCGCGGTGGTCGATCGTCGGGTGGTCGAGCGCCCGCAGGATGCGGTCCGGGACGTTGGTCGGCCCGGGAATCTGCAGGAAATGACGGCCGCTGGGATGATCGTCGAGGCGCAGCATCGGTCTCTTAACGCGTCGCGTTGGTTGGCATGGGCGTCGGCATATTGTATACAGGTTGCGATGCCCGCCCATAACGTGGACACCTCGCTGCTGGCGCGACGGCTTCGAGCCGAATGCCGCGGCGACGTGCTGTTCGACCTTGCGTCGCGGGGCCGGTACGCGACGGACGCCTCTATCTATCAGATCGTGCCGCTGGGGGTCGTGGTGCCCGCGGACGAGGCCGACGCGAAGGTTGCCCTTGCGGTCGCGCGCGAGCTCGGCGCACCGGTGCTCCCGCGCGGGGCCGGGTCCTCGCAGTGCGGGCAGACCGTGGGGGAAGCGCTTGTCGTCGACCATAGCCGGGCGCTCGACCGTGTCGTCGCCCTCGACGCCGATGCGCTGACCGTCACCGTCGAGCCGGGCATCGTGCTCGATCGGCTGAACGCACAGTTGCAACCGCACGGCTTGTGGTTTCCGGTGGACGTGAGCACTTCCGCGCAGGCCACCCTCGGCGGAATGGCGGGAAACAACTCCTGCGGCGCGCGCTCGATCGAGTACGGAAACATGGTGCACAACGTGCTCGGCATCGACGCGGTTCTCGCCGACGGCAGCGAGATCGCCTTCGGTCCGCTCGAGCAGATGCCCCGCACGGGACGCGCGGGGGCGCTCGTCGAAGGCCTGACGCGGATTGGTGCGCGCGAGAGCGACGAGATCGCGCGCATGTTTCCACAGGTGCTGCGTCGCGTCGGCGGCTACAACCTCGACGTCTTCAATCCGCAGAGCGTGCTCCCCTACACGCGCGATGGCTCGGTAAACCTCGCGCATCTGCTCGTCGGTTCCGAGGGCACCCTTGCATGGTTCTCGCGGCTGACGCTCAGGCTCGCCCCGCTGCCGACCAACAAGGTGCTCGGAGTCGTGAACTTCCCGACCTTCCATAGGGCGATGGAAGCGTCGCGCCACATCGTGACCCTCAAGCCCACAGCGGTCGAGCTCGTCGACCGCACGATGATCGATCTGGCCCGCGGGAACGAAGCCTTCCGTCCGGTGATCGAGCGTGCGCTGATCGGCGCGCCCGAAGCGATCCTGCTGGTCGAGTTCGCCGGCGATGGTACGCAGGAGCGTCTCGGCCGCCTGAGCGAGCTCATCGGCGACCTCGGCCTCCCGGGTGCGGTCGTGCGCCTCACCGGAGCGAAGGAGCAGAAGGAGTTGTGGGAGGTGCGCAAGGCGGGGCTCAACATCATGATGTCGATGAAGGGCGACGGCAAGCCTGTCTCGTTCATCGAAGACTGCGCGGTGCCGCTCGAGCATCTCGCCGACTATACGCAGCGGCTCACCGAGATCTTTCACAAGCACGGCACCGAAGGCACGTGGTATGCGCATGCAAGCGTGGGCACGCTGCACGTGCGGCCGATCCTCGACATGCGGCGCGACGGCGCGGCCAAGATGCGCGCCATCGCCGAGGAAGCCGCAGCGATGGTGCGCGAGTACAAGGGCGCGTATTCAGGCGAGCATGGCGACGGGCTGTGCCGGGGCGAATGGGTGGCATGGCAGTTCGGCCCGCGGCTTGATCACGCGTTCGCCGAGGTCAAGGCGCTGTTCGATCCGGACAACCGCATGAACCCGGGGAAGATCGTCGCGCCGCCGCGCATGGACGATGCACGGTTGTTCCGCACCGGACCGCAGTACCGGCGCGTCGAGTTCGTACCGAAGCTCGACTGGTCGGGATGGAACGTCGATCGCGATCCGCGCAGCGGGCGGGAATCCGCGCCGGGAACGGGCGGCGATCCGGCGGGCGGCTTCGCCAAGGCGGTCGAGATGTGCAACAACAACGGGCACTGCCGCAAGTTCGACGCGGGGACTATGTGCCCGAGCTTTCGAGCCACGCGCGACGAGAAGCACGTCACGCGCGGACGCGCCAACACGCTGCGTCTCGCGCTTTCGGGACAGCTCGGCGCCGAGGGTCTCGCCTCGGATGCCGTGCACGAAGCGCTCGAGCTGTGCGTCTCGTGCAAGGGTTGCAAGCGCGAATGCCCGACGGGCGTGGACATGGCCAAGCTCAAGATCGAGGCGCTCGCCGCGCACCGGGCGCGCCACGGGCTGTCGCCGCGCGAAGCGTTGTTCGCGTACCTGCCTCGCTACGCGCCGGCAGCGAGCCGCGTGCGCTGGCTCGCGCGCCTTCGCGATGGTGTTCCCGGCGCCGCTGCGCTCGTCGAGCGAATGCTGCAGATCTCGGCGCGCCGCGAGCTGCCGCGCTGGCAGCGCGGGTACGTACAAACCGCGGACGGGGCCGAGAAGGCGTTCACGCCGCCGGCAGGGAAGGAGGTGCTGCTCTTCGTCGATACGTTCACGAATTATTTCGCGAGCGAGAACGCCGTGGCAGCGCGCAAGGTACTCGAAGCCGCGGGCTATCGCCTGCGGTTGAACGCCGTGGCGGGAGAGCGGCCGCTGTGCTGCGGCAGGACCTTTCTCGCCGCAGGCCTCGTCGACGAGGCAAGGGCCGAGGCGCGCCGGACGATCGGCGCGCTCGCACCGCTTGCGCGCCGCGGCGTCGCCATCGTCGGGCTCGAGCCCTCGTGCCTGCTCGGCATGCGCGACGAGTTCCTCGATTACGGACTGGGCGACGATGCCGCGGTCGTCGCGCGCCAGGCGCTGCTGTTCGAAGAGTTCCTCGTTCGCGAGCGCGAGGCGGGGCGGCTCGCGCTCGAGCTTCGCTCGGCCGGCGTCGGCGAAGCGCTGCTTCACGCGCATTGCCACCAGAAGGCATTCGCCGCGGTCGCGCCGGTCGAGAAGGTGCTCGGCTGGATCCCCGGGCTCGCCGCGCGAACGATCGAGACGAGCTGCTGCGGCATGGCCGGCGCTTTCGGCTACCAGGCCGGGCACTACGATGTTTCGATGCGCATGGCCGAAGCGGCGCTGCTGCCCGCGGTGCGCGCCGCGCCCGCCTCAGCGTGGATCATCGCCGACGGCTTCAGCTGCCGGCACCAGATCCGCGACGGTACCCGGCGCGAAGCGCTGCACGTCGCGCAAGTGCTGGCGCGGGCGCTTCCCGCCGCCTAGCCCCGATCCTGTTCCGTCACGGTGCTTCTTGGCAACGCCGCTTGCGCCTGGGCGAGCTGACGCTTGCGCCGAATGGCGAGATCGTTCGGCGCAAGCGCTTCCGCGCGCGCGTAGTGCGCCGCGCTCTCCCCAAAGCGCCCCAGCCTGAACGCGCACAGACCGAGCGCAGCGTGCGCGTTGACACCGAAGATCGAGGGATCGTAGGCGAGCCCGTCGCACAGCGTCTCGGCGTCGATCTCCGCGAGCCGGGCGAACAGCAGCATCGCGTCCTCGTATCTTTCGCCCTCGACGAGGTCGCGCGCGCGGAGCCAGGCGAGCGCGTGGTTGTTCGGGAAGCGGGCGCACGCCTCGTCGAGCAGCGCAGTCGCATCGCGTTTTTGATCGAGCAGCTGGCGGGCGAGGTCGAGATAGGGAAGGCTGTCACCGAGCGTCGCAGCGGGCCGCGTGCGCAGGATCTCGACCGCCTGCCGCCAGGCGTGCTCCGCGCCATCGACGTCACCTAGCGCCTGCAGCGTCGCGCCCAGGTGCCACCAGCTGTAGATATGCCCGGGTTCGGCCTCCAACCTCGCGCGCAGAAGCGGCAGGTTGCGCTCGTGCTTGCGCGTCGAATCGCGATCGTAGCCGTAGTGATGAATGTCGAGCGAGCTGTCAGCGACGCGCAGCCCTTCGCGCGCGCAAAGATCCCCGAGAGCCGGCAGGATGCTCTCGTGGATCACGCCGCGGAAGCGCAGGTCCGCGCGGTTGCGGAACAGACGGTGCTCGCGGTAGCGCGTGTAGCCGGTTACCGGTCGCAGGCGAACCGTGCACGCGGCGTGCAGCGCGTCGCCCAGCAGCGCGGCGAGCTCGGCCCGCTCGAAGCCGACGACCTCTTCGTCGGCATCGATGTAGAGAGCCCATTGGCCGGACGCGGCGTCGAGCGCGGCATTGCGCGCCGCCGCGAAGTCGCTGTTCCAGGGATAGTCGAGGACGCGGGCGCCGCAGTCACGAGCGATGTCGCGGGAATTATCTTTTGAGCCGGTATCGACGACGACGATTTCGTCGGCGAGCCCGTGCAGCGAACGCAGGCAGCGGGAAAGAACGAGACTCTCGTCGCGGACGATCAACGCCGCCGAGAGCAGCGGTCGCGCCACTGGCGTCTGCGTTGCGCGGCGACCGCGAGCGAACTACTTGGCGCGGCGGCGGAGCAGAATCGCGCCTGCCGCGGCGATCGCGCCGGCGAGCGCCGTCAGCGTCCAGCCCGACGTCGCTGGGACCGAGACGGCGCCGACGGTCTGATTCTGCGACTGCGCGCGCGCCGTACCCTCCAGGCTGTCCATCGAATAGGAAAGTATGACCGGCGCGGTGTAGACGGCGGTGGCTGCGACGAGCTTGCGCACGACATCGCGCCGCTCGGAATCGACTCGTTCCAGCGCGTGCTCAAACCGGGGATTCGTGCTCATCGGAGCCGCCTTTTCGGTAAGGTTTGTAAGCATTGCCGCGGTTCGCGCGGCTCAGGGTGATGAATAGCATAGCGTGCTTCACTCGGCAAGAGGGCTCACCTGCAAGATGAGCAACCCCTCGGCGACCAGGCGATCGAGGCAGTTCGCCACCTCGTCGAGGGGAGGCTGCTGGAGTTCAAAAGCCGAGGCGAGAAGTTGCGCGAGCTCGCCCGCGCGCAACTTGCCGTCGCAACTCTCCAGCAGCATCGCCGCCGTGGAATTCAGGAAATGCAGCCGGTCGCGCCGCGGGTCATAGGCGACGAAGCCGTCGGTGACCTCGCGCAGCTCGATACCCGGAGCACGCTGCAGTGTTGCGTTCCAGTCGAAGGTCATCGGCGCACCTGGGGTCAATCGCAATTTCGTCCCACGTCGATTCTACGCAGGCTCCGAGCTCGCGCTGGCCCGATCACGCGTAGCCGAAGAAAGCCGGCATCGCATCGCTCTGACCGCGCATCTCGCGCCCTTCCACGCGACAGCCTCGTTGTCGACCGTGGCCATCACGTTGCGAGCAACAGTCCGAGCTCGTGCGCCGCGGCCTGGAGCGGCGGCAGGAATTTCGTCTCCATCTCCGACACCGAGACTCGCGACGACTGCGTGCCGATATTGATCGCGGCGACGACCTTGCCCGCAGGATCGCTGACTGGCACCGCGATCGAGCGAAGTCCGATCTCGAGCTCCTGGTCGACGATCGAAAAGCCATCGCGCCTTACCTCTGCAAGCACCACCTTCAATTCCGCAGGCTCGCACACCGTGCGCCCGGTGAGCTTGACGAGCTTCACCCGCCCGAGGTGCGCATCGAGCTCTGCGGGGGCGAGCCCCGCGAGCAGGACGCGCCCCATCGACGTGCAATACGCGGGCAGGCGGCTGCCGATCCCCAGATCGATCGACATCACCCGCGTCGTGGTGCTCGAGCGCGCGATATAAAGGATCTCTTCGCCTTCGAGCACGGCCATCGAGCTCGACTCGTGAACCACGCTCGTGATCTGGTCGAGCAACGGCTGCACGGCGTTGACGATCGGCGTCGAGGATAGATACGCGTGCCCGAGCGTGAGGATTCGCGGCCGCAGCGAGTACGTCCGGCCGTCGTCAGTCGCAACGTAGCCGAGGCGTGCGAGCGTGTAGAGGCAGCGGCGGACCGCCGCGCGGGGAATGCCCGTGCGCTGGCTGAGCTGGGCGATCGTGAGCGGCCTGCGCTGCTGCGTGAATGCGCGGATCACGGAGAGGCCGCGCGCGAGCGAGGCCATGAAGTTGGGGTCGCCGGCGAAGCCCTGGATCTCGACGGCTGGCGTGACAGCCGTGGTTTTCGGCGCGATGATGTCGCTCCCCGACGGTTGAGCGCGGGGACGCGATCGCGGAAGGTTGCGTGCTCTCGGCATCGCAGGCTCCTGCGCAAGACTCGACGGCCTCAGGATAGCATGTGAGGGCGGTAACCGCACGCTTTATCGATTATCGCCCTTGACGCGATTTACATCGCCCCATAGACTTGTTCGGTGAGCGCCCGAATGTTCGATAATCGATCAAAGAGTTGGCCTTGCGGGCGCGGCGCGCCAAAGCTGGGGGAGAGCAGGTGATAAGCAAGATCGTGGCCTCGACAGCGGCGGCCGTCGCCGACATTCCCGACGGTGCGACCGTGATGGTCGGCGGCTTCGGCACCGCGGGGATGCCCTCCGAGCTCGTCGACGCGTTGATCGCGCAGGGCGCAAGAGAACTCACCATCGTCAGCAATAACGCCGGCAACGGCGACACGGGGCTCGCGGCCCTGCTCAAGGCAAAGCGCGTACGAAAGGTCATCTGCTCGTTCCCGCGGCAGACCGATTCCTGGCACTTCGACGCTCTCTATCGCGCCGGCGAGATCGAGCTCGAGCTCGTGCCGCAGGGCAATCTTGCCGAGCGCATACGCGCGGCGGGCGCGGGCATCGGGGCCTTCTATACGCCGACCGGGTTCGGCACGCAGCTCGCGGCAGGCAAGGAGACGCGCCGGATCGACGGCCGCGACTACGTGCTCGAGTACCCGATCCGCGCCGACTTCGCCCTCATCAAGGCTCTGCGCGGCGATCGCTGGGGAAACCTCGTCTACCGCAAGACAGCGCGCAACTTCGGCCCGATCATGGCGAGCGCCGCGAAGTGCACGATCGCCCAGGTGCGCGAGATCGTGAATTTGGGCGATCTCGATCCGGAAGCCGTCGTGACGCCGGGGATCTTCGTGCAGCGCCTGGTCGAGATACCGACTGCGGCGAGGCTCGTCGCGCTCCCAGGCGCTGCTGCCTGAGGCGGGCGCGGGACGACCGATGGAGGAGTCAGCGTGAAGCGGTACACAAAGGAGCAGATGGCGGCGCGCGTGGCGGCCGACATACCGAATGGCGCCTACGTCAACTTGGGCATCGGACTGCCGACCACCGTGGCAAACCATCTGCCGCAGGACCGAGAGATCATCTTGCACACCGAGAACGGTCTGCTCGGCATGGGACCGGCGCCCGAGGCGAACGCGGAGGATCCGGACCTCATCAACGCCGGCAAGCAGCCGGTCACCGCGCTGCCCGGCGCTTCGTACTTTCACCATGCCGATTCGTTCGCGATGATGCGCGGCGGGCATCTCGACTTCTGCGTGCTGGGTGCATTCCAGGTCTCGGTGGGCGGTGACCTCGCCAACTGGCACACCGGCGCTCCCGATGCGATTCCCGCGGTTGGCGGCGCGATGGATCTCGCAATCGGCGCCAAGCGCGTCTACGTGATGATGGAGCACCTTACCAAGAAGGGCGAATCGAAGATCGTCGAGCGGTGCAGCTACCCTCTCACGGGTGTCGGCTGCGTGAATCGCATCTTCACCGACCTCGCCGTGCTCGACGTCACGCCGCAGGGACTCAAAGTGCTGGAGATGGCGCCCGGCCTGTCGTTCGCCGAGCTGCAACGGCTCTCCGGCGTTCCGCTCGTCGACGCCTCGCCGAAGGTCGCGGCCTAGCGATCACCCGAAGCCCGATTGCGGAGAATCCATGCAGGAAGCTTTCATTTGCGACGCGGTACGCACGCCCTTCGGCCGCTACGGGGGGACGCTCTCGTCGGTGCGGGCGGACGATCTGGGCGCGGTTCCGATCAGGGCGCTCGTGTCGCGCAATGCCAAGGTCGACTGGGGCGCGCTCGACGACGTCGTGTACGGTTGCGCCAACCAGGCCGGCGAGGACAACCGGAATGTTGCGCGCATGTCGCTGCTGCTCGCCGGGCTGCCGCAGGAGGTTCCGGGATCCACGGTGAACCGGCTGTGCGGCTCCAGCATGGACGCGATCGGCATCGCGGCGCGCGCGATCAAGAGCGGCGAGGCCTCGCTCATCATCGCCGGCGGCGTCGAGAGCATGTCGCGGGCGCCGTTCGTGATGGGCAAGGCCGACGCAGCGTTCTCGCGCGCCGCGAAAATCGAGGACACGACCATCGGCTGGCGCTTCATCAACCCGCTGATGAAGGCGAAGTACGGTGTGGATTCGATGCCCGAGACGGCGGAGAACGTCGCGGCCGACTTCAAGGTTTTGCGCGCCGACCAGGATGCGTTCGCGCTGCGCAGCCAGCAGCGCACGGCGGTGGCGGTGGCGGCGGGGCGGCTCGCCGAGGAGATCGTCCCTGTCGCGATCGTGCAAAAGAAGGGCGACCCGTTAGAAGTGACCAAGGACGAACATCCGCGCGAGACCTCGCTCGAGGCGCTCGCCAAGCTGAAGGGCGTGGTGCGGCCGGACGGAACGGTGACAGCAGGCAATGCCTCGGGAGTGAACGACGGAGCCTGCGCGCTGCTGCTCGCCTCGGGCGACGCGGTGAAGAAGTACGGGCTCCAGCCGAAGGCGCAGGTGCTTGCCGCGGCCATGGCCGGGGTCGCCCCGCGGATCATGGGCTTCGGCCCCGCCCCGGCGATGCGCAAGGTGCTGGCGAAGACCGGGCTCGAGCTTTCCGATATCGACGTGATCGAATTGAACGAGGCGTTCGCCTCGCAGGCGCTCGCCGTGCTGCGCGATCATGGCATCCCCGACGATGCGCCGTACGTGAACCCCAACGGGGGCGCGATCGCGCTCGGCCACCCGCTCGGCGCCTCCGGCGCCCGGCTCGTTACTACGGCCACCTACCAACTGCAGCGCACCGGCGGCAGGCACGCGTTGTGTACCATGTGCATCGGGGTCGGGCAGGGCATCGCCATGATCATCAGGCGCGTCTGACCTGCGATCGAGGAGAGCATCTTGAACACGGTGACCGAGAAGACGCTGAGCACACCGCCCGGCTATCGCCGGCCGTATTTCGAATCGCAGCCGCCATATCTGTATCCGCCTTATCGCTCGACGCTGAAGCGCTCGCCGAGCCGGCCCCTGGTCTTGCTGCCGCATACGCTTTCCGAAATCACGGGGCCGGTTTTCGGCTACGACGACGTCCGCCCCGCCGACAGCGACCTCACGCGCCAGCACGACGGCGAGCCGATCGGCGAGCGCATCGTCGTATCGGGGCGCGTGCTCGACGAGAATAGCCGGCCCGTCGTGCACGCCCTGGTCGAGCTCTGGCAGGCCAACGCCGCCGGGCGCTATCGGCACGCCGTGGACGATCACGATGCTCCGCTCGACCCGAACTTCACCGGCTGCGGCCGTGCGCTCACGGACAGCGAGGGCCGCTACCGGTTCGTCACGATCAAGCCGGCGGCGTATCCCTGGCGCAACCACTACAATGCCTGGCGCCCGGCGCATCTGCACCTCTCGCTGTTCGGCCTCGGGCTCATGCAGCGGCTGGTGACGCAGATGTATTTTCCGGGCGACGCGCTGCTCGCCTACGATCCCATGTACAACAGCGTGCCGGATGACAAGGCGCGCCGGCGCATGATCGCCAGCTTCGACTGGGAAGCGACGATCCCGGACATCGCACTGGCGTTCCGCTACGACATCGTTCTGCGCGGCCGCGACGCTACCGTGATGCATTCGACCCGCAGCTAAGACGAGATCCGATGAGCCTTATCACCACGTCGTCGCAAACGGTCGGCCCTTACGTCGAGATCGGCTTCAGCGCGCTTGCGACCGGAGAGATCGCTCCGGCGGGCACGCAGGGCGAGCAGGTCACGCTGCACGGTCGCGTCGTCGACGGCGACGGCAAGCCGGTCAACGACGGCGTGGTCGAAATATGGCAGGCGAACGCGCTCGGGAAGTACGCTCACCCCGAGGATGCACAGGACAAGCCCGTTGATCGTGCCTTCCGCGGCTTCGGCCGCAGCCTCACCGATGCCGCCGGCGGGTTCCGCTTCGCCACCATCGTGCCCGGGCGAGTCCCCGGCCCGGGCGGCATCCTGCAGGCGCCGCACCTCGTCGTGACCGTGTTCATGCGCGGGCTGCTCAAGCATCTCATCACCCGCGTGTACTTCCCCGACGAGCCCGCCAATGCGGAGGACCCGGTGCTGAAGCTCGTGCCGGCGGAGCGGCGAGCGACGCTGATCGCGAAGCGCGTCAGCGGGAAGAAGGGCGAGCTGGAATGGAATATCGTTCTGCAGGGCGAGGGCGAAACGGTATTCTTCGACTACTGAGGTCGCTGCGCCGAAGCGAGCGCAGAAGATTCGGCGCCGGCTTCGCGAGCGCGAGGGACCGGGGTCTGCAGAGGAGGAAGCAGTCTTGAGCGCGCAGCGCTCGCAACGCCTGCTCGATTCGCTGTTCACGACGGAGAAGCTGAGCGAGATCTTCTCCGACCGCGCGCGCCTGCAGGGGATGCTCGATTTCGAGGCAGCGCTCGCGCGCGCCGAGGCGCGAGTGGGCATCCTGCCGACGGTTGCGGCAAATGCCATAGCGGCGCAGTGCAAAGCCGCGGGCTTCGACATCGATGAGCTCGCCCGCGCGACGGCCCTCGCAGGCAACCCGGCGATCCCGCTTGTGCGCGAGCTGACGGCGCGCGTGACGAAGCATGACGCTGAAGCGGCGCGCTTCGTGCACTGGGGTGCGACGAGCCAGGATGCGATGGACAGCGGCCTCGTGCTGCAGTTGCGCGACGCATTGGCGGTGATCGATGCCGACCTCGCACGGCTCGCCTCGGCGCTCGCGGAGCTCGCCGGCAAGCATGCACGGACGGCGCTTCCCGGGCGGACCTGGTTGCAGCAGGGGCCTCCGGTGACGCTCGGTCTGAAGGCGGCCGGCTGGCTTTCAGCGGTCGAGCGGCATCGCGAGCGCCTCGCCCGCGCGGCGAAGAACGCCGCAACGCTGCAGTTCGGTGGCGCCGTCGGCACGCTGGCGGCGCTTGGCCGGCACGCGGAGAGGGTCGCGGAAGCTCTCGCCGCGGAGCTGCAACTCACGCTTCCCGATCTTCCCTGGCACGCGCATCGCGATCGCCTCGCCGAGGTGGCGACCGTGCTGGGCCTTCTGGTGGGCACGCTGGGCAAGATCGCGCGCGATGTCTCGCTGCTGATGCAGACGGAGATCGCCGAGGCGCTCGAACCCGGAGCGCCCGGGCGCGGAGGCTCGTCGACCATGCCGCACAAGCGCAATCCCGTCGGCTCGGCGGTGATGCTCGCCGCCGCGGAGCGCGTTCCTGCGCTCGTGGCAGTGATGCTCGGCGCGATGGTGCAGGAGCACGAGCGCGGTCTCGGCGGCTGGCACGCCGAATGGGACACGCTCCCCGAGATCTGCCAGCTCGCGGCCGGTGCGCTGGCGCGCAGCGGAGAAGTGATCGCGGGCCTGGAGGTCGATCCACGGAGAATGGCGGCCGATCTCGAGCTGACGCATGGGCTCATCATGGCCGAAGCCGTGAGCATTGCGCTCGCGGAGCACATGGGGCGACTGGCTGCCCACGAGCTCGTGGAAGCCGCCTGCGCGCAAGCGCTGCGCGAGGGCAGGCACCTGCGCGAGGTGCTGGCGGCTGACGCGCATGTGAAACGCCACCTGTCGCCTGCGCAACTCGATCGCGCGCTCGACCCGGCGCGCTACACGGGGCAGGCGGAGAAGTTCGTTACGCGCGTGCTCGCCGCACGCCGGCGCAAGGCGGCGAAGGACGGGCGATGAGCGCGACGACGACCGTGGAAGTGACGAGAGAGCAGTTCAATTGCCGCATGGACGGTCCGCAAGGAGCGGAGGTGGTCGTGCTCTCCAATTCGCTCGGCACCAACCTTGCGATGTGGGAGCCGCAGCTGCCGGCGCTCACGGAACGCTTCCGCGTCTTGCGCTACGACACGCGAGGGCACGGCGCCTCGAGCGTCACGCCCGGCCCGTATAGCATCCCCCAACTCGGACGCGACGTACTCGGCCTTCTCGACGCGCTGAAGGTACGACGCGCGCACTTCTGCGGACTGTCGCTCGGCGGAGTGACCGGGATGTGGCTCGCCGTAAATGCGCCCGATCGCATCGATCGGCTGGTCCTCTGCAACACCGCGCCGAAGATATTCACGCATGAGGCCTGGAATGCGCGCATCGAGAACGTGCGCAAGGGCGGGATCGAGTCGATCGCCGATGCGGTGATCGGCGGCTGGCTCACCCAGGGCTTCCGCGAGCGCGAGCCGGCGACGGCGGCCCGGATGCGCGCAATGCTCACGGCAACGCCGGCCGAGGGCTACCTCGGCTGCTGCGCGGCG
>DATJZM010000164.1:0-2701 GCA_035499135.1 Casimicrobiaceae bacterium | reverse complement strand
GCGTGGAAGATGCCCACGGCCAGCCGCCGACGATTCCGTTCTGGCTCGGGGAGGCGCCAGGCCGCAGCAACGAGCTGTCGCAATCGGTATCGCGATTGCGCACGGAGATTGCGGAGCGCCTCCCCGCCGATCCCAGCGGCGCCGGGGTCGCACACTGGCTCATCGACGATCTGGGTCTCGACCCATCAGCGGCGGAGCAGATCGGCGATTATCTGGCCGCGGCCCATGCGGCACTCGGCTGCCTGCCGGCCCAGAACAAGATCGTACTGGAGCGATTCTTCGATTCTGTCGGCGGCATGCAGCTTGTCGTGCATTCGCCCTATGGCAGCCGCCTCAATCGCGCCTGGGGACTGGCGCTGCGCAAGCGCTTCTGCCGCAAGTTCAACTTCGAGCTGCAGGCGGCCGCCACCGAGGACGCGATCGTGCTCTCGCTCTCCACGAGCCACAGCTTCGCGCTCGACGAGGTTCCGCGCTACCTCAACTCGAAGAGCGTGCGGCCGCTGCTGATCCAGGCGATGCTCGACGCGCCGATGTTCGCCGCGCGCTGGCGCTGGGCGGCGACGACTTCCCTCGCGCTGCCGCGCTTCCGCTCCGGCAAGAAAGTGCCGCCGCAGCTCCAGCGCATGGCGGCGGAAGACCTGATCGCGGTGGTCTTCCCCGACCAGATCGCCTGCGCGGAGAACCTGGTCGGCGAGCGCGAGGTGCCCGATCATCCGCTGGTCAACCAGACGGTGCACGACTGCCTGTACGACGCGATGGACGTCGAGGGGCTGGAGCGCCTGCTGCGCGGCATGGAGGCAGGCGAGATCGCCACCGTGCATCGCGATCTGACCGAGCCTTCGCCGCTCGCGCTCTCGATCCTCACCGCGCGCCCGTACGCCTTCCTCGACGACGCGCCGCTGGAAGAGCGCCGCACGCAGGCGGTGATCGCCCGCCGCTGGCTCGACGAGGAATCGGCCGCGGGCCTCGGACGGCTCGACCCCGAGGCGATCGCGCGGGTGAAGAGCGAAGCCTGGCCCGCGCCCGTCAACCCGGACGAGCTGCACGACGGGCTCCTCTCGCTCGGCTTCGCGACCGAGGAGGAGGCCGCGGAGCGCGGCGAGTGGAAGCTCTTCCTCGCCGATCTGGGGGCGCAGGGGCGCGTCACCCGCATTGCCACGCCCGAGCGCTCGCTGTGGGTGACGGCCGAGCGGCTGCCGCAGTTCGATGCGCTCTTTCCCGAAGCCCAGCGCTCGCCGCAGATCGAAGCGCCGGAGGAGTTCGCCGCGCGCGCCTGGTCGCGCGAGGAAGCGCTCACTGAGATCGTGAGGAGCCGCCTCGAAGGGCTCGGGCCGACGACGGTCGGCGCCATCGCCGAGTCGCTCGGATTGCCTCGCCCGGCAATCGACGCTGCGATGGCGAAGCTCGCCGCCGAAGGCTTCGCGCTGCGCGGCTCGTTCACCGGCGCGAGCGCGGAGGAGTGGTGCGAGCGGGGACTGCTCGCGCGCATCCACCGCTACACGGTCAACCGCCTGCGTGCGGAGATCGAGCCGGTATCGAGCCAGGACTTCATGCGCTTCCTCTGCCGCTGGCAGCACGTCATCCCCAGCGAGCGACGCGAAGGCCCCGATGCGCTGGCCGCACTCGTCGCGCAGCTCGAAGGGTTCGAAGCGCCCGCCGCGGCGTGGGAGGCGGAAATTCTTCCCGCGCGGCTCGACAACTACGACTTCACCTGGCTTGACGACCTGTGCCTCGCCGGGCGCGCTTCGTGGTCGCGGGTGAGCGCTCCTGCGCGCGTCGCGGCGAAGAACAGCGGCCCCATCCGCACCACGCCGGTCACGCTGCTGCCGCGGCGTCACGCCGCGCTGTGGGCGCGGGCCGTGCCCGCGTCGATGGCCGAGCCGGCGCCGATCACCGCGCGCGCGCAGAGCGTCGCGGATTTTTTGAAGGAGCACGGCGCCTCGTTCTACGACGAGATCGTCGACGGCACGGGGCTGCTGCGCACGCAGGTCGAAGACGCGCTCGCGGAGCTGGTGGTGGTCGGGCTCGTGCACTCCGACAGCTTCGCGGGATTGCGCGCGCTGCTCATTCCTTCCGATCGGCGCAAGCCGCTCGGCGACGGCAAGCGCCGCCGCCGCACGGCGCTCTTCGGCATCGAAGACGCGGGACGCTGGGCGATGGTGCGCCGCCCCGTGCGCAAGCCGCCATCGGGCCACGGCAATTGGCAAACGAGCGAGCCCGACCAGGACGTCGTCGAGCACGTGGTGCGCACGCTGCTGCGCCGCTACGGCGTGGTGTTCTGGCGACTGCTCGAGCGCGAGGCGGCGTGGTTGCCGCCGTGGCGCGACTTGCTGCGCATGCTGCGCCGGCTCGAAGCGCGCGGCGAGATCCGCGGCGGCCGCTTCGTCGCGAGCGTGACCGGCGAGCAGTTCGCGCTCCCCGAAGCGGTGGCGATGCTGCGCGAGACGCGGCGCGCGCCGCTCGCCGGAACATGGATCTCGGTTTCCGGCGCCGACCCGCTCAACCTCGCCGGCACCATCGTTCCGGGCCCGCGCGTGCCCGCGGTCACCGGCAACCGCGTGCTCTATCGAGACGGCGTCGCCATCGCCACGCTCGTCGGCGGCGCGACGCAGTGGGTCACCGAACTGGAGCTGGCCGAGCAGCGCGAGGCGGAGAGCGCGCTCATCAAGCGGCAGCCGGGGTCGGCGCTGCTGGCGTATCT
>DATJZM010000163.1:0-22267 GCA_035499135.1 Casimicrobiaceae bacterium | reverse complement strand
CTACGATCCGCTGGCCTTCCGCTACCTCTGCCTGACGGCGCATTACCGAAGCCAGCTCAACTTCACCTGGGAAGCGCTGGACGCAGCCTCCATCGCGCTCGATCGCATGCGCCGCGGCTTTCATGGCCTGCCCGACGAATCCGGCGCAGCGCCCGATGCAACCTACATCGAGCGATTCACCGCCGAGATCAACGACGACCTCAACATCCCGCGCGCACTGGCGCTCGCCTGGGAGCTGCTGCGCAGCGATCTCGCCGTCCCTGCGCGCAAGACGACGCTGGCGGCGTTCGATCGGGTCTTCGGTCTAGGGCTGGCGACGTGGAAGCCGAAGGAGGAGGCGATCCCGGAGGCGGTGCACGCGCTCGCAGCGGCGAGGGCGGCTGCGCGTGCGGCGAAGGATTGGGCCGAGGCGGATCGCTTGCGTGGCGAGCTGCACGCAGCGGGCTGGGAGGTCGAGGATCAGCCGGGGGGCTACGCGCTGAAGCGGCGCTAGCGAGAAGGCGCCAAAGCGCCGCGTCCGGCTTGCGCTCAGGGACTGCCGCCTGCCGCTGCGGTTCGCCTCTCGTCGAGCGCTGCGGTGAAGAAGCGCTCGAACTCGCGCACGACGCCTAGGTCCTCGAACAGTACGGCGCTTTGCTCCAGGATCTCGGTCTTCCTCGCGTTGCGGTAAGCGCCGTCGGTGCCCAGGCGGAGGGCGAGATCCACGTAGGCCGACGCGCTCTCAGCGACATGGTCCGCCAGGCCCATCTTGCGGTACATCGCCTGCGTATGCCTGCCGCGCTGAAACTCACCCGGCCAGGTGACTACCGGCGTGCCGACGCAGAATGCTTCGAGCGACGTGTTCATGCCGTTGAAATGCCGCGTGTCAAGCATCACGTCGGACACCTCGATCAGGTTGACGTAGTCGGCGCTGTCCATGCGTGGCAGGAACGCGACGCGATCCATGACGTCGGGCATGCTCGCCATCCAGCGGCGCTTGAGCAGCTCGGTCCATCGGTCGACCCTCCCCTCGATAGCGACGAGCCGTCCCTCGCGATCGCCGCGCAGAGTGCGGGCCACGAGCTCGTCCATGTCTGGATGGAACTTGAACAGATTCTGCGGGCAGACGTAGACGTGCTCCCCCTCGGTGAGCCCGAAGTGGCTTCGGTCCTTGCGCGGCTCCGGCCGCTCCGGCCGATAGTAGTAGGCAAGACTCCCCGCGTCGTGCAGGAGGAAGAGCCGCTCGCTGTAGTGCGCCTCCGCGCCGGGCAGCTCGTACAGATCGCTTGAAACGAAGTAGTCGAGGGTCGGGATGCCCGTGGTGTCCGGGTGTCCGAACGAGACGCACTGGACCGTGGCGAGCCTCGAGAAGGCCAGAAAATATGCGAAGGGCTCCATGCCGATATCCTGATAGAACAGAACATCGAGCTCCCGCGCCTCGATCAACCGGCGCGCAGCTGCCAGATCGCGCGGCACATCCACGCTGTGCTCCGCGTGTTGCCGGATGAAGCGCGAGAAATCATCGTCAACTGCCGGCGCGATGAAGATCGCTGTTACTTCGAATGTCTCACGCGACAACTGCGCAAACAGTCCGCGGCTCGTGCGGCCGATGCTGTGATTGTGGAAGAACTTTGAGATCAGCCCGACACGGATCCGTCCGCTCCTTCGCCGCAACGATCGGCAGTGCGCCGCGACATGCACAAGCGACGGGAAGAGATGGCGATACATCGCCGCCGCCTTGGTCTGCAGGGCGCGGTCGTCGAGGCCGTGAAACGCCCAGTAGAAATTGGGCCACAACGCCATCTGCATCGGATCGGCGCTTTCGTCCGGCTCGGCCTCCAGCAGCGCGCCGATCGCCGCTTCCATCTGCGAGCGCTCGGTGGCGATCGATTCGCGCGAAGCGGCGATGGGCGAAACGAGCGTCGCGCGCTTGAGTCTTCGCGCCAATGTCGGTTGCAGGGCGCAGGCGCGGTCGTAGGCGTGGGCGGCCGCGGCGGTCTCGCCGAGAGCCTGCTGCACGATGCCGAGGTCTTCCCAGTACTGGGCCACGTCGGGCTGAAGGCGGCACGCATGCAGCAATTGCGCCGCCGCGGAATCGAAGCGCCCCGCTTCCTGTAGGGCGTACGCGTACTGCAGGCGGACATCGGCTCGCTCCGGCGCCAGCTCGGCGGCTTTCGTCAGGAGAGCAACCGCGGCAGGCAGAGCGCGGGCGCGCAGCGCGAGGGTGCCCAGACCGAGCCAGGCATCGGCGTGCGACGCATCCATGTCGACAACCCGTTCGTAGGCGGCCTGCGCGTCCCGCCAGCGACCCGCCCGCTGCAATCGCTGCGCGTCCTGCAACAATTGGCCGAGCGCGCCTACGTACCGCTCGCTGCGAGGTTGCCCTGCAGCCAAGCGTCGCTTCTTTTCCCCCAAAGGCCCTCCTCGCTCGCCGCCAACGGCAATTCTACGAGATTGACGGCGGCTCCTTGACTCAGATCAACAGCGTCGACTCGCAAAGGAATAGGCTAGATCAATGACAATTCCTGCGTACCGCAGCGCGATCGCTGCAGGCATCCTGGCGCTTGGGCTGGCCTGGACGCCGGCATTCGCTCAGCAGAGCAAGACGGTATCGGGCATGGCGATCAACTTCGGCATCATGTCGGCCGAAGCTGCCCTGAGAGCCGACGGACATCGCGACGCGCATCCCTCGCACTTTCCTCCCGGCTCGCAGCACCTGCTCATCACGCTCGACGACGCGAGCACCGGCAAGCGCATCGGCGGCGCCGAAGTCGCGATCGAGGTGACCGATCCCAAAGGGCGGGTCGAAAAAAAGCCGCTGCTGCACACACAGGCCGCAGGCCTCCCCGACTACAGCGAGCTGTTCGAATTCGGCTGGTCCGGTGAGTACAAAGTTCGCGTGATCATCACCCCGCGGCCGGGCGCCACACCGATCGAGGCTCAGTTCACGGTCAATCACAAGATCTGACGCGCGATCGACGGGAACGCGCTCAGATCGCGCGCGGCCGGGTGCGCTAGAATGCGCGATGGCTGCATGGACGTGGGCTGTTCCCGCGTTGTCGTCGGTCCTTCTGCTCGTTGCGCTGGCGACCGGCGTGGGTGCCCTGCTCGTCGCGCTGTGCGCGGCCGCCCTGATCGGCGCGGTGTTCTCCGCCGTCCACCACGCGGAAGTGGTCGCCCATCGAGTCGGCGAGCCATTCGGTACGCTTGTTCTGGCGCTGGCGGTGACCGTTATCGAGGCCTCGCTCATCCTGTCGATGATCGTCGCGGCGCCAGCGGAAGCTGCCGCGCTGCCGCGCGACACGCTCTACGCCGCCGTGATGATCATCTGCAACGGCGTGGTGGGCGTGTGTGTCCTCGTTGGCGGCATCGCGCACCGCGAGCAGACCTTCCGGGTGGAAGGGGCAGGTGCCGGGCTTGCCGCGCTCATAACCATGTCGGCGCTTACGCTTGTGCTGCCCGGATACACCATAACCACACCGGGTGGGACGTATAGCGAAGGCCAGCTGGAGTTCGTCGCCGTGGTGTCGGCAGCGCTGTGGGCTGTGTTCGTCTTCATTCAGACGGTGCGCCACCGCGACTATTTCCTTCCCGTCGCAGATGCCGCCAATCCGGAAGCGCACGCCGCGCCGCCAACGCTGACGCGCGCATGGGTGAGCGGGGGCCTGCTGCTCGTCTCGCTCGTCGCCGTCGTGGGACTGGCGAAGGTGCTCTCGCCGTCGATCGAGCACGCGGTCGAAGCCGTTGGCGCTCCGAGAACCGTGATCGGCATCGTGATTGCCATGCTCGTGCTGTTGCCCGAGACGATCGCAGCAGTGCGGGCGGCGCTGGCGAACCGTCTGCAGACCAGCATGAATCTCGCGATCGGCTCGGCGCTCGCCTCGATCGGGCTCACCATTCCGGTGGTCGCGGCGGCGAGCGTCGTGTTCCACTTGCCGCTCGTGCTGGGGCTGGGGCCCAAGGACATCGTGTTGCTGACAGTAACGTTTCTGGTGAGCGTGGTGACGCTGGGCACCGGACGCACGCACATGATGCAGGGCGCCGTGCATCTCGTGCTGTTCGGAACATTCCTCTTCCTCGCACTCGTGCCATAGGGCGCACGGGACCTCGGTGCCTGGCTGCCGCCGGGTCAATACAGGCGCTGCACCGGCCCGGTGAAAAGCACCGGCCCGGTCGGCAGCCCGGTGGGAGATCCTCCCTGCGGCTCGAGGCTCACGGCAAGCGTCGGCACGTCGTGCAGCGTCTGTTCCGCCGGGCTGCTCAGGGTCAGCCGAACGATCCCGCTCGCCGGCAAAAGTCCGAGCGGGCGCGGGTTGCCGCCCTCCGGCAACGCCCACAGCTGCAGCGTCCGGTTTGCTGCAAGCTCGACGGGGGCGATGAGCTTCACCGTCAGCGAGCGACCAGCTCGATCCGCCGAAGCGACAGCGACCGGTTTCGCATCCTGCGCGGCGAGCACCGCGACCAACGTTCCTTCGCGACGTTCCGGCGCGGTCACCAGCAGGCCCACGGCAAGCGCGAGGACCGCCGCGAGCGCGGTCAGCGCAAGCCCGCGCCACAGCGCGAGGCTCGTCCAGGCGGAGCCGCGTGCCCGCGGCGCCCCGCCCTCCGCGCGGACGCGGGCGAGGATCGCGCTCCAGACGCGCACCGGCGGCGCGACCGGTGGCAGTGCCTCCGCGAGCGGGATGAGCCGCTCCTCCCAGCGCCGCACGGCGTCCGCCAGCACGGTGTCGGAGCGCAGCGCGCGCTCGAAGCGCGCACGCGCGCGGCCGCGCAGCGTGCCGAGCACGTACGCGGAGGCGAGCGCGTCGGCGCGGCCGGGCGCGCGGAAATTCATCGCGTCACTCCCAGGCTGTCGAGGCAGGCGCGCAGGCGCTCGAGGGCGCGGCGTACCCACGACTTCACGGTCCCGAGCGGCTGCTTCAAATGCCGCGAGAGCTCGGAATGGGACAGTCCCCGATAGAACGCGAGGGCGATGGCCTGCTTGGGCCCGGCCTCAAGAGCCTCGATGCAGCTGCGCACGGCCAGCGCATCGGCGCCCGCGAGCAGCAACTCGAGGGGCGCAGGTCCCTCGGCTGCTATATTCACGCCTTCTCCCTCGTCATCCATCGTCACCGTGTCGATCTCGCGTCGCCGCAGCCGATCCAGGCAGCGGTTGCGGACGATGCTGGTGAGCCACGTCAGCGGCTGGCTCTTGGCGGCGACGTACGACGCGGCGTGGTGCCAAACGTTGACGAAGCTCTCCTGCAGGACCTCCTCCGCAGCGGCGCCTTCCCGCAATATACGTAGCGCCACGGCGTACAGATGCGGAGCGGTCAGGCGGTAGAGCTCCGCAAAGGCCCGCTGATCGGCGAGAGCGGTGCGGGCGAGCATCTCCATCAGGCGGGCGTTGCGCTGGACCTGCGCGTCGGCCGCCATTCGAATTAGGTGCCGCGCCGATCCCTGCGCCAGAGCACGTCGGCGACGCCGTCGGCGCGATTGAGGACGCGCGCGAGCACGAACAGCAGATCGGAGAGGCGGTTGAGGTACTTTCGCACGGGCTCGCGCACCGCTTCGTTCGCGCCGAGATGAACCACCGCGCGCTCGGCGCGCCTGCACGCGGTACGCGCGACGTGCGCGAGGCTCGCCGCGCGCGTGCCGCCGGGGAGGATGAATTCCTTGAGCGGCGGCAGATCGGCGTTGAAGCGCTCGATGGCATCCTCGAGACGCAGGACCTGAATCTCGCGCAGCGCTTCGTAGCCGGGAATCGAAAGCTCGCCGCCGAGATCGAACAGGTCGTGCTGAACGGCGACGAGGCAGCCAGCGATGGACTCGGGGGGATTCTCCGCCAGTAGCACGCCAAGCGCTGAGTTGAGCTCGTCGACTGCGCCGATAGCGTCGATGCGCGCGGCGTCCTTGCCGACGCGAGTGCCGTCGCCAAGACCGGTCGTCCCCGCATCACCGGTGCGGGTGACGATCTTCGACAGGCGATGGCCCATGGCGCTCGAGGAGTGGGTTTGGTTCAGTACACGAACGGGCAGCATAGAGAATTCATATTGACGCGGCAAGTCGGCGGCGCCTTCGTTGACGGCGCTCAATTGTCTTTTGGCGAAGATTGTTTACCATGAGGTCCCCGACCGGGAGTCAGACCATGTCGAACGCCTTTGAGACCGATCTCGACCGCAACGCGGCGAACTACACGCCGCTCACGCCGCTGTCGCTGATCGCGCGAACCGCGTACGTCTACCCGCGGCATCCGTCCGTCATCCACGGCGAGCGCCGGTACACGTGGGCCGAGACCTACGCGCGGTCGCGCCGCCTCGCCTCAGCGCTGCACGCCGCAGGCATCGGCGTCGGCGATACGGTGGCTGTCATGGCGGCGAACACGCCCGAGATGGTCGAAGCTCACTTCGGCGTGCCGATGACTGGCGGCGTGCTCAACACGCTGAACACGCGCCTCGACGCCGAGGCGATCGGCTTCATGCTGCAGCACGGCGACGCGAAGCTCCTCATCACCGACACCGAGTTTGCGCCGATCGTCGAGGCGGCCCTGCGGCTCGTCAAGCGCAAACTGCCGGTGGTCGACATCGTGGATGCGGCCGCCCCGGGGGGAAAACGCCTCGGCAGCGCGGACTACGAGCAGTTCATCGCCGGTGGGGATCCCGAGTTCGCCTGGAAGCATCCGGCCGACGAATGGCGGGCGATCTCGCTCAATTACACCTCGGGCACCACCGGCAATCCGAAGGGCGTGGTCTACCACCACCGCGGCGCCTACCTCAATGCGCTGTCGAACATCATCGACTGGGGAATGCCGCGGCATGCGATCTACCTGTGGACCCTGCCGATGTTTCACTGCAACGGTTGGTGCTTTCCCTGGACCATGGCGGCGAACGCGGGAACGAACATCTGCCTGCGGCGCGTGGAGGCCAAGCTCATCCTCGATGCGATCCGCACGTATCGCGTGACGCACTATTGCGGCGCCCCCATCGTGCACGCGTTGCTGATCAACGCCCCCGAGGAGTGGAAGCGCGACATCGGTCACAAGGTGAGCTGCCTGGTCGCCGCCGCCGCTCCGCCCGCCGCCGTGATCGAGGGCATGCAGCGCATGGGTTTCGACATCACGCACGTCTACGGGCTTACCGAGACCTATGGGCCCGCCGCCGTCTGCGCCAAGCACGCCGAGTGGGAGGCGCTCGACATTGGCGCGCGCACGGAGCGCAACGGGCGCCAGGGCGTGCGCTACACCTGTGAGGAAGGAATGACGGTGATGGATCCGCAGACGATGGAGGAAGTTCCATGGGACGGAGAGACCATGGGAGAGATCATGTTCCGCGGCAACATCACGATGAAGGGCTATCTCAAGAATTCGAAGGCGAGCGAGGAAGCGTTCGCAGGCGGATGGTTCCACTCCGGCGACCTCGCGGTCATGCAGCCTGACGGCTACGTGAAGATCAAGGACCGCTCGAAGGACGTCATCATCTCCGGCGGCGAGAACATCAGCTCGCTCGAGGTCGAGGATGCGCTCTACCGCCACCCCGCAGTCCTCGCGGCAGCGGTCGTGGCTCAGCCCGATCCGAAGTGGGGCGAGACGCCATGCGCGTTCGTAGAGGTGAAGCCGAACGCGAACGTGACCGAAGAGGAGTTGATCGAGCACTGTCGCGAGCAACTCGCGCGCTTCAAGGCGCCGAAGCGCGTGGTCTTCGGCGAGCTGCCGAAGACCTCGACCGGCAAGATCCAGAAGTTCGTCCTGCGCCAGCGGGCGAAGTCAACGACCGCGATTGAGTAGGAGGCCGCGCGGTCGTGGTCAGCGCGCCAGGCGCAGGTGCGAGAGGTCCACTGCGGGCGATTCCTTCACGCGCTCCATGACCGCGTAGCTGTGCGTCGTGCGGATCCCCGGCACGCGCGAAAGCACGTCGCCGAGGAATGCGCGGTAGGCCGCCATGTCGGGTACGCGCACCTTGATCAGGTAGTCGAAGCCTCCCGCGACCATGTGGCATTCCTGCACCTCGGGAATGCGCAGCATCGAAGCCGCGAACTGGTCGAACGCATCCTGCGACGTGCGGTCGATGGAGATTTCGATGAAGACGAGGAGCCCGAGCCCCAGCCGCTGTGCGTCGAGCCGCGCGCAGTAGCCGGAGATGAGGCCGCCGGCCTCCAGGGTGCGCACGCGCTCGGCGCAGGGGGTGGGGCTCAAGCCGACGCGCCTGGCCAGGGCGACGTTGGCGAGCCGGCCGTCGCTCTGCAGCTCCTGCAGGATCTTCACGTCGATCGCGTCGAGCTCTCTCATCGCTGCTTCTCCTCCACCAACGCGGCGTCGACTACGGCCTCGGCGGCCGCAAGGTCCTCGAGCGCGAAGCCGACTGACTTGAAGACGGTGATCTGAGCATCGTGCATCCGCCCGGCGTGCGCGCCGCGGGCGAGGTCGCGCAGCTCCGCGACGATCTTGTCGCCGCCGATCGCGCCGGCGGCAAGCGCCTGCACGACGTCGCCGCCTTCGACAAGCGCCGCCGCGCGATCATCTACGACGATCAGATCGGCGCGCTGCATCAAGGCATCGTCGGATTCACGCATATCCCTCGTGAAAGCGCCGACCAGGTCGACGTGCGTGCCGGGACGCAGCCATTCGCCGCGCACGAGCGGCGAACTGGCGAGCGTCGCGCAGGACACGATGTCGGCCTCGGCGACCGCAGCGGCGAGATCGGCGACGGCTCGCGCCGGAATTCCGTCGTGCACGCAGGCAGCCGCGACGGCTCGGGCATGCTCCGCCGTGCGGCTCCAGATGCTCACTCGCTCGAGCGGCCGCACGTGACGGTGCGCTTCGATGAGCGGCAGCGCCATGCGTCCGGCGCCGACCATGACGAGATGATGCGCGTCGCGCCGCGCCAGCTTGACCGCGGCGTAGGCGGAAGCGCCGGCGGTTCGGCGCGCCGTCAGCTCCTCGCCCTCGAGCAGCGCGATCGGCGTGCCGTTGCTTCCGTCGAACAGGACATAAACCGCGGCAACCGACCGCTTGCCCTTGTGCGCGTTGCCGGGGAACACCGTGACGAGCTTCACGCCAATCCGCCGGCCGCTGCGCCACGCAGGCATGGCGAGCAAAGACGCGGCAGGCTCACCGGGCACCGCGATGCGGTGGCTCGCCCGCAGGGGCGCTTGCACGTCCGCGCGCAAGGCATCTTCGAGCGCCGCGATGAGGCGCGGCCACGGAAGGCGGCTGCGGACGGCTTCGGCGTCGAAGAATTTCATTGCCGATCGGTTGTGGCGACCGGATACGCCGTGCCCAAGCGGCGTGGCGTCATTGCGCCGCCTCGTCCAGCGAAAGCAGTGAAGCGTTGCCGCCCGATGCTGTCGTATTGATCGTCAGGGTGCGCTCGTGCAGGAGGCGCGAAGCGTCATAGCGACCCTCGTCGTCCGCAACGATGACCGGCGCGATGGGACCGTCCGCGTCCGCGAGCGCGAGCCGCGCCCGGCGGGCGGTGTCGCCTTCGCCGGCGAGGACGGCGTCGGGATGCGCGGCAAGCGCGTCCGCCACGATCTCGCAGCGCGGACCGCACTCGTCGGCGAGCTGGCGCGCAGCGGGCGTGCTCTCGAGGAGCATCACGTTGCCGCAGCGCTGCGCGCTGTCGACCTGCGCGCGCAGATCGGATGGGCTCGGCCCGAGGCAGGCGACGCGTCCTCGTGGCACAAGCGACAGCGCATTGGTCTCGCCCGTCGGGCCGGGAAGAACGATTTCCCCGTCGAGCGTGGGCGCGGGCGCGTCGAGACGACGCGCCAAACGCCGCAAGTAGAGTGGGCCGCCGGCCTTGGGTCCGGTCCCGGACAATCCTTCGCCGCCGAAGGGCTGCACGCCGACCACGGCACCGATCATGTTGCGGTTGACGTAGACGTTGCCGGCGTGCACGCGGCTGCGGATGGCCTCTACCGTCTCGTCGATGCGGGTCTGGATGCCGTGGGTGAGTCCGTAACCGGTCGCGTTGATCGCGTCGACGAGCGCATCGAGCGCATCCTGGCGGAAGCGCACGACGTGCAGCACCGGGCCGAACACCTCTTTCGTGAGCTGCGAGATGCTCTGGAGCTCGATGAGCGTCGGTGGGAAGAACGTCCCTCGCGCGCAGGCGTCGGGCAGGTCGAGCTGGAACACCGGCGCGCCCAGGCGCCGCATGGCGTCGACGTGCGCCGCGAGCGCGCTCTTCGCCTCGGCGTCGATCACGGGTCCGATATCGGTGTCAAGGCGGCGCGGGTCCCCGATGGCCAGCTCGGCCATCGCCCCTTTCAGCAGGCCGAGCACGCGCTGCGCGATGTCCTCCTGCAGGCAAAGAACCCGCAGCGCGGAGCAGCGCTGGCCGGCGCTGTCGAACGCCGAGGCGAGCGCGTCGACTACGACCTGCTCCGGCAGCGCGGAGCTGTCGACGATCATCGCGTTTTGTCCACCCGTTTCGGCGATGAGGAGCGCGTCGCCGGGGTGGCGGGCAAGCTCTCGATTGATCGCGCGGGCCACCGCGGTCGAGCCGGTGAAGAGCACGCCGGCGATCCGCACATCGGCGGCCAACGCCGCGCCCACGGTCTCGCCGCGGCCGGGCAGCAGCTGCAGCGCTGCGCGCGGGACTCCGGCGCGATGAAACAGCTCGACGGCGCGCGCCGCCATGAGCGGAGTTTGCTCGGCAGGCTTGGCGAGCACGGGGTTGCCCGCCGCCAGCGCGGCGCTCACCTGACCCGTGAAGATCGCGAGCGGGAAGTTCCAAGGCGAGATGCACGCGATGGGCCCGAGGGGCGTTGCGCCGGCGAGTTCGCGTCGCGCCTGCGCCGCGTAGTAGCGGCAGAAATCCGCCGCTTCGCGGATCTCGCCTACCGCGTTCGGCATCGTCTTGCCGGCTTCACGAACTGCGAGCGCGATGAGCACGGCGCGCTCGCCCTCGATCAGCTCCGCGGCACGCTCGAGGCAGTCGGCTCGCGTCGGAGCCGGCATCCGGGCCCAAGCGCCCCCGGCCTCCACAGCGACGCCGACCGCCTGCTCGAGGTCGCCTTGATCGGCTTCCTCGACACTGCCGACGATCTCGCTTCGATCGGAAGGATTGGTGATGGCGACGCGCGGCCGCGACCGCGGCGCCGGCGCGTCGCCGAGCAGCGGCGCCGCTGCGAAGCGCGACGGAACGCGACCGAGCTCCTCTTCGAGTGCGGCGAGCACCGTCTCGTCGGAAAAGTCTGCGCCGCGGGAGTTCTTTCGATCGGCGTAGAGCTTCGCCGGAAGCGCGATGCGCGGATGCGCCGCTCCGCCCGTCTTGCGCGCCTGCGCGACCGGATCGGCGATGAGCTCGGCGATGTCGACCGAGGGATCGACGATCCGATTGACGAACGAAGTGTTGGCGCCGTTCTCGAGCAGCCGGCGTACCAGGTACGCGAGCAGTGTCTCGTGCGAGCCGACCGGCGCATAGACGCGACAGGCGCGGCCGAGCTGCCCGGGGCCAACCACGTGGTCGTAAATGCTTTCGCCCATGCCGTGCAGGCACTGGAACTCGTAGTCCGCCGTTCCCGCGAGCGCGTGCACGGCAGCGATTGTGAATGCGTTGTGGCTTGCGAACTGCGGATAGATGGCGTCGGGTGCAGCGAGCATCGCCTTGGCGCAGGCGAGGTAGGCGACGTCGGTGTGCACCTTGCGCGTGAACACCGGGTAGTCGTCGAGACCATCGACCTGCGCGCGCTTGATTTCGCTGTCCCAGTAGGCGCCTTTCACCAGCCGCAGCATCACGCGACGGTGGTTGCGGCGCGCGAGATCCGCCAGCCAGTCGACCACCGCGCTCGCTCGCTTCTGGTATGCCTGCACGACGAAGCCGAGCCCGTCCCAGCCGGCGAGCCGAGGATCTGCGGCGAGTCGCGCGAGCAGGTCGAGCGTGAGGTCCAGACGGTCGGCCTCCTCCGCGTCGATGTTCATCCCGATGTCGCGCTCGCGCGCGCGCCGCGCGAGCTCCGCGACGCGCGGCAGCAGTTCGTTGAGGACGCGATCGCGCTGCTGCCGCGAGAAACGAGGGTGCAATGCGGAGAGCTTGATCGACAGCCCCGGACCGGCGTAGATGCCCTTGCCGCCAGAAGCGTCGGCAATCGCGTCGATGGCATCGCGATAGGAGACGAAATAGCGCTGCGCGTCCTCGGCGGTGAGCGCCGCCTCGCCGAGCATGTCGTAGGAGAAGCGGTAGCCTCTCGCTTCACGTTCGCGCGCGTTCGCTATCGCTTCCTCGATCGTTCGCCCGGTCACGAACTGCTTGCCCAGCAAACGCATGGCGAGATCGACTCCCTTGCGGATAAGCGGCTCGCCGCCCTTGCGTAGCAGCGAAGTCACCGCTGCCTCGAGCGCGGAGTCGCTGCGCGTGTCGACGAGCTGCCCTGTGACGAGCAATCCCCAGGCCGCGGCGTTGACGAAGAGAGACGGGCTGCGACCGACATGAGCGCGCCAGTCTCCGCGGCCGATCTTGTCGCGGATCAACCGGTCGCGCGTGGCGAAATCAGGGATCCGGAGCAGCGCTTCGGCGAGGCACATCAGCGCCACGCCCTCGCGCGAATCGAGCGAGAACTCGAGCATCAGCGCATCGACGCCGCCCGCTCGGCCACGCGCCGCGCGCACTGCGCGCGCAAGCGACGCTGCAAGGTCCTGCGTTGCCTTGAGCTGCTCCGGCGGCAGCACGGACTGCGCCAGCAGCGCCTGCACGGTCACGGCCTCGTCGGCCTGGTAGAGCTCAGCTACGTGCGCACGCAGCGGGTCGGCATCTAGATCCGATGCCCGCAACGTGAATGCGGCAGAATCGGCGGAGATATTCTCCACAAAGTTTGAAAATGTAGAGTAGATTACCTATAGATTTGTTATTTTGTAGCCTTATTGACTATTATCTTCACTGTAGGAAGCAGATGTCAAGCCTCCTGCCTGCACTGACAGCACTTTCGACAAGACCCCGGCCTCGCCTCACGTTCACGCCGCACATAGAATGCCTTGGTGCGCAAGATATTGCGGAGGAAGTCATGAACGCACCGCTCGAAAGCGCGGTGGCGGCCTACGTGCGAGTGCAGACGAGCGACGGGGTCGCCACGCTGACGCTCAACCGCGGCGAGCGGTTCAACCCGCTCTCGCGGGCAATGATCGCCGCTTTGCAGGGGGAGCTCGACCGCATCGCGGGCGATCCGTCGGTGCGCTCGGTCGTGCTCGCCGCCGAGGGACGCGGCTTCTGCGCCGGCCACGATCTGAAGGAGCTTCGCGCGCATCCGGATCTCGGCTGGCAGCAGGAGCTCTTCGCCGCCTGCAACGCGCTGATGCTTTCGCTCACGCGCCTGCCGCAGCCGGTGATCGCGCGCGTGCACGGCATCGCCACCGCGGCGGGCTGCCAGCTCGTCTCGACGTGCGACCTCGCGGTTGCGGCGGAGGGCGCGAAGTTCGCTCTGCCCGGCGTGAATGTGGGCGTGTTCTGCACGACCCCGGCGGTCGGCGTCGGACGCAACGTCGCGCGCAAGCGCGCCATGGAACTGCTGCTCACCGGCGAGCCGATCGATGCCGCAACGGCGCTCGCCTGGGGCCTCGTCAATCGCGTGGTACCCGCGGCGGAGCTCGACGCGGCGGTTGCGCATTTCACGCGCATCATCGCGGCCCGCAGCGCGCGGGTGATCGCGCGAGGCAAGCAGGCGTTCTACCGACAGATCGAGCTGGGTCTCGGCGCGGCGTACGATCTCGCGGGGCAGGAGATGGCCTGCAGCCTCCTCGACGACGCGGCGCACGAGGGCATCGACGCATTCGTTGGGAAGCGCGCACCGAAGTGGGAGTAGGTACCCGAAGGCACGCAGGACTCCACTGGCTCGATTGCCAAGGACCCACAGGTTCCGGATAATCCGGCGACACCCTAGGAGGACGAACCGGCGGCCGCCGCCGTCGGTCGGCGCATGGCCGACGACATCATTCTGCAGACGCGCGGGCTCACCAAGGAGTTCAAGGGCTTTGTCGCCGTCAACGGCGTTGATCTGCAGATCCGGCGCGGCACGATCCACGCCTTGATCGGGCCCAACGGCGCCGGCAAGACGACCTGCTTTAACCTGCTCACCCACTTTATCGCGCCGACCGCCGGCAAGATTTTTTTCAAGGACCGCGAGATCACCGGGTCGGCGCCGGCGGCGATCGCGCGCATGGGCATGGTTCGCTCGTTCCAGATTTCGGCGACATTCCCCCACTTGACCGTGCTGGAGAACGTGCGCATCGCGCTGCAGGGCAAGCGCGGTGGCTCGTTCGATTTCTGGCGCTCTGAGCGCACGCTGCACAGCCTCGACGCGCGCGCGCAGGAGCTGCTCGCCGCGGTCGGGCTGTCGGACTACGCGGATACCCATGCGGTGGAGATGCCCTACGGCCGCAAGCGGGCTCTGGAGATCGCCACAACGTTGGCGCTCGACCCGGAGATGATGCTGCTCGACGAGCCCACGGCGGGGATGACGCACGAGGATGTCGAGCGGATCACCGCGCTCATCAAGAAAGTGGCCGCAAATCGCACGGTGCTCATGGTCGAGCACAATCTGTCTGTCGTGTCGACGCTGTCGGATCACATAACGGTTCTCGCGCGTGGCCAGGTGCTTGCACAGGGCGATTACGCCGCCGTATCGAAGAATCCTGACGTCGTGCAAGCCTACCTTGGAACCGCGCATGCCTGAGCCGCGAGCCAACGGAGCATTGCTGCGCGTCGCCGATCTCCATTCGTGGTACGGGGAATCGCACATCCTTCACGGCGCGTCCTTCGAAGTGGCCCGTGGCGAAGTCGTGACGCTGCTGGGACGCAACGGAGCCGGCAAGACGACCACGCTCAAGTCGATCATGGGCATCGTCACCCAGCGCAAGGGGTCGGTGCAGCTCGATGGGACGGAGACAGTCGGGCTCCCCTCGAACAGGATTGCGCGGCTGGGCATCGCCATCTGCCCGGAGGAGCGCGGCATCTTCGCCAGTCTCGACGTGGAGGAGAATCTGCTGCTGCCGCCGCAGGTGAGGGACGGCGGACTGACAGTGGAGCAGATCTTCGAGCTCTTCCCGAATCTCAAGGAACGGCTGCACAGCCAGGGTACCAAGCTCTCGGGCGGGGAGCAGCAGATGCTCGCGATCGGGCGGATCCTGCGCACGGGGGCGCAGATCCTGATGCTCGACGAGCCGACGGAGGGCCTCGCGCCGGTGATCGTGCAGCACATCGGCCGCACGATCGCGACACTCAAGGAAAAAGGCTTTACGATCTTGCTGGTCGAGCAGAATTTCCGGTTCGCTGCCACCGTGGCGGACCGGCATTACGTCATGGAGCGAGGCCGGGTCGTCGACATGATCCCCAATGCCGCGCTCGAGGCGAACATGACGAAGCTGCACGAATATCTCGGCGTGTGACACGTCTGTCCTCGCCGACGAACATCATCTAGACAACCATGGAGGTAGCATGAAAACGATTCGCTACGGGTTGATGGCGCTGGCTTTCGCGGCAGCGTCGGGGAGCGCGCAAGCGCAGATTTCGGATGGCGTAGTCAAGATCGGCGTGCTGTCGGACATGTCCAGTCTTTACACCGACCTGGCGGGCGCGGGCTCGGTCGTCGCCGCGAAGATGGCGGTGGAAGACTCCGGCATCGAGAAACGCGGCTACAAGGTCGAGATCATCTCCGCCGATCACCAGAACAAGGCGGATGTGGGCTCGCAAATCGCGCGCCAGTGGTACGACACGGACAAGGTCGACGTGATCGTCGATGTCCCGAATTCGGGCGTCGCGCTCGCGGTGAGCGCGATCACGAAGGACAAGGGCAAGGCGTTCCTCGTCTCCGGCGCCGCGAGCTCCGACCTCACGGGCAAGGCCTGCACGCCGAATACGATTCACTGGACCTACGATACCTGGATGCTCGCCAACGGTACGGGCAGCGCGATCGTGAAGACCGGCGGCGACACCTGGTTCTTCTTGACGTCGGACTACGCGTTCGGACTCGCGCTCGAGCGCGACACCGAGGCGGTCGTGCTCAAGAACGGCGGCAAGGTGCTGGGCAAGGTGCGCCACCCGCTGAACACGCAGGACTTCAGCTCCTTCCTGCTGCAGGCGCAGGCCTCCAAGGCGAAGATCGTCGGCCTCGCCAATGCCGGAGGGGACACGACCAACTCCATCAAGCAGGCGGCGGAGTTCGGCATCGTGAAGGGCGGCCAGAACCTCGCCGGCCTGCTGGTGTTCCTGACCGATATCCACGCGCTCGGACTCAACACCGCACAGGGGCTGATCCTGACCAACACGTTCTACTGGGACATGAACGACCAGACGCGCGCCTTCGCGAAGCGCTTCTCTGCGGCCGACAAGGGCATCTATCCAACGATGGTGCACGCCGGCGTGTACTCGGCGGTGACGCACTACCTCAAGGCGGTCGAGGCGCTCAAGAGCGACGACGGCACCAAGGTGATCGCGAAGATGAAGGAAATGCCGACCGACGACCCGCTGTTCGGCAAGGGAACGATTCGCGCCGATGGGCGCAAGATTCACCCGGCGTATCTCGTCGAGGTCAAGAAGCCTTCGGAATCGAAGGGGCCGTGGGACTACTACAAGATCCGCGCGACCATCCCGGCCGACCAGGCCTTCCGCCCGCTCAAGGACGGCGACTGTCCTCTGGTGAAATGAAGCGATGCGCCTGCTCTCCCCTCACGCAGGGGGAGAGTAGGGGCGCAACGACTCCCCCGCGGAAAGCACAATCCCGGTGTTCGGCATTCCAACCCAGGCGTTATTCGGCCAGCTGCTGATCGGACTGATCAACGGCGCGTTCTACGCCATCCTCTCGCTCGGCCTCGCCGTGATCTTCGGGTTGCTCAACATCATCAACTTCGCGCACGGGGCGCTTTATATGGTGGGCGCGTTCTGCGCCTGGTTCCTGCTGCAGTATCTCGGCGTCGGCTACTGGTGGGCACTGCTGATCTCGCCGATTGTCGTCGGGATCATCGGCATCCTCATCGAGCGTACGATGCTCGCCCGGCTGTACAAGCTCGATCATCTCTATGGGTTGCTTCTCACCTTCGGCCTGGCGCTGATCATCCAGGGAGTATTCACGAACTATTTCGGCAGCTCGGGCCTGCCGTACACGCTTCCGCAGGAGTTCGTCGGCGCCTACAACCTCGGCTTCATGTTCCTGCCGAAGTATCGGGCCTGGGTAATTCTGGCCTCGCTGATCGTCTGCCTGGGCACGTGGTACGTGATCGAAAAGACCAAGCTGGGTTCGTACCTGCGCGCGGGAACCGAGAACGCGCCTCTGGTGCAGGCGTTCGGCATCAACGTGCCACGCATGATCACGCTGACCTACGGCTTCGGCGTTGCGCTCGCCGCGCTGGCCGGCGTGATGGCCGCCCCGATCTACACGGTCAATCCACAGATGGGGGCCAATCTGATCATCGTGGTCTTCGCCGTGGTCGTGATCGGCGGCATGGGCTCGATCCTGGGGTCGATCCTCACCGGCTTCGGGCTGGGCGTGATCGAAGGTCTGACTAAGGTCTTCTATCCGGAAGCGTCGAACACGGTCATCTTCATCATCATGGCGATCGTGCTGCTGATCAGGCCCGCTGGCCTCTTCGGGCGCGGGCGCTAAGGGTCATGTCGGATTCGACCCCATCCGCAACTCGAGCGCCCGCGGCGATCGCGCCGCGCACCACGGCGATCGCGACGGTCGCGATGGTGGTCGTGTTCGCACTGGCGCCGTTCGTCGTCTACCCGGTCTTTCTCATGAACGTGCTATGCATGGCGCTGTTTGCCTGCGCGTTCAATCTGCTGATCGGCTTCGGCGGCCTGCTCTCCTTCGGCCACGCGATGTTTCTCGGCATGGCCGGTTACGTGACGGCGCACGCGGCCAAGGTGTGGGGCCTGACGCCGGAGCTCGCCATCGCGCTTGGCGTGGCGACTTCGACGCTGCTCGGCGTGGTGGCTGGGCTGGTGGCGATTCGCCGGCAAGGAATCTATTTCGCGATGATCACGCTGGCGCTCGCGCAGATGGTGTATTTCTTCTGCCTGCAAGCGCCATTCACGCACGGCGAGGACGGCATCCAGTCGGTGCCTCGTGGTCGACTGTTCGGTCTGCTCGATCTGACCAACGTCTGGGCGATGTACTACGTCGTGCTGGCGATCTTCGTCGCCGCCTTTCTTCTCATCTATCGCACAGTGCATTCACCCTTCGGGCAGGTGCTGAAGGCAATCCGGGAGAACGAGGCTCGCGCGATTTCGCTCGGCTACGATGCCGACCGCTACAAGCTGCTCGCCTTCGTGCTCTCGGCGGCGCTGTCCGGCCTGGCCGGCGCGACGAAGGCGATCGTGTTCCAGCTCGCCTCGCTCACCGACGTCCATTGGTCGATGTCGGGAGAGGTAGTGCTCATGACGCTGCTCGGCGGCATGGGCACGATATTCGGGCCCGTCGTCGGCGCGCTGGTGATCGTCGGCCTGCAGAACTATCTCGCCCCGCTCGGTCAGTGGGTGACCGTGATCACCGGCGTCATCTTCGTCGTGTGCGTGCTCGCCTTCCGTCGCGGGATCGTGGGCGAGCTCGCGGCGTGGTGGGCGAAGCGCTAGCCGTTCCTGTCGCCCTCGCCCTCGTCGCGACGGCGGCAGTCGCTCAGCCCTTCGAGGTGGTCGGCGGCTGCCGCGCCGGGTTGCCCAATGGCGCATACGAATTGCACGACGAAGACGGGCAGCTGCGTATCGCTGGCGCGTTCGCGCAGGGTCGTAAGACGGGGACCTTCATCTTCTGGACCGAGGGCGGCGCCCGCATCGCCGTCATTCCCTACAACGAGGACGTGCGCAGCGGGACGGTCGCGCTGTGGTACACGGCACGCGACGGGCACTCCGAAGCGGGCCGGCAGCTCGAGGCGCCGTACGTCGACGATCGTCTCCACGGCGTCATTCGCTCGTGGCGCGCGAGCGGCGCACGCCGGGCGGAATATCGCTACGACCACGGAACGCTGCTGGAGGCACACGCCTGGACCGAGGCGGGCTCGGAGCTGCCCGAGGCGGATGCGCGCAGCCTTGCGCTGCACGACGCCGAGGACGATCAGGAATATTGCGATCGATTCGTCGCATTCATCCGCGAGCATCTCCCGCGCTGCGACTAAGGGCCAACATGCCCTAGCCGTCTGCCCGCCGGCGCCGTCCGCCGGGCGGAGTTGACCGCCACCCCAAAGGCGTCCATTATTCAAGGCCTTGCGCGGCTTGATTCGAGTTCCGGCTGAGGGCCGGCGGCTGCGACACAAAATCGAAGGGAGGCGCCATGCGCTCGATCTTGACCCTTGGCCTGGTGGCACTCGCAGCACTGGTCACGGGCTGCCAGGTCGTCGGCTATGCAGGCAACCCGAATTTCGACAACCCGTTCGTGAACGACACGATCGGGGCGCGCCCGTATAACTTCCCGTACGTGCTGAACTTCCCCGATGACACGATGTACTTCTTTCCGACCTACGAAAACCCGCCGCGCTCCGATCTGATCCTGCTCGCGATGCGCTGCGACCCGCAGGACGACGGGAGCCTGAAGGTCACTACCCGCCTCGAAAATCAGGGCAGCTGGCCGGTGGCGCCGGAGTGGTACTACTCCGGCGAGCTCTCCGCCATTCGCGTCGCCGCCATCGTCACGACCGCCGACGGCACGCACGAACAGGTGGAAGCAACGAGAATGCAGCCGCTTCCGACTGGCGCGACGGTCGACATGACCATGGGGCCGACGCGCGCGCGGGCGGCCGATATCGTTCGCGTCGACGTGATCGCCGATCCGACGCACGTGGTGCCCGACCCGGTGCGCGACAACAACGTTCTGTCGTGGGACGGGGGTGCAAGGCCCAATCTGGCGGATTGCACGCGGGGCCGCTAGCCGTGCCGAGGATGCGCCGGCACAGGCGCTGAAAGCCGATGGCGCGCTTGATATTGCAGGCGGTGAAGCTCAACGCGTCGCCCGCCGAGCTCTACGCGCAGTACCTCAATCCGCGCACCCACCGCGCGATCACCGGCGCTCGCGCGACAATCGCAGCCAAGAAGGGCGCGAACTTCAGCGCCTTCAACGGCACGCTCACCGGCCGCATCCTGCAACTCGTGCCCAAGCGGCTGATCGTGCAGTCCTGGCGAGCGTCGCACTGGAGCAGGGAGGACCTCGATTCGACGCTGATCCTTTCGTTTCATGCGGAGGGACGGGGCGGCCGCATCGAGCTCGTGCACGTGAACGTGCCCGAGCACGACTTCGCGGGCGCGAGCGAGGGCTGGCATCAGTACTACTGGATTCCCTGGCGCTCGTATCTTCGTAAGTAGGACTTCGAGCGGCGGAGCGGGTCCCCGTGCGCGAAGCGCATGGGGGCGACCCGCGAGAAGGCCGAGCGGCCGAAGCGCGACAACACAGTTTGCGATGTGGGTGCAGGGAGGCCGCGACTTCGAGCGGCGGAGCGGGTTCCCGTGCGCGAAGCGCATGGGGACAACCCGCGAGAAGGCCAAGCAGCCGACGCGAAACCCGGCGTGGTGCACGCCGCTTGTAGGAGGCCGCCGCCGTGACGCGACAACGCGCCGCGGTTTATAATCCGGCGCCTGCAGCTCCTTCCTGTTTCCAACGGCCGTCCGGTTTCTCCATGAAGGTCCTCGTTGCCGTAAAGCGGGTCGTCGATTTCAACGTCAAGGTCCGCGTCAAGGCGGACGGCTCCGGCGTGGACACGGCGAACGTCAAGATGTCGATGAACCCGTTCGACGAGATTGCCGTCGAGGAAGCGGTTCGGTTGAAGGAGAAGGGCGTGGCCACCGAAATTATCGCCGTGTCGTGCGGTGTGGGCGCCTGCCAGGAGACCTTGCGCACAGCGCTTGCCATTGGCGCCGACCGCGCCGTGCTGGTAGAGAGCGACGCCGAGCTGCAGCCGCTGGCGGTGGCAAAGCTCCTGAAGGCGGTTACGGCGAAAGAAGCACCGCAGCTCGTGCTCATGGGCAAGCAGGCGATCGACGACGACGCCAACCAGACGGGCCAGATGCTCGCCGCGCTGCTCGACTGGCCGCAGGCAACATTCGCTTCGAAAATCGATCTCGCCGATGGCCGGGCGACGGTGAAGCGCGAGATCGACGGCGGGCTGGAAACCGTGTCGATGCCGCTGCCGGCGGTCATCACCGTCGACCTTCGCCTAAACGAGCCGCGCTACGCAACGCTGCCCAACATCATGAAGGCGAAGAAGAAGCCGCTGGAGACGATGACCCCTGCCGCGCTGGGTGTCGACGTGACGCCTCGGCTCGCCACGCTCAAGGTTGCGGAGCCGGCGAAGCGCAAGGGTGGTGGCAGGGTCGCCGACGCGAAAGAGCTGGTGGCGAAGCTGCGTAACGAGGCCAAGGTCATCTGAACGCATTCGGCCCTAAAGGCTCGCATGAGCACACTCGTCGTCGCCGAGCACGATAAGGCTGCGCTGAAGGGCGCGACCTTCAACACCATTGCCGCTGCGCAGAAGATCGGCGGCGAAGTGCACGTCCTGGTCGCCGGGCAGGACGCCGGCGGTATCGCACGCTCCGCCGCGCAGATCGCCGGCGTCGCGAAAGTACTCCACGCAGAGGGGCCGCAGTTCGCGGCGCCCACCGCGGAGGACATCGCCGCACTCGTCGTGCCGCTCGCAGCCGCGTACAGTCACATCCTGCTTCCGGCGTCCGGATTCGGAAAGGACGTTGCGCCGCGCATTGCCGCGCTGCTCGATGTCGCGCAGATCTCCGACATCATCGCGATCGAATCCGCCGACACCTTCGTGCGCCCCATCTACGCCGGCAACGCGCTCGCTACGGTCCAGTCGAAGGACGCGAGAAAGGTGATCACGGTCCGCGCCACGGGCTTCGACGCCGCGGCATCGAGCGGCGGCAGCGCGACCGTGGAGTCGGTAACCGCGCCCGCGGCGGACGAGCGCGTAAAAGTCCTCGGGCAGGAGCTCACGAAATCGGACCGTCCAGAGCTCACGAGCGCGCGCATCGTAGTCTCCGGCGGCCGAGGGCTCCAGAACGGCGCGAACTTCAAGATGCTCGAGGCGTTGGCCGACAAGCTCAACGCGGCGATCGGCGCGTCTCGCGCCGCGGTCGATGCAGGGTACGTTCCCAACGACTACCAGGTCGGACAAACGGGCAAGATCGTGGCGCCAGACCTCTACATCGCGATCGGCATCTCGGGAGCCATCCAGCATCTGGCCGGCATGAAGGACAGCAAGGTGATCGTCGCCATCAACAAGGATCCCGAAGCGCCGATCTTCCAGGTAGCCGACTACGGCCTCGTGGGCGACCTCTTCGAAATCGTCCCGCAGCTCACCGCCGCGCTCGACGCATGAGCCAGT
>DATJZM010000162.1:0-7974 GCA_035499135.1 Casimicrobiaceae bacterium | reverse complement strand
CAATCAAGGGCTTGCAAGCACGACTGCTGCAGGCCCTTGTGTTTCTTGGTTCGTGTAGACGAACCTCATGGATCTACTTGGTCGCGTCCGAACCGACCCGACGCGGATCATCCGCGGAATCCCGGTATTCGAGGCCCAGCGGGCCGATGGCCGTCACCTGGGTGACGTACTCGCCGGACTTCGCCCAGTGGAAGTGCCAGGTATCGCCGGGCAGAATAATCACGCTACCGGGTGGGTAGGCCTCGACCCCATCGCCGTCGAACCGATCGCCCAAGCCGATATAGAAGACGCCGGACATGACTGTGTAGATGCGGTCCTCCGGATGCCTGTGCGGCATCAGTTTCACGCCGGACGGTACCTTGATCCGGATCACGTACGGCCCCGGCTCCGAGGGAACGCCGACCACGACGGCGAGGCGTACCGGGGGCGGGAAAGCCGAAAACGGCTTCCAGTCGAGGTCCTCGGGCAGGATCGATCTGAATACGGCCTCGCCCGGCTGGTGGGGTCGAACCACGGCGGCTCCTTATCGGGACATGTTGATCGGCTGGACTTGCGGCTCAGCCGCTAGCCTCCCGGTTCAGCGAGCGTCCTTCCATTGCACAAGGGCATTCCGGCTGCACTATTGCTGAACTTGCGCCGGGACACCCAGCTTTCCGCCGACCGCTTGCGCGATCACCAGATAGCGACGGGATTCGTGGGCGTCTTGCTGGACTGCGCGGCGTAACGGTCCGATGGTGGTAACGATTGCGGCGCCGCTAGGATTGGTTTTGAACTGGGCAATCGCTTCGAGCGCTCCCGACCCATCAGCATTCTGTGCCAAGGCCAGCACGTACTCGCTTTTCGGCTCGAGTCCTGTGACGGCAGCTTCGAGCAGGTCCACCAAGCCCTGGTCGTTGACCGCTACCGTAGTCAGCTCTTTCGCCGAGCCCGGCGCGCCGAGCGTGAGGTGCACGGCTTGCGCGAAATCCCCCAGCGATGAAAGATTTTCGGTGCCGCTGCCGGACGGCACCGCATCGGGGATGTAGGCCATGCCCTGTGGCGACTGGCCGCTCGGAATAGTAGCGATGACTTTGTTGGTCAGTGTATCGATGGCCACGACGGCATCGGCGTTTTCCAGGCCGATGTAGATGCGCGTTCCGTCTCCCGAAGGCCACAGGCCGTGCGGCAGGGCGCCGGTCGGGATGGCGGCGACGAGTTGCGGATCGTCGGAGGTGGTGAACACCTTGACCTCGTTGAGACCACCCACGGTGACGTACGCGAACTGGCCCTGCGCGTTGCGTACGATGTTGACGTGGTTCGTGATCGGCCCAGTCTCCAGCAATGCGATCTTGTTGAAAGGCGGGCGGGCGTTGAATACCTCCGTCTTTCCGATGTCCTTGAGCGTGAACCACACCTGCTTACCGTCGGGCGTGGCGGCGATGTCCGGGCAAAAGGGCGAAGCCTGCGGCACACGGCCGACGATGCGATGCGAATGCACATCCACGACCACCGTCTCCGGGGTGAAGCTGGAGCAGACATAGCCATACTTGCCGTCTGGCGAGAAGATCGTCATGCCGGGGCCATTGGGTACGGTGATGCGAAGCTTCGGCGCATAGGTCTTGCCGTCGAGCACCTGCACGTAGTTCTCGCCACGCACCGTCACCCACACCTCTCGTCCATCCGTCGTGAACATCGCCTCGTGCGGGGACCGGCCGAGATATGTGACATGCTTGACCCGGTTGGTTTGCGTGTCGATGAACGTTGCCGAGTTGGAACCGACCGAAACCACGACCAGGGTGCGGTGGTCCGGGGAGAAGCCCATGCCGTGCACGAGGAGCTGGCCCGTGTAGAGGGGACTCAGATTCCCCGGCGTCGGCTCTCCCAGACGGATCACGCCGAGCAGCGAATTCGCTTCCGGATTGACCACCGAGACCGTGTTGGAGCTCTGATCGGATAGGTAGACGCGGTCTTTGGGGCTGATCGGGATGTCCGGGGCCGAGGCCGCGCCAGGCGCCTGGCCCGCATGGGCTGCTTCGACGAGGGCGAGGATCAGACCGGCGAGAGCGGCGGCAAGTGCGCGTGGCCTCATGGCGTTTCTCCATTTTGTCGAGAATGTGGGAGCGTCTGGTCCAGTTGGCGACGCATGACCACGATCTCCTGCTGCTGCGTGACAACGATTTCTTGAGCCAGTCGGCGCAGCACCGGATCCTTGCCGTAAAGCAACTCGGCCTTGGCCATGTCGATGGCACCTTGATGATGCGGAATCATCATCGCGGCGAAGTCGCGGTCGGGGTCGCCGACCATAGGCGCTTGTTTCATACCCTGATCCATCACCGTCATGGCCTGATTCATGAGTTGATCGAACGACTGCTTCTGGCTCGGTTCGCTTGATGCCGTGCCTCTTGAGGTGCAAATGAAGTCCTGTGCGATGGCGCGTCCCAGGCACATTGCACTCGCCAGCGATGCGCTCGACAGAAGCACGACGGCCATCCGCGGCCATAGATTTGCAGTGCGATTGGTTTCGCGCATCCGATCAGAATCGATCGACGTCGACCACTGCTTGGGCGAAGGCCTGCGGAGCTTCTTGCGGCAGGTTGTGCCCGATGCCGCCCGAGATGAGTCGGTACTCATACTTGCCCGAGAATTTCTTGGCGTAGGCCTCGGCGGGCGGGTGAGGTGCACCATTCGCATCGCCTTCCATCGTGATCGTGGGCACGCTGATGACGGGAGCTTCGGCAAGCCTTTTTCCCAGGTCGGCATATCTCGGCTCGCTTTCGGCCAGCGCGAGGCGCCACCGATAGTTGTGGATGACGATGGGGACGTGATCCGCATTGTCGAAGGACGCGGCGCTGCGATCGAAGGTGGTATCGTCGAAGTTCCATTTCGGCGAAGCGAGTTTCCAGATGAGCTTGTTGAAGTCGTGCCGGTATTTGTCATAGCCGACCTGGCCGCGTTCGGTCGCGAAATAGAACTGATACCACCATTGGAGCTCGGCGTCCGGCGGCAATGGCCTCTTGCCGTCGGCTTGGCTGCCGATGAGATAGCCGCTCACGGAAACCATCGCCTTGCAGCGCTCCGGCCAGAACGCCGCGATGATGTTGGCTGTGCGCGCTCCCCAATCGAAACCTGCGAGGATCGCCTTCTGGATCTTGAGCGCGTCCATCAACGCGATGATGTCCACGGCAACGGCCGCGGGCTCGCCGCTTCGGAACGTCGCGCTGGAAAGAAACCGGGTCGTGCCGTAGCCGCGCAAATACGGAATTACGACTCTGTAGCCCGCCGACGCCAGCAACGGAGCAACGTCGACGAAACTGTAAATGTCGTAGGGCCAGCCATGAAGCAGGATGACCGGAGGACCGTTGCGGGGGCCGGCTTCAGCGTATCCAACGTTCAGAACGTCGGCATCGATCTGCTTCAGCGGAGCGAACGACGTGTTCGTTCCCGGCTTGATCGCGGGCACGCGTGGGGCACTTGTCGCCGTGGATTGCGCATTTGCTGCGCCGCTCATGCCGAGCTGAGCGGCGGCCAGGGTCATCGTCGCGGCGGCAAGGAAGCTACGGCGATCACGGTCGATTTCTTCCCGATCGATCTCTGCCGGCAGTTTGCTCGTGCTCATGAGGTCAGTCTCCTCGGGGTAACCGTTGTTGTCGGAGCGCGCTGTCGCGCCGACCTTGATGCAGCGTAACCAATGGAGCACACGTTGCCTATCACGTCTTTGTATTAGCGGAACGCTTCGGGACGAGTACCTGTTCGATCGACCACCTGCGCAGACCACACGCCGACGGTGGAGGGCCTCTCAAGGGCCGAAGGTGAAGACGTACAGCCGGATGCCTGGATCGTTTGTGACGAGCTTCAGAACGTGCTGCTTGCGCGGCGCACCCGCGACCAGGCGCAGCATTCCCGACCGATCGAAGCGAGCCACTCCGTCAGGTCCCACGTCGGCGCCGCGCGCCTCGCCTATCGGGTTGCCGTCGAGCAGCACCGTCATTGCCGACTTTCCCGAGGGGCCCGGCTGCGCGACCAGGTTCACTTCGCCGGCGATGAATGGCAGCACGAGCGTGCCGGTGCCCTTCTGCAGCTCGACGTATTGCCCGTTGCTTCGCCAGTCGCCATCCAGCTTGAACATGCCGCGCTCGCGGCGCCGCGCGCCGACGTAGCTTTCACCAGTGATCCCCGCATAAGAGGGCATGCCGGTCTTCTGAAATGCGCGCACCTCAGGGGTGATTTCCGGCAGTTTGACCCCGGGGCTGGCAACAAGCAGCAGGTGCCGGATCTCCGACTCGATTTCGTCGTAGCTGCCTTCTCCGATCCACCGTCTGACCTGTTTCCCTTGCGCATCGAAGAGATATGCCGCCGGCCACGCGTCGTTGTCGAAGGCTTGCCAGATCACGAAGTCATTGTCGATGGCGACCGGGTAGGTGAGCCCATGGTCGCGAATCCCTTGGTCGATGATCTCGGGCTGCTTGCCGAATTCGAACTCGGGCGCATGAACTCCGATCACGACCAGGCCGAACCTGGCGTAGTCGCGGGCCCAGGCCTTGACGTAGGGCGAAGTGCGGATCCAGTTGATGCAGGTGAACTCCCAGAAGTCGACCAGGACGACTTTCCCGCGGAGCGCCTCGGGTGTGAGCGGAGGCGAGTTCACCCAGCGCTCCGCCTTGAGCGGGGGCATTTCACCCGCCGCTGCGATGCCGGGACCCGCAGTCATTCCAAAGAACAGGAACGGCGCGATGACCCACATAAAACGGTCGATTGCTCTCGACATCCCTTCCTCCGCTTCGTTTGACTTTGGACGACTACAACTCCTGCTCCGGGATCAGCGGGCTGAACACCATGGTTCGAAACTGCAGCAGGAAGGAGGTGTCGGGCTCGGCGTGGAAGATCACTTCGCCCTTCTCGTCTGTCGTCACCCACTCGAGACTATGCCCGTCCGCGCCCAGCCGCAGCCGGTACGCGCTGCGCAGCTTGGAGGCGTCGATGACGCGCAGCACGTCGTGCGCCAGCTCCGGATTCCTTACGATGATGCCGAGCTCCGTGTTGATGCTGTCAGAGCGCGGATCCAGGTTCATCGAGCCGATGAACACGACGTAGCGGTCGATGACGGCAGTCTTGGCATGTAGCCTGCCGACGGAAGTGCCCGGAATCGCCACGCCCAGCCCCTTGTCCAGCAGGACTCGGGTCGGGCTCAGCTCGTAGAGCTCGACGCCTCCGAGCAACAGCTCCGACCGATACCGCGCATAGCCTGCGTGCACGGCGGGCTCGTCGTTGGACGCCAGCGAGTTGGTGAGGATGGTGACCTTCACGTCGCGCTTGCAAAGGCCGGTGAGCGCCTGCACGCCCATCGCGCCCGGCACCAGGTACGGCGATGAAAGCACGACCTCGCTGCGCGCCGCCGTGACCAGGTCGAAAACGTTCATCGTCACGCTCATGCGGCGTGCCGCCTCCGGGGTCATGGCAGTGACCTTCTCGGGCGCATCGGCAAAGGCGGTGGCCATGCCCCACTGCAGGGTGAAGTGTCCGGTGTTGAGATCGTTGGCAATCGAGCCATAGCCGAGGATGTCGTCCGGCGGCATCCTGACCTTCATCATCTGGTCGCCCTCGTCGACGAGCTTGTTGAATGCTTCCTGCAACTGCATCGGCGTGCGGTCGGTCGCTATGATCTGCCCGGCCGGATAAGCCTGCGGGCTGTTCCAGTAGACGTCGAAGATCCTCTCGAGCTTCGGGACTACGGCGCCGATGATAAAGGCATCCATGTCGACGAAGTTCCCCGACATGCTGCGGCTGAAATATTCGTCGGCTATGTTGCGTCCGCCGGCCACCGCCATCGCACCATCGGCGATGAAGAGCTTGTTGTGCATCCGGTGATTGAGGCGGCGGAAATCCAGCAGCGAAGCCATGTACTTCGACAAGAGGCCGTCGCGCCCGCAGCAGAACGGATTGAAGAGGCGCACTTCAACGTTCGGAAACGCTGCAAGACCGATGAACAAGGGATCGGCGCCGACCGTATACAGGTCGTCGACCAGCAGGCGCACCCGCACCCCGCGCTTGGCAGCGTCGCGCACATTCCGCAGGAGCAGGCGCCCGGTGAGATCGTTCGCGATGAGATAGTACTGGATGTCGAGCGAATGCTTCGCCCGGTGAATCAGCTCGATCCGCGCGTCGAGCGAGTAGGCAGCGTGGGGCATCAGGCGAACGCCGGTCAGCCCTGGCGCGGGGATGGAGGCCGCGGCCATCCTGACCAGCGGGCTGTCGGGCGAAGGATCGGCGGCCGTCGACACCGGGACGTCCATCCTTGGCGGCAGGACCCCGCAGCCCCCCAAAAGGATCGCCGCGAGCGCGGTCCCGACGCAGAACCGGGCCAACGGCGACAGATGCTCGAGCAGGTTGTCTGTCGAGATCGTCACGAGACGGCAGCAGCCCTCATTTGGGGGCGCTTTCAAGATGGAGCGCGGCATCCTTGGCGGCGTCGTCGGGAGTCCTGCCGTTCTGGCGCGCGACGAGGTAGGCGGAATACCACTCCGACCAGTGGTGCTTCGGAGCAGTGGCTTCGTACTCCCCATGGCGCTTCTCCGTCTCCTGCAGGAGCGCCGTCAGGGTGGCCACGTCCATGCTGCTGAGCCCGCGTCCGGGAAGCCGCGTGGTGATCTCCTGAAGCAGCCAGCCGTTGCCGTCCGGATCGCTGAATGTGGCGAACGAGCGGTAGGTGGCGTGATCGGGCGCGGGTCCGCCGACTCGGCCGCTCGTGCCGTCGGGCTGAAACTGCGCTCCCGGCGTCCCGGCATGGAAGACCTCGCTGACCTTGGCACCGCGGGCAGCGAGCTCCCTGCGTGCGGCCTCGATGTCGGAGACGATCAAATAGTTGCCCTGCGCCGAGCCCGGCGCGGCCGAGGTCATCTTCGTGCCGAACTGGACCGAACACCCCGAGCCGGGCGGCGTGAGCTGGACGACCCGGAAGCCGTTGTCGAATGCGAAGTCCGCGTCTTGCCGCCATCCGAGGCTCCCGTAGAAGCGCTTGGCGCGGTCGACGTCGGATACCGGAATGACGACGACCTCGAGCTTCAAGTCGACCATTTGTGACCTCCATTGGGTGCGGCACGCACGCGACGTCCTCGATCAAAGTTCCCTTAGCAATCGGCCCAGGTCCATTTCGGCGTCTCGTGTCTAGAAGCCGCGCTTCAACGCCGCTTCGGACCGGCTCAGGGCCTCGGGCTTGCGGACGCCTTCGCCGAAAAGATCGGAATCACGACGGAAATCCTCGATCGGCGCGAGCACTCCCAGCCCCGCCTCAGGCTGAGCGAAGATCGCCGCCGACTCCCGAGCGGCAAAGCGCGTGTCGCACGCGAGCACAAACTCGCTGCCGGCGGCGCGTACGCAACCCTCGATCTGCGCGATCGTGACAAGGCGGCTTTCGCTCAGACGGCGGAACAGAAGGGCGATCGAAGCTTCGCCGGCCAGCTCGGCCGCGGCCTCCCGGTACTCCTTCACCTTGGTCACGTCGACGTGAGAAATGAAATAGTCGGGATCGGCGCTCTTGAACACGAGCACCTTGATGGCATCGTCGGCTTCGACCTGCTGGATGAGCGAAACCAGATCGCGCACCAGTTCGGGCCCAAGAAGGTTCATGGGTGGGGCCGAGATGTCGACGAACAGCACCGCCCCTTCGGCGCGTACGCTGAGTGTCTCCAAAGTCGGGACATCGCGACCTCCTGCCGCGCATCCCGGCATCAGGCGAAGAAGCCACGTCACCGCTTCCCATAGTCCGTGAAAACGAAGTCTCTGGTCTTCACGATGGTGTGGCACGCGAACCCGCACTTGGCGTCGTTCGCCTGCGGCGGATTGTCAGCCGTGGTGCCCGGCGTGAACGTATCGGATTTGACGTCATAATCGAACACGGCATATCCCCATCCGCCGCTGTCTGCGAACCTCTTGCTGTCCTTGACCATGAAGTCGACGTCATGCAGGGTGCCGGGCACCGTCGCGGCAGGAAACGTCTCC
>DATJZM010000161.1:0-4943 GCA_035499135.1 Casimicrobiaceae bacterium | reverse complement strand
CGCTCGTCCGAGGCTTGATGCAGCGCAAGCCGCGGCTTGACCCGGCCTGATATAAGAACGAACATCGTTTTTCCTCCAGCCAAGCCCGATGCGCTAGGCTCGAAATAGCTGCTCCCCACCGCGGAGGTCACATGAACAAGCTCATCTCCATCGTCTTTTGGCCCCTGGTCGCCATCGTCGGCGCGTTCGCCTTCGCTGCGCTGGCCCTGGGACGGGGAGAAACGGTCAGCGCCGTCTGGCTCGTGACCGCGGCACTGTCGGTCTACTTCATTGCCTATCGCTTCTACAGCAAGTACATCGCGGAGCGCGTGCTCCAACTCGATGATTCGCGCACTACTCCCGCCGTGCGACACAACGACGGCATGGATTACGTGCCGACGAACAAGTGGGTGCTCTACGGTCACCACTTCGCGGCCATCGCCGGCGCGGGGCCTCTCGTCGGACCGGTGCTCGCCGCACAGATGGGATACCTTCCGGGCACGCTGTGGATTCTCGCGGGCGTCGTTCTGGCCGGAGCGGTGCAGGATTTCATCGTGCTCTTCGCTTCTATGCGCCGCGACGGGAAGTCGCTGGGCGAGATGATCAAGATCGAACTGGGTCCGGTGCCGGGATCGCTCGCGCTGGTGGGGGTGCTTGCGATCATGATAATCATCCTCGCCGTGCTGAGCCTGGTGGTGGTCAAGGCGCTGACTTCGAGCCCGTGGGGCTTGTTCACGATCGCGGCGACGATCCCGATCGCGCTGCTGATGGGTATCTACATGCGGCTGATCCGACCCGGGCGCGTCGGCGAAGCCTCTGCGATCGGCGTCGTGCTGCTCCTTGCGTCGCTGTACTTCGGGCGCGCGGTCGCTGCCGATCCGTCTTGGGGTCCGCTTTTCACGCTTACCGGAACCCAGCTCGCGTGGGCCCTGATTTTGTACGGGGCGATCGCGGCCAGCCTGCCCGTCTGGCTCATGCTGGCGCCGCGGGACTATCTGTCCACATTTCTCAAGATCGGCACGGTCGTCGCGCTGGCCGTGGGCATCTACGTCGTCGCGCCGCCGCTCGTCATGCCGCAAACGACGCGGTTCATCGACGGCAGTGGGCCGGTGTTCTCGGGCTCTCTGTTCCCGTTCCTGTTCATTACCATCGCCTGCGGCTCCGTCTCCGGCTTTCACTCTCTGATCTCTTCGGGAACCACACCGAAGATGATCGAGCGCGAGTCGCATGCGCGCTTCATCGGCTTCGGCGGCATGCTTGCCGAATCGTTCGTGGCGATCATGGCGTTGACCGCAGCCTGCGTTCTCGACCCGGGCATCTACTTCGCCATGAATGCCCCCGCTGCCGCGATCGGCACGACCGCGGCCAACGCCGCACAGGTCATCTCGAACTGGGGGTTCACCATCACGCCCGATATGATCGAGCAGACCGCGAAGGACATCGGCGAGACGACGATCCTCTCGCGCGCCGGCGGTGCGCCGACGCTCGCGGTCGGCATGGCGCAGATTCTCGCGCAGGCGATCGGCGGCAAGACGATGGAGGCGTTCTGGTACCACTTCGCGATTCTGTTCGAAGCGCTGTTCATCCTGACCGCCGTGGACGCGGGGACCCGGGTGGGACGGTTCATGATTCAGGACATGCTCGGGCACGTGTACAAGCCACTCGGCAACACCGAATTCCTGCCTGCCAACGTCGTGGGTACTGTGCTGTGCGTCGGCCTCTGGGGCTACTTCCTCTACCAGGGAGTGGTCGATCCGCTCGGCGGGATCAACACGCTGTGGCAGCTCTTCGGGGTGGGCAATCAGATGCTCGCCGGCATCGCTCTGCTCCTGTGCACGAGCGTGCTCGTCAAGATGAAGCGCGAGCGTTACGTGTGGGTGACGCTCGTGCCGACGGCGTGGCTGCTCGTGACCACGCTGACCGCTGGCATCGAGAAGATTTTCCACAGCAATCCGAGCATCGGGTTCCTCGCGCTCGCGAACAAGTTCAGTGCCGCTGCGGCTGAAGGCAAGGTGCTCGCGCCCGCCAAGTCGATTGCGGAGATGCAGCGCGTGGCCTTCAACAACTATCTCGACGCCGGCGTGTGCGCGGTGTTCGTGGTTCTCGTGCTCGCGATGTGCCTCTATGCCGCGAAGATCAGCCTGCAGGCCCTGCGGCAGGCAGAGCCAACGGCGCACGAAATACCGCCCATGGCCCAGCCCGCATGAGGCTCAAGACACGCGAAGCGCCGCCCGCCGCAAGGGCGGTCGACGCCAACGACTTGCAAGCCGAGGCGACAGCGGGTTTCCGCGAGCGCCTCGTCGAGCTCCGTCGCGCGTGCCGGCAGTTGATCGGCATTCCGGACTACGAGAGCTATCTCACGCACATGGCGGAGCGACACCCTGGAGAGCCCGTTCTGTCGCGGCGGGAATTCTGCGCGCGCGCCATCGATCGCAAGTACGGGAAGGGCGGCCCCCGCTGCTGCTAGTCGAGCCGACAGGCGCGAGCGGCAGTCACGTCGATGGCGACTCAGCGGGGGCTCTCCAGTCGCAGTCCTGAGCGTTGATGCTGCTGCGAGAAGTCGACGATCGGCAGGATCGGCCACGAAGTCGACACAGCCCGGTCGCTCGGAACGATTCTTTCTCCGCGTTAGGGCTAGGGTAGGATAGGCTCCCGGAGCCGGGCAGCGAACAGAACCGGCGGAACTCCAGCGAGGGTCCGACATGCCGGAATACCTGTACCCGGGCGTCTACGTCGAAGAAGTCACCACGGCCGCGCATCCCATACCCGGCGTCGAAGCGCGTACGCCCATCGACACCGCACGTCTGCGAGCGCTTCTAGCCGCGATGCGCGATCTCGGGATTCCGACCTGGACCGACGTGAATGAATCGGACCCGGGCGTGATCTTCGCGGAACTCCTCGCGTGGCTCGCCGAGCAGCCGTCGTATCGCGTCGGTGCGCTGCCCGAGCAGGTCCGCGAGCGCGCACGTCGCGCCTTGGCATCCCTCTCGGCGCCGGAGCTTGCCTGCGCGCAAGAGGACACTCCGCTGCGGCGTCCCGATTTCTTCGCCGGTATGCTGCTGGACGCGGCCACGCTCAGGGCTGAGCAGCAATATCACCGCGAGAAACTGCGCCGCCACAATCTGGTTGTGCACGGTTTCGGCATCGTCGAGGGACTCGGCGTCAGCGTCGACGCGTCTTCCGATGCGCACCGCATCATCGTAAGCGCCGGGCATGCGATCGATCGGTGCGGTGAGATGGTCGCGCTACCCCGCAGCGTAGAACTCGCGGCTCCGAAGAACGGTGGGGAAGCCTTCGTCGTGTTGCGCTTCTGGGAGCACCCCTGCGGGCGGGATTCTCTCGCAGCTTCGTGTGGCTACATCGAGGAGGCGTGCCTGCTGAGTGTGATGACGCAGGCGATTCCCCCTTGGCTTGCTCTGGCGCGGGTTGCTCGCGACGGCAGCCGCTGGCAGATCGATCCGACTTTCGATCCGCCTCGCGCGCTATCGGTTACGCTCCAGAAGGTCGGTTGACGGCCTCTGTCCCACCATGCTCCATCATCTGCTGACTCAGACCGCGGCGAAATACGGCGAGCGGCCCGCTATCCTCGATCGAGCGGCCAGCGTGACCTATCGCGAGCTCGACGAGGCATCGGCGCGCCTTGCGCGCGAGCTCGCCGAGCGAGGCATCGGCCCCGGAGCGCGGGTCGGCATTTACCTCGACAAGTCGCTGCACGCGATCGTTGCTCTGTGGGGCGCGCTCCGCGCCGGCGCCGCATACGTCCCGCTCGACGTCGCGTCGCCGGTCAAGCGCGTGGCCCGGATCGCCGAGAGCGCCGAGCTCCGCGGGATCCTCACCACTCCGAGCCGATGGCCGGCGCTCGTTCCCGCGCTCCCTGCCGTGCCAGCCGTCATCGGCGTCGCGCGCGATTCGCCGCAGCCGGCCGAGATCGCGTTCGCCTTCGAGACAGCGGAAACTCCGCACGCGCAAGCGGACGATGCGCCTCGCGGTGAGGAGCACGATCCTCTGCGCGCGGCGTACATCCTCTACACCTCCGGCTCCACCGGGCAGCCGAAGGGCGTGGTGCTGAGCCATCGCGCCGCCCTCTCCTTCGTCCGCTGGGCGGCCGAGGCGACGCAGCTGCGCGCGGCCGACATCGTCTCGAGTCACGCGCCGCTTCACTTCGACCTCTCCGTTTTCGATCTCTTCGCGAGCTGCTCGGCCGGCGCCGCCGTTGCGCTCGTGCCGCCGGAGCTCGGCATCTTTCCCCGCAACCTGGCGAGCTGGATGGCGGAGAAGCGAATCAGCGTCTGGTATTCGGTGCCGTCGCTGCTCGCCCGATTGGCGTTGTCGGGCGGACTCGAGCGTCACGACTGGTCGCAGCTTCGAGAGATCATCTTCGCCGGAGAGGTCTTTCCGGTGGCGCACCTGCGCCGGCTGCGCGAGCAGATCCCGGGGGCACGCTACTGGAACTGGTACGGGCCGACCGAAACGAACGTCTGCACCGCCTATGCTGTTGACGCGATTGCTCCCGAGCAGACGGCGCCTGTGCCGATCGGGACTGCATGCGCAAACTGCAGGCTGCTCGTTCTCGACGACGAAGGGTCGGAGTGCACGCCTGGGGAGACGGGCGAGCTCTACGTGAGCGGACCCAGCGTGATGACCGGCTATCAGTCGATGCCCGAAGACACCGCGCGCGTACTCGTCGCTCGCGGGGAGGGAAACGATCGCGGCCTCTGGTACCGCACCGGGGACCTGGTGCGCCAGGATGCCGCAGGCCTGCTCCACCTTCTGGGACGAAGAGACGGCATGATCAAGAGTCGCGGCTACCGGATCGAGCTGGGTGAGATCGAGAGCGTCCTGTATCAGCATCCGGGAGTCGCCGAAGCGGCCGCCGTTGCGCTGCCCGACGAAGAAAGCGGCCACGTCATCCGCGTTGCCGCCGTTGCGCGCGCCGGCCAGGCGCTGGAGGAGACGAAGCTCCG
>DATJZM010000160.1:0-8672 GCA_035499135.1 Casimicrobiaceae bacterium | reverse complement strand
GTCCTGCTCTTCCTGACCGCACCGCTGGCGTTCATGCCCGAAGCGGCCTTGTCGGCCATCGTGTTCCTGATCGGCGTCGGCCTGATCGATCTCGCCGGGATGCGGAAGATCTTCGAGCAACGGCGATCGGAGTTCTGGGTGGCGCTGATCACCGCCCTCACGGTTGTGGTGGTAGGCGTCCAACAGGGGATCCTGCTCGCCATCGCGCTGTCGCTCGTCGAACACACCCGCTACGGCTATCGTCCGAAGAACGCGGTCCTCGTGCCGGGCGAATCGGGCGGCCCGGAACCTCAGCCGGTGGCCACGGCCGCGCAAGCCGCGCCGGGCTTGGTCATCTACCGATTCACGCACAGCTTGTACTACGCGAATTGCCGGCAGCTCTCGGATGAGATCTCGCTTCTCGCGAACACCGCCGATCCGCCCCTGCGCTGGCTGTGCATCGACGGGTCCGCGATTGACGACGTCGACTACTCGGCGGCGGAAACCCTCCGGTCCGTTGACGCGAAGCTGAAGGCCAAAGGCATACGCCTGGTGGTTGCGGAGGAGATGGCGGACCTGCACAGCAAGGCACGCTACCGGTTCAAGGAGTTGCTTGGTGAAGACGCCTTCTACGAGCATCTGGAGGACGTCGTGAAGCAGTATCGGCAGCAGTTCAACCTGCCGGTTCCTGCTTGATCCAACCCACTATTCAATGGAGAGAACGATGGGAAAGAAAAGTGCAGCGAAGAAAGACAAGCGCAACCGCAAGCCGAAGCAGGGCGACGGTGATGCGCCCACGACGGCCGACAAGGAGCTGTCGACCAAGGACTACAATCGAGCGCTGAAGAAGCTGGACGTCGAGCTCGTCAAGCTGCAGCAATGGGTGGTCGCCAAGGGCCTCAAGGTCTGCATCGTGTTCGAGGGGCGCGACACCGCCGGCAAGGGCGGGACGATCAAGGCAATCATGGATCGCGTCAGCCCGCGCGTGTTCTACCATATCGCGCTCCCCGCGCCGACCGAGCGCGAGAAGACCCAAATGTACGCGCAGCGCTATATTCCCCATCTGCCGGCCGCGGGCGAGATCGTGATCTTCGACCGCAGCTGGTACAACCGCGCGGGCGTCGAGCGGGTGATGGGTTTCTGCACCGAGGAAGAGGCGCGGGAATTCCTCGAGGTGGTGCCGCTGTTCGAGCAGCTCATGGTCAAGTCCGGCATCATCCTGCTCAAGTACTGGCTGGAGGTGAGCCCCGAGGAGCAGACGCGGCGGCTCGAAGGCCGCATCGACGACGGGCGCAAGATCTGGAAGCTCTCGCCGATGGACATCAAGTCGTACACGCGCTGGGATGACTACACGAAGGCGCGCGACGATATGTTCGCCGCCTCCGACACCGCGTGGGCGCCCTGGTATGTTGCAATCTCGGAGGACAAGAAGCGCGTGCGGCTCAACGTGATCCATCACCTGCTGAAGCACGTTCCCTACAAGAAGATCAAGACCCCGAAGGTCGAACTGCCCAAGCGCAAGATCGGCCGCTACAAGGCGGCGGATATTCCGTTCAAGTACGTGCCGGAGGTGTACTGACGGGCGCCGCCGTCGGCGAGCGGGGAACTGCTCATGCTGCGGACGGCCCTGCGGGGGAGTTGCGGCTGATGGCGAGCGGCTAGCTGCTCTTCGATTCTTCGAGCTTCTCGCAGCGCACTCAGACCGCTCTCTCGGCGCGAATTCGAAACTCGACACGAGGCCGTGGCCGGCGGCGATCATGGGAACTACCCCGGGCATCGTAGCGTCCCAGGCGGAGTCGAGCGCGGCATCTCGCAACCGGACCCAGACACATGCCGATCTATCACGTGCTGAAGGCCCAATCGGGCCGTGCTTACTTCCGAGAGGGGCGGCGTCGCGTGTTGCGTGTGGTCGCCCTGCTGAACGTGGCGCTCGCGCTCTGTGCAGGCGGCCTTTTCGCCCTGGACTCGTCCAGCGATTCACTGCCTGCCAGGGCTTTCCGCGCGTTGTGGAACGCGCTCAATCTGGTCACGACGCTGGGCGCTTTCTCCGACCTGGACCAGCGCGCCCAGATGTTCATGATAGCGACGATGATCGCCTTCATGGTGATCGGAGGCTATGCCATTTCCAGTTTGGCCGGCACCTTTTCCAGTGCTGCCATAATGGCACTGCGGGAGAATAAGCGCATGCAACACAAGCTCGATCGTCTCGCGAACCACGTGATTGTCATCGGCTTCGGCGCAGTGGGCCGGCTCGTAGCGGGCCGATTGCAGGAAGCCGGAGAACAGGTCGTCATTGTTGATCGGGACGACGAGATGGCGACCCAGGCATCCAGTCTCGGTTACCTGGTCGTGCAGGGCGACGCCGGGATGGATCCTGGCGTGCTCCAACGCTCGCGGATCGAGCAGGCGAGGGCGGTCGTCGTGACCACGGAAGATGCGGACCGTAAGCTTTCGATCACGTTGATGGCACATTCCCACAATCCGAAACTGAAAATCTCCGTGACCGGAGCGAACAGTTCGCGCGGAGCGCTGCTTCGTCGCGCAGGCGCATCGGAGGTCGTAGTCGTCGATGAGCTCGTCGCCAATACGCTGGTCGATCGGCTCAGCAAAGCGGACAAGTCTTAGCGTCGCAATGGGTGCAATCGACCGTAGATCGTCAGACAGAGCGCATGGCCCGTTCGGGCCACCCGCGTGGCGCATCGGTGCCCATTGCCTGTCCCGTTCGCTCCGTTGTCGCGGCATCGCAGCGGAGTGATGATCGTCGCGTGACCGCGCCGTCTAAATGAACGCCACTCGCAGACGCCCGGGCGCTCGCGCAGTCCAACATGTTCACCGAAGGCGAACTCAAACTCACGCTAGATCCCAAGGCTGCCGCGCGCGTTCCGCTCGATGCGCGGGCGACCGCGGGGGCGACGCTGGCATCGCCCGCCAGCGACGCCGACGCCGAGTAATTGCAAAGCTGCGGGACGGATGGACCGAGACATTGCCCGTTTTTGATGAATGCCCAGCGCCGCACCGAGCATGAAGTCTCCCGAGCACTGCGCCTCGAGCGCGCCGCTCGCGGCGTCGAGGCGCTGCGCCGGGCCGCGCTGGCGGCGGAGCAGGAGTTCGCCGCCGAGCTCGATGCGGTGGCACCCTCGATGCGCGAGAGCGCCTACAACCTTGTCCATTACATCGGCGTGCGCCGGATCGACGCGCGCCAGCTGCAGAACGAGCTTGCGCGGCTTGGCCTGAGTTCACTGGGCCGCATGGAGGCGCATGTGATGGCCTCGCTGCAGGCGGTGCTCGAAGCGTTGTATACGCTTCGTCATCGTCCGGTGCCCGCGGAGATTGCGGCGCCACCGCCGGTCGCCTTCGATAGCGGCGACGCGCTCCTCGCGACCCACACGGAAGCGATCCTCGGTCCGGCCCGCCGCGGCCTTTCGACCCGGATCATGGTGACGATGCCCGGCGAGGCGGCCGACGACCCGGCACTGATCCGCGACCTGGTCGACAGCGGCATGGATGTCATGCGCGTCAACTGCGCGCACGACAGCCTGCCGGTCTGGGAAAGGATGGTCAAGCACCTGCGGCAGGCCGCGCGCAGGGCCGGAAAGCGCTGCGCGTTGTCCTTCGATCTTGCCGGACCCAAATTCCGTACCGGTCCCATCGAGCCCGGTCCCGCATTCGCCAAGTGGCGTCCGCGGCGGGACACGCTCGGGCGGGTGACGACATCCGCGCGCGTGCGGTTTGTCTCGCAATTGCGCGAAGCCAATGCCGACGAGACGATCATCCCCGCCGCAGGCACGCTGCTGACGAAGGCGAGGCCTGGCGACACCGTCACGCTCACCGACACCCGCGGCCGCAAGCGCAGGTTGTCCGTCGTCGAGGCCCGCGCCGGCGACTGCCTGTGCGAGACCGAAACCACGGGGTACGTCGTCCCCGGGACGCCTCTCGCGCTGCGCCGCAAATCGCGGGTGGCTGCGAAAGGCATCGTCGGCGCGCTGCCCGCCTCGGACGGGTGGATCACGCTGCGGCCAGGTGACATGCTCGACCTCGTGCACGGTGACTTGCCCGGGCGGGATGCGGTTCGCGACGACCAGGGTCGTGTGCCGCAACCGGCCTTCGTTTGCTGTGCAGTGCGGGAGGTTTTCGTCGGCGTCCGCGTCGGCGAGCCCATTCTCCTCGACGACGGCAGGATTCGCGGCACGATCCGCGGTGTGGCCGCGAATCGTCTACGGGCGGAGATCGTCGCGGTGGCCGGCGGCGCCGCGAAGCTTCGCGGGGAGAAGGGCATCAACCTGCCGGAGACCGACCTCGACCTGCCGGCGTTGACGTCGAAGGACCTCGACGACCTCGCGTCAGTGGCGAAGCACGCCGACATGGTGGCGATGTCGTTCGTCCAGCGCTCCGAGGACATCGAGGCGCTCCTCGTCGAGATCGCGCGGCTCCGCGCATCCACGCTCGGGATCGTGCTGAAGATCGAGACGCAGGCCGCATTCAACCGTCTTCCTATGCTGCTGCTCGCCGCGATGCGTCACCCGCGGGTGGCCGTGATGGTTGCGCGCGGCGATCTCGGCGTCGAGATCGGCTTCGAGCGCCTCTCCGAGGTGCAGGAGGAGATCCTGTGGTTCTGCGAAGCGGCGCATGTGCCGGTGATCTGGGCCACGCAGGTGCTGGAGTCGCTTGCCAAGGGTGGCCTGCCCTCCCGCGCGGAAGTCACCGACGCCGCGATGGGCGGCCGCGCCGAGTGCGTGATGCTGAACAAGGGACCCTTCATACGCGAGACGCTGTGCTTCCTGACCGACGTGCTCCGTCGGATGGAGGAGCACCAGCACAAGAAATCGTCGCGGCTGCGGAAGCTACGCGTGTCCGACATCAGCCGATCACGATCCCAATGCGCCGCCACCGCGCCCGACCGATAGCGCGGTCGCTCGCATACGCGACTATCGCGCTCGGCACGACGTGTCCCACACGCTGGAATTGTATGTGTGAGTGTGCGTAGTCCGCATGGCCCGTTAGTGCCACGCGCGTGGCCCGTCGGTGCCTGTCGCCTGTCCCGTTCGCCCCATTGTCGCGGTGTCGCATCGGGGTGATGATCGATCGCATGGCCGCGCCGAGTCTCAGCTATGTGTGGCGGTTGGATGCCCCAAGCAGAGGTCCGTTATGGTTGTAGTCCGGGGCGGCACGGTCTTGGTGGTCGAAGACGACGACAGCATGCGCGAGGCGATTGAACGATTGCTCAGCGCGGCCGGCTTTCCGTGCGCCGCCTATGCGTCGGCCGACGCCCTACTCGCGCGCGGTGTCGATGAAGATTCGGCGTGCCTGATCAGCGATCTGAGGCTACCCGGCATGTCCGGACTACAGCTGCTTGCCACGTTGCGTGAACGGGACATATCGCTGCCGTTCATCCTGATCACCGCGCATGACGCACCGGGGCTGCGCGAAGAGGCCACATTGCGTGGAGCGACAGCCTACCTGGCCAAGCCTTTTCGCGGCACCGCGTTGCTCGATGCCGTCAGGGCGGCGATCCAACCGCCACTGCCGTCATGACTATGGGAAATTCACGCACCTTTGTGTCCGATCAAAGACTCCCTTGAATACATTGCTTGAATATGCGGCCTGTTCACGACCGCCGTCTCGCGGGGTTCCGTTTTGATTTTGGCGTGGCACGGCAATGCCAGGCCAACGGCAAAGGCGGTGATCGGATAACACCAGTAATGCGCAGAAAGGATGCAACTCATGACGATCGAGGACGGGAAACGCTCCGAAGCAACGGACGAGATCGACGCCTGTAGCCACCTGTTCCAAGGATCGGTCTCGCGGCGCGAGTTCCTGGCCGGTGCAGCAGCGTTCGGTGTGACGATCGCCCTGTCGGCCGAGTCGACCTGGGCAGCAGATGGGAAGAAGACCTTCACCATCCTGCACACCAACGACATGCACTCGAACTTCATCGGCATGGGCCCGTCGTCGGACTACACGCCGTTGACGCTCAACGATGACAAGACCACCGGTGGGTACGCACGCATCGCCGCGGTGATCGCGACGCGGAAGAAGGTTCGCGAGAGCCAGGGGCCGGTGCTGATCCTGGATGCCGGCGACTTCAGCATGGGCACCCCGTTCGCTGCGGCGAGCCGCGAGATCGGCGGCGAGCTGCAGGTGATGTCCCGCATGGGATACGACGCCACCACCTTCGGCAACCACGAGTTCGACCTCGGACCGGACGGCTTGGCCATGGCGATCGGTGTGGCGAGCAAGGCCGGACGGATCCCGGCCGTGCTCTCGGCGAACACCGATTTCTCGGGGAACGATCCGACGCTCGCCGGACTTCAGCAGCTGTCCAAGGCGGGGACGATCCGACGCTACGTCGTGATCGAGCGCGGCGGGATGCGCTTCGGTCTTTTCGGTGTGCTCGGGAAGGAGGCCCAGATCTACACCTTCGGCGGCGCGGTGAAGTTCCCGGACTTCATCGAGTCTGCGAAGGAGGTCGTAAAGCTGCTGCGGGAGACCGAGAAGGTGGACGTGGTGATCGCGTTGAGCCACGGCGGTGTCTCCAAGGGCAAGGACGGGAAGTACAGCACCGGCGACGACGTCACGCTGGCCGCGGCGGTGCCGGGCATCGACGTCGTCATCGGCGGACACAGCCACACCGAACTCAAAGAGGCGATCATCGTCAATGGTCGCACGCCGGTGGTGCAGACCGGAAAGGAAGGAAAGAACGTCGGCGAGCTGGTGGTCACGATCGACGGCGCCAAGCTCACGGTCGATGCCTATCGACTTCATCCGATCGATGACAGCATTGCGGGCGATCGCGCCATCGACGACGAGATCGGCAAGCTCAAGGAAGGCGTCAACGCGGCCGTGTTCGCGTCGCGCGGCTACCGCGTCGATCAGCCGCTGGCGATCACGCCGCAGGACCTGCCCAACACGTACACCGACTACGCAGCCGGCACGATCCTGGCCAACCTCGTTACAGACGCCTACAGGAAAGCCACGCACGCGGACATCGGGCTCTCCGTCAGTGGCTTGATGCGAGCGTCCATCTTGCGGGGAAAGACCGGTGTGGTGACAGTCTACGACGTGTTCGCCGTCGCGCCGCTCGGCGCGGGTATCGTGGATAAGACAGCCGGCGGCGCACTGGTGACTGCCTACTTCACGGGGCAGGATCTGAAGAACATCCTCGAATTCTTCATCGTGGACAACCCGGTCCATCCCGGAGAGTTCTACCCCCGCACTTCCGGCATGCGGTTCCGCTACGACAGGTCGCGTCCGAAGTTCGATGCCGTGACGGCGATCGAGGTCGGCGATCTCGACCGCGGCTACAAGGCGATCGACATCACCGGCAAGGATGGGCACTTGTACAGCGTCACCTGCCCTCTGATGCTCGGCCTGATGCTGGTGGCGATCCCGAAGTACACGAAGGGCGCGCTCAATGTGGTCGCCAAGAACAAGGAAGGGCGGCAACTCACATCGAAGGTCGAGGCGCTCGAGGCGCCAATCGATAACTCGGGCTACCTCCTGGGGCCGCCGGGCACGATGGACCGCAGCAGCGTCGCCGTGGCCGCAGCCAGCGGTGCTCCTCGCGAGATCAAGGAATGGCAGTCGATCATGGATTACCTGCGCGACCTGCCGGTTACGAAGAAGGGCGAGCTGCCGGTGATCCCGGTCGACGCGCGCGCTGCCGAGGTTCGCGCGATCAAGGCAGCCTGACGCGGTTGCAGGCGATTCGCGCGCTGCCGAGCATCTATGAACCAACGTAAGGAGCAATGAAAATGGGTAAGGCGACCGTCAAAACCTCACGCAAACAAGACCTCATCGCCGCAGCATTGTTCGCTGCGCTCGCTTTCGCGAGCGCGGACGTGTGTGCCCAGCAGACCGACGAAGAGCTCGCCTTGGCGGCGCTGAATCCGATCGCGGCAATGGTCAGTGTGCCGTTGCAGTACAACTACGACCACGAAATCGGGCCGCAAGAAGCCGGGCACAAGAATTATGTGAACGTACAGCCGGTCATTCCGTTCTCGCTCAACGAGGACTGGAACCTGATCTCGCGCACCATCGTTCCGGTGGTCTGGCAGCAGGACATCTTTCCCGGCGCGGGGAGCCAGTCCGGCATTGGCGACACCACGCAGAGTTTCTTCTTCTCGCCGAAGAAGCCAACGGCCGACGGATGGATCTGGGGCGTCGGACCGGTTCTTTACCTGCCGACCGCGAGCCAAGACCTGCTCGGCGCCGACAAGTGGGGCCTGGGTCCCACCGGGGTGGTCCTGAAACAGGAGCATGGGTGGACCTACGGCGCGCTGGTGAACCATATCTGGTCGACCGGCGGAGCGGGCAGGGCGACCGTCAACAACACCTTCATGCAGCCGTTCCTGGAATATACGAACAAATCGTTGACCTCGTTCATATTGCAGACCGAGACCACCTACGACTGGACCAGGAATCAATGGTCGGTGCCGGTCCACTTCCTGGTCAGCCAGTTCTTCAAGGTCGGTGAGCAGAAAATGACATTTCAGGTGGGCGCGCGTTACTGGGCGGTCAGTCCCGACGCCGGCGCGCATGGCTGGGGACTGCGTGCCACCTTGACCTTGTTGTTTCCGGCGAAGTGAGCCGGCGCGCTGAATGGAGAAGACAATGAAAACCTTCCGCAGCCAAAAGCTGTTTGCCATCGTGCTTGTCGCGGCAGGCGTGCTCTGGTCCACATGGGTCTCGGCCCA
>DATJZM010000159.1:0-82358 GCA_035499135.1 Casimicrobiaceae bacterium | reverse complement strand
AGCTGCTGTCGCTCGGCGAATACTTCGACGCTTTGCCCGACAAGAACCTGCCCTGCCACGAGATCACCTCCGGTGTGGTGCCGGGCCGGACCGGCACCCTCGCGCTCCAGGGCCCCGAGTTCCTGGCGTGAACGCCCTTGCCCCAAAGGAGACCGACCCGATGCTAGAAAACCTCCCCGTGCCGGAGTTCGAGCTGCCCTCCACCGGCGGCGCGACCTTCAAGCTCCAGCAAGCCAAGGGCAAGCCTCTGGTGCTGTACTTCTACCCCAAGGACAACACGCCCGGCTGCACCGACGAGGGCAAGCAGTTCCGCGACCTGTATCCGCAGTTCCAGGAGCTCGGCTGCGCCATCTACGGAGTTTCGCGCGACAGCGTCAAGTCGCACGAAGGATTCAAGGCGAAGATGAGCTTTCCCTTCGATCTGCTGTCGGACGCCGACGAGCGCGTGTGCGAGATGTTCGGCGTGATGAAGATGAAGAACATGTACGGCAAGCAGGTGCGCGGCATCGAGCGCAGCACCTTCGTGATCGACGCCCAGGGCGTGGTGCGCAAGGAATGGCGCGGCGTGAGGGTGCCGGAGCATGCGCAAGCCGTCCTCGATTTCGTGAAGAGCCTCTAACGTCGCGCGCAGTAGCCGGCGCCCATTCTCCTGACCCGACCTTTCGCCCCGAATCCTGATGTCGCAACGCAAGCCTGCCTCCGTGACCCGGCTGCATCCGGGCACCAAGCTCTTCGTGCTCGATACCAACGTCCTGATGCACGACCCGACCAGCCTGTTCCGCTTTCAGGAGCACGACGTCTACCTTCCGATGGCGACCCTGGAAGAGCTGGACGCGAACAAGAAAGGCGTGTCCGAGGTGGCGCGCAACGCCCGCCAGGCCAGCCGGTTCCTCGACGAGCTGCTCAATCATGCCGGCAACGACATCGAGACCGGCATCGCGCTCAATGCCAACGGCGCCAAGGAGGCCACCGGCCGGCTGTTCCTGCAGACGCTCGCCATCAACGGCGTTCTGCCCGCGACGCTCGCCACCAGCAAATCGGACAACCAAATCCTGTCGGTCGTGCGCCACCTGCACGAGCTCTACCCCAAGCGCCAGGTGATCCTGGTGTCCAAGGACATCAACATGCGCATCAAGGCGCGTGCGCTCGGACTGGCAGCGGAGGATTACTTCAACGACAAGGTGCTCGAGGACACCGATCTGCTCTACACCGGTGTGAGCGAGCTGCCGGCGGACTTCTGGGACAACCACGGCAAGGAAATGGAATCCTGGCAGCAGGCCGGCCGCACCTTCTACCGGGTGCACGGACCGCTCTGCTCGAGCCTGCTGGTGAACGAGTTCGTGTACCTGGAGCACGACCGTCCCTTCTACGCGCAGGTGAAGGAGCTCTCCGGCGAGACGGCGATCCTGCAGACGCTCGTTGACCACGGCCACCAGCGCAACGTCGTGTGGGGGATCATCGCCCGCAACCGCGAGCAGAACTTCGCGCTGAACCTGCTGATGAACCCGCAGATCGACTTCGTGACGCTGCTGGGACAGGCCGGCACCGGCAAGACGCTGCTCACGCTCGCGGCCGGACTGATGCAGACGCTGGAAGACAAGACCTACTCGGAGATCATCATGACGCGCGTCACGGTGCCGGTGGGCGAGGACATCGGCTTTTTGCCCGGCACCGAGGAGGAGAAGATGACGCCTTGGATGGGCGCGCTGGAGGATAACCTCGACGTGCTCAACAACACCGACGAGGACGCCGGCGAATGGGGCCGCGCCGCGACGCGCGATCTCATCCGCTCCCGCATCAAGGTCAAGTCGCTCAACTTCATGCGCGGGCGCACCTTCATCAACAAGTTCCTGATCATCGACGAGGCGCAGAACCTCACGCCCAAGCAGATGAAGACGCTGATCACGCGTGCCGGTCCGGGAACGAAGGTGGTATGCCTGGGCAACATCGCGCAGATCGACACACCCTACCTTACCGAGGGCAGCTCGGGGCTCACCTACGTCGTCGATCGATTCAAGAACTGGGCGCACTCCGGGCACATCACGCTGCTGCGCGGCGAGCGCTCCCGGCTCGCCGATCACGCAGCGGAGATCCTCTAGCGCCCGGCGGTGCCGCGTCGGCGGTCGCGCCTCACGAATGCTCGGCGATGTGCCGGGCTAGCGCGGCGTAGCGCTCCTCGGTCCTGGAGCCGAACAACGGGTCCTCGAAGTGACGTATCGCGCTGTCTATCGCCGCCCAGTCCTGCTGCTTCAGCAACCGGGCGGCGAGCGGCAGAACCCGCGACTCCTCGATGCGCATGTGCTCGCGGAAGGCGTTGACATACGCGTGCGCTGCACTCTCGATGCGCTCGCGCGGCACGATCGATCCGTCGAGAACGCTGTTCAGATCGCCAACGAGCTGGTTCCCGCTGGTGCGCAGCGAGGCGTGCTGCTCAGTCAACCTGTCGACGGTCGCAGCCGCGCCTGCTTCGCGCTCCCTGATCCTGGCGAAGACGAGGTCCTCCTTCGGGTGATGCAGGACATCGGGGTAATGCGTCATGTAGTACATGATGTCGAGCATCGTTTCGTAGTCGGGCACACCGCCATCGTGCAACGCGCTGAGCTGCACCTCCAGCAGATCGAGCAGTCGCGCGAAGTTGACGTGCTCCGCGTGCCACAGGGAGAGGGTGTCGGGCATGGCGGCCTCGGCTATTGAAATGGCTCGGCGCGGCGGATCAACTCGTCCAACCCCGGCTCGTTCGGGTCGCGTGCCTTGCCGGGGTGAATAATCGATACCTGGCAGGCTTCGGCCGCCTCGACAAGCTGCCGGAACGTGCCCGCGTTGATGTCGGCGATGTAGGCCTGCTTGTTCTCGTTGTACTTGAACATCCGGTCGTTGATGAGCTGACACTCGTTGCAGCTCGGGCAGCGCGCGGTCTCGATCCACGCTTCGTCAGGGTTCCGTGTCGGGGCGGCCGGCTGCACCGGCGCTGCGGTGGCGGCCGGCTTGCTCCCCGCCGCTGGCGTCGCGGGCGCCGTCGCAGCCGCGACCGGCGCCGCTGCAGCCGTCGCCACCTTGAGCTGCTCGATCTCCTTCGCCTTCGACTGCTCCCATTTTGCCTGCTCCCGTGCGAGCAGGATCGCCGCGTGGGAATTGTGGATGCCGCCCTGCTCCTGCAGGCGATGCCAGAACGTGCGGCACTGCGCCACGGTTCGCATCAGCCGCGAGTCGATGATCACCCGCTGCAGCACGTCGTCGGCGTCGATCGCCAGAACGTACGGAACGGCCTCGTCGTCGCGCTTCGGGTCGCGGGCGAGCCATTCGTCGGCAGGGAGCATCAGCTTGTTCCAGCGCTCGCGCGGCACGCGCGCGAAATACCGGGCGTAACGGCTGTCGCAAAGCATGAAATCAGCGACGGTGAACGGGCTCTCCTCGGTCACGCGTTGCAGTTGCTCGTCGGCATATTCGAGCGGATGGACCGGCCAGTCGGCCTCCGGCTGCGGATTCTGCTCCAGTGCGAAGCGCGCCGCCTGATTGTCGCCCGCGTAGGGGTCGTAGGTGAAGGCCGGGAACACGCGCGACTCCATCGCCGCGGCCGCGGCGAGATACGGAGGCAGTGCGGCCGAGGCTCCCGCTCCGGCATACACGCTGAAGAGCGTCGCCCCGCGGTGGCGGAACGCCCTCTCCAGTCGATCGCGCAGCGCGTACAGATTCGAGCTGACGGTCTGCGCGACAAACACGCCGCCGAGGCTGGTCGCCGTGTTGGCAAGCCGCATGCTGCGCACCCCGAAGGCGAAGTGATGCAAGCCTCCGGGCGCGGCCTGCTCCAGCAGGTCGGTCGCCTCGACGAGGATCCTCACCGGCAGCCCGGCCGAGAGCATCTCCATCAGGCCGGCGTTCTCGGGGGCGTCGTTCCTGCCGGGCGGGATGCATACGAGGTAGTCCGGGAACAGGGCGATGTCCTCGGCCGAAAGCGCGCTCTCGTCGAAGCGGTCGAAAAACGGGTTGTGTTGCGCATCCACGTATTTGCCGTCGGCTTCGAGCTCGGCCACGGCGATCGCCTTGACGATTTCGGCGAGCTTGGGCAGCCGCGCGTGAAGCGCCGCGGCGGCCTCGGCGCAGTTGCCGAACCGGAACTCGAAGGGCGCGGGTTGACCATCCTTCGCGCGCGGCACCGCGAAGAAGGGCTGCGCGCCGAGAACCTCGAGCGCCCACTCGATGCGACGCCGCCGCGGAAGCGGCAGCTCGTCCTTGGGCGCATTGCGTCCGACGAGCCGTGACATCGCCGCGAAATCGAAGGCGTCGCGATGCGCGCCGCCCAGCGCTGCGCGCAGGCTCTCCGCCCGCTGCCCGGCCTCGGAATGAATGAATGCCGCGCGCAGGATGTCGGATAGCTTCACCTGCAGGCGTGCGACAACGGACAGGAATGCTTTAGCCTTGCGGTCCTGTGCCGCCTGCCAGAGGTGGGTGATGACTCGGGAGGGCAAGGCCTGATCGCAATCGACCACTTCGCCGTCGAGGTTCAGCTTTTCCGCGACGTGCCCCAGCACCGCCTCCGCCGAAGGATCGTCCGCCGAGGCGAGCGCCGCGGCGGCGCGGCTCCAGAGCTCGGAAAGCCGCCCCCGCACGCCTTCCGCGGCGCGCAGACGGATCTCCCGCTCGAGGCGCAGCACGTGCTTGCGCAGGCGTTCGCCTTCGAGCCCGCGCGGCGCCACCTCGCGCAGCAGCTCGTCGACGATCGCCGCGAGCGAGCGCAGCTCGCCGACCGCGGGGCCGCGGTCGACCAGCACGAGCGGAAAGTCGTAGCGCAGCCGTGTCAGATCGCGATAGCGCGCCAGAGCGACCGGCCGCAGCGCGAGGCCGTCGATCGCGTCCACGCCTTCACCGTGGAGCTGCCCGGTGCTGAAGAACAGCCTCTGTTCCTGGAACGTGGCGGCCATGTCCATGTCGCGCGTCGCTTCGCGTCCCCGCGGCATCCCGGCCGTCACGCGGCCCGGCGCGCGTCGGCCTCCCCCTGAGGCCACACGGTGAACTTGTCGAGCTCGGCCTCCAACCCCGCGCGGATCTGCTCGACGGTGCGCATCTGCCCCGCGTTGCGCAGGTCCTCGTAGCAGGGAACGTCGGGGTTGCGATAGAGGATGCCGACCGGAATCGGGTCCTCCGACGACGCGATCTCGCGCGCCCGGTCGATGTCGGCGGGATCGTGCGCGATCGTGTTCGTGTAGGTGCGTGCGAGCTCCGGCGAGATCGTGAGCCCGTTCGCGTGCGACAGCAGCAGCGTCTTGCCGGGATCGTGCAGCCACGGCTCGAACATCTTCGGCAGGAACTCCGGGCAGCGCTGGATGATGCGCACGAAGGAGAAACCGCGATGCCGGTAAGCCTTGCTGATGATGTCGTAGAGCAGCTCCGGTATCCAGTCGACCGCCTGCGCCACGAAGGACACGTTGGTGACTCCGAGCGTGACGGTGAGCGGGTTGAGCGCCTCGAGCGTGGCCCCGCGCGGCGTAGTGTTGCTCTTCAGGCCTCGCGGCGAAGTCGGCGAAGCCTGCTTCTTGGTGAGCCCGTAGACGTGGTTGTCGTGCAGGATCACGGTGAGATTCATGTTGTAGCGCAGCGCGTGTATCCAGTGCGCGGCGCCGATGCTGCAGCAGTCGCCGTCGCCGGTGTTGACGAAGACGGCGAGATCCGGTCGCGCCATCTTGACGCCCTCGGCGATCGGGAAGGCGCGTCCGTGGATGCCATGGAAGCCGTAGGTCTTCATATAGTGCGGGAGGCGGCTCGAGCAGCCGATGCCCGACACGAAGACGGTGCGCTCCGGCGCCAGATCTTCGTCGCGGCACAGGCGTTGGACGGCAGCAAGTATCGCGTTGTCGCCGCAACCGCTGCACCAGCGCGGCACGCCGCCCTGATAGTCCTCGAGATTGTGGTGCTCCTCGTGGAGCTTGATCAGGCATTCGGTGACCGGCATCGTCATCAGGATTCTCCTAGGCAGCCAGCTTGGCGCGCAACTCGGCAACGATTGCTCCCGGCTTGATCGGCTGTCCCCTCGCCTGCGTCCAGCAATCCACGTCGACGAGGAAGCGCGAGCGCAGCATCATCGCCAGTGCCGAGTAGCGGCGGTTGTCGGAGTCGATCAATTCATCCTCCAGCCGATCGGACCAGTTGCCTTCGACAGCGATGACCCGCTTGAAGCGCCTGAGGATCTCGCCTACCCCGGAGGGCATCGGCTGGATGAAGCGCAAGTGCAGCGACGAGACGCGGCAGCCCTCTTTGCGCAACCGATCGACGGCTTCCTCGATTGCGCCTTTGGTGCTGCCCCAGCCGACGACGAGCAGATCTCCAGCCGGATCGCCGTAGACCGGCGGCGTCTTCAGCGTCTTCTGCAGCGCCGCGATCTTGAGGCTGCGATGGCGCAAGCCCTCCTCGTTGATCTCCGGGTCGTAGGCGACCTTGCTGCCGCGGTCGTGCGCGAGCCCGGTGAGGGTGTGCATCCCGTGCGGCTGGCCGGGCACGAAGCGGCGCGCGATGCCGGTGACGCTATCCCAGTCGTACGGCTTGGTGCCTTCAGGCACCGGGGTCTGGTCTACCGGCGGCGCGAGCCAGTCGGGATCGAACTGCGGTCTCAGGAAAGGCTGCTGCGCCGTGGCGAGGCTCGCATCGGAGAGCACGACGACCACTGTATTGAAGGTCTCGGCGATCTTGCGCGCAGTGATCATCGAGTAGAAGCAGTCCTCGATGTCGGAGGTCGCCATGACCACCTTGGGGGCATCGCCGTGGCTGCCATAGATAGCCGTGAGCAGGTCACCCTGCTCGACCTTGGTCGGCTGTCCCGTCGAGGGTCCGCCGCGCTGGACGTTGACGACCACGAGCGGGATCTCCGCCATCACCGCGAGGCCGATGCCTTCCTGCTTGAGTGAATAGCCGGGGCCCGAGGTGATCGTGACTGCGCACTTGCCCGCGTAGGAGGCGCCAATCGCGAACGCACAGGCGGCGATCTCGTCCTCCGCCTGGTGCACGATGCCGCCTACCTTCTCGAACACGTCCGACAGGTAGTGCGAAGCCGATGTCGCAGGAGTAATTGGGTACATCGCGCAGATATCCATGCCGGAAGCGAGCACGCCGAGCGCGAGCGCCGTGTTGCCGTTGACGACGATCTGCGGCACGGTCGAGCGCACGGCGGGAATGGCGTACTTGAAGTCGAGGTTCTTCTCCGCCCAGGCGTAGCCGGCCTCGAGCAGCCCCTGGTTCACCTCGATGACCTTGCTGTCCTTCTTGCCGAAGGTCAGCGCGACCTGCTCGCGCGCAAGCTTCACGTCGAGGCTGTAGATGTTACAGAGCAGTCCGAGCACGAACATGTTCTTCCCGCGGCGCGAGTCGGCAACGAGCGTGCGGCATTCCCGCTCGAGCGGAATCTCGTAGACGCGAAAGCCCGCCGTCTTGAGCATGTCGACCGTCTCCACGTACGAGGCGACGATCTTTGGATCGCGGTGTTCGCGCCACATGCTCTCGAGCAGGATTTGCGCACCGACCTTGAGCTCGCCAGCGCGGACGCGGCCGAGCAGCACCTGCTCGTTGAACGCCACCGCGAGATCCGTCTCGTCGCCACCGTTCGTTACGCGCTCGCTACCGATACGGATCCGGATGCCGGACGCGCCGGCCACGCTGCGCGCCGGGGGCTGGATTTCGGCTGGGATGATCTCGGTGGTCCAGATGCCGTTGCCGCTCTTCGCCGCGATCGCCCCGAGCGATTGGCCGCAGCGCTGCGCACCTTCGCCCGAATCGCTGATCACCTCCACGATGTGCTCGGTGAGCGTCGCGGCTTCGCGCGGCTGATTCGCGCGGGAGGTTTCGCGTGCGCCTGCACGCTCCGTCGTGGTGAAGGTTGGGCTCATGTACTGGTCAGGCCACGCGCACCCGCGCGTAGCAGTGCTCCTCGGGAGGTAAGCCGAAGCGTCGGCCAGAGTGTGGCACCTCGAGCGCGTAAACGCCTTCGGTGTCGCGCAGCCCGAGATAGGCCTTCATCGCTCGGGCTGCCTTGCGGCCCGCACCCATCGCTTCGATCACGGTTGCCGCTCCGGTCACGATGTCGCCCCCGGCGTAGACGCCGACGATCGAAGCCGCCAGGTTCTCGTCCGTCTCGATGTAGCCGCGCTTGTTGAGCCGGAGCTTAGCCGTCTGCCCGAGAATCGGGTTGGCATTGGTGCCGATCGCGTACACCACGCTGTCGCAGTCGAACTCGAATTCGCTGCCGGCGACGGGCAGCGGCCGGCGGCGCCCCGACGCGTCCGGCTCGCCGAGCTCCATCTTCTGGCAGCGCATCCCGCGCACGCGCTTGTCGGCGTCGCCGAGCACCTCGACCGGGCTCGTCAGCCAGTGAAATTCGATGCCTTCTTCCTCGGCATGATGAATCTCCTCGGCGCGGGCTGGCGCTTCGGTCTTGCTCCGTCGATATATGCAGTAGACCTTCTCCGCACCGAGCCGCAGCGAAACGCGCAGTGCATCCATTGCCGTGTTGCCGGCACCGATCACCGCTACCCGCCTGCCCGGCTGCAGCGGCGTGTCGTAGCTCGGATCGCGTGCGCGCATCAGATTGCAGCGCGTCAGCAGCTCGTTCGCCGAAAGCACGCCGTTCAGCGATTCGCCGGGAATCCCCATGAAGCTCGGGTAGCCGGCGCCGGTGCCGATGAACACGGCATGAAATCCCATCTCGGTCAGCATCTGTTCGACCGTGAACAAGCGCCCAACGAGCGTATTGCACTCGAAGCGCACGCCAAGGCGCTTGAGCTTGTCGATCTCGACGTCGATGACCTCATTGGGAAGACGGAAGTCCGGAATACCGTACTTGAGCACGCCGCCCGGCTCATGAAACGCCTCATAGACGACGACCTCGCAACCGGCCTTTGCCATGTCCGCGGCGCAAGCCATCCCCGCAGGGCCCGACCCGACGATGCCAACGCGGAAGCCACTTGGTTCGACATAAGGCGCGTTGACCCAGTTCTCGCGGATCGCCATGTCGCCGACGAAGCGCTCGAGGCGCCCGATCGCGACCGGCTTCAGCGTGTCGCCTACCGTGCACACGCCCTCGCACTGGTTCTCCTGCGGGCAGACGCGTCCGCACACCGCCGGCAGAAGGTTTGTGTCGGTGATCACGTCGTAGGCGCCGCGGTAGTGCTTCTCCGCGATCTTCTTGATGAAGCCCGGAATGTCGATGCCGACAGGGCAGCCTCGCACGCAGGGCTCATCCGCGCACATCAGGCACCGCTCCGCTTCGACCAGCGCCTCGCTCTCCGCGTACCCCAGCGCCACTTCCAGAAAATTGTGCGCACGTTCCGCCGGCGGTTGCTCCCGCATGGGCGTGCGCTCCTGGGGAATGGTGCGGATCGTCTTTTTCTTGGCGGCCATCTGTCGAGCCTCGGCTTTACCTATTCGCCGGTGGCGCTGACGCGCTCGCGGCGCCTTGGGTGCTTGCCTCGGCTTCCGGACCGAGCCGCATGCGGCAGCTCTCGTCCCACTTCTTGAGCGCGGCCTGCTCGGTCGGCTTGAACCTGGCGAGACGCGCGATGAGGTCATCGAAGTCGACCTGATGAGCGTCGAAGTCGGGGCCGTCGACGCAAGCGAACTTGATGCCGTCGCCGATCTTCACGCGGCATCCGCCGCACATGCCGGTACCGTCGACCATGACTGGATTGAGGCTTACGACCGTCTTGATCTTGTGCGGGCGGGTCGCCTCGGCACAGCCCTTCATCATGATCGGAGGGCCGATCGCCACGCACTCGTCGATATCGCGGTGCCTCTCGATCGCGTGCCGAATGCCCTCCGTCACGAGCCCCTTGATGCCGGCCGAACCGTCGTCGGTGCAGAGGATCAGCTCGTCGCAACAGCGGCGGAACTTGTCCTCCCAGAAGATGAGCGCTTTGCTCCTGAAGCCGAGCACGCCGATCACGCAGGCGCCGGCTTCCTTGAACGCCCGTGCCTGCGGATAGACCGGCGCAACGCCCAGCCCCCCTCCCACGCACAGCACCTTTTTCGCCTGGCCGATCGGGCTCGGGATCCCCATCGGACCGACGACAGCGTAGAGCGAGCTGCCTTTCCGGCATTGCTGCTGCATCTCTCGCGTCGTCTTGCCGACCGCTTGGATCACCAGCGTGATCGTGCCCTGGGTGCGATCGAAGTCGGCGATGGTGAGCGGAATCCGCTCGCCGTGCGGGTGCGACATGACGATGACAAACTGCCCCGGCTGCGCAGCCTTGGCGAGCAGCGGATGACTGACCTCGAGCAGATACGTGACGTCGGAAAAATCTTCCCGCGCGACGATCTCGAACCCCGACATGGACCCCGTACTCCGAGCTGTGCTGTCCGTGCTTCGATGCTACGTCAGCGGCATGTCGGCGAGAAGCGCGCGCTCGGGGAAAGCTTTGATCTACATCACAGTTTGCGTAGTTATCGCTCGACTCTACCGCGTGCGCGCGTGGTTCTCGGACGCTGCTCTGGTAATCGTCATCCCCGGCGCTTTCGGATCGAAGCCGTCAACCCGGGCAATTCAACCAATCTGGTACTTGATCTCGTAGCCCCCGTAGACGGTTCGCCCATCATTCGCCGGCCCCGTGGGCGCGACCGTCTTGTCGTTGCGCAGCACGCACACCGACTGGCCCAGCGCGGCCGCATCCGTCGCGCGGCTGCCGTCGTCGTAGGTGACCGGACGCGATAGCTTGACGAAAGGTTCCGCCGCCGCGTGCATCTCCAGAATCGTCATGCCGAGGTGGCTCGCCCAGGCGGCGATCGCGTCGCGGTGGATGAACGTGTTGAGATGCACGGTGATCTGTCCGTTGCGCAGCGCGGTGAAGGCGTTCTCGAAGATCGGCCAGTTGTCGCCGTACTCGAGGAAAGAGAAGACGATCTTGCCTCCCGGCTTCACGACTCGCCGGGCCTCGAGCAGGTAACAGTAGGACTCCTCGTGCAGCAGGTGCGTGAGCACCGAGAACAAGCAGGCGAAGTCGGCGCTATCGTCCGCCGCTGGGATGCTGAGCTCCTCCACCAGGGCAAAGCGCCACGCCGTCGGGCAGCCCTCGCGCGCATAATCGAGAAGCTCCTGCACGACGTCGGTTCCGAGGTAGCTGCCCGCAGCCAGATAGGACGCGAGCGCCTTGGCCAGTCGTCCGGAGCCGCAACCGACATCGACGAGGCTGTGCCCGGGCTGCAGTCCCAGTCCGATCAGCAACTGCTTTTCGACCTCGCCCATCGCTTCGTAGCTTCCGCCCGCCGCGGTGGACATCGCCTGCGCCAGAGGAAATTTCTGGATGAGGTTGCGCACCAGCCGGCGGTAGTCCTGAACGAAGTGGAATCGGGGACGGGCCATCGATCCTCGCAAACTGTAGAGCAGAACGCGTAACGGCTGGCGTGCGCAGCGGCCTATCGCAGCGTCGGCAGGTTCTCGCCGCGCAGGTAGCCGCCGAAGCCCACCCTTCGTACCTGCGCCAGGAATCGCTCGAGCTGGACCGGGTCCGCGGCGATACGGTGGGTTGCCAGCGTCTCGAAGAAGCGGGACAGCAATTGCTCCGCCTCGAGCGCGCCACGCACTCTCGAACCGGAGAACGTGTTGGTTCCGTGCAATCGGTATTCATAGAGCGGCTCGTCGACGAGTGCGAGCGGCGTCTCGTGGCTGACCGCGAGCAGAAAATCCCAGTCGTGGCAGACGCGCATGGCGCAGAATCCCCCGACCCGCTCGAGAAGCTCCCTGTGGAACATGAAATTGCCGGTAGAAATCGCGATATTGTTGTAGATGAGCACGTATAGCGGATCGGGAGCCTGGACGGCCTCCGCGATCGCCTCGCGCAGCTGCCTCGTATATGGATTCACTGCCTCCACCTCGCGCCCGTCGTCATCGATGAAGCGAGTGCTGGAAAAAGCGAAGCCGCACGCGCGGCGCTCCATTTCCCGCAGCAGGCGCGCGATGCGCGTCCGCGCATACAGGTCATCCGAATTCATGATCGCCACGACTTCGCCGCGCGCCAGCGCGAGCCCGTGGTTGATCGCCGCGTGCGCGCCGGAGTTCGGCTGATGCACCACCGTCAGGGCGTGGCTGCGGCATCGCGTCGCATAGTCATCGAGCAGTCTGCCGGTCGCATCCCTCGAGCCGTCGTCGATGATGATGAGCTCCAGGTTGCGGTGCGTCTGCGCGAGGACCGAGTCGAGCGCGGCGATGACGTAGCGCTCGTGGTTGTACGCCGGCATGACGACCGAAACGCGCGGCCCGGGGCCCGCAACGGCCTCGTCCGGCTGTGAGCGAACGACGCGTGTCGCGGCGAAGCCCGCCCTGTCCGAGAGCCAACTCGTGACTGCGCTCCAGGCAGGACGTGGGGGGGCGGAACTCGCCGGCCGCTGCACCGCGGTGCGGAGCACCTCGAGATAGCGCCGCCCGTTCCTAGCATCGGGTTCGAGGTGGCAGCCGGCAATCCACTCGTTCCAGGCGCGCACGAAGAGGAGCTGTGCATCGCCGGCGTGGCGCAGGCGCGTCTGCTCACAAGCGCGCTCGACCCATAGGGAGAAGCTCTCCGGATTCGCGCCGACGAAGATCCAGTGCGGCGCGGGCGCGCGCGGCGTTTCGTCCCACCCGGGCATGACCGTGCGAAACATCGTGTGGGGCGGCCGCGGTGAAATGAGCAACTGGCCGACCCAGCTGCGATAGCTCCTTACGTCGCCAGCCACTTCGTTGCCGAGGGGAATCATTTCGTTGCGCTTGCTGCGTGGATAGCATCCGACGGGCGGGCATTCCACGATCGCGTCGAAATCGAGCGCATCGGGACCGGCGCTGCCTGTCCAGCCGTACACCGCGAGACACGGGTCTCCTACGCCCGCCCGCATGCATTCGCTGCGCCAGAGCGCGGCAAGCGCCTTGGGCTCCGGAAGCGGATCCGGCGATGACACCACGAAGAGCGGCCGGCCGCCGACCCGGATGTACCTTGGGTCGGCGAAGACGGGGAGCAGGGCTCGCAACATCGCGATGCATTCTTCGCGGCTGAACAGCCGCTGCCCTGCGGCTTCGTCGGGCTGGAAACCGGCGCCGGCGTGCAGCTCCGTCGTCTCCCAGCAGACGCAGAATGGGATGTCGGGACGGCGCGAGGCGACGATCGCCGCGAGCGTGGGATCGAGCTCGCTCGTCGAAGCCGGCGCGCGAAAGACGTAGCAGAACCCGGCGATGGCGTACTCGCGCGCAAGCGCTGCCTGCGCCTCGCGCACATCGGCGTTGCGCACGTCGCAGTAGCCGAGCTCGCCGGGGATCTGCGGCTGCCCGTGACCGAAGAACTCCGGCTGCGCGACGCGTACGGCGTCCCACTCGGGCGTGGCGTGGTCGGGCGCACGACCGCTCTCGTAGGCGCCGCCGGGGAGCCTGTAGAACGCGATGGTGCGCAGCCCGTCAGCCGTCGCGTCGCGAGAGGAGGAACTTCGCGGCGAGCTCATGTTCCGACCGCGGCCACCGGTTCGCTCTCGGGCACGACCGCATCGAGAGGCAGGCGCAGGCGCTCGGCGAGCGCGCGGCTCGCGCAAGCCACCCCGGGTTGTGTGCCGGACAGCGCCGTGATCTCGTCGATTCGATCGATCACCGCGCCCGGGGTTTCTGCGAGTACCACCAGCAGGACCCGCTCCGGCCGCGCCACGCCTAGCCATGCGGCAGGCGATCGGGCTGCGCCGCACAGTACGAGCAATCCGCCCTCGGGTCGCGCACCCGCTTCTGGATCGAGAACCCGCGCCCCGGGGATCGCCAGGGACAGTGCGGAGTCGGCCCACAAGGTTCGCGGCGCCGACCCGAGGGCGCGGGTCAGGCGATCGAGCACTGGCCTCACCACTTCCTTGCGATCGTCGGCGACGACGATATGCACGTGCGTCGCCCCTGCAGCGAACAGCGAAAGATCTCCCACCGGCTCGACGCGCGCCAGCAGCCTCGGCAGCACGTCGCGCCCGATCTCCTCCTCGATCTGCGGCAGCGCCTCGAGCAGATGCAGATTCTTGCGCGCCCAGCTGAAGTCGGGTTTCAACTCGATCGCGCGACGCAGCAGCGCGAGGGCGTTCTCCTCGCGACCGTCCTCGTACTCGGCGAGCCCGAGCATGTGCATTGCGTCGATGTTCTGCGGATCCGCGGCAAGCACGCGGCGATACGCCTCCGCGGCTTCTCGCGGACGGCCCGCCCTCTGTGCGCGCAGCGCGGCCTGCATGACCTCGGGCACCCACGAGAGATCCCGCGCTGAGGCGGCCGCGCCCGTGGACGCGGACGTGCCCAGCGCGCCGTGACAGTCCTTGAAGCGCCGGCCGCTGCCGCAGGGACAGGGCTGGTTGCGTCCGACGGAATCCATCGCCTAGTACGAACCGGGCTGAGCCAGATTCTCGAAGCGGGTGTGTTGGCCGAGGAAGGCCAGGCGCACGGTGCCGATGGGACCGTTGCGCTGCTTGCCGATGATGATCTCGGCCACGCCTTTGTCGCTGCTGGCCTCGTTGTAGACCTCGTCGCGATAGATGAAGAAGATCACATCGGCGTCCTGCTCGATGGCTCCCGACTCGCGGAGATCGGACATCAGAGGCCGCTTGTCAGGGCGCGCCTCGACGCCGCGATTGAGTTGCGAGAGTGCGAGCACCGGGACCTTCAGCTCCTTCGCCAGCGCCTTGAGCGAGCGGGAGATCTCGGAGATCTCGGTCGCGCGGTTCTCCCCCTGGGCGACGGCCTGCATGAGCTGCAGATAGTCGACGACGACCGCGCCGAGCTTGCCGCCGTACTGCCGCGCGAGCCTGCGCACGCGGGCGCGCAACTCCAGCGCATTGAGGGCAGGCGTCTCGTCGATGTGCATCTTCGCATCGGAGAGTTTGCCCAGCGCGTCGGAGAGCCGCGCCCACTCGTCGTCGTTGATCTGGCCGGTGCGAAGCTTGTGCTGGTCGAGCTTGCCCACCGAGCCGAGCAGGCGCATCGCGAGCTGCGTGGCCCCCATTTCCATGCTGAAGATCGCCACCGGAAGCTTGAAGGAGAGCGCGATGTGCTCCGCGATGTTGAGTGCGAGTGCGGTCTTGCCCATGCTGGGCCGGCCGGCGATAACGATGAGATCGCCCTCCTGGAGGCCCGATGTCTTGCGATCCAGATCGGTGAACCCTGTCGGCACTCCGGTCACGTCGGACTTGCGCGCGTACAGCAGCTCGACGCGCTCGATCACCTGGGTGAGCAGCGGGGAGAGCTCCTGGAATCCTTGCTGCCCGCGCGCCCCCTGCTCGGCGATTTCGAACACGCGCGACTCGGCTTCGTCGAGGATCTGGCGCGGCTCGCGGCCAAGCGGATTGTAGGCGGCGTCCGCAATCTCGCCGGCGGCGGACGCGAGGCGGCGCAGGATCGCCCGGTCGCGCACGATCTCGGCGTAGCGACGGATGTTCGCCGCCGTGGGCACGTTCTCGACCAGTGCGCCGAGGTACCCCATACCGCCGACGTAATCGAGCTTCTTCAGCGAAGCGAGCCGCTCCGCGACGGTGACGACGTCCGCAGGCTTGTTCTCGGCGACCAGGTCCATGATCGCAGCGAAGACCTCGCGATGCGCGTCGTTGTAGAAGTCCGGCTTGAAGAGAAGGTCGCCGATCCGGTCCGCCGCCGCGTTGTCCAGCAGCAGGCCGCCGAGCACCGATTGCTCCGCCTCAAGCGAATGCGGCGGGACCTTCAGTGCGTCGAGCGGGGTATCGTTCGGCATCGGCGGGAACTGCGCGGGAAGCCCGCCCATTCTAGCAGCGCGAGCACGCCCCGGCGCGCCCGGAGCGTGAGCAGGGACCGTCGGGCCTAAGCCTGAGCGCCAGTCGTGTCGCCGAGCACGGAGACCGTAATCTGCGCGGTCACGTCGGTGTGCAGCGCCACCGTCAGCGGGTAGTCGCCGACCTGCTTGAGCGGGCCCGCGGGCATGCGGATCATCGCCTTCTCGACGGCGTGTCCCATCCCCTGCAGCGCCTCGACGATGTCGACGTTCGTCACCGAGCCGAACAGGCGTCCGTCGACGCCGGCCTTCTGCGTGATCTGCACCGTTACGCCTTCGAGCTTCGCCGCGCGTTCCTGGGCCTGCGCGAGCTTCTCGCCCGCAGCCTTCTCGAGCTCGGCGCGCCGTTCCTCGAGCAGCTTGATGTTCTCCGGCGTGGCGCGCTTGGCCTTGCCCTGCGGGATGAGGTAATTGCGCGCGAAGCCCGCCTTCACTTTCACGACCTCGCCGAGATCGCCGACGTTCTGCACCTTCTCGAGCAGTATGACTTGCATGTGCGTGCCTTCGCTTCAGTGCAAATCGGTATACGGGAGCAGCGCCAGGAAGCGGGCGCGCTTGATAGCGGTCGACAGCTGGCGTTGATAGCGCGCCTTCGTGCCGGTGATGCGCGCGGGCATGATCTTCCCGTTCTCCTGGATATAGTCTTTCAGCACATCGATGTCTTTGTAATCGATCTGCTTGACGCCCTCGGCCGTGAAGCGGCAGAACTTCTTGCGCTTGAACAGGTTATTGCCGCGCTCGCGGCGCTTGCCGTCCTTGCCTTTGCCTTTTCCCTTGCCCTTTCCCTTGCCGAATCTCGAGCTTCGTCCCATCCCGGGTGGCATGTCAGTTTCCTTCCAATAGTTCGAATTCGTTGACGTGAAGCGCGACGCTCATTCCCGTGCGGTAGCGGCGCGCCAGGAAGCCGCGGCAGCGCAGGTGCGCCCCGACGTCGATCGTGGCGAGCTCCTTGGCGATCGGCCCCAGCGCTACTGCGGCCAGATCGCAGATCACTCGTCGCTCACCGCCGGCTTCCGCCTGCGTCGATTCGTGAGCCAGCTGGAAGTCGAGCGCCGGAAGACCCGCCGGCGTGAAGCGCAGATCGGAGCGCGCCGCAAGCCGTGCGTCCACGTTTACCTCGTTCACGGGCACCGCTTTGCCGTTACGGCTGTGCGGCGGGTGTCGCGGAAGCCGCGGCGGCAGGCGCGGGCGGCGCCGCCTGAGGAGCGAGCGACTTCGCCTTCTCCTCCTTCATCATCGGCGAGGGCGCGACAATCGGCTCCTTCATCGCGACGATCAGGTGGCGCAGGACCGCGTCGTTGAACTTGAACGCGTGCTCGAGCTCGGAGAGCGCGGCGTCGCCGCACTCGATGTTCATGAGCACGTAGTGCGCCTTGTGGACCTTGGCGATCGGGTAGGCGAGCTGGCGACGACCCCAGTCCTCCAGCCTGTGCACGCGGCCCGCCGGGCCGCCGCTGTTGGCTGTGACCATCGTGCGGTAGCGCTCGATCATCGCCGGAACCTGCTCGCTCTGGTCAGGATGGACGATGAAGACCACTTCATAGTGACGCATGCAGATCGCTCCTTGTGGACGTTGGTTGGGCGGCGCAGGCCGCCGGGCTCGATGTTGCGCGATGTTGCGACGAACCCGGCTTGCCGCCGACGGCCTCCCCGTTCTGCAGCGGGTGAGGCAAGGGAACTGGAAATTATATCGGCCCGCGGGTACCCGAGCAAGGGTCTCAGTACCCTCGCGCCGCAGAGCGTGCCGGAATGGACGCGGGCTCCTCCTGTGCGACTCCACTCGGCGTGGGCGGAATCAGGGCGGCCAACGCCTGCTGACGCTCGGCTTTGGGCATCCGCGCCAGCTCCTTCACCTTGGCGTAAAAGCGGGGCAGATCCCCGCCTTGCGCGGCGAGAAGCGCCTTGAACTGTGGCACCTCTTCCGAATACAGCCCCGTCGCGACGATGCTCGCGTTGTTGGCGCCGTGGGCGAACCACCCGTCGTACGGCCCCTGCCCGTTCCAGCGGCTCTTCTGTGCCTCGTAGTCCGAACGCATGGCCGCAAACGCAGCAGCCTTGCCTTCGCGCTTCCCGGCGTCGTCGAGCTGGCTTGCGTACAGCGCCTCGAGACGTGCGCGCGTGCGAGAAACGAGCTCGAGGAACACCTGCCGCTGGCGCTGGGCGAGGTCGAACTGCGCCGCGAGCTGCGGATCGTTCTGCGCGACGAGCCAGCGTTGCACGCCCACCTCCTCGACCGTGACCGCGAAAGACTCGTTGAACACCGTGTCGTCCTTGACGTAAACCACCTGATGTGCCAGCTCGTGAAAAATGAGCCGTGCAACCTCCGTGTCCGGGTAGCGGATGATCGTGGAGAGCACCGGGTCGTTCAGGTACCCGAGCGTCGAGTAGGCGGGCACCGCTCCTACGTAGACGTCGTCGCCTGTGGCCGCGAGGCGCGCCGCCTCGCCGCGCGCGTCGGCTTCCGCAAAGTAGCCTCGGTAGTTGACGCAGCCCGCGACGGGGAAGCACCACTGCCGCGCCGACAACGAAAGCGGTGGGGTGGCGAAGACGTTCCACAGCACGAAGTGGCGGTCGAGCGCCGTGTAGCTGCGGTAGCTCGCGTTGTCGGGCAGCGCGAGCTCACGGCTCGCGAATTCGCGGATCGCCAGAGTGCGCTCGAGCTTCTGCTTCAGCGCCGGGTCGGGCGTGCTCTCGACGACTTGCGAGATCGGCTGCGCCCGGTTGAGCAGATCCACCTCTCCGGCGACGCCCTGCCAATAGTATTCGATGGTCGCGCAGCTCCCCAGCAGGAGCGCGGTCGCCCCGGCCACCCCTGCGGCAAGCGCCAACCCTCTCATGCAGACGCCAGCGTGGGCAGCCACGCGGCCAGCCTGCGCACGCCCTCCTCGAGCTTCTCGCGCGCGATGGTGTAGGCAAAGCGTACGTGCGCGTCGGCGCGATGGCGCCCAAAGTCGATGCCCGGCGTAAACGCAACGCCGGTGGCCTCGAGCGCGGCGAGCGCGAAGCGCTCCCCGTCCATGCCGAAGCGCGAGCAATCGGCGTAGACGAAGAAACCTCCGGTGGGCATCACCGGTATGCCGAAGCCGAGATTTCGCAGCGCCGGAACGAGAAAGTCGCGGCGCGCCTGAAATTCGCGCCGGCGCGCTTCGAGAATCTCCAGCGTTTCGCTCTCGAAGCACGCGAGCGCAGCCAGTTGCGAGGGCGTCGGCGGCGAGATGTAGAGGTTTTGCGCGAGCTTCTCGAGATCGCGCACGTGCCGCTCTGGAGCGACGAGCCAGCCGAGCCGCCAGCCCGTCATGTTGAAGTACTTGGAGAAGCTGCTGACGACGAAAGCGTCGGCGGCGACGGAGAGCGCGCTGCGCGGCGCCTCGGCGTACGAAAGCCCGAGATAGATCTCGTCGACGATGAGCGTTCCGCCTCGCGCGCTCACCACCTCGGCGATCCGTCCGAGCTCCTCGCGTGAAACCGTCGTGCCGGTCGGGTTGGATGGCGAGGCGATGAGTGCGCCGCGCGTCTGCGGTCCCCATGCATCCGCGATGAGCTGCGCGGTGAGCTGATAGTCCGATGCGGGCCCCACCGGGATCCCAACCGGCTCGCCCTCCATCGTGCGCACGAGATGGCGCGTGCACGGGTAGCCTGGATCGGCGAGCAATATCTGCGCGTCGCGATTGACGAGCAGCCCGAGCGTGAGCAGGAGTGCCGCCGACGAGCCCGCGGTCACGATGACGCGCTCGGCGGGTATGCGTATGCCGTAGTGCGCGCCGTAATGGGCGGCGATCGCCTCGCGCAGCTTGGGCAGCCCGAGCGCCGAGGTGTAATAGATAGCGCCGCCGGCGATGCCCGACTGTGCCGCGGCGATCACCGGAGCCGGCGTTGGGAAATCGGGCTCGCCGATCTCCATGTGGATGACGTTGCGCCCGGCTGCTTCCAGCGCGCGCGCCGCAGTCTGCACCTCCATCACGTGAAACGGCGCGATCTCGTGCACGCGGGCGGCCGTTTGCATGCGGGCATCCATCGAAAGTCTGAGTCTGCCGTGGTTTGAAGGGTGTATGTTAATCGCTTTCCCGCTTAGGAAAGCACTCCGGTGCGCTTCGCCCTCCGCTTGCTCGCCCTGCTGCCGTGTCTCGCGGCTCCGACTGCGTTCGCCGCGCTCGTGAAATGCGCCGGCGACACAGGCGTCGTCTATCAGGACGTGCCGTGCCCGCCGGGCCGCGAGCTGCGCGATCTCGAAGCCGACCCGTCCACGCTGAGCGTCGTTCCCGGAACTCCGCTGCCGGCGAGCGTGAAGGAGAGAGCGTCCTCCGCGCGCGGGGCGAGGCAGCACGCGACGCGAACGTCCATGCAGCGCGCCAAAGGAGGAAACGCCGCGGAGCGTCGCTTCGTGCACAACGGCATGAGCGAGGCGGAAGTCGTCATGCGCATCGGGCGTCCAGACGTAAGGACCAAGGGTGGGGCCAAGTCGGCGCAGCGCTGGTCGTATTTCCCCGCTGCCGGCGATGCGGATACGATGACCACGCTCACGCTCGCCGGCGGCAAGGTCGTCGACGTCGAGCGCCGCGTGGCGCGTTAGCTCCCGGAGCGTCCCGGTGCGAGCAGTGGTTCAGCGCGTACGGCAGGCAGCAGTAACGGTCGACGGTGCGACCGTCGGGGCCATCGGCCCGGGGCTGCTCGTGCTCTGCGGGGTGACCGACACGGACCTGGAAGAGGACGGCGACTGGCTTGCGCGCAAGATCGTGAGCCTGCGCATCTTCAACGATGAAGCGGGGGTGATGAACCGCTCGCTCGTCGAGGCGGGCGGCGCGCTGCTTGCCGTGAGCCAGTTCACCCTGTTCGCGTCGACGCGCAAGGGGGCACGTCCCTCCTATAGCGCCGCGGCGCGCCCGGAGGTCGCGGCGCCCAGGTTCGCAGCATTCGTGCTTGCGCTCGAGCGCGAATCGGGGCACCCCGTGGCAACCGGCGTGTTCGGCGCCGACATGCAGGTGGCGCTCGTCAACGACGGCCCGGTAACGCTGCTGCTCGATTCGGCACGACGCGAGTAGCCGAGCGAGGATTGTCCGCGCCCGATCCGGGCTTCAAGCCTTGTCGAGACTGTAGCGGCCGGGGCCAAACGCATAGAGCACGAGAATCCCGCCGAGAACTGCCACGTTCTTCATGAAATGAATCTGCTGCTGCATCGCCACCTCGGGCGGCAGCCCCCAGAAGCGGTGGAAGATCGGCGTGATGACGACCATGAACAGCGCGAGCGCGAGTGCGGCAAGCCGCGTCTTCCAGCCGATGGCGATGGCGATACCGCCGCCAAGCTCGAACAGGATGGCGAGCGCGGCGAGCAGCTGGGGAAACGGCAGCCCCGCGTGCGAGATGTAACCCACGGTTCCCTCGAAGCCGGGAATCTTGCCGAAGCCGGAGACCACGAACAGTGTCGCCATCAGCATGCGGCCAAGCAGCGCGGCCCCGTCCTTGATGTCATCGTTTACGCTTTGTCCGTTCATACGACCTCCGTCGAATCACGATAGATCGAACAGCAGGACCTCCGCGTCCTTGCCGCTGTCGAGTGTTACTGCGCGCTCGCCCTCGATCGCCAGCGCGTCGCCCGCCTCCAGCGTTTCACCGTTGGCTTTGATTTTTCCGCGCGCCACATGCACGTAGGCGGCCCGGCCGTCCGCCAGCGCGTGTCGGGCCGATTCCTTCCCATCGAGGAGCGCCGCATGAAGGTCCGCGTCCTGGTGGATCTTCACCGAACCGTCGCGACCGTCGCGCGAGGCGAGGACGCGCAGGCGACCGCGCCGTTCCGCGGCGGAGAAGCGCCTTTGCTCATACTCGGGCTTGATGCCGCGTACGTCGGGCTCGATCCAGATCTGGAGAAAGTGGACCGGGTCATCGCTCGACGGGTTGTATTCGCTGTGCAGCACGCCGCGGCCGGCGCTCATTCGCTGCACCTCGCCCGGCACGACGAGCGAACCGTTGCCCATGCTGTCCTTGTGCTCGAGTTTCCCCGAGAGCACATAGGTGATGATCTCCATGTCCCGATGGCCGTGCGTTCCGAAGCCGGTCCCGGGCTGCACGCGGTCCTCGTTGATCACCCGCAGGCTGCGATAGCCCATGCGCTCGGGGTCGTAGTAGTCCGCGAACGAGAAACTGTGCCAGCTGTCGAGCCAGCCGTGGTTGGCGTGGCCGCGTTCCCCGGCACGACGAGTAAGAATCATTCGAATATTCTGTATATCGGTTGCGGTCGGCGGCTCTGATGCTGGTGAGAATGATAGGGTTGCGGGCTGGCGATTGATAGCCAATAATAATCACCGTATTACTCGAATTTTTTGAATAAATGAAATGCGCCTGAACCTCGAGGCCCTGCAGGTGCTCGACGCGATCGCGCGGCGAGGCAGCTTCGCCGGCGCGGCCGCGGAGCTGCATCGCGTGCCCTCGGCAATCACTTATCAAGTGCAGAAGCTCGAGCAGGACCTCGACGCGCTGCTGTTTGACCGGCGCGGCCATCGCGCCCAGCTCACGGCGGCCGGGCGCGAATTGCTGCTCGAGGGGCGCGAGCTGCTGCGCTCCGCGGGCGAGCTCGAGCACCGAATCAAGCGAATCGCGACGGGGTGGGAGCCCGAGCTTCGCATCGCGGTGGACACCATCATCCCTTCCTCGGCGCTGCATCCGCTGCTCGACCGCTTTTACCGCGATTGCGCTCAACATGGGCCAGCGCGCACGCGGCTGCGTCTTTCGAACGAGGTGCTCTCGGGAACCTGGGAGGCTCTCCTCGAAGGCCGGGCGGATCTCGCCATCGGCGCGCCCGGCGACGCCCCGGCCGGGGCAGGTGTGCGCACGCGCCGGCTTGGCGAGGTGACCATGGTTTTCGCGGTCGCTCCAGGGCACCCGCTCGCGCGTGCACCGGAGCCGATCGGCGCGGCAACGCTGCGCGCGCAGCGCATCGTCGCTATCGCCGACAGCTCGCGTACGGGCCCGCCGCGCACCGTGGGGTTCGTCGAGGGCCAGGACAGCCTCACGGTTCCCGACATGCCGGCCAAGCTCGCGGCGCAGCGCGCCGGTCTCGGCTGCGGGTGGCTACCGCGCTTCCTTGCCGCTCCCGAGGCCGCGGCGGGACGCCTCGTGATCAAGCGCACCGAGGAACCGCGGGCGCCGCTGGGAATGCTGCTCGCCTGGCGCAGCGAGCGACCCGGCAAGGCGCTCGCCTGGTGGCTCAAGGCGCTCGATGACGGACGCTGGGCCGCCCTGCTGGCGCGCTAGGAATCGATCCCCCCGCAACGCGCGACGACGACGCGCGAGCGAACCGGGCCAGGAATCGTGCGGTCGAGGCTCACCATCGCCCCGACGCCGGGGTCAGAGCTTGTAGGCGCGCTTGGCCAGCTTGTACGCGAGCTCGGGTGCGAGCTCGAAAGCCTCGTCTTCCTCGATCCGGTGCTCCGCGACGAGTTGCGCGAGAAAGCGGCAGTCGATGCGCCTCGCGACGTCGTGGCGCGCCGGGATGGAGAGAAATGCACGCGTGTCGTCGTTGAAGCCCACTGTGTTGTAGAAGCCTGCCGTCTCGGTCGCCTGCTCCCGAAAGCGCAGCATGCCCTCCGGGCTGTCGTGGAACCACCACGGCGGCCCCAGCCTGAGCACCGGATAGTGTCCGGCAAGCGGCGCCAACTCGCGCGAATAGGCGGTCTCGTCCAGTGTGAACAGAACGATCGTCAGCGCCGACTCGTTGCCGAGGCGATCGAGCAGCGGCTTCAGAGCCCGTACGTAGTCGGTGCGCGTGGGGATGTCGGCCCCCTTGTCGCGACCGAAGCGCGCCAGAATCGCAGGGTTGTGGTTGCGCATGGAGCCCGGGTGGATCTGCATCACCAGGCCGTCGTCGAGGCTCATCCTGGCCATCTCGGTGAGCATCTGGCCGCGGAAGGCTTCCGCCTCCGCCGGCGTGGCCTCGCCCTTCAGGGCCAGCGCCAGAAGTCTCTCGCATTCGTCGACGGCGAGATCGCAGGTGAGCGCCGTGGGGTGACCGTGATCGGTCGAGGTCGCCCCCATCGACTTGAAGAAAGCGCGCCGCCTGCGGTGCGCGGCGAGGTAGCCGCGCCACTCGGCGGTGTTCTCGTGCGTGATCTCGCCGAGGCGCGCCACGCCCGTCGCGAAGCCCTCGAACTCCGGATCGACGACGGGATCGGGACGATACGCAGTCACGACCCGCCCCTTCCACCCGCTGGCGCGGATCTTCGCGTGGTGCTCGAGCGGATCGAGCGGCGATTCGGTAGTGGCGATCACCTCGATGTTGAAGCGCTCGAACAGCGCGCGCGGGCGGAATTCGGGCCGGGCGAGGCACGCGTTGATCTGGTCGAAGAGGCGGTCGGCGGACTCCTCGGTCAGCCGCTCGCGGACGCCGAAGACCTCGTGGAACGCATGGTCCAGCCAGATCCGCGTGGGCGTGCCGCGGAAGAGCCGGTAGTTCGCTGCGAAGCGGCGCCAGATCGCGCGCGCATCACCCTCCACCGCGCCATGGTCCCGCCGCGGAATCCCGAGATCCTCGAGTGACACGCCCTGGCTGTAGAGCATGCGGAATACATAGTGATCGGGCGTGATGAAGAGAGCGGCCGCGTTGCTGAACGGCAGGTCGTCGGCGAACCACTGTGGATCAGTGTGGCCGTGCGGGCTTACGATCGGCAGGTCCTTCACCGTCGCGTACAGAGCCCGCGCAAGCGCGCGTTGGCGCGGCTCGGGCGAGAAGAGCCGGTCGGGATGCAGCGAGAGAGCGGTCATTCAGGCCTCCATCAGCGGCCGCGGGCCGCCGCTTCCTCGACCGCGTGCGCGACGGTCCGGGCGGCGCCGCCAACAAAGAGCTCCCTGAGCCACGACGTCACCGCCCGCGTGAAACGAGGATCGGCCGGAAGATCTTCGCCGAAGATCGCGCGCAGCGAGAGCATTCCGTGTGCGAGCGCTTGCGGATCACCGCGCGCCTCGCGTGCAACACGGGCGAATTCCGATGCCAGCGGGTCCGAGACTTTGATCTCGCGTCCGGTTTCATCGACGCCAGCTGCGTAACGCATCCAGGCCGCCACCGCTAACGCCGCGAGCGCGATGCTTCGTCCCGTGGCCAGGTTGTCGCGTACCGTGCCGAGCAGGCGCTGCGGAAGCTTCTGCGAGCCGTCCATGGCTATCTGCTGCGTGCGATGCGGCAGCGCAGGGTTTCGAAAGCGCTCGAGAAGCGCGGCGCGGTAGGCCGCGATATCGACGCCGCCGGGCAGCTTGAGCGTCGGCGTCACTTCTTCGACCATCAGGTCGCGCATGTACGCCGCGAATTCGGGCCGGGCGGCAACCTGATAGATGAACTCGCAGCCGGCGAGGTACCCGAGGTAGGCGAACGCCGAATGGCTCGCGTTGAGCAGGCGAAGCTTCATCGCCTCGAACGGCGCCACATCGTCGACGAGCTGAGCGCCCGCCCGTTCCCACGCAGGCCTGCCCGCCGCGAACTCGTCCTCGATCACCCACTGTTTGAAGGGCTCGTGCACCACAGGAGCCGCGTCGTGCAGGTCGAGTGCCGCGTCGTTCTCCACGACGTCCGCCTCGGTCGTAGCCGGCACGATGCGGTCGACCATCGTCGACGGGAAGCTCGCGTGATCGCGGATCCACCGCGCGAGCGCTGCGTCGCGCGTCTCGGCAAAGGCAAGCACGAGTCCGCGCACGAGCGCCCCGTTGTGCGGCAGGTTGTCGCAGCACAATACGGTGAAAGGACGGCCGTGCGACGAGCGGCGGGCGTCGAGCGCGGCTGCGACGAGGCCGACGGCGCTCACCGGATGATCCGTATCCGCCAGGTCGTGCACGATGTCCGGGTGGCCGCGATTGAGCTCCCCGGTGGCCGGATCGTGACAGTAGCCTTTCTCCGTGACGGTGAGCGAGACGATGCGCGTGGTCTCGGCGAGCAGGCGCTGGTGCACCTCGTGGCGCTCGTCGCCGAGGAAGCGCACCTCACGCACGCTCCCGACGATGCGGCGGCGAGTACCCGCCGGGCTCTTCTCGACCGAGGTGTACAGGCCGTCCTGCGGCGCGAGGCGGTCGCGCACGTCCGGCGAGCGCAGGCTCACGCCGCAGATTCCCCAGTCTCCGCCTTCGAGCGCCAGCGCATCGTCGCTGTAGACCGCAGTCTGGGCGCGATGAAATGCCCCGATGCCCAGGTGCACGATGCCGATCCCGATTCGGCGCGGGTCGTAGCCTGGACGCCCGATGCTGCGTGGAACGCCGGCGAACGCGGCGAGCGACAGGCGTTTCATGTCAGGCGGTCAAGGGCTGTTCCTTCACGCGCGATACGAGCTGCGTGGGGTTCACGAAGCGCAGCGCGATCAGAAGCCATATCAGCGTTACGACCATGTAGATCATCGCCATCGCGTCGACCGACTGCGGCGCGCGCACCCCGGCGGCGAACACGGAGTAGTAGAGCGCGACCACCAGCGTCTGCGAGTCCGGGCCTGCCGTGAGGAAGGTGAGCTCGAACAGTGCGATCGTCCGCACGAGGACGAGCAGCGACGCGGCGAGGATCCCGGGAGCGAGGAGCGGCACGAGGACGTGCCAGAACATGCGCAGCGTGCTCGCCCCGAAGACGCGCGCCGCCGACTCCAGATTCGGATCGATCTGCTCGATGAACGGCGTCATGACGAGGATCACGAAGGGCGCCGCGGGGATGAGGTTGGCGAGAATCACGCCATTGATCGTCCCGGCGAGCTGCGCTCTGTAGAGCACCGTGGCCAGCGGGATGCCGTAGGTGATCGGCGGCACCATCAACGGGAGCAGGAATAACAGCAGCAGCAGGCGTTTACCCGGAAAGTTGCGTCGCGCCAGTGTGTAGGCGGCAGGAACGCCGATGAGCAGCGCGAGCAAGACGACCGCGAAGACGACCTCGACCGTGACCCAGAGGACCGAGCCGAGCTGAAACTCGTTCCAGGCTGACGTATACCAGGTCGTCGTCCAGCCCTCCGGCAACCAGGTGCCCAGCCAGCGCTTCGCGAAAGAACTGGTCGCGACCGCAGCGATCATCAGAGCGACATTGACGATGAACAGCGCCATCGTGCCCACGAGCAGACCGCGCCAGACCCGGTCAAACCAGGGTTTCAACCCTTCCCCCCGGCCACAGGGCCTCGGTAAAAAAGATTGCGCAGGCTCAGCACGGCAGCGACGATGATCAGTTGTACGAAACCCATGATCATCGCGATCGCCGAGGCGAGCGAATAATCATATTGCTCGAAGGCCGCTTCGTACGCTGCGATCGAGATCACTCGCGTGGGCCCGGCTGGCGAGCCGAGCAGCACCGCCGAGGGAAAGACCGAGAAAGCCTGCACGAAGGCGAGACAGAAGCACATCGCCAGCCCCGGCGCGAGCAGCGGCAGATAGATGTGCCGGAATTGCGCAGCGGGATCGGCTCCGAGGGTAGCCGCCGCGCGCGCGAGCACGGGATCGATGCCGGTGACGTAGGAAAGAATGAGCAGGAAGGCGAACGGAAAGCCGGAGATCACCAGCGAGATCAGCACGCCCCAGTAGTTGTGAGTGAGCCTGATCGGTCCGTCGTAGATGTGGAGAAACTGGAGCGTTTGCGACAGCCAGCCCTTCGGCCCGAAGTAAGTCAGCGCGCCCTCCGCGATCAGCACCGTTCCAAGCGTGATGGGCACCACCAGAATCGTCGTGACCCAGCGCTGGTAGCGCGTCTTGACACGCATCTTGTAGGCGATCGGCAGGGCCAGTCCGACGTTGATCAGCGTGGCGGGCAGGGCCAGGCGCAACGTCGTCCAGATCGTGGGCCATTGATTGTCGGTGCTGAAGAAATACTTGTAGTTCCAGAGTACGCCGCCCTCTTTCGGCGCGAACGAGAGCTCGAAGCCGTAGAGAAACGGGTAGACGAAGAGCAGCAGCATGAATGCGGCCGCAGGCAGAACCAGCAGCAACGCCCGATCGAACGGTGCGCGGGCAGGCGAGCCGGCCGCGCTCATAGATCTGCGGGGTACACGAGCGCACGCTCGACAGCGACGTGAACACGCAAGTTGTCACCCATCGAGATCTCCCGGGTCGTGCGCACGTGCAGCAGTGTGCCCGAGCTTGTGACGACGTCGAGGAGCGAGTCGCGGCCGCAATACTCGACGTTCTCGACGCGACCGGCGATCGTGTTCGTCCCCGACGGTCCCTCGCCGACGCCGATCTCCTCCGGGCGGATCGCTACACAGGCTCGGCCGCCCGTCAGCGGCTGCTTGCGCACGCCGGTGAGCCGGATGTCCGCTCCGGTGAGCGTCACGCGCCCGTCCTCTTCGCGCTCGACCGCGAGCTCGAGCACGTTGCGGTAGCCCATGAAGCGCGCCACCTGCAGGTTCGCGGGCTGCGCATAGACCTCCTGCGGCGTGGCGATCTGCTGCACGACGCCGTCCTTCATCACCACGATTCGGTCGGCTAGCGACAGCGCCTCGTCCTGGTCGTGCGTGACGTAGACCGTCGAGCGGCCGAGCTCGCAATGGATGCGACGGATCTCGGCGCGCGTTTCCAACCGCAGCTTGGCGTCGAGATTGGACAGCGGCTCGTCCATCAGGATGAGCGGCGGCTCGATCACGATCGCGCGCGCGATCGCCACGCGCTGCTGTTGGCCGCCGGAGAGCTGTCCCGGCAGTTTCTGCTCCTGTCCGACGAGCTGCACGAGCTTGAGAGCGCGTGCGACCCGCGGCCCGATGTCGGCGGCGGGCGCGCCGCGCATGCGCAGTCCGAAATCGATGTTGCGCGCGACGCTCATGTGCGGAAACAGCGCGTAGTTCTGGAACACCATGCCGAAGCCGCGCCGCTCCGGCGGCAGCGTGTCGATGCGCATCTCGTCGAGCCAGATGCTGCCACTCGACAGGGGGAGCAGGCCGGCGATGCAGTTGAGCGCGGTCGACTTGCCGCAGCCAGAAGGCCCCAACAGGGCGATGAACTCACCGCGCTTGATGGTCAGCGTGAGCTCGTCGAGCGCGTTGAATGCCTTGCCGCCGGCCCCGGCGAAGCGGCGCGTGACGCGATCGAGCCTCAGTTCGTTGAAATCATGCTTCATCTATCTTCACTCACCGGATGGATCCGGGCTGCCAGAAGGCCCGCGGCGGAAAGACGCGCCGGGCCGCGGGCATGGCCCGCGACCCGACGTGCGGAGCCGCCGTGCAGCGAGACTTCGCTACCTGACGAGCCTACTTTGTCTTCTGCGCGCCGACCTGCTGGTCCCAGATGCGGAAGGCCTCGACCTGCGCCGAAGGAGGCAGCGACTGGGTGTGCGGGAACTCGGCCAGCCATTTCTCGTACTCCGGGCGCCCGTATTCCTTGATCAGGTCCTGGCTCTCCTTGGGCGCCATCGACAGCGGCACGTTCTTGACCGCCGGCCCCGGGTAGAAGTAGCCCTTGTCGTAGGTGTAGGCCTGCGCTTCCGGCGTCAGCAAGTAAGCCATCAGGTCGAGGATCACGGCGACTTTTTCGGGCGCAACACCCTTGGGGATCACCATGTAGTGCGCATCGTTGACCCAGGTCATTCCCTTGAACGGCCCGACCTTGTAGTCCTTCGGAACGATGCCGAGGATGCGCGGGTTGAGGTCCCAGCCGGTCATCGTCACCGTCATGTCGCGCGAGCCCTCGCCCAACTCCTTCATCACGGCACCGGTGCCCGTCGGGTAGTACTCGATGCAGGAGTTGAGATCCTTGAGATACGCCCAGGTCTTATCCCAGCCTTTCACAGGATCCTTGGGATTACTGTCGCCTAGGATGTACGGCAGGCCCATGATGAACGTCCGGCCCGGTCCCGAATTCGCGGGCCGCGCGTAGATCAACCGGTTGGGGTTTGCCTTGCACCAGGCGAGCAGTTCCTGCGGCGTCGTCGGCACCTGCTTCACCTTGGCGGGGTTGTACTCGACGAGCGGACCGGCGGGCATGAACACGACCGTAACGCCATAGTCCTGCGCCAGCTCCTGCATCTTGGCCGCCGCCGGCAGATAGTTCGCCGTGAGATTCGGGAACTTGGCCGCGTAGTCGGGCAGGACCTTCATGAGCACGCCCTGCTCGATGCCGGCGGCAAGGAAGTCGGTGCCGGTGAGAACCATGTCGATGTCGCTGCGGCCCGCGCCCTGCATGGCCTTGAGCTTGCCCGGCAGCTCCGGCGCAGGCGCTTTAGTGAAGTTGAACTTGGCCACGAGCTCCGGATGCTTCTTCTGGTAGAGCTCAATCGCATCCTGCGTCAGCGCCAGATCGCCGGCGACGTCGACGATGTTGATCGTCACCGGGCTCTTCGGCATCGCCGGCACCTGCGACATTGCAGGAGTTGGCGCCAGCCCCAACAACACACCGGTACCAAGGGCGGCGATCGCGCCCAGCACGGCCCGGCGCGATGTCGGGTTCTTGCCTGTCTTGCATGAGTTCATTGCTCTCCTCCTAAGCTTGCGGATTGGCAGGGCCGACTCTGGCGACTACTGCCGGTGATGCATCGCGCCGAAGCCGTCGGCGCAGCGGCATGGCGGGTCGCAACCACGATCAGGCTCGACTCCGAGAAACCCGGGGCACCGGCGCGCGGCGAGCTTGGCGCTCGCGATCGTCCAGTCCCCGTTGAAATTCGCGCACCACCCGCGCGATATGTCTGTGCATGGCGGCACGCGCGGCGCCCGGATCACGTGCCTCGATCGCCTCGAGGATCGCGGCGTGGTCGCGGATCGTCCTGTGCGCAAGCTCGTTCGTATGGAAATGTCGCTGCATGCGCCCCCATAGCTCGGCGCGCTGGTTCCACAGGCCTTCCACGACCAGCTCGAGCGAGCTGTTACCGGTCGCCTTGGCGATACCCAGGTGGAACTCGCGGTCGCTCGCCTCGCGGATCGCGAAGTCGTCGACGTGCGTCTCCATCTTCGTCAGGCTCTGGCGCAGCACATCATAGTCCTGCTCGCGCGCCTTCGACGCGGCGAGCGCGGCGACTTCTCCCTCCACGAGCTTGCGCGCCTGGAGCAACTCGAAGGGACCGGGGCCGGCGTCGCGCTCCGCTACTCCAGGGGCTGCGCTTGCCGTGACGAAGATGCCGGTCCCCACGCGGACCTCGACCAAACCACCCATCTCGAGAGAGATGATCGCCTCGCGCACGGACGCACGACTCACGCCGAGCGATGTCGCGAGCTCCCGCTCCGCGGGCAGCCGTGCGCCAGGCGGAAACTCGCCGCTCGCGATCAGGCGCGAGATCTGATCCGCGATCTGCCGGTAGAGCCGCCGCGGCTCGACTGCCTGCAAGGGCAAGGTTGGGATCCTCCGTGACTGGAATGTCGCCGGACGTCGCGCCGGCCACGGACACTCTGCCGGCGCGGTGATCGACGTTCGCCGTCATCTTAGCTTCGGGGTATACTGTGGTCAAGTGGTCTAACCACCGGACCACAAATGGACCACAAATCCATCGTCGAAGTCTCCCACCCTCGCCGCGCCACCCATGAAGATCACCGCCTGCCGCGTCATCGTCTGCTGTCCGGGACGCAACTTCGTGACGCTCAAGATAGAGACGGACGAGGAGCTGTACGGCATCGGCGACGCGACGCTCAATGGCCGCGAGCTCGCCGTGGCTTCGTACCTTCAGGACCACGTAATTCCGGTGCTCATCGGGCGCGATCCGATGCGCATCGAGGATACGTGGCAGTACCTGTATCGGGGTGCGTACTGGCGACGCGGCCCCGTCACGATGAGCGCGATTGCGGCGGTGGACACCGCGCTGTGGGACATCAAGGGCAAGCTCGCGCGCTTGCCGCTCTATGAGCTGCTCGGGGGGCGCAGCCGCGAGGGCGTGATGGTCTACGGGCACGCCAACGGCCGCGACATCCCCGAGACGCTCGACGAGGTCGCGCGCTACATCGACCTCGGCTACAAGGCGATCCGCGCGCAGTCCGGCATTCCCGGGCTCGCCTCCACCTACGGCGTCTCCAAGGACCGCATGTACTACGAGCCCGCGGATGCGGCGATCCCGACGGAAAACGTCTGGTCCACGGCAAAGTACCTCGACCACGCGCCGACGCTCTTCGAAGCCATCCGCGCGCGCTTCGGGTTCGAGCATCACATCCTGCACGACGTGCACCATCGCCTGACCCCCATCGAGGCGGGAAGGCTGGGGAAGTCGCTTGAGCCGTTCCGGCTGTTCTGGATGGAGGACCCGACGCCGGCGGAAAATCAGCAGGGCTTTCGCATCATCCGCCAGCACACGGTCACGCCGATCGCGGTAGGCGAGGTGTTCAACACGATTTACGACTGCCAGACGCTGATCACCGAGCAGCTAATCGACTACATCCGCGCCACCGTCGTACACGCCGGCGGCATCACGCATCTGCGGCGCATCGCCCAGCTCGCCGAGCTCTATCACGTCAGGACAGGCTGCCACGGCGCGACCGATCTCTCGCCGGTATGCATGGGAGCCGCGCTGCACTTCGACACCTGGGTTCACAACTTCGGCGTGCAGGAGTACATGCGCCACACGCCCGAGACCGACGCAGTGTTTCCGCACGCATATTTCTTCGAGAACGGATATCTTCACGCCGGCGAGGCGCCGGGCCACGGTGTGGACATCGACGAGGCGCTCGCCGCCCGGTACCCGTACGCGCCCAACGCGCTGCCAATCAACCGCCTCGAGGACGGAACCCTCTGGAATTGGTAGCGTGTCTAACCGCACTCCGGCGTGGCCCGCGCATCACTCGCCGGCAGCGAGGCCTCACGCCGCAGTGAAATGCCCGGACTTGCCGCCGGATTTCTCGAGCAGGCGGATGTTCTCGATGCGCATCCCGCGCTCGACAGCCTTGCACATGTCGTAGATCGTGAGCAGGCCTACGGCGACCGCAGTCAGTGCCTCCATCTCGACGCCGGTACGGGAGACCGTCTCCACCGTCGCCTCCAGCGCGACGGCACTGGCACGCCCATCGACCGTGAACTCGACCGCCACGCGGGTCAGGGGCAGCGGGTGCGCCAGAGGGATGAGCTCCGCCGCGCGCTTCGCCGCCTGAATCGCGGCAACGCGCGCAACGCCGAGAACATCGCCCTTCCGACTCGACCCCGAGCGGATCAGCTCGAGCGTGTCGGGCTGCATTGTGATCCGCCCGCTCGCCCGTGCGATCCTCTTCGTAGGCTGCTTCGCCCCGACGTCGACCATGTGCGCCTGACCGGTCACGTCAAAATGGGTAAAATGAGGGGCTTGCTTCGCGGCCATCGCGCCAGAAACTTTCCGCAGTGGGCGGCCATCATAGCACCATGGTTAGCACGCGCTTGATGAGCGAGGCCGCGCGTCGGGTCATTGCCGCCGCGGTCGCCGCATCGGTTGCTGTCGCCCCGCTGACGCTGGCGCAGGAGAGCCCCCCGGTCTTCTCGGGAACCCCGGCGCCCAAGCCGCTCGAGGCGCCCGTTCGGCCGGAACTCCCGGACCTCGGCGATCCTTCCGGGGCGGACCTCTCCGCTGCCCAGGAGCGCAGACTCGGCGAAACGATAATGCAACAGATCCGCGCGAGCGGCGGCTATCTGTTCGATCCCGAGGTCAACGGCTATCTCAACGACCTGGGCAACCGGCTCGTGACCGCCATTCCCGGCGCCCCGTTCGATTTCGAGTTCTTCGCGATGGCCGATCCGACGATCAACGCGTTCGCGCTGCCCGGCGGCTTTGTTGGCGTGAACACGGGGTTGATTCTTCTCACGCAGACGGAATCGGAGCTCGCCTCGGTGCTCGGGCACGAAATTACGCACGTCACGCAGCATCACATCGCGCGCAGCATCGCGACCCAGCGCGACGCGACCTTGATGTCGCTGGCGGCACTCGCCGCCGTCATTCTCGCCGCCCGCACGCGGGCGAGCGGCGATGCGACGCAGGCGGCTATCGCCTCGGCGCAGGGACTGGCGATCCAGACCCAGATCGACGCGACTCGCCACAACGAAGAAGAGGCCGACCGACTCGGATTCGCACGGACCTACGCCGCGGGCTTCGATCCGAACGCCATGGCCACGTTCTTCGAACGCCTGCAAAGAGCCGCAGTCTGGTTCGAGGGCAACTCGCCGTCGTACTTTCGGGATCATCCGGAGACCTATCAGCGGATCGCTGATGCCCAGGCGCGTGCTTTCACCAAACCGTTCCGCCAGGTGCCAGACTCACTGGACTTCCAGATGGTGCGGGCGCTGCTCAAGAGCTACGAGGGAACGCCGAGGGACGCAGTCCTGTTCTTCCAGGACGCAATCGCCGAGAAGAAATACAACAACGAGATCGCAGCTCATTACGGGCTCGTTGCTTCCTACTTACGCGCCGAGGACTTCAAGAACGCCCGCGCAGAGCTCGCGACGCTGGAGAAGATGGCGCCGCCGCATCCTATGATCGAAGGCGTCGCGGGGCAGGTCCTCATGCAATCGGGTCAGCTGAAGGAGGCGATCGCGCGCTACGAGGTGGCACTCGTCCACTACCCGAACAAGATGCAGCTCATCTACGACTATCCCGAGGCGCTGCTCAAGGACAACCAGCCCGCGAAGGCGGCCGCGTTCCTCACCACGCAGCTGCAGCGATTCCCCAGCGACGGGCCGCTGCACCAGACTGCCGCCAAGGCCTATGCCGCGCTCGGCAAGCAGCTGCTGCAACACCTGCATCTTGCGGAGTTCTACGCCTGGCAGGGGAATCTGCGCGGAGCGGTGCAGCAGCTGGAGCTCGCAGTCAAGTCGGGCGACGGCGACTTCTACGAGAAATCAGTCGCGGAAAGCCGGCTGCGTGACGTGCGGCAGCAGCTCACCGAGCAGGAGAAGGCGTCCGGCCGCGGCCGTCCCGGCTGACAAAGACCGGCGGCCGTTATCTAGGCAGTGCGAAGCGGGGTCGGAGCGCGCTCCTGCGCCAGGGATCGACACCGGCTGCGAACCGTGGATCGGACTGCGTCGAGTCGATGAGTCGCCTGATCGCTAGCTCCTCGGCGCGGTCTATCCTGACCCGCAGCGGGGTCACGTTGCTTGGGGCGGGAACGCTGACCTCGGCCGGCGCCTTGGCGACGCCGAGTCCCCGCAGCAGGCGCGAGACTCCCTCGGCCGAGCGCAGCTCCTCCAAGTCGAAATGGTGGACCACGATCCCCTGCGGTTCGGCCACGCGCTCCTCGTAGTACGCGGCGCGCGCGCGAATCTCGAGGATGTACCAGAGGCAGAACCCGTTGATGCCCGCAGCCAGGAGGTCACGCGAAGGGACGAGGTTCCTCGGATATTCCGGATCGAGATACCACAGCCAGACGTTGCCCTTGTTCAGGAAATCGAGGCGGTTACGAAAGCTCAGGATCGTCGCGTAAGGGTCGCGCTCGAGGGTGATCAAATGAACTTGCCCCTCGGATTTGAGCCAAGCAAGATTCTCGACGAGCCCCGCCTTCATCAGCAGGTGGGAGGTCTCCACGTAATATCGACTCGCCGTCTGCGCGACGCGACGAAGCTTGGAACACCAGAAGGATTGTACTTTTTTCACGTTCCCCTCCGAGTTGAAGAGGGTCATGTGAGAAAGGTCGGGCGTATCGACGCCGAAGCGATCCCAGCCGATGATCTCGTGGTGGCACGTGGAGTCCGGGAGATTGTCCTGCAGTAGCCGCGAAAGGTACGAAGTGCCACTGCGCCCAGTGGTCATCGTGAAGACGAAATCCTTCATTTGCGTCGAGAATTGCTCGCTGTGCGACCCTCAACTCAATTCGATCGCGTCACGCGTCCAATGTTCTCGACGGCGAAAAATTTTTCTTGCCGGTGCACCCACCCGGTGCCGGCAGCTTCGAGACGTGGTCGCGAGGGTCTCGCAAAGCTTCGGGGTCGCGCCTCCGCGCCCCGGAGCGAATCACGCGCGGCGCAGGGGGATGAAGCGCAGGGCAACGCCGTTGTTGCAGTAGCGCAGCCCCGTCGGCGGCGGCCCGTCGTCGAACACGTGCCCCTGGTGGCCCCCACAACGCACGCAGTGGTACTCGGTGCGCTCGACGATGATCTTGTAGTCGGACTTCGTGCCCAGATGCTCGGGGATCAGGGTGAAGAAGCTCGGCCAGCCCGTTCCGCTGTCGAATTTCATCGCCGACGTGAACAGCGGCAACGTGCATCCGGCGCAAACGAAGACCCCGGGCCGCTTCTCGTCGTTGAGCGGGCTGCTGAACGGCCGCTCGGTTCCCTCCTGCCGCAGCACGTTGAACTGCGCCGGGTCGAGAAGCTGCTTCCATTCGGCCTCGCTCTTCTTGATCGGGTCGAGCGCGAGCGTCACGTTGGCACCCGGTGCGAGCAGGCTCTGCCAGTCGCGCTGCAACTGCGCGACGGGGGCTGCGTTCTTGCTTCCGGCGGCGATGCTGCGGACTGCAAAGGGCAAGGAAAAAGCTACTGCGGGCAACGTTGCGAGAAACACGCGGCGGCGCACGTTCATCTCCTTCTCTCGGACGAGAGCGCTTTGCTGCGCCCGCTGCTGAGTCGAACCGGCGGGCGAAAAGCTTACGTTAATGCGCTTTCGCGCAGAGTCGACACAACGTTCTGATTTTCACAGCCTTTCTCCGCGAACGCAACAGTGGCGGGCGAAGCAGGTCCGATCATTCCTGTAACTTTCTACAGTTGACAGAATTCGCCGTGCCTCTAGAGTCCGTCCATGCGCTCGCCGCTCGGCGCGCATCTTCATCTCGTCTCGGGGGGGAATGATGAAGATTCTCGTCATCGACGATCACCCGCTCATACAGGAAGCACTCAGGCACGTTCTCGTCGCGCTCGATCCGGCGCTCGAGCTGATCCAGGCACGCGACGCCTCGGAGACGCATGCTGCGCTTTCGCGCGAGCCCGACACCGACCTCATCGTCCTGGATCTGACCCTGCCGGGAAGCGATGGGTTCCAGCTGTTGCCCGAGCTGCGCGCGGAATGGCCCGGCATGCCGGTGCTCGTGCTCTCCGCGACGCATGATCGCGTCACCGTCGAGCGTGCGCTCGACCTGGGCGCGATGGGTTTCATTCCCAAGACTGCGAACACGCGGGTGTTGCTCGACGCGCTGCGCCTAGTGCTGTCGGGCGGCGTGTACGTTCCGACCGATGCCCCCGGCCTCGGTGGCGCGGTGCGCCCGAAAGCGGTGACGAAGCCCGAGCAGCTCGGCCTCACCGTGCGGCAAGCGGACGTTCTCCGTCTCCTCGTCGAAGGCAAGCCGAACAAGCTCATCTGCCGTGATCTGCGCCTGTCGGAGGGCACGGTCAAGGTTCACGTCAGCGCGATCCTGCGCGCCTTGAACGTACGCAACCGGACACAGGTGGTCATCGAGCTCGCCCGCCGCGGCGTGCGCTTCGGCCCGCCGCCGCCCACGATGCGTTGAAGCGGCGTCGCCGCGCGCGCGACTATGACTCCGGCCGCTGCGCTCGATCGGCGTCTCCTGGTGCGCGCGCGCGCGGAGCAAGTCGCCACGCTGTACACGTATTGGGGCCGGACGACCGCTTCGATGGCTCTCGGCGGGCTGATCCTCGCAGTGGTCATGTGGCGCAGTGCTCCGCACGCGCAGCTGGGGGCGTGGCTCCTCGCGATTCTCGCGAACCAGGGATGGCGCTACGAACTCACGCGCCGCTATTGGGCTGCCGCTCCTGCGCCCGAAGCGCGAGCGCCGTGGGGATACGCATGGGCGGCGGGCTCGACCGTCGCCGGAACGCTATGGGGTATCGCCGGGGTGCTATGGTTCACTCCGGGAGATCCCGGGCACCAGGCGCTGCTCATCGTGTGCCTGTTCGGTGTGATCCTGGGCGGGCTCAATCTCACCACGGTTCTCAAGCCCGCGTTCTACGGCTTCGTGCTGCCCGCTCTGCTGCCGCCGATCGCCCGGGTGGCGATCGAAGGCGATGAGGTACACGTCTTCATCGCTGCCGTTCTGCTCGTCGTACTCGCGTTCACGCTGCGCTTCGGGCACGCCCTGAACGACATGTTCACCGCGTCGCTCGCGATACGCTACGAAAACGTCGATCTCATCGGCGAGTTGCAGGCACAGTCGGCTGTCGCCGAGCGGGCGCGCGCCGAGGCCGAGGCGGCCAATCGCAGCAAGACGCAATTCCTCGCCGCGGCGAGTCACGATCTGCGCCAGCCGCTCCACGCCATGGGATTGTTCGCTGCCACGCTGCAGGAGAAAGTGCAGGACCGCGATGTACGCGGCCTCGTCTCGAGCATCAACGCCTCGGTCGAAGCGCTCGAGCAGTTGTTCAACTCGCTGCTCGACATCTCCAAGCTCGATAGCGGAGCTGTGGTCCCGGACCGCAGCGCTTTTCCGCTGGAGCCGGTCCTCTGCCGCGTGAGGCAGGAGTTTGCGCCGCTGGCGACCGGCAAGGGCCTGCGTTTCAGTGTCATGCCCACGCAAGCGTGGGTCGAAAGCGATCCGGTCCTGCTCCAGCGCATCGTCGCCAACCTCGTTTCCAACGCCATCCGCTACACGAAGTGCGGCGGCGTCATCGTGGGTGCGCGTCGGCGCGGTGAACACATCGCGCTCGAGGTATGGGATTCCGGTGTGGGGATTGCGGAAGCGGAGCGCGAGCGCATCTTCGAGGAGTTCTATCAGATCGGCAACGTAGAGCGGCACAGCAGCAAGGGAAGCGGACTCGGGCTGGCCATCACTCGTCGGCTCGCCCGGTTGCTCGGGCATGCGCTCGAGCTGGATTCGCTTCCCGGGCGGGGCTCCCGATTCGTCTTGCAGCTGACGCGTGTCGCGGCGGTTCCGACGTCGCAACCATCGGCGCCCGTCGTGGCGCAGCGAACGCTCGCCGGCGCGCGGGTCGCGGTGATCGATGACGAGCGCGCCGTCGTGGACGGACTGCGCGCTTTGTACTCGGCCTGGGGCGCCGAAGTCATTGCCGCGACAACGGGGGACGATCTGCTCGCGGCCCTTGGTAACGCGAGCGGTTATCCCGACCTTGTCGTGGCCGACTATCGCCTAGCTCGCGGGGAGCTGGGCACCGAGGTGATCGCCAGGCTGCGCCGCGAGATCGGATCGCCCGTGCCGGCCTTGTTGATCACCGGCGACTCGACGGCGGTCTTGGGCGCTGCTTCCGAATGCGCCTGTGAAGTGCTGATCAAACCTGTCCTCCCGGGCGAGCTCAAGGCTACGTCGAGTCGCATATTGGCTTCACAGAGCGTCTTAGCATGAAAAACGATCTGTGAGTAACGCTATAATTTCTTATCTTATTGTTCTTGATATATTAATATACGATTAACAATCACCAATAGCCCGCTCGTCAGGAGCCTTTTACGCTAAACAGTAATAAAAAAAGCGCCCAGCAAGCTGGGCGCTTGAATACAGGCCGAGTTCGGGATGACCGATTAGGGTCGGGGGGTAAACCCGGCCTGTGATGAACCTGAGTTTCGCCGAGGTCGCGGGGGGTGGATTATGCCCATGACGAGAGCATGGAGACCACGCCCAATGTACATATTGTTTATGACATTAGAATTATAGCGCTTCCGCGGGAGAGCGCAACTGCGAAAAAAACCCGGTGTAGCGCTAGCCACACCGGGTTGGACCGTCGGCCGCGGAACCGGCCGAGGACGATTGCTCTTAGTTCTGTGCCGGTGCTCCGCGCATGCCGCGATGCGCTTGCATGCGCTCGATTCCTGTTTTCAGCGTGTCGCGAACGACCGCTTTCTGATCCGGGGTGAAGGTCGCGTAGAGAGCGAGCCATGCATCGCGTGCACTCTTGCGCAATGCTTCGTTCTGCTGACGCAGGTTATCCGCGAGCGCGGACACCGAGGCAAGATCGGGCTCCGCCTTGCCGAGCTCGGTCTGGAGAGCCGCACCCACCTGCTCAAAGTTTGCGCGCATGGCTGCGTGGGCAGCCTTGGCTTGTGCCGCCGCGTTGTCCCACTGTAGCTGCTGTGATGTATTCAAGTTCAGGTTTGCCTTTGCGGCGGAGAGCATCGGGAGCGGCGAGTCAAGATCGTGTCCGGGCCGCGCCTGACAGGGAATGCCCAGAGCAAGGAACGCAGCAGTCGTGGCCGCGCAGAGCAGAGACTTCATTGCCATAGCCTTCCTTTCGTTGAGCCTTTGCGGTCCCGGCGGATGCCGAGTCCCGTAGACGAGGCGCAGCATAGCGGCCTCCCGTTGCGCAACCGTTGCGCGCCGCGCCAGTTTGGTAACGCAATGTTGCCAGAAGTACGCGCGGTCGGCATGCGCCGCGTGCCCAGGTCGCGCTTCCTCTGTAACGAGTCGTTGCCCGTCAGGACGAGCGTTACAATTCGTGACAACCGCCGCGAAGTCGCCCCTGCGCGAAGTCGTAGGATGGACCCGCGATGAAGCAACCGAATTCGAAGATCCTCGTAATCGACGACGATCCGCGCCTGCGCGATCTGCTCGTGCGCTATCTTACCGAGCAGGGATTTCAGGCGAGCGCATTGCCCGATGGGCGCGATCTCGACAAGAAGCTCCAGCGCGATCCACCTCATCTGCTGGTGCTCGATCTGATGTTGCCGGGGGAAGACGGCCTCGCGCTGTGCCGGCGGCTTCGGGGTTCAGGAGAGAGCGTGCCGATCATCATGCTCACCGCCAAGGGCGAGGATGTCGACCGCATCGTGGGCCTCGAGATGGGTGCCGACGACTACCTGCCCAAGCCGTTCAATCCGCGCGAGCTCGTCGCGCGCATCCATGCGGTGTTGCGCCGGCACACGGAGCGCTTCGCTCCGGGCGCGCCCGAGGCCGGCGGCAGGGTAACCTTTGGCCCCTATGCGCTCGATCTATCCACGCGCACACTGCACCGCGGTGACACGCCTATCGCCCTGACCACGGGGGAGTTCGGTCTGCTCAAGGTGTTCGCCACCCATCCGCGGCAGCCTCTGGCACGGGAGAAGCTCATGCTGCTCGCCCGCGGTCGTGATCACGATGTGTTCGACCGGGCGATCGACGTCCAGGTGTCGCGCCTGCGCAAACTGGTCGAGCCCGACCCCGCTTCGCCGCGTTACATCCAGACCGTTTGGGGATTCGGCTACGTGTTCATTCCTGACGACGCGAAGGACGACGCGGCCGCCGGCGAGGCAGGGGCTTGAGCTTCAGGCCAAGACTGTGGCCGCGCTCGCTGTTTGGCCGTCTCGCGCTGCTGCTGCTCGCGGTGATCGTCATCAGTCAGCTCGCGGCGATCTACCTGTTCCGCCAGGATCGAGTGGCGCTGCTCGCCCGGCAGTTCGGCGATACGAAGCTCGTCGAGTTGCGCGCTCTGCGCACGATGCTTGCATCGGCCGACCCGCGTGCCAACGACGCGACGCTCGCCCGCTACGGTGAGGCCTACCACGCCCGCATCGTGGCCGATGAGGAGCGCCAGTTCGTCGGTGGCCCGCCGCAGAATCCCCTGCTGACCGACCTCCAGGAGCGACTTCGCACCGAGCTCGGGCCCGACACGGAGCTGCGCATCCAGCCGCGACTACAGTTGCTGTGGATCAAGCTGGTCGCCAACGACCGTGCCTACTGGGCCGGGTTCCAGATGCCGCCCCGGGGCGAAGACAACCCCGGCAAAGCGCTCGAGTTGAGCCTCATAGTTCTCGCCGTGCTTCTGGTCAGCGCTTATCTGTTCGCACGCTACCTCGCGCGCCCGCTGCGCCAGCTGAACGACGCGGTGAGCAGCCTCGGCCGGGGACGTGCTCCGTCGCCGCTGCCGGAGAGCGGGCCCTCGGAAATCGTGAACCTCAATCGCGGCTTCAACCAAATGCTCGCGAGCCTCGTGCAGAACGAGCAGGACCGCGCTGTACTTCTGGCCGGGGTCTCCCACGATCTGCGCACGCCGCTCGCCAGGCTGCGCCTGGGGCTCGAGGTGGGCACGCAGGACGAGCACGCGCGCCAGGCAATGATCGACGACATCGAGGAGATCGACAGGATCATCGATCAATTTCTCGATTTCGCGCGTGACGGGCATGAGACTCAGGTGAAGCCGGTCGATCTGAGCACGCTGATCGCTGCTCTGGTCGAGCGCTATGCGCGCAGCAATCAGATGGTCGAGTTCAGGCGCGCGGAGCTGCCTCTCGTGCCATTACGCGGCACGGCGATTTCGCGTCTGGTGGCCAATCTCATCGACAATGCGCTGCGTCACGGCGCTCCGCCGGTCGAAGTGGAGGCACGCCTCGAAAGCGGAAGTGTCGTGATCGAGGTACGCGACCGCGGCCCCGGGATTCCGCCCGAGCAGGTCGATCGACTCAAGAGGCCGTTCGCCCGGGGCAACCCGGCGCGCAGCGGCATCCCCGGCGCAGGGCTCGGGCTCGCCATCGTCGAGCGCATCGCGCGCCTGCATTCCGGGACGCTGGAGCTGGTGCCTCGTCCCGGGGGTGGCACGGTGGCGCGGGTGACTCTCCCCGTGCCTGCCCAGCGCGCAAAGCTGCCGCTTTAGGACCCGCGGACCGATAGGAGGAGGACGGTCGCCATCGCGGCGATGCCCTCCCCTCGCCCAGTAAAGCCCATGTTCTCCGTCGTTGTCGCCTTGACGTTTACCTGGTCGCGCGTCGCACCGAGATCGGCAGCAAGGTTGCTCGCCATCGCCTGCAGATGAGGAGCAAGCCTCGGCGCCTGCGCGATCAGCGTGGCGTCGAGGTTGCCGAGGGCGTATCCGGCGCTTCGCGCCATGCGCCACACCCGGCGCAGCAGCTCGCGACTGTCGGCATCCCTGTAGGCCGGATCTGTGTCGGGAAAATGCGATCCGATGTCGCCGGCTCCGAGCGCGCCGAGCACGGCATCACAGACGGCGTGCGCGAGGACATCGGCATCCGAGTGACCGTCGAGGCCCCGCTCGAACGGTATCGTCACGCCGCCGAGGACGAGGCGGCGCCCCGCCACGAGCCGGTGAGCATCGAACCCGTTGCCGATGCGGATCGCAGCCACCGCTCAGGTCCGCGAGCGCGCAGCCAGGATGGCCTCGGCCAAGGCGATATCTTCAGGGTAGGTGACCTTGATGTTCGCGCTACTGCCCTGGATCAGCCTCGGCTTTACGCCGAGAGCTTCGATCGCCTGGGCTTCATCGGTCACCTTCGCAGGATCGGCCTTGCGCAGGGCGTGCTGCAGTATGGCGAAGCGGAACATCTGCGGAGTCTGCGCGCACCACAAGCCCTCGCGCGCCTCGGTCGAGGTAGCGCGCAACCCGGCGCCCGTTTCCGCTCGCTTCAGCGTATCGGCGAGCGGCACGGCAAGAAGCCCACCCACCGGCTCGTCCTCCAGCTCGTGCAGCAGGCGATGCAGCGTCGCGAGGTCTAGACAGGGACGTGCCGCGTCGTGGACGATGACCCAGTCCTCCGCCTGCGCATGGCCGCTCAGCGCGGCCAACCCATTGCGCACCGATTCGGTCCGAGTCGCGCCGCCGCAGTAGAGGGGCTCCACGCCCTGGATCGAGCCGATGCGCTCGCCGTAGTCCTTGTCGTCTTTCGCCAGCACGACGAATACGCCGTCGAGCACGACGGCGCCGTGCAACGAATCGATCGTGCGCTTGAGCAGCGGCACGCCGGCGATCGGGACGTACTGCTTGCGCAGCCGATCGCCGAATCGAATGCCCGTTCCCGCCGCGGGAATGAGCGCGAACCGACTGTGCGCGGCCATGGCTATTTTTCACTCGCGAGCGAGGCTCTTGTGCAGCACACCGCCAGCAACTGCCCGGGCGGCTCCACAGCGAGAGCTGCTAGTCTAGCAGGAGTGCGCCCCGCTGGTCGCCGTAGCCATAAGCAAGGACTGCAACGCCGCGCGTATCCGGGCGGGGATCGCCGCCGGACGGCGGCTCGCCCGGTCGACCCACACATGGACGAAGCGGCCGCTGGCGGAAGGGTCAGCCTCGCCCTGCCGGAACAATCCGATCTCGTAGCACACCGACGAATTGCCGAGCCTCGCGACGCGCAGCCCGGCGTCGATCACCTCCGGGAAAGTGAGCGACTTGTAAAACCGGCACGCGGTCTCGACCACGATGCCGATCGTCGGAGAAGCGTGGATGTCGAGCCCGCCGGCGCGGATGAGGTGCTCGTTCACGACGGTGTCGAAATACGAATAGTAGGTCACGTTGTTCACGTGTCCGTACGCGTCGTTGTCCATCCATCGGGTCGGTATGGAGAGGAAACTGAGGTAGCTCGCTCGATCATTCATGCGCTGCGCAGCCGCGCATCGAGCAGCTCGACCCAATGCCGGACCGGCCGCTCCGTTCCCGAGGCAAGGTGCATCATGCAGCCGATGTTTGCGGTGGCGATAACCTCGGGGTCGCCCGCTTCCAGCGCGCGGAGCTTGGCCGCCCGCAGCTCGTGCGAGAGCTCGGGCTGCAGGATCGAATAGGTGCCCGCGGAGCCGCAGCAAAGATGCGCGTCGGCGACTCGCGCGAGCTCCAGACCGATTGCCTCCAGGATCTCTTCGATGCGTCCCTTGAGCTTCTGCCCGTGCTGCAGCGAGCAGGGCGTCTGCACCGCGACGCATAGCGGGCCGCGATCCATCGCGACCTGAGGAGCAAGGCGCTTCCACTCCGCGCCGACGATCTCGACCGGGTCGCGAGCGAGCTCCGCGATCCGCTTGGCCCGCTCGGCGTAGGCGGGGTCGTCCTTGAGGAGCACAGCGTAATCCTTGACGGTGACCCCGCAGCCGCTCGCGGTGACGACGATCGCTTCGGCGTCCCGATCGACCTCGGGCCACCACGCATCGACGTTGGCGCGAGCGCGCTGCAGAGCTTCCGCGTGCGCGCCGAGGTGAAGGCTGAGCGCGCCGCAGCAACCGGACCCGGCGGCGCGGACGAGCGAGATGCCCACGCGGTCGAGAACGCGGGCCATCGCGGCATCGATCGACGGCGCGAGCGCCGGTTGCACGCAGCCGACGAGCACCAGCATTCGGCGCGAATGTCTTGGCCTGGGCCATGTTCCAGCGCGCTCTACCTTGGGCACGCTGCGCGCGAGCGCCGCCGGGAGCAGCGGTCGCAGCGCCCGTCCCGTCGCGACGGCGGCCGCGAACAGCGGGCCCGAGGTCAGGGCGCGACGCAGGACCCAGCGCCGCGCCGCGTCCAGGCGCCGGCGCGGAACACGCTGCTCGACCACGCGGCGTCCGATCTCCACGAGCCGTCCATAGCGGACCCCGGAGGGACAGGTGGTTTCGCAGCCAAGGCAGGTGAGGCAGCGGTCGAGATGCAGACGGGTGCTCTCGGTGACTTCAGCTCCCTCGAGCATCTGCTTCATGAGGTAGATTCGGCCCCGCGGGCTGTCGAGCTCATCGCCGAGCAGCTGGTAGGTTGGACAGGTGGCCGTGCAGAAACCGCAGTGCACGCAGCTGCGCAAAATGGCGTCAGCCTCGCGGCCGTCCGCGCTTTCGCGAATGAAGTCGGCGAGATGCGTTTCCAAAATCTCAGATGCCGGTGTAAAGACGCCCCGGATTGAAGATGCCCGCCGGGTCGAACACGGCCTTGAGCTTGCGATGGATGGCCAGCATGGGTGGCGGAAGCGGCTGGAAGACGCCGGCCGACTTGTCGGCGCAACGAAAGAGCGTCGCGTGGCCGCCGTGGCCGTGCGCCCACTCGCGCAGCTGCTGCGCGTGCACTGGGCCGCAGCCCGAGTCGCTCGTTCGCTTTGCTGGTCTCAGCCAGCGCAGCGCTCCTCCCCACTCGAGCAACTGCTCGCCGTCGAGGTCGGCATACGGAGCGGTCGACTTCACGGATAGCCGCCAGAGCGGCGCCTCGGCGGCGTCGCGGCCGAAGAACGGATGCCCCTGCTCGCGCACCGAGACCCAGAATGCGTCGGCATCATCGAGCGCCGTACCGCCCAGCCGGCGCACCGCACCCTCGACCGCCGCCTTCGCGCCGGAGAAACGTGCGTACAGGCGCCCATCGTAGTAGCAGCTCGCCGACAGAGACAGCGCTTGCGCGCCCCATTCGTTGCTGCGCTGCAGGGCGAGCTGCGGCGTGAGCTCGTAGACGCGCGTCGCTTCGGCTTTCGGCAAGGGCACGCATTTCAGCGATGCCTCCAGGATGATCCCCAGCGTTCCGAGCGAGCCGGCGACGAGCCTCGATACGTCGAATCCGGCGACATTCTTCATCACGCGTCCGCCGAACGCGAGGTCGTCGCCCTGGCCGTCGAGCAGACGCACGCCGAGCACTGCGTCGCGCACGGCCGCCGCGTAGGCGCGCCGGGGGCCGGAAAGACCGGCGGCCACGCAGCCGCCGAGCGTGGCCGTCGCCCCGAACGCCGGGGGCTCGAAAGCGAGCATCTGCCCCTCGCCGCGCAGCATCAAATCGACCTCGGCGAGGCGCGTCCCGCAACGGGCCGTGATCACCAGCTCGGTCGGATCGTAGTCGACGACCCCGGCGTAGGCGGTCGTGTCGAAGACCTCGCCGACGAGCTCTTGCCCATAGAAATCCTTGCTGCCGCCGCCGACGAGGCGCAGTGGCGTTTTCGCGGCGCTGGCGCTCCGCACGCGGCCGCGCCAATCCTCGAGCACTTCACTGGAGCCGGTCCACGGCTGCGTCATTATTGCTGCGCCTGCGCTCCGGCCGGCTCGAGGCTCGCGATGCGCTCGGACTCCTGCACAGCATCGGCCGCCCATTCGCGCATCGCCGGCAGGCCAAGCAGGGTCCGCTGGTAGCTATCGGCCACACCGTCGAGCACGACGCCGTAGGTCTGGAAGCGAAACGCGACCGGGCACCAGAAAGCATCGACGATGCCGAAAGCTCCGCATAGGAAATCCCCGGAAGCCCCGAAGCGCGATCGACCCTCGGTCCACAGGGCAACGATGCGCTCGATGTCGGCCGCAGCTGCAGGCGAAGGCGTCTTCCTCAAGCGCAAGCGCACGTTCATGCTCAACTCTTCGCGCAGCCGCGGGAAGCCGGAGTGCATCTCTGCGCTTACGCTCCGCGCCCAGGCGCGGGCAATCGCAGCACCGGGCCACAGTCCCGGGTGCCGCTCCGCGAGGTACTCGGCGATCGCCAGCGAGTCCCAGACCACCGTTTCGCTGTCGCGCAGGAGCGGAACGCGGCCCGACGGCGAGATCGCTCGCAGTCGCTCCTCCGACCCCGGCTGATAGAGGCCGATTCGCTCCTCCCGAAACGCGATGCCCGCCGTCTTCATGACGACCCACGGGCGCAGCGACCAGGATGAGTAATTCTTGTTTCCGATATAGAGCGTATACACCCCGATCCTCGCTACAGAGGCACGGTCTTCCCCGGATTCATGATGTTGTGCGGGTCGAGCGCGCGCTTGATGGCGCGCATGAGGTCCACGGCATCGCCGTGCTCGCGCACCAGTGCATCGAGCTTGTGCCATCCGATACCGTGCTCGCCGGTGCACGTGCCGCCCATGGCGATCGCCCGCAACGAGACGTTGCGGGCCAGCGCTTCGGCGCGCTCGCGCTCCGCCTTGTCGTCGGCATGGAACAGAACGATGAGGTGGAAGTTGCCGTCGCCGACGTGACCGACGATGGGCGCCGTGAGGCCGCTCCTGTCGACCTCCGCCCGTGTTTCGAGAATGCAGTCGGCGAGGCGCGAGATCGGAACGCAGGCGTCCGTTGCGAGCGAGGTAGTCCCCGGCCGGTACGCAAGCGCCGCGTAATAGGCTGCGTGCCGCGCCTTCCACAACCGCGAGCGATCCTCCGCTTGCGTAGCCCAATCGAAGGCGCTGCCTTCGTGGTCGGCGCAAATCGCCTGCATCGCTTCGGCCTGCTCCCGCACCGAGGCGGGCGAGCCGTGAAACTCGAAGAACAAGGTCGGCTTCGCGGCCAAGCCCTCGAGCTTCGAGTAGCGAATGCAGGCATCCATCTGGACTTCGTCGAGCAGCTCGATGCGAGCCACAGGGATCCCGGTCTGCATCGCCTGGATCACGGTGTGGACCGCCGCAGCAAGGCTCGGAAACTGGCAGACCGCTGCCGAGATTGCTTCCGGCACGCCGTACAGCCGGAGCTGGATTTCGGTGATGACGCCGAGCGTTCCCTCGGCGCCCACGAACAGGCGCGTGAGGTCGTAGCCCGCGCTCGACTTGCGCGCGCGACCGCCCGTGCGCACGATGCGGCCGTCGGCTGCCACCACCGTGAGGCCCAGCACGTTCTCGCGCATCGTCCCGTAGCGAACGGCGTTCGTTCCCGACGCCCGCGTGGCGGTCATGCCGCCGATCGTCGCATTGGCGCCGGGATCGATGGGAAAGAATAGGCCCGTGCCTTTCAGCTCGGCGTTGAGCTGCTCGCGAGTAACACCGGCCTCGACGCGGCAATCGAGATCTTCCGCATTCACCTCCAGCACGCGATTCATCTGCGACAAGTCGAGGCACACGCCGCCATAGAGCGCGGCCACGTGCCCTTCGAGCGAAGTGCCCACGCCGAAGGCGATGACCGGGACCCGGGCCATGCTGCACAGGTGAACGATCGAGGCAACCTCCTCGTTCGAACGGGGAAACACGACGACGTCTGGCAGCGCCGCATCGGCGAGCCCCTCGCCGTGGCTGTGGTGCTCGCGCACGGCTTGCGCGGTGACGGCGCGCTCGCCGTACTCGCCACAGAGCTTGGTCACCAGCGCGGCGACCTTCGTCGGATCGGGACGAACCAATGCCGGCGTTTCCATGAGCGGCCTCGCCTAGAAGCGCGGGAGCTCGGGATGTCGCAGCTCGCCACGATGGATATGCATCCGCCCCATCTCGGCGCAGCGATGCAAGGTCGGCACAGCCTTGCCGGGGTTGAGCAGCGCATCCTGATCGAAAGCCCGCTTGACGGCGTGGAATCGCTCGAGCTCGGCCGGCGCGAACTGCACGCACATGTCGCCGAGCTTTTCCACGCCGACTCCATGTTCTCCCGTTATCGTGCCACCGACCTCGATACAGAGCTCGAGGATGCGCCTGCCGAACTCCTGCGTCTTCGCGGCGTCTCCCGGTCGGTTAGCGTCGTAAAGGATCAGCGGGTGCAGATTGCCATCGCCGGCATGAAAGACGTTCATGCAGCGAAGTCCGTATTCGCGCGACAGCTCGGCGATTCGCGTAAGCACGCCACCCAAGGCGCGCCGCGGTATCGTGCCGTCGCTGCAGTAATAGTCGGGCGAGATGCGGCCCGCCGCGGGGAAGGCGGCCTTGCGCCCCGACCAGAAGCGCTCCCGCTGCGCAGTGCTGCGCGAGACCTCCACGCGGATCGCCCCGCTCTGGGTGAGCAGCGCCTGGATCAGCGCCGCTTCCTCCTCGACCTCGGCGTTGACGCCATCTGTCTCGCACAGCAGGATCGCCGCGGCGTCCTGCGGGTAGCCCGCATGCACGAACGGTTCGACCGCGGCGATCGTGAGGTGGTCCATCATCTCCAGGCCCGACGGCACGATGCCGGCGCCGATGACTGCCGCCACGGCGTCGCCGGCCTTGGCGATGTCGTCGAACGCCGCCATCACGCATTTCGCGTCTTGCGGCTTGGGCGTCAGCTTCACCGTGACCTCGGTGATGACCGCCAGCAGCCCCTCGGAGCCGGTGATCAGTGCGAGCAGATCGTAACCCGGCGCATCGAGCGCGTCGCCTCCGAGCTCGACCACCTCGCCGGTGATCAACACGGCGCGAACCCGCCGCAGGTTGTGCACCGTCAGCCCGTACTTCAGGCAGTGCACGCCGCCCGCGTTCTCGGCTACGTTCCCGCCGATCGTGCAGGCGATCTGCGACGACGGGTCCGGCGCGTAGTACAGGCCGTGAGGAGCTGCCGCCTCCGAGATCGCCAGGTTGCGCACGCCGGGCTGGACGGTCGCCGTGCGCGCCAGCGGATCGATCGCGAGAATGCGCTTGAATTTCGCGAGCGACAGAACCACGCCCTCGCGATCGGGAACCGCACCACCCGAGAGGCCGGTCCCGGCGCCGCGCGCCACCACGGGTACACGTGCGGCGTGGCATAGCTTGAGGATCTGCACGACCTGCGTCTCGTTTTCCGGCAGCAGCACGGCCGGGGGCAGCTCGCGGAAGAGCGTGAGGCCGTCGCATTCGTAGGGCCGCGTATCCTCGGCAGCGGTGAGGATCGCGTCGGCCGGAAGAACTTCGCCGAGCGCTGCGAGCAAGGCTGGATTGAGCATGGAGGACTGCGGCGTTTCCTGCCGTGCATTATTTCACAAAGCCCCTGCGCAGACCACGGAGTAAACGCCGGGCGGGCCTGGAGTAGAATGCGCCTCCCCGGTGCGCTCCAATTCGAAGGCGAAAGCATGAATCAGACCCGATGCCGGTGTTGTGCGATCGTGCTGCCGCTCGTCCTTGCCACGGCCATCGCAACGACCACGCATGCCGTTGCGCAGACCACGCTCAGGATCAACATCGCCATCGCCCAGAACTCGCATTACGGCGTGGCGATCGACACCTTCGCACGCGAAGTCGAGAAGCGAACCAACGGACGCTACAAGATCCAGACCTTTTACTCCGGCGCGCTCGGTGCCGAACGCGAATCGGTCGAGGGCGTGCAGTTGGGGACGCTCGACCTCACGCTCACCTCGACGGGTCCGCTGCCCAACTTCGTGCCCGAGGTCGCGATCCTGGACATCCCGTTCCTGTTCCGCGACTACGCGCACGCGCGCGCCGTCCTCGACGGGCCGATCGGGCAGGAATTGCTGGCGAAGTTCCCGCCGAAGGGCATGGTCGGCCTCGCGTGGGCGGAGAACGGATTCCGGCACATGACCAACAGCAAGCACCCCGTCAACCAGCCTGACGATCTCAAGGGGCTGAAGATGCGGACGATGGAGAATCCGATTCACATCGAGGCCTATCGCCAGTTCGGGATTCAACCCACGCCGATGGCGTTCACCGAGGTGTTCACGGCGTTGCAGCAAGGCACCGTCGACGGTCAGGAGAATCCGCTTTCGGTGATCACTTCGGCGAAGCTCGATCAGGTGCAGAAGTACCTCTCGCTGACCGGGCACGTCTATTCGCCGGCGATCTTCCTCATGAACAAGGCGCAGTGGGACCGGCTCTCGGAGGCCGACAAGCAGGCTTTCCTCGAAGCTGCGAAGGAAGGGGTCAAGGCGAACCGCGCCCGCGTTGACGAGGACGAGCGCAAGGCGGTGGCGGACCTTCGCGCCAAGGGGATGAACGTCGTCGAGAACCTGGACAAGGCGAAGTTCCAGGCAGTGCTCGTCCCGGTCTATGCCGACTTCGGCAAGCGCTTCGGTCAGGCGAACATCGATCGGATCAAGAACTACCGCCCGCAGTAAGCCGCCCGGGCTTCACCGATAGCCGAAGATCCCGGGCAAGAACGTGCTGACCCAGGGAAAGAGCGACAGCAGCACCAGCACCCCGATCTGCGCCCAGAGGAACGGCCACAACTCGCCGACGAGCCTGGCGAGCGGCACGCGCGCAACCACCGAGGTGACGAAGAGCAGGCCGCCGACCGGCGGCGTAATCATTCCCATCGTCAGGTTGACGATCACGATGATACCGAACTGAAGATCGGAAATGCCCAGCGCGTGGGCGATCGGCGCGAGAATGGGCACCAGCACGACTATGCCCGGCAGCGGCTCGATGAAGATGCCGAAGACGAGCAGGAAGGCGTTGACGGCGAAGAGAAAGGCGAGCGGGTGGAGGCGCAGCGCGACGATCGCCGCCGTGAGCTCCTGCGGGACGCGTGATATCGTGAGCACCCAGGCGAAGGCGGCCGACATCGCCACGATGATCAGTACGGACGCCGTCATCAGCGCGGAACGGGCCAGGATCGCGGGCAGCGCGCGCCACTCGAGCGAGCGATAGATCACGCGCCCTGCAAACAGCGCGTAGAACACGGCGATGACCGAGGCCTCCGTCGGCGTGAACGCGCCAGAGGCGATCCCGCCGAGGATGAGCACCGGTAGCGCCAGCGCCGGCAGCGCGCGCCAGGTGTTTGCGACGTACTCGCGCCAGCCGTAGCGCGCGGTCGAGCCGCGATAGTGCCGCCGAAGCGAGATCACGTGGTTGATCGCGGCCATGGCGAGCGCGATCAGGATGCCGGGCAGCACGCCAGCGATCAGCAAACCGACGAGGCTCACCTCGGGGTAGGCAAGCGCATAGATGATCATGCTGATCGACGGGGGGATGATCGGACCGAGGATGGACGTGGCCGCCGTCAACGCAGCCGCATACTCGGGCCGATAGCCGTCGTCGCGCATCATGCGGATCATGATCGCCCCGGGCCCCGCGGCGTCGGCCAGCGCCGAGCCCGAGATTCCGGAGAAAAAGGTCAGCGCCAGGATATTGGTGTGGCCCATGCCGCCACGGAAGCGCCCGACGAACTGCGATGCGAAACGCAGTAGCACTTCCGAGAGCGCCCCGCCCGTCATCAGCTCCGCAGTGAGGATGAAGAACGGCACGGCCTCCAGTGCGAAGATGTCGATGCCCGAGAACACATATTTCGGCAGGGCGAGCAGCGGCAATCCTCCGTCGAAGAGCATTGCCGCAAGCGTGGCCCCGCCGAGGGCGAACGCGACCGGAAGGCCGAGCGCCAGGAGCAGACTGCAGGCGATGAACAGCGTCGCGACCATCGTCGTTCACATCTTCGCCGCCTCGCCGTCGAACTCTCCGTCCGCGAGCAGGCGGCGCTCCCTGACATACGCCCGGGCCATGAGTAGCAGGTGGGCCGTGAGCAGCGCAAAGCCCACCGGGATTGCGAGATAGACGGCGCCGACGGGTATCTGCAGCACCGGCGTGGTCTGCGCCCAGGTAAGCGCGGCATAGCGCGCACCGACGACCACCATGAAGGCGAAGAACGCGAGCAGCAGGACGACGATGACCGCACGAATGCCCGCCGCGCGGCGCGGCGGCAGGGTCTCCTGCAGGGTCTCGATCCCGACGTGGCCGCCGTAGCGAAGAACCAGTCCGCTGCCGATGAACGTCAGCCAGATCATCAGATACCTCGATACCTCTTCGGCCCAGAGGATCGAAACGCCGGTCGTATAGCGCAGCACGACATTGGCAAAGACGATCGTGGCCATCGCGGCGAGCATCGCGATTACCGCCCAGCGGTTGGCCGCGCGCAGTGCGCGGTCGAGGTCGTCGATCATGCTTGCCCGGACGTCGCGCGCCGCGTCTTTCGCGGCGCGAGCGCGAATTGTCGCATGCGTGGTGATGCGCCCGGGCGGGCATCGTCCTGTCTATAATGGCGGCCACTGCCTCCGTTGCCTTTGCTTGGGGCTCAAGGCGAACGATGCACCCTGGGGAAATCTACGCGAAGACCGAAGCGGGCACGCTCGAGCTCAAGGAGCGCAAGCTCAATCTGCCCATCGCGCTGCGCAGCCTGCTCATCATGATCGATGGCAACCGGACTGTCGGCGAGTTGCTAGAGCGCGCGCAGGCGCTCGGAGTCGACGCCGGCGCGCTCGCCACCCTCGAGCGCTCGGGCCTGATTGCGCGGCGCTTCGCCGCTCCGTCCGCCACGCGTGCGGGGCCGGCGCCCGAAACCGTCAGCGAGAACGACGCCGAGCGCTTCGTCGTCGCACAGCGGAAGCTGAGCGACATCATCAACGAGCATCTTGGCTTTCGCGGCTACCTGCTGATGATGCGCCTGCAGCGGGCCGAGAATCTGCGGGACCTCCACGACTTCCTGCCCGATTTCGCGCAGGCGCTGGTCAAGCGCGTCGGCGTCGACGCCGCGGCGCCTATCGTGGCGGAGCTCGAGCGAATGATCGTCGCGCCGCGCTGAACAGCGACGTCAGCGACGGATGAGCGTCCGATAGGCGCCAAAAGTAAGCACGGATGCTACGGCGATTGCGGTTGCCATGGGCCTCTGCGTGCCGTCGAAGGTCATCCCGACGAGCAGCGCGGCGGTCGAGGCGAGCAGAAGCTGGCAGAACGACAGCAGCGAGGACGCGCTGCCCGCCATCTCGGGAAACGGCGTCAACGCGCCCGCGGTAGCCTGCGGCATGGTCGTCATGAAGGCCACCATGAACGCGAACATCGGCACGACGATCGCGAGCGGATGCGTCACCCGCGCCCACGCGAGCAGCGCTACCGCGAGTCCCGATACCAGCATGAGAGCGGTGGAATACTGGAGCATGCGATCGATGCCGAGCCGCGCGACAAGGCGGCTGCCGATAGTCGAGCCGGTAATGTTGCCGGCCATCACGATGCCGAAGAGCAGGCCGAAGCCTTCCTCCCCCGTCCCGATCACGCTCACGAACACGAACGAGCTTCCCGCCAGGAAGGCGAATAGCCCGCTCGTCGCGAACGCCGCGATGAGCAGGTAACCAAGATAAGCTCGCGAGCGCAGCAGGCGCGCGTAGTTGCCGAGCATGACTCCGACTTTCATCGCCTGGGGGCTGCGGCTCCGGATCGTTTCGGGCAGCGCGAAAATCACGCCGGCGAGCGCCGCCACACCGTACACGGCGACAAAGATGAAGTTCGCCTGCCAGCCGAACCACACATGCAGGTGGCTGCCGATGATCGGCGCGACGACCGGGGCGATGCCGAGAACGACGCCCATCAGCGAGAGCATCCTCGCCGCCTGCTCGCCGGCATAGAGATCGCGCACGACCGCGCGCGGGACGACGGCGACGCTGGCCATGGCCACGGCCTGAACGACGCGGGCGGCGATCAGGGTGTCGATACTGCGTGCCGCCGCGCACACGGCCGACGCTGCGATGAAAAGACCGAGCCCGCCCATCAGCGCCGGGCGGCGGCCGAAGCGATCGGTGAGTGGTCCCACGACGATCTGCGCCGCGCCCCAAGCGTACATGTAGAGAGAAAGCGTGAGCTGGACCTTCTCGTCGCTCGCCGCCAGGGCCCCGGCCATCGAGGGCATCGACGCAAGGTAGATGTCCATCGCGAGTGGCGCGACTGCGATCAGCCCGCCCAGCAGCAACGTCATGCCGTGCCGATCCGGCCTCAGCATGCGTCGCCCGGCGCAGCCGCGCGCCGCCTCAGATGCATCGTCCGCCGTCGACTTCCAGGCAGGCGCCGGTGATGAAGCCGGCTTCGTCGGAAGCGAGGAACACTGCCGCGCTCGCCACGTCGGCAGGCCGCGACAGTCGTCCCAACGGGATCGTGGCGATGAACTTGGCGCGCAGCTCCGGCGTGTCGCCGCCCATGAACTCGGCGAGCAGCCCCGTCTCGCCGGCCACGGGGTTGATCACGTTGACGCGAATGCGATCCGGCGCGAGCTCCGCCGCCATCGAGCGGCTGGTGACGATCGCCGCTCCCTTGCTGCCGTTGTACCAGGTCAGTCCCGGTCGCGGGCGCACCCCCGCTGTCGAAGCGATCGTGATGAACGCGCCTCCGCCCTGCCTGCGCATGACGGGAACGGCGTGACGCGCGCTGAGAAAGAGGCTCTTCACGTTCACCGCGAAGATGCGGTCGAACTCGGCCTCGCCGACCTCCAGCATCGGCCGGTTGCGATGCGTGGTCCCCGCGTTGTTGACGATGACGTCGATGCGCCCGAAGGCATCGAGCGTACCGCGCACCAGCGCAGCGACATCGGCGTCGACCGCAACGTCGCCGCTAAGGAATATCGCCTCGCCACCTTCCGCCGCGATCCCCGCCGCGACGCGCCCGCCACCGTCGACGTTGATGTCGTTGGCGACGACTCTCGCGCCTTCGCGGGCGAAGCGGGTGGCGATGCCTTCGCCGAAGCCGGAAGCGGCGCCGGTGACCAGCGCCACTTTGCCGGCGAGCCTCAAGGTGCGCCTCCGCGCCTGCGCGAGCGCTCAGCCGTCGCCATGGCGCAACACGACCGTCTTGAGCACAGTGAAGCCGTAAAGCGCCTCGAAGCCCTTCTCCCGACCGTAGCCCGAGTGTTTCACGCCGCCGAAAGGCAACTCGATCCCGCCGCCGGCGCCGTAGCTGTTGACGAACACCTGGCCGCTCCTGATCGCGCGAGCCATGCGCAGCTGCCTCGCGCCGTCGGCCGTCCACACGCCGGCAACGAGTCCGAAGTCGGTGCCGTTGGCGAGGCGCACGGCCTCGTCCTCGTCGTCGAACGGCATCGCCGCGAGGACTGGCCCGAAGACTTCTTCGCGCGCGATGCGCGCCCCTGCAGGAACGTCGCGCAGAAGCCGTGGCGCGACGTAATAGCCGCGCGAAGGAGCGTCGCCTGCGATGCGTCCTCGGGCAACTGTCGCGATCCCGTCGCGCTCCGCCTCGGCGAGAAAGCCCTGCACGCGCTCGAGCTGCGTGGCGCGGATGAGCGGCCCGCAATCCAGATCAGCCAGCGCTGGCCCGGCCTCGAGCGCAGCGAAGCGCTGTCCGAGCCGCTCGAGCAGCTCTTCGTAGCGCGAGCGCTCGACGAGCAGCCGGCTGCCGGCGGAGCAGGTCTGGCCGGCATTCTGCACGATGGCGTTGACGAGAACGGGCAGCGCCGCGTCGAGGTCGGCATCGGCGAACACGACCTGCGGACCCTTCCCTCCGAGCTCGAGCGCGACCGGGCAGTGTCGCTTCGCCGCCTCCTGCGCGACCCACGCCCCGACTGCGGGCGAGCCCGTGAACGAGAGGTGATCGATGCCCGCGTGCATCGCCAGCGCGGCGCCCGCCTCGCGGCCGAGACCGGTGACGATGTTGAGCGCGCCGGGCGGCAACCCGGCTTCGGCGGCGAGCTCGGCGACGCGCAGCAGCGACAGGCACGCGTCCTCCGCGGGCTTGACGACGCAGGCGTTGCCGGCGGCGAGCGCGCCGCCCACGCTGCGGCCGAAGATCTGCAGCGGATAGTTCCACGGAATGATGTGTCCGGTGACACCATGCGGCTCGCGCAAGCCGAGAACGGTGAATTCGCGCGGATAGGGAATCGTCACGCCGTGCAGCTTGTCGGCCGCGCCACCGTAGAACTCGAAATAGCGCGCGCAGGCCGAAACATCCGCCCGCGCCTGCTTGATCGGCTTGCCGCAATCCCGCGCCTCGATCAGCGCCAGCTCTTCTGCGCGATCGAGGATGCGCCGCGACAAAGCGAGGAGAAGCCGCCCCTTGTCTGCCGGCGCGAGCTTGCCCCAAGCGCCGTCGCACGCAGCGCGCGCCGCCGCGACGGCGGCGTCGACATCGGCCGCCTCGCCGCGCGCGATGGCAGCGAACGGCGCGCCCTCCGAAGGGTCGATCATGGGCAGGCTTGCACCGGAGGCGGACCCCGTCCACCGGTTGGCGATGAAGTGCGCGACGGGAGTCGTTGTCGACGGCCACGCCGGTTGCGGCGCGTTCATCGCGGCGGCTTGAATTTGTGCGCGAGGGTGTACTCGTCGGTGCGCGCCACGTAACTGATGCCATCGCGCATCGCCCACAGGCTGACCTGGTGATACAGCGGCACGATCGCGGTGTCGCTGATCGCGAGCTCCGTGGCGCGTTGCAGCAGCGCTTCGCGTTTCGCATCGTCCACGGTCACCAGCGCCTCCTCTAGCAGCAGATCGACCTTCGCGTTCGAGTAGTGGCCGCGGTTCGCGGTGCCGAAGCCCTTTTCCTTGTTCACCGTGGCGATCAGCGCTTTGAGCGGACTCGAGGCTTCGCCCGTGCCCGAGCTCCAGCCGACGAGCAGGAAGCTGAACTTGAACTCCGTACCTTGCGGGAAGAACGTCGCCGAGGGCATCGCCACCACACGCGTGACGATACCCACATGAGTCAGCATCTGGGCGACGGCCTGAGCCACCTTTGCGTCGTTGACGTAGCGGTTGTTCGGGGAATGGATCGTGAGACCGAAGCCGTTGGGGTAACCTGCCTCGGCGAGCAGCTTCTTCGCGCCTTCCGGATCGAAGGCCTCGGGCTTCAGGCTCTTCGAGTAGCCGAAGAAGCCTTCGGGCAGGAGCTGCCCCGTAGGAACGGCTTGCCCTTCCATCACGCGCTCCGCGAGCGCCTGGCGGTTGATCGCCTTCGAGATCGCCTTGCGCACGCGCGGATCCTTAAGCGGATTTGCGGCGAGCGGCTTGCCGTCCCTGTCCGTCACGAACGGCGAAACGTCTCGCTCCGAGTCCATGTGCAGATAGATCAGCCGGTCGGCGACGGTGCGGGACAGCGTGAGCCGCTTTTCCTGCTTCAGCCGGTCGACATCGGTCGTGGGCACGTTCTCGATCGCCTGCACGTCGCCGGCGAGCAGCGCGGCCACGCGCGGAGCGTCGGAAGGAAGGAGCCGCAGCGTCACCCTCTCCCACGGCGTCTTGCCTCCCCAGTAGGCGTCGTTGCGCGCGAGTTCGATCCGATCGCCCTTCGCGTAACGCACGAGCTTGTAGGGTCCGGTGCCGATCGCCGCCTTGCCGGAGTTGAACTCTTCCGTCGTCGCCTTCGCTGCGCTTCCGGAGATGATCGCGATCTGGGTCATGTCCGAGGGCATGAGCGGGTAGGGCGTGGTCGTGCGAAAGCGGATGGTGTACGGATCGACGACGATTATCTCCTTGATCTGCTTGGTGTAGGCGGTGAAAGGCGACGGACTGTTCGCCACGGTGGGCACGCGCTCGATGGAGGCGACGACGTCGGCCGCCGTGAACTCGCTGCCGTCGTGGAATTTGACTCCGCGACGCAGCCTGAACTCCCAGGTCAGCGGATCGACGGCCCGCCACGACTCGGCGAGACCCGGGATCATCCGCTGCCGCTCGTCGCGGAAGACGAGGTAATCGAAGACGTGGGCGGCAACGTTGTTATTCGGCGTCACGTTGTGGTAGTGCGGGTCGATCGCGGTGACGTCCGCACCGATGCCGATGGCGAGGTCCGCGGCGCTGCCGGGGCCTACTGCCCCGAGCAGGAAGCACGGCAAGAGCAGAGTCGAGATCGAGAAGCGCACTGCGAGCAACCTCAAGGAGTTAGCACGTCGACCGGGCTTCAAAGCATAGCCGAATTGCATCGAACCGCAACTCTTTGTAACACGCCGCAGCCGTTGTCAACGTTCGGACGCGAGCCCGCGTTGGTTGCGTTGAACGTTGTCGCACAAGAAGGAGGTTGCCATGAAGCGTGTTCTGACAGCGGTTGCTGCGCTCACCGCACTCGTGACGGCCGCGTTCGCGACGAGCGCGTCGGCCAATTCCTTCGCGGTTTCGATCGGAGGTCCGGGGTTCGCCGTGGGTTACACCAACCACGGTGGCTATGTCACCGCCTACGCGCCGCCGCCGGTCTATTACGCACCGCCCGCGTACTACGGCCCGTATCCGTACGGCTACTATGCGCCTCCGGTCGTATACGGCCGAGCCGCCTACTATCGCCCCTGGGCGCGCGCCTACCATCCCTACCGTCACTGGTAAGCCTTACTTCGCGGCGTAGCTGATGCGATAGATCGCGCCGGCGTAATCGTCGGAGACGAGAAGTGCGCCGTCCGGCATGACCAGCACGTCGGCCGGACGGCCCCACGCGCTCTCGCCCTGCAGCCACCCCGTCGCGAACGGTTCGTAGGCGATCGCACGGTTGTTCTCGACGCGAACGAGCGTGATCCTGTAGCCGATCTTCTTGCTGCGATTCCACGAGCCGTGCTCGGCGACGAAGATCTGGTTGCGATACTCGGCCGGAAACTGCGCACCGGTGTAAAAGCGCATGCCGAGCGGCGCGACGTGCGGCCCGAGGTTCTGCGCCGGCGGCGCGAACTCGGCGCAGCGCCGTTTGCTTCCGTACTCCGGATCCGCGATCGCGCCGGCATGACAATAGGGGTAGCCGAAGTTTAGCCCCGGGCGCGGAGCGTGATTGAGGGTGTCGGGCGGGGCATCGTCGCCCAGATAGTCGCGGCCATTGTTCGTGAACCAAAGCTCTCTCTTGCTCGGATCCCAGTCGAAGCCTACCGAGTTGCGCAGGCCGCGTGCGTACACCTCGTAGCCCGAGCCATCGGGGTTCATGCGCGTGATCACGGCGTAACGATCGGGATCGGGCTCACAGATGTTGCAGGGAGCCCCGACGGGCACGTAGAGCTTGCCGTCCGGACCGAAGGCGATGAACTTCCAGCCGTGCAGCGGGTCGCCGGGAAAGCGGTCAGTCACCACGACCGGCTGCGGCGAGTCGGTGAGCCGCTCCTCGATACGGTCGTAGCGCAGGATGCGGTTCACCGCGGAAACGTAGAGAGCGCCGTCCCTGAAGGCTACGCCCACGGGGCGCTCCAGACCGGAAGCGATCGTGGTGACCGCGCCGAGCGTTCCCGGCTTGAGCTGCACAGCGTAGACTTTCCCCGCCTGCATCGAGCCGACGAACAGCGTGCCTTTTGCCCCGAGAGCCATCTCGCGCGCATTGGCGACGCGCGCCACGACCTCGATGCGAAATCCCGGCGGGAGCTTGATCTGCTCGAGTGGCAAATCGCCGCGTTGCGCAAGCGCAAAGGGAAAAGCGCCGAGCAGGACTGCGCTCAGCCACACGCGAGCCATCCTCATGTTGCCTCGACGCATTGACGGTGATTGCAGGATGCTCCTCACGAGTGAGCGCCCGCAATGGGGCCCGGCGCTTCGGTTGACAGTATTCGGCACGGTTTCTATCCTTCGGGTGCGTTGTCTTCCGGCGACGCCGGAGCCCGCCGCATGGATGCCCCCGCAGCCTCGTCCGTTGTCGTCCCCCAGATCACCGGTTTCGACCTGATCCGCACGCTGGTCGGTTTCGATACCACGAGCCGTGAGTCGAATCTCGCTCTCATCCACTGGGTGCGCGATTATCTCGCGCGCGAGGGCATCGCCTCACAGCTTACCTACGACGACGACAGGCGCAAGGCGAACCTGTTCGCGACGCTGCCCGCGCAGGACGGCAATGCGCTGAGCGCCGGAGTCGTACTCTCCGGCCACAGCGACGTCGTGCCGGTCGACGGCCAGCCGTGGGATCGACCTCCGTTTGCCGCCACCGTGGTCGGCGACCGCCTCTACGGTCGCGGTGTGACCGACATGAAGAGCTTCAGCGCGATTGTGCTCGCTTTCGTGCCCGAGCTGTTGCGTCGCGGCTTGAGGCGCCCTCTGCACATTGCGCTCTCCTACGACGAGGAGGTCGGCTGTATCGGAGTGCGACGCCTGCTCGCCGACATTGCAGCGCGCGGCGTGCGTCCAGCTGGCTGCATCGTCGGCGAGCCGAGCGGGATGCAGGTCGTCGTCGCCCACAAGGGCAAACGCGGCCACCGCTGCCGCGTGCGCGGGCACGAAGCGCATTCGGCGCTCACCCCGCTCGGGGTCAACGCCATCCAGGTGGCGAGCGAGCTCGTGAATTTCCTCGCGCAGATGGCCCGCCGTTACCGCGAGCGGGGCGGCTTCGACGCTGCCTACGACGTTCCGTACACGACGGTGCATACCGGGGTGATTCGCGGCGGCACGGCGATCAACATCGTGCCGCGCGACTGCACGTTCGATTTCGAGTTCCGCCACCTTCCATTCGACGACCCTGAACAGATGCTCGCGGAGCTCAAGCGTTTCGCGGCAACGCTGCTGCCGGAGATGCACGCCGTCGACCCGACGACTTCCATCGACTTCGATCCGCTTTCGACGCTGCCTGGCTTCGACAGCCATGGGGGCAGCGAGATCGCCGAGCTGGGCAAAGCCTGCACCGATGCCCCGGAGTTCGGGAAGGTTTCCTTCGGCAGCGAAGCGGCGCTGTTTCACAACGCCAGCATCCCGACCATCATCTGCGGCCCCGGGCATATTGCACAGGCGCATCAGCCGAACGAATGGGTGGCCATGGAGCAGCTGGCACAGTGCGAGAACTTCATGCGTCGCCTTGCCGATCGCGTCTGCGTCGCATGAGCGTCGGGCCCCGACGATGGCTGACTCGGCAAGTGTTCCGGCTCCCCCGATCGAGGTCGAGTTTCCCGACTTGTCGGGCTTTGCAGCCGGCAATGGCGGCATTCCGTACGCATGGACGTTCGCAGCCGCTCGCACCGGCCCGCACGTCCTGGTCCAGGCACTGACGCACGGCAACGAGGTCTGCGGCGCCATCGCGCTCGACTGGGCGCTGCGCGAGAACCTGCGTCCGACGTGCGGAAGGCTCTCGCTCGTGTTCGCCAACGTGGCCGCGTATCGGAGCTTCGATCCGGGCAACCCGTTCACGTCGCGCTCCGTGGATGAAGACTTCAACCGCCTGTGGACGCGGGAAGTTCTCGATGGGCCGCGCGACAGCGTCGAGCTGCGACGCGCACGCGAGTTGCGACCTCTGTACGACAGCGTCGACTACCTTCTCGATCTGCATTCGATGTCGGATCCCTGCCCTCCGCTCGCGATGGCCGGCCTGCAGCGCAAGGGCCTCGATCTCGCGCGTGGCATCGGTACGCCCGGCCACATCGTCATCGACGGAGGTCACAGCGCAGGGCGTCGGCTGCGCGACTACGCCTTCTTCGACGACGCCGAAGATCCTCGCTGCGCGCTGCTCGTCGAGTGCGGTCAGCACTGGGAGCGCTCGGCGCCCAAGGTGGCAAGGCAGGCGCTGCTGCGCTTCCTGCGCCGCTTTGGCATGGCCGAGCCGAGCGTGCTCGACGCCTACCTCGACGAATCGCCGCCGCCGTCGCAGCGGCTGATCGAGGTCACGACAACCGTCACCATCGGCTCGGACAAGTTTGCGTTCACGATGCCGGTGCAGCCCCTTCAGGTCATTCCCCGCGCCGGAACCGCATACGCCGTGGATGGCGGAACGGCGATACGCACGCCGCACGACGATTGCGTGCTGATCATGCCGACGCGGCGTCCGAAGCGCGGCGAAACGGCGGTGCGCCTCGGGCGCTACGTCCGCTGAGGTTCAGCGCGCGGCCGCTTCCGCGGCCCGCACCAGGTCTTCGCCGACGATCGTTGCCCATTTGTCGTAGGCGCCGCGCGTCTTCTCCTCGAACGGCGCCTTCCCGGTCGGCGTGAGGCGCGTGACCTTCGCCCCGTCGCGCGCGAGCCGCGCGAGAACGTCATCGTCGCTCTGGCGCCGGGCGAGTTCGGCCGCCTCGTGCGCCGCGTCGCGCGCCGTCTGCCGGAGCAGGTCGCGATCGCTCTCCGGGAGCGAGTCCCAGAGCTTCCTGCTGACGACGAAGAAGAGCGCGTCGGCGCAGCCGCCCCAGAGCAACAGGTGCGGGACCCCGTTGGCGTAGAGACGCGATGCCACGAAAGCGCCCACGGGAATCACTTCCCCATCGAGTGTGCCCTGCGCCAGCGCGGCACGCGCTTCGACCGTGCCCATGCCGGCCGGCAGCGCGCCGAGCGCGAGCAGCGTGTCGGTGAGAAGCGGCGAAAGCTGTATGCGCAGCCGCTGCCCGGCAAGATCCGCCGGCGTGTGCACGGCCCGCCGGGTCGCGAGCTCGCGAAAGGTGTCCGGCGCAGCCGCGAGCGGGACCACGCCGGCAGTCTCGAGCGCTGCCGCAAGCCGCGTCCCCGCTTCTCCGGCAAGCACGCGTTCGACCGCTTCGGTGTCGCTGAAGAGCCATGGCAGCGCGATCAGATTGAGCTCCTTCACCTGCGCGCCCCAGTTCGATGCCGAAGCGACCGCGAGGTCGATCGTGCCGTCGCGCAGGGCGGAGAACTCGCGCGTGGGGTCGCGTTGCACGAGCGCCGCGCCGGGATAGTGCTTCACCGCGAGGCGCCCGCCGCTGCGCTCCCCGATGAGCCGCGCCCAAGCCTCGCCCCCGCGGCCCTGAGGATAGGCCGGCCCGAGCGCGGTCGAGAGCTTCCATTCACGCGCTGCGCTCTGCGCGTAGGCGGACGCTGTCAGCAGACTCGCCAAGGCGAGGCACCCGATTCGATTCAGGACTGAACGCGGCACAAAGCGAGGTTACCGAGAGCCGCGTGAGCGGGTCAATCGAGCAGGGGCATCGCGCCGCGCACGGGTGCGTCGTACCAGTAGCGGCGGTCCAGGTCGCGCTGCGCCGCGGCGTGCATCGCCGCGCCCCTCTCGAACGTGAAGCTCAGCGCTCCCTCATAATCCGTTCGAACCGTCTTTATTCCCGCGCTGTCGTAGCGTTCGACGATCTCGGGTCGCGGGTGGCCGAAGCGATTGCGATAGCCCGGCGTGAACACGGCGACACGGGGGGACACTGCTGCGATGAAGGCCGCAGTCGACGATGTGCGGCTTCCGTGGTGAGGCACGATCAGAAGGTCCGACTGCAGCGCTCGATCCTCGCGACGAACGAGATCGGCCTCGGTGCGCGCCTCGATGTCGCCGGTCAGGAGCGCGCTCCCGCCGGGGCCGCTCACGCGCAGGACGCAGGAGAGGTCGTTGCTCTTGAGCTTGGGGTTGGCGTAGTTCGCGGGCACGGGGTGCAGCAGCGCAAAGTGCACGCCGTCCCAGTCCCAACGCTCGCCGGCGAGGCAGCGGCGCGCGGAATCGGAATCGCTTAGCTTCGCTCGCTCGCGCAGGATCTCGTTGCCGTCGGGCAGCGACGAGGAGAGCCAGCCCACCGGTACGGTTGCCAGAAGCGACATCGCGCCGCCGCTGTGGTCGCTGTCCTGGTGGCTCACGATCAGGCCGTCGAGGTGCTTTACGCCGCTCGCTCGGAGCATCGGCGCGATGATCCGGTTGCCTGCGTCCGCGTCCTCGTTGAAGCGCGGGCCGGTATCGTAGAGCAGCGCGTGGCCGTGCGTCTGCACGAGCACTGAAAGACCCTGCCCGACGTCGAGCACGACCACCTTGAACGCGCCGGGCGGCGGCGCCGACGGCGTGACCAGAAATAGCGGCGCAAGCCAGACGGCGCCGAGCGCTCGTCCTGGCACGCCGCGCGGCGCGAGCAGCCAGAGCACGCCGAGCGCGCCCGCCGCCACCGCCCAAGCCGGCGGGGAATGCTGCTGCCAGACTGCCGAGGGCAGCGCGGCCAGGGAGTCGAGAAAAGCCGCAAGCCACGCGAACACCTGCTGCGCGGCGAGGAGCAGCGCGTCCCAGGGAACGACGATCGATGCAAGGGTGAGCGGGACGACGACGAACGTCACCACCGGGATCGCGACCGCGTTGGCGAGCGGCGAGACGAGCGAGACCTGCTGAAAGAGCATCAGCATCAGCGGTAGCAGGCCGAGCGTCACTGCCCATTGCGCGCGTCCCGCCGCGCGCAGCGGCGGATCGGTCCCGATCCGTCCGACACTCGTGTACAGAAGCAGGCCGACGGCGGCGAATGACAGCCAGAAGCCCGGTGCGAGCATCGCCCAGGGATCGAGCGCGAGCACCACCGCCAGCGCCCACAGCCAGACCACCGACGCCGTTCCCGGCCGGCCGAGCCACAGCCCGACAGCGGCGACGGTCAGCATGTACAGCGTGCGCTGGGCGGGGACCTGGAAACCGGCGAGCAGCACGTAGGCGAGCGCGGCGAGTACGCCCGCCAGCGCCGCCGCCTTGCGCGCCGGCAGGCGAAGTGTCAGCCGCTGACTTCGCCTCCAGAGCCAGAAGGCGACCGCGCCGATCAGCGTGGCGAAGAAGGTGACGTGCAGCCCGGAGATGCTGATCAGATGTCCCACGCCGGTGCGATTGAACAGCCGCCACTGCTCACTGGGAATCGCGCGCTCGTCCCCGATTGCCAGCGCCGCGATCACGCCTGCATAAGGGCGCTCGCCGAGCACGCCGAGAATCCGATCGCGGATCGATTCGCGCAGGCGCTGAACGTAGTCGCCTGCGCGCCCTGCGAAGGCGTCGAGGCGGCCGTTCGCTACGTCGGGTCGCACGTACCCGGTCGCGCGCAGGTCGTTCTCGAGCAGCCACGCCTCGAGATCGAAGCCATGCGGGTTCACGGTGCCGTGCGGGCGCTTGAGTCGCGCGACGAGACGCCAGCGCTCACCCGCATGCAACTCAGGGAGTTCCTCGGCAGCGTTGGCGTCGTGACGGGCCCCATACCAGGAGAGCGACACGCGCGACGGAACGATCGCGCCCGGCGTCAACGCGCGCTCAACGGCGAACGCGAAGCGGATGCCGCGATCGCTCTTCTGGGGAAGTTCGTCGACGACGCCGATCAGCTCGAGGTCGCGCCCTTCCCAGGCTGCGGGCAGGTCGTCGGCGAGCCGCAGCTCAGCGCGCCACCCCGCATAGAAGAACCCCGCAAGGAATGCGGCTGCGATCGCCGCACACACCGCGATTACGCGCGCAACGGACTTCCTCGGCCCTCCCCCGCGTCCGAGGGACACGCCGGCCAGAGCAAGAAAGAGCGCAACCGCGATCGAGGCGCTCCAGGCGAGCGGGGGCAGCTCCGGCTGCTGCTGCAACGCCAGCACCCCCAAGGCAAACGCGAGCAACGCGCAGCGCATGGTGCGCCATGGCGGCGATCGATCGTCCCTCGCCGCCGCTATCCTCCATCAAAGCGTTGCCGGCAGCCCTCCGCCGCATGGCGCGACGGCGACGCTGCCGGCAAGGTTACTGCGTGTCTGCGAGAGCTACTTCTTCCCGGCCTGGTCCAGCATCTCCTGGATCTTGGCGTTGAACTGCGCGTAAGGCTGCGCGCCCACGAGGCGCACGCCCTGCAGCTTGTCGTTCTCGAGGTAGCCGATCACGAACGACGGTGTTCCCTGCACGCCTGCCACGCCGCCCTCGGCGATGTCCTGGTCGATCTGCGCCTTGAACTTGTCCGACTCCAGACAGCTCTTGAACTTGGGCACATCGAGCTTGACGTTGGCCGCGTAACTCGCCAGGTTATCGGGCTTCAACTGATCGGCGTTGACGATCATCACGTGCCGCATCTCCCAGTACTTGCCCTGCTCCGCAGCGCAGCGACCTGCGGTCGCGGCGCGGCGAGCGTTTTCATGGAAGTCGAGCGGGAAGTCGCGGCTGATGAAGCGAACCTTGCCGGTATCGATGTAGTTCGCCTTGATCTGCGCGAACGCCGTGTTGTGGAACTGCTGGCAGAACGGGCACTGGAAGTCCGTGTATTCGACGACAACCAGCGGCGCCTTCGCGTCGCCTAGCGAGAAGCCGCCGGGCGAGAGCTTGTAGCTCACCTTGTCGTCGGGGGCGGGCGCCTGCTGTCCGGACTGCATCTTCTCGAGCGTCTGCCGGATCAGCTTGAGCTCGTTCAGGATGTCCTGCGCCTGCTCCGAGGTGATGCCGTCGGCCCGGGCGAGAGGGCTCCCTACAAGGAGCGCTCCCAGCACGGCGGCAACCAGCGCGATGCGCGCGGGTCTCATCGTAATCATCGGTCTTGCCTTCCTTTCACTTTGAGCCCCGTTGCGGGGCCGGATCGTTGATGCGTTGAGCGCGTGAATGGACCGCACGAAACCGTTTCCGTTCCCTCGACGCCCGCCAAGTCGGCAACGAGGCGATGATACGGGGCCACGCCGCCCAGGGCGATCCGGGCCGATCGGAGGTGTCCGTTACGGAACAAGCGGTTACGTACCGTTCAGGTCCGGGGATTCGGGGCGGCGCTCATTTGCCGCGCGGCCACAGGATGAGTTGGGTGCAGCGAAAGAGCGCGATCGCACGCGCCTTCGCCGGATCGCTGACGACCGCGTCCCAGACCTGCGTCGCGTTGCCGAGGTGCGAAGGGGTGGCTACGCAGGTGAGGCGCCCTTCGCGGGCCGTGCCGAGAAAGTTGGTCTTCAACTCGATCGTGGTGAAGTTCTCCGCCCCCGCCGGCAGGTGCGCGAGGCAGCCATAGCCACAGGCGGTGTCGGCGAGCGCGATGACCGTCGCTGCGTGCAGATAGCCGTTGGGTGCAAGCAGCTCCGGCCGGATATCCAGCTCCGCCTCGACGCGTCCCTCCACGATCGCGATCGGTCGGAAGCCGATCAGCCCGGGCAGGCGCCCGTCACCGCGCCGTGCGAACTGCTCCATCGTGAAGTCCGGGCGCAGGGCCATGGCCGCCTCCGTCAGCCGCGAGAGAGCTGGCGCTTCATCCTGCGCATGACTGTGCGGTAGCCCATCCGCTCGTAGAGTCGCCGCGCCGCTGCGTTGTATTCGTGCACGTCGAGCTCGATTGCTTCGATGTCGTGCGTGCGCGCGAACGCGTGCACGTGCTCGAGCAGCAGGGTGCCGAGCCCCTGGGCCTGCCATTTCGGGGCAACCACGAGCAGATTGACGTACAGCCGCGGCCGCCTGCGGCGCCCGCTGCGACCGGCATCCTGCACCTCGAAGCGCACGCAGCCCACGGGGCCGCGTGCGGATTCGGCGACCAGCAGGCGGGGCCCGTCGCTGCGCGCGAATTCCTGCAGCAGCCTCGCCTCTTCCTGCGGAGCGAGGGCTTCGAATTCGTCGGGATGAGCTTCGAGATGAGCGTCGTGCACTTCGCAGTAGAGCGCGAGCAGCGCATCGCAGTCCTCCTGCGCCGCCGGACGCACGCGAATGCCCTCGGGTGCCGCGACACGGAGCGGCTCCATCGGCCTATAGCCGCTCGGCCACCCAGGAGCGCACGGACTGGAGCGCAGCCGGCAGCGCGGCCGCGTTGGTACCTCCCGCCTGCGCCATGTCGGCGCGCCCGCCGCCCTTGCCGCCGACCTGCGCGGCAACGTGATTTACCAGATCGCCAGCCTTGATCTTCCCGGTAAGGTCTGAGGTCACGCCGGCAATGAGCGTCACCTTGTCCCCGTCGATCGAGCCGAGCACGATCGCAGCGGATTTGAACCGGCCCTTCAACCGATCGAGCGTCTCGCGCAGCACTTTCGCGTCGGCGCCGTCGATCGTCGTCGCCAGCACCTGTGCGCCGTTGACCTCCACCGCCTGAGCGGCGATATCTCCGCCCTGGCTCGAGGCGAGCTTCATCTTGAGCCGCCCCACCTCGCGCTCAAGCGCCTTGACGTTGTCCAGCACCTGCTGAAGCTTGGGCGCGACTTCTGTCGCCGGCGTCTTCAGCGCCTGAGCGACACCGGCAAGCCGCGCCTCCATCTCGTGCGTATAGGCGAGCGCGGCTTCCGCGGTCACCGCTTCGACGCGGCGTATGCCCGCGGCGACGCCCGACTCCGACACGATCTTGAAGGCGCCGATGTCGCCCGTCCGCGCAACGTGAGTGCCGCCGCACAGCTCCGTGGAGAAATCGCCCATGCGCAGCACGCGCACCTCGTCGCCGTACTTTTCTCCGAACAAGGCCATCGCGCCGGCCTTGATTGCATCGTCGTACTTCATGATTCGCGCCTCGACCGGATAGTTCGCGCGGATGGCGCGATTGACGAGCGCATCTACGCTGCGGATTTCCTCGTCGGTCATCGGTTGCGGATGCGAGAAGTCGAAGCGCGTGCGCTCGGGGTCGACGAGCGAGCCCTTCTGCGTCACGTGCTCACCGAGCACCTTGCGCAGCGCAGCGTGCATCAGATGGGTGGCCGAATGGTTCCAGGCGGCGCGCGTTCTCGCTTCGGCGTCGACCCTCGCCGTCACCGTGTCGCCGAGCTTGAGCTCACCCGTCTTCACTTCGCCGTGATGCCCGAATACATCCGGCTGGATCTTCTGCGTGTCGTGCACGGCAAACAAGGTGAGGCAGACGCCATCTCGCGTCAGCTCGCCGCGATCGCCCACCTGTCCGCCCGACTCGGCGTAGAACGGCGTCCGGTCGAGCACGACGACGCCGTCCTGGCCCGTGGTCAGCGCGTCGACCGGGCTTCCGTCGCGGTACAGCGCGACCACCCGCGCTTCCTCGGCGAGCGTTTCATAGCCGTCGAAGCGGGTCTTCGCGCCCTTGTATTCGAGGCTGTCGGCCATCTTGAAAGTGGATGCGGCGCGCGCGCGCTCGCGCTGCTGCTCCATCTCGACCTCGAACCCGGCCATGTCCACGGTCCAGCCGCGCTCGCGCGCGACGTCCGCCGTGAGATCGACCGGAAAACCATAAGTGTCATAGAGCGTGAAGGCGACTCTTCCCGGAATGGTCTTGGCGGCCGGCTTCCCGGACTCGCCCGCGCCGCTCTTCAACGTCGTCTCGAGGACCTTCATTCCGTGCTCGAGGGTTTCCGCAAAGCGCTCCTCCTCGGCCTGCAGGACCCGCATCGCCTGCTCCTGCTTCAGCGGCAGCTCGGGATAGGCCTTGCCCATCAGGCGGGAGAGCTCCGGCACGAGCTGCGCGAAGAACGGTTTCGTCTGCCCGAGCTTGTAGCCGTGACGGATGGCACGGCGGATGATCCTGCGCAACACGTAGCCGCGTCCCTCGTTGCTGGGGATGACGCCGTCGACGATCAGGAAAGCGCAGGCGCGAATGTGGTCGGCGATGACGTTGAGCGACGGCGAGGCGAGCTCCTTCGTTCCGGTGAGTCTCGCCGCGACGGCGATCAGGTCGCGGAACAGGTCGATCTCGTAGTTGCTGTGCACGTGCTGCAGCACGGCGGCGAGCCGCTCGAGGCCCATGCCGGTATCGACGCACGGCTTCGGCAGCGGCGTGAGCTTGCCCTTCTCGTCGCGGTCGAACTGCATGAACACGAGGTTCCAGATCTCGATGTAGCGATCGCCTTCCTCCTCGGCAGGGCCGGGCGGGCCGCCCGCCACGCCGGGACCGTGGTCGTAGAAGATCTCGCTGCAGGGCCCGCAGGGGCCCGTGTCAGCCATCTGCCAGAAGTTGTCGGAGGCGAACGGCGCACCCTTGTTGTCGCCTATGCGCACGACCCGCTCGGGCGGCACGCGGATCTCCCGCGTCCACGCGTCGTAAGCCTCGTCGTCCGTGTGATAGACGGTGATCCAGAGCCTCTCCGCCGGCAGCCGGTAGATCTTCGTCAGCAGCTCCCAGGCGTAGGCGATCGCCTCGCGCTTGAAGTAGTCGCCGAACGACCAGTTGCCGAGCATCTCGAAGAACGTGTGATGGCGAGCCGTGTAGCCCACGTTCTCGAGATCGTTGTGCTTGCCTCCCGCGCGCAGGCAGCGCTGCACGTCGGCCACGCGCACGTAGTTACGCTTCTCGGTTCCGAGAAAGACGTCCTTGAACTGCACCATGCCGCTGTTGGTGAACAGCAGCGTCGGATCGTTGGTCGGCACCAGCGAGGCCGAGGGGACGATCGTGTGCCCCTTCGACGCGAAGTAGTCGAGGAAAGTGCGGCGGATCTCGGCGGCTTTCATGTCGATATCCTAGCAGGCTGAAGCAGAATCCGTCGTGGCCACGCAGATGGACCGCGCGAACGGCCGAGCCAAGTCTCGACTCCTCTTCGTGCTCAACTCTGCGCGCCTCGCGTCGCGTCGCGGAGGAGCTTGAGGATCGCCGACAGCGCGAAGCCGCGCGCCTGGAGAAAGCGTACCTGACGCGCCTTCTCGCGCTCGTCGCCGGGCGCGTGACCGAAGCGTCGCGTCCAGAGCGAGGCAAGCGCAGCGGCGTCGTCGATCTCGGCTTCGGCCATCGCCGCCTCGATCGTCTGCGCATCCACGCCCTTCGCCCGCAGCTCCTTGGCAATGTTGCGGCTGCTGTAGCGCCCCGCCTTCTGCCGGGCGAGCGCTTGCGCATAGCGCGCGTCCGAGAGGTGGCCGAGCGTTGCCAGCTCGTCGAGCGCCGTATCGATGTCGCTCCTCGCGAAACCTTCTGCGACGAGCCTTTGCTCGATCTCGGCGCGAGCGAATTCGCGTCGTGCGAGGAGCCGGACTGCCCGCTCCTTGGGCGATCCTGCGGCCGAGCCTCGCCGCGTCACTCGTCAGCCGGGGAGGCACCTCGCGCCGGGCCGGGCACCGGCACGCCTACGGCAACGCGAATCTTGCCTTCGATCTCGGCGGCGAGCTCGGGGTGCTCCTTGAGGTAATCGCGCGTGTTGTCCTTGCCCTGTCCGATGCGCTCGCCGTTGTACGCGTACCAGGCGCCCGACTTCTCGATGACGTTCTGCGCCACACCGAGCTCGATGATCTCGCCCTCTCGCGAAATGCCCTCGCCATAGAGGATATCGAACAGAGCCTCGCGGAACGGCGGCGCGACCTTGTTCTTGACGACCTTCACTCGCGTCTCGTTGCCGATGACCTCCTCGGCCTTCTTGATCGAGCCGATGCGGCGGATGTCGAGCCGCACCGAGGCATAGAACTTGAGCGCATTGCCTCCAGTGGTCGTCTCCGGGTTGCCGAACATGACGCCGATCTTCATCCGGATCTGGTTGATGAAGATAACCAGCACGTTGGCGCGCTTGATGTTGCCGGCGAGCTTGCGCAGCGCCTGGCTCATCAGCCGCGCCTGCAGCCCCGGCAGCTGATCGCCCATCTCGCCCTCGATCTCCGCTTTCGGGACGAGAGCAGCCACCGAGTCGATGACGATCACGTCGACGCCGCCGGAGCGCACCAGCATGTCGGCGATCTCGAGAGCCTGCTCCCCCGTATCGGGCTGCGAGATCAGCATGTCGGCGACGTTGACGCCGAGCTTGCCTGCGTAGACCGGATCGAGCGCGTTCTCGGCGTCGATGTACGCCGCCACCCCGCCGGCCTTCTGGATCTGCGCCACGACCTGCAGGCACAGCGTGGTCTTGCCGGAGGCCTCCGGGCCGTACACCTCGACCACCCGCCCGCGCGGGAGTCCGCCCACGCCGAGGGCAATGTCCAGACCCAGCGAGCCGGTCGAGACGACCGAAAGGTCGCTCTGCACCTGGGCCTCGCCCATCTTCATGATGGAGCCCTTGCCGAACTGCTTCTCGATCTGCGCCAAGGCGGCGGCGAGCGCCTTGCTCTTGTTGTCGTCCATCGCGTTCATTCCACTGGATTTAACCAAGCTGATGCTGCTCATCACCGCGCCCTTTTTCGTTAGTCGACCCGGTGATTATGGCATAGAACGATCGTTCGATACAGCCCCTTTTGCCTAGGCCAAACGGTCGAGAAGCCCCTGCAAAGCGATGGCCACGGAATGGCGCCGCACCTCGGCCCGGTCGCCGGTGAGCAGCCGCTGCGTCGACGTCGCGCCGCCGGGGCCCGCCCATGCGAAGCAGACGGTTCCCACTGGCTTCGCCGGCGTGCCGCCGGACGGCCCAGCGATACCGGTAACGCTCGCTGACCAGTTCGCACGGCTCGCTTTGAGCGCGCCGACCGTCATCGCCGCGGCCGTCTGCTCGCTCACGGCCCCGTAGCGCTCAATCGTTTCCGTCGGCACGAGCAGGTCCTCGACCTTGGCGGCGTTCGAGTAAGTCACGAATCCACGCTCGAACCAGTCCGAGCTTCCCGCCACGGCAGTAATCGTTCCCGCGAGCAGTCCTCCGGTGCAGGACTCCGCCGTGGCGATCACCGCACCCTTGGCCAGCGCCACCCGGCCGAGCGCGACCGCCAGTGCGAACAATTCCTCGTCGATGCGCATCGCTTCGGACTAACGCTGCTCGCCCTCACGCGCACGATACCAGTAGTCGTGCGCTGCAGTGAATCCGAAGCGGCGATAGAGAGCGAGCGCCGGCGCGTTCTCGGCGGTCACCTGAAGGTAGGCGAGGCCTGCGCCGCGTCGCCGCGCTTCGTCGAGCAGCGCAGCCACCACGGCGCGCCCGAAACCCTGCCCGCGCCAAGCTTCAGCGGTGTGGATCGCGAACAATCCTGCGTGACCTGCTTCTATCTTGAGCAGCCCACAGGCGATGACCTCGCCTTGGCGCCGTACCAGCGCGCCGACCTGCGGCAGCGGATGATTGGCTGCGCGGGCGATGAAGCGCGGCAGCGCTTCCGAATCGAGGTTGAGCAGCGGCGCAGCGAGCGGCTCCCAGGCCGGTGGCTCCACGAGCTCGACTGCCGCCGGGGGCCGGGCGGGCTGACTCAGATCGGCCAGGCTGCAGCGCAGAACTCGCGTGCGCTCGAACGCCGCCCAGCCGCGACGATCGAGCACACTGTCGAGCTCGCGCGGCTGGGAGAACGGCAACAGGCGGAAGAGGGTCGGCAGGCCGATCCCGGCATAGAACGCGATGCAATGCTCGATCTTCGCGTCGAGCGCCATCGCCGACGCGTAGAACGGATTGATGCAGCGATAGCGCTTGCTGGGGTCGCGCCGATAGCCGAGGAGCCAGCCGTCATAGACCAATGAATGCGGGCCCCCCGACGCGTTGAGAGCCAGCTCCTCGATGCGGCGCGACTCGGTGAGCGCCGCCTCTTCGCGAGCGCTCATCAGGTGAAGAGCCGCTGGCCCACGGCAAACACCAGCAGGGCATAGAACGCTGCGACGATATCGTCGGCCATGACCCCGAAGCCACGGTGCCAGTTGCGATCGATGAAGCTGGCCGGCGGCAGCTTTACGATATCGAACAGCCGGAACAGCAGAAACCCGAACGCGACCCGCAGCGGCTGCACGCCGACGATGAACATCACGAGCAGGAACGCCACGATCTCGTCCCAAACGACGCTGGGTGGGTCGACGGCGGAGAGATCCCGGCTCGTGCGGTCGGCAGCCCAGATGCCCAGCGCAAACGCGACGACGACGGCCGCGAGGTAGCCGAGGTCATTCGCATAGTCATTCAGCAGGACCCCGAGCGGAATGGCGACCAGCGTTCCGGCGGTGCCCGGCGCGACCGGGGAAAGCCCCGCGCCAAAGCCAAGCGCGATGAAGTGCGCTGGGTGTGACAGGAGAAACTTTAGCGAAGGAGTGCGGCTCATCGTGCGAAGTGATCGAAGGCCCGCGGCAGCGATGCGAGGGCGCGCCCTTTCTCATCGACGACGAGCAGCCCCTCGCGCTTTTCGATCGCTCCGATGCGAGCGAGCGACAGGCCGAGCGTCCGGGCAAGGCCAGCGATCTCCTCGGCCCGTCCGCGAGGCGCCGTGAAGCAGAGCTCGTAGTCGTCGCCGCCGGCGAGCAGGCACTCCAAGGCCAGCGCGCGCGTCCGGCCGGTGAGCCGACGCTCGATCGCCCGCGAACGCGGAATGGATGCGAGCTCGATCACGGCGCCCATCCCCGAGGCGTCGAGCACATGGCCGAGATCGCCGATCAGACCGTCGGAGATGTCGATCGCTGCGGTGGCGACGCTGCGCAGCCGCTCCCCCAGCGCAATGCGCGCCTGCGGGCGTAGCAGTCGCTCCTCGCATCGGCCGAGCTCGCGTCGGTCGAGGGCAACTCGCCCGCGCCGCGCCGCGACGGCCAGGGCGGCGTCGCCCAGCGCACCGGACACGTAGATCGTGTCGCCGGGCAGCGCGCCGCTGCGCAGCAGCGCCTGCCCCGAGGGCACTTCGCCGAGGATCGTCACGCACAGGTTGAGCGGGCCCCGCGTCGTGTCGCCGCCGATGAGGTCGACGCCGCTCACCTCCGCCAGCGCAAAGAAACCGCGCGCGAAGCGAGCAAGCCAAGCCTGGTCCGCGGCCGGCAACGCCCCGGCAAGAAGCGCCCATCGCGGCGTTGCGCCCATCGCGGCCATATCGGACAGATTCACGGCGAGGGCCTTGTAGCCGAGCGCTTCGGGATCCTCCCCGCGAAAGAAATGCCGGCCTTCGACCAGCATGTCGGTCGAGACGGCGAGCTCGCAGCCCGGCGTGGGCGCCAGCAGCGCCGCGTCGTCGCCCACCCCGAGGAGCGTGTGGCGCGTGTTCCGCCGGAAGAACCGCTCGATCAGCTCGAATTCACCGAGTGCCGGCGAGCGCTTTCTCCGGGTATGCACTCGAGCGGTTGGGGTAGCTGCGTGCCGGCGCATTGCGCGCGTCACTGCGCGCGGCGCGACGCACTGACCTCCGCCGCGCGCGTCGCGGAGGCGAGTCGGTCCAGGACGCCGTTGACGTACTTGTGGCCGTCGGTGCCTCCGTAAGCCTTGGCAAGCTCGACCGCTTCGTTGATCGCTACCCGATACGGGATGTCGGGCTGGCGCAGCAGCTCCCATGCGCCGATCGTCAGCACCGCTCTTTCGATCGCCGACAGCTGCTCCGGCGCACGGTCGAGGTAAGGGGCGAAGGCAGCGACCAGCGTTGTGTATTCTCCAGTGACTCCCTGCCACAGGCGATCGAAGAAGGCTGCATCGCACCTGGCGAAGCCGCCGGCCTCGCTCAGCTGAGCGCGAATCGTGGCAGGCGCAGTTCCGGCGAGAAACCACTGGTAGAGGCCCTGCAGCACGAACTCGCGCGAGCGATGGCGGCTCCCCCGCTGGGCAGATCCCTTCGATTCGTCCTTCGGGCGTGGATCGCCGGCGGAAATTGCGGACGTCGCATTCTTCGCGGGAGAGTCTCCCTTGCTCGCGCGATGGTCGACTTCGCCCTTCTGCCTGCCTTTGCTCATTCGTCGTCGATCGCGGTGAGGAGGTTCGCCATCTCGAGCGCGGCGAGCGCAGCCTCACCTCCCTTGGTCCCGGCCCGTGCGTGGGCCTGTTCCTCGTTGTCCGTGGTGAGGATCCCGTTGCCGATCGGGATGCCGAACTCGATCTGAACGCTGGCCAATCCGCCTGCCGATTCGTTGGCGACGATCTCGAAGTGATGGGTCTCGCCGCGGATCACCGCGCCGAGCGCGACGAGCGCGTCGTAATCGCCTGTCTGCGCCATGCGCTGCAGCGCCAGCGGCGCCTCGAGCGCTCCAGGCACGGTCGCCACGATGATCGCGTCCTCGGCGACTCCTGCGTCGACCAGGGTGCGCAGCGCGCTCGCGAGCAGGCGCTCGCCGACCTCCGCGTTGAAGCGCGACAACACGATACCTACGCGCATGTGCTCACCGCGCGTATGGGGGGGAATCCGGCGAACGGCCATGACGATCCTGCGGCCCTCTGGCTAGCTCTGCGTGATACCGCGCTGATGCAACCGAAGCATCAGTCCTGGCTCGCGGCGCTCCCTGGCGGAGTATCCTCGTGGCCCACGACCTCGAGCCCGAAGCCCGCCATGCTCGGCATCTTCCGGGGCCGGGCGAGCAGTCGCATCCTGCCCACGCTGAGGTCGCGCAGGATCTGGGCGCCTATGCCGTAGTTGCGCAAATCCATGCGCGACCCCGGCGGCGGCAAGTCGGCCAGCGCGCGGCGACGCAGCTCCTGCGCCGACTCGGGACGATGCAGCAGCACGAGCACTCCGCGACCGGCACGCGCGATCGCGTCTAGCGCCGCCGGTATCGTCCACGAGTGCGTGCGGCTGTCGTGGTCCAGCAGATCGATAACGGACAGCGGTTCGTGCACGCGCACCAGCGTTTCACGCTCCGGCGCGATTTCGCCCAAGGCGAGCGCCAGGTGCGTCGCGTCGGTCAGCTTGTCGCGGTAGGTGATCAGGCGGAACTCGCCGTGCGCCGTGCGGACGGAGCGCTCTCCAACCCGCTCGACGAGACGCTCGGTGCGGCTGCGATAGTGGATCAGGTCCGCGATAGCGCCGATCTTCACCCCGTGCCGCTGCGCAAACTCGGCGAGATCGGGCAGTCGCGCCATGGTCCCGTCGTCCTTCATGATCTCGCACAGCACCGCCGCCGGAGAGCACCCCGCGAGCTGCGCCAGATCGCAGCACGCCTCGGTATGCCCGGCGCGCGCCAGAACCCCGCCCTCCGCCGCGACGAGCGGGAATACGTGGCCCGGAGTGACTATGTCCTGCGGCCGGGCGTCGGGCGCACAGGCGACTCGGATCGTGTGCGCGCGGTCAGCGGCGGAGATTCCCGTGGTCACCCCCTCGGCCGCTTCGATCGACACGGTGAAGTTCGTACCGTGCTGCGACCGGTTCACCGGTGTCATCGGCGCAAGCTCAAGCCGCCGCGCGCGCTCCGCCGTGATGGGCATGCAGATCAGGCCACGGCCGTGCTTGGCCATGAAGTTGACGATCTCGGCCGTGACATAGTCCGCGGCGCAGAACAGATCGCCTTCGTTCTCGCGCTCCTCCTCGTCGACGAGGATGGCCACGCGTCCGGCCTTGAGCTCATCGACGATCTCGTGGATCGGGCTTATCGCCGTCGGCTGATCGCGGGCCTCGACGGCGCGCAGGTGGGGAGTGGTCACTTGGGGTTCGAGCACTTTGCGAACGGTCATTATACGTCCAGCGATCGCTTGCCTGCCGCGGAAGAGCCCTTTCGGCGCAGCGTGCGGACTCAGAACATCTGCAGGGATTCGTTCACCAGCGTGCTCTTCGCATCGCCGAGATCGGAAAGCACACTGAAGTGGTGTCGCTCCGCTATGAAGAGCGGGCCGTGACGGCCGCGTGGATGGCACTCCGGCCAGTGCTCCCACAGCAGCCAGGACTGACGCATGAACTCGCTGGTCTCGCGTTCCCCTACCGCCAGAAGCAGCGGGACGGGCACGCGCGGAGGCAGGTGAATCGGACTCAGGGCGTGCGCGCGCTTGGCATCGAGCTTGAGATCGACGTTCATCGAGGCTTGCACGAGGGGTTCGAGATCGAACACGCCGCTGATCGCTACGGCGCCCGCGATCGCCGTCGCGGGCAGCCCGCGCGTCGCCCAGTCGGTAGCGAGCAGCATCGCAGCCAGATGCGCGCCCGCCGAGTGTCCGCTCACGACGATATGCCGTGCCGGAAAGCCATGGCGCGAGCCTTCACGCCACAACCAGGCGAGAGCCTCACGCACCTGATCGACGATGCGCGCGATGCTGACATCCGGGCACAGGTCGTAGTTGATGACGGCCACGCCGATGCCCTGCGCGACGAATTGCGGCGCGACGAACGAGTGCTCGCTCTTGTCCAGAGCCCGCCAGTAACCGCCATGGATGAACAACAACGCGCCGCGCGCGCCCTCGGCGGGAAACAGATCCAGCGTCTGCCTCGGACCGCTGCCATAGCGAAGATCGAGCCTTCGCTCGAGGCGCGACCGCGCGGCTTCGCTCTCCTCGGCCCAGCGCGCGAACCACTGCGGGTGATCGGGAAACGCCGCCCGGAGGTTGTACTCGCGCTCGACGAACTCGGCGGCAAGCTGCGTCATCGTCGCACGTGCCCGCTACTCGGCGTCCGGCTGCCTCTCGGGCGCGGCCTGCTCGAAGGCGGGAAGCGCTTTGCAGCTCGCCTCGATGCCGGTGAGCGTCGGATAGGCACTGAGCGGAATGCCCGCCCGGCGCGCGTTGGCGAGCTGGGGCACGAGGCAGATGTCGGCCAGCGTCGGTGTGCTGCCGTGGCAGAACGCGCCGGTCGCCGCGTCGCCGGCGAGCTGCGTCTCGAGCGCCGCGAGCCCGAGGTCGATCCAGTGCCGGTACCAGGCGTCCTTCGCCTCTTCACTCGCACCGAGCGTGCGCAAGAGGTAGCGCAGCACTCGCACGTTGTCGAGCGGATGGATATCGCAAGCGATGGCGAGCGCGATCGCACGCACGCGGGCACGCGCTTCGGGCGTTGCAGGCAGCAGCGGCGGTTGTGGATAGCGCTCATCCAGGTATTCGATGATCGCCAGCGACTGCGTGAAGCGTCCGCGCTCGTCCTCCAGCGCGGGCACGAGCCCCTGTGCGTTGACGCGGCGATAGGCCTCGCCGCTCTGCTCGTCTTTGCGCAGGTGGACGGCGGCGTATTCGTAGCCGAGCCCCTTGAGCCCGAGCGCGATGCGCACCCGGTAGGCCGCCGACGAGCGGAAGTAGCTGTACACTTTCATGATCATCCCGGCGAAGGCCGGGATCCAAGGTGCGCCCTATCGCCTCGACGAAGCCAACTTGGACCCCGGCCTGCGCCGGGGCGACGACAGTACCAGGGCTTGAGCATCGACGCTACGCTCTAATTGAACGCGGATATTCCCGTCTGCGCGCGACCGAGGATCAGCGCGTGCACGTCGTGCGTTCCCTCATAGGTGTTGACCGTTTCCAGGTTGAGCACGTGCCGGATCACGTGGAACTCGTCGACGATCCCGTTGCCGCCGTGCATGTCGCGTGCCATCCGCGCGATCTCCAGCGCCTTGCCGCAGGAGTTGCGCTTCATGATCGAGGTGATCTCGGGCGCGGCCTTGCCCTCGTCCTTGAGTCGCCCGAGGCGCAGACAGCCCTGCAGACCGAGAGTGATCTCCGTCTGCATGTCGGCGAGCTTCTTCTGGATGAGCTGGTTGGCGGCGAGCGGGCGCCCGAACTGCGTCCGATCGAGCGTGTACTGCCGCGCCGCGTGCCAGCAGAACTCGGCTGCGCCCAGCGCGCCCCAGGCGATGCCGTAGCGCGCGCTGTTCAGGCAGGTGAAAGGACCCTTCAGACCCTCGACGCCGGGAAGGAGGTTTTCTTCCGGCACGAAGACTTCGTCCAGCACGACCTCTCCGGTGACCGAGGTGCGCAGGCTGAATTTGCCCTCGATCTTCGGTGCCGAGAGCCCCTTCATTCCCTTTTCCAGAACGAAGCCGCGGATAACGCCATCATCGGTCTTGGCCCAGACGACGAAGAGATCGGCGATCGGCGAGTTCGAGATCCACATCTTGGAACCGGAGAGGCTGTAGCCCCCCGCCACCGAACGTGCCCGTGTCACCATCGATCCGGGATCGGAGCCGTGATTGGGCTCGGTCAGCCCGAAGCATCCGATCCATTCGCCGGTGGCTAGCCGCGGCAGGTATTTGCGCCGCTGCGCTTCCGACCCGAAGGTGTAGATCGGGAACATGACGAGCGAGCTCTGCACGCTCATCATCGAGCGATAGCCGGAGTCTACCCGCTCGATCTCGCGCGCGATCAATCCGTAACACACGTAGTTCAGCCCGGCGCCGCCGTACGCCGCGGGGAGAGTCGCGCCGAGCAAGCCAAGCGCGCCCATCTCGCGAAAGATGGCCGGGTCGCTCTTCTCGTGGCGGAATGCCTCGGTGACCCGCGGCATCAGCTTCGCCTGCGCATAGCTGTGCGCAGCGTCCTGCACCATTCGCTCCTCCTCGTGCAATTGCTCGTCGAGAAGCAGAGGGTCTGACCAGCTGAAGGGCGCCGCGGCGGCGCGTGCGACTTGCTCGGGCGCGTTCATGCAGGAATTATCGCGCCGGCGCCACGGGGCGTCCATCGCTTGCCTCGCGCTCGGGTCGCTTAGCCGACCGTTCTAGGCCATTGGTGGCGGCAAGAGCGCGCGTCGCTCGCGCACCATCGCGATCGAGCGCTGGACCGACGCCGGTCCATCGCCTCGCGAAGAGAAGGGTGGGCGACAATGAGGACAGCGAACGGGCAGGAGCGCGCGGCACACCCGCGCGGTTTTTCGATCGTCGAGTTGATGCTGGCACTGGCGATCCTGGCCCTGCTGCTCGCCTTCGCCGCGCCGAGCTATGCTCGCTGGATCGCGGGACGGCGGCTTGCCAACCACGCGGAGTTTCTCGTGGAATCACTCAACGCCGCGCGCAGCGAAGCCATCAAGCGCGGGGTGCGCGTGAACCTCTGCAAGAGCCGGGATCGACGCCAGTGTGACGACGGCGCGAGCTGGGAGTCAGGCTGGATCATGTTCGCCGACGAGAATCGCGATGGTCGAGTCGGCAGCGCGGAGAGCATCATCCGCGTCGAAGGCCCGCCCGGCAGCGGTATTACGATTGCGGCAAACCTCCCGGTGGCGGATTATGTCTCATACACGAGCTTCGGCTTTGCCCGGGCCCTCAACGGGGCCCTGCAGATGGGCACCTTCGTCGTGTGCATGCCGGGGCAGACCGCGATCAACGTCGTTCTCGCCAACAGCGGCCGCGCCCGAATCGACCGCACGGCCCGACGCTGCTACTGAAGTCGGCACGGGCCCGGTGCGCCGCGCAGCCCCGGATTTCGTGGCGCGGCAACTGCGCAACAGTAGCAATAACCGTTTGTTCCGTCAGCAATACCTCATGTCGGGCGGCCGCTCCGCTTGCCCGGGCGCGACATACCATGGCACTCGCCATTAAAGGGAGATTCGATGCTGGCCATCCAGGCGCGCCCGCGCCCCATAAAGACGCTTGTCTGCGCGCGCGGCTTCACCCTGCTGGAAGTGATGATCGTGGTCGCGATCGTCGGCATCCTGGCTGCGATCGCCCTGCCCAATTACGCGGACTACATCAAGCGCGGCAAGATCATGGAAGCGACCACCGCGCTTTCCGATGCGCGGCAGCGCACGGAGCAGCAGTTCCTCGATACCCGGACATACGCCAACTGCGACGTCGTGACACAGGACGCGGCGAAACAGGTCAAGGCCTTCACGCTTCTCTGTACCCCGAACAACAACAATACCGGCTATGCCATCACGGCCACGGGCGTTGCAGCGGAGGGCATGAACGGGTTCAGCTACACGGTCGATAACACGGGCGCCAAGTCGAGCACGATCACCGTCAGCGGTTGGACCGGGAACGCGAACTGCTGGACCGTGCGCAAGAACGGCGATTGCAGCTGACCCATGCCTTCGATTGTCCTCCGCGGTTTCACCCTGATCGAGATCATGGTCGCGCTGGCGATCTTCGGCCTGCTCATCCTGCTCGCCGGCCCGCAGCTCGCGACCTTCCTCGCCAACTCGCAGGTGCGCAACATGGCCGAGGCCGTGCTCAACGGTGTGCAGCGGACTCAGGCGACGGCGATCAGCACCAACGCACCGGCCCGGTTCGTGCTCGATCCCACCGTTGGCACTGGCGGGTGGGAGATTCTGATCGCCGTGGACGGAGCGGTCCCTGGCCCCGATCCGGCGACACCGTGTGGCATCAAGGGCGCAGCAAACCCGGTGAATCCCGCGCAGCTCTTCTGCTTCAAGGAAGGAGCGCAGTACGCCAAGGTGACGTCGAGCCCTGGCGGTGCGACGAAGATCACCTTCGACGCCTTCGGACGCCTCCAGTGCAACACGGACAATACGCTCGGCTGCGACGGCAGCGCGAACCTGCAGTGGATCGATGTGAGCAATCCGTCGAATGCCTCGTCGCGCCCGCTGCGCGTATGCATCACCGATCAGCAGGCGCCGGGTGGCGGCTCCGTACCCGTCGCCGCGAGCCAGATCAAGATGTGCGACCCCGCCGTCGCGGCGACCGAGCCACAGGCCTGTCCCGCCAACTGCAGCTAGCCATGATTGCCACCCAGTCTCTTCGGCAACGACAGTGCGGCGCCTACTTGCTGGAGGCGCTCATCGGGATTCTTATTTTCGGGCTCGGCATCCTCGGCATCGTCGGCCTGCAGGCGGCATCGCTGCGCGCGACGAGCGATGCCGGCTTGCGCGCGGAGGCGGTCTTCGCAGCGAACCAGTACATCGGTCAGATGTGGACGGACGACGAGTCGGCGCTCGTCGCCAACTACAGCAGCGGCGGTGCACCGTACAACAACCTGGTCACCGAGCTGCAGACGGCCTTCGGCGCCGCCTACGACCCG
>DATJZM010000158.1:0-43726 GCA_035499135.1 Casimicrobiaceae bacterium | reverse complement strand
TGGCGTCGAGCTTGACCTTGAGCATTCAGGCTTCGGAATGAGAAGCGGACGCGCGCGGAGTCGAGCGATGCAACACGGCGAGACTTTACCTCATGGTCGGGCGCCCCGTCGTCAGTCGCCGTACGGTTTCGGCCGGCAAGGCAGCCGGGGGTTGCCGGCACTCATTTGGTACGATGGCGCTCGGCCGCCATGGAATTCGCTTTTATCCTCGATCCGCTCCACTCGCTCAAGGCCTACAAGGACACGAGCGTGGCGATGATGCGCTCACTGCAGGCGCGCGGGCACGCTCTCTTCTCGCTCGGCCAGCCGGACATTTTCTGGGAGGGCGCTGCCACGCTGGGGCATGTGCGGCCGATCACCGTCGCGGACGACGATCACGAGTGGTACCGGGCGGGCGAAGTGCGCGAGCGCCCGCTTGCGTCCTTCGCGGCGGTGCTCATGCGCAAGGATCCCCCCTTCGACATGGAGTACGTCTACTCGACCTACCTCCTCGAAGCCGCCGAGCGCGAAGGTGCGCGCATCTTCAATCGCCCGCGCGCGATCCGGGACCACAACGAGAAGATGGCGATCGCGAAGTTCCCGGAGTACACCGTTCCCACCCTGGTAACGCGCGATGCCGAGCTGATCCGCGAGTTCGTCGACGAGCATTGCGACGTGATCCTGAAGCCGCTCGACGGGATGGGAGGTGCATCGGTGTTCCGTGTCCGCGAGGACGATCTCAACCGCAACGTCATCATCGAGACCATCGGACACCATGGCGCGCGCAGCGTGATGGCGCAGCGCTTCATCCCGGAGATCGTCGACGGTGACAAGCGCATCATCCTGATCGGCGGAGAGCCGGTGCCGCACGCGCTGGCGCGCATTCCGAAGCCGGGCGAGACGAGGGGCAATCTCGCCGCGGGCGGCCGAGGGGTGGCGCGACCGCTGTCCAGGCGCGATCGCGAGATAGCCGAAGGAGTGGGGTCAAAGCTTGCGGCAGAGGGGCTGTTCGTCATCGGCCTCGACGTCATCGGCGACTACCTTACGGAGATCAACGTGACGAGCCCTACGGGGTTCGTGGAGATCGCGAAGCAGACCGGCTTCGATGTCGCCGGCCGCTTCGCGGAGGCGCTCGAGCGCACGGTCGGCTAGCGCCCCCACCGTGGCGGGCCACCCATCGGCCTGCTAAGATAAGTCGCACAATGAGCCGCCCGGAGGGCGCGCGTCGCGCGGCGGCGACCCCGAAGGGCGGCGCACAAGAGATGCGGGGGAGCCACCATGATCGGCATCCTGATCGTCGCTCACGACCGACTGGGCGAGAGCTTGGCCGAGGCAGTCGCTCACGTTCTTGGGCACCGTCCTCCGCAATTCGCTACGCTGCGCGTCGCGGCCACCGATGACCCGGGCGCCCTGCTGCCGCAAGCGCGAGCGCTCGTCGCTGCGCTTGACACGGGCGAAGGCGTTCTCATCTTCTCCGACATTTACGGCGCCACCCCCAGCAATCTGACGGCGAAGCTCTTGGCGCGCGGGCGCGTCGAGGCCGTCGCGGGAGTCAACCTGCCGATGCTGGTGCGAGCATTCACATACCGCGACAAGGGCATGGACACGATGATCAAGAAGGCGATCAGCGGCGGCTGCGACGGCGTGCTACACGTCGGATTCGACCCAGTGTATGCAGCAACGAGAAGCTGAAATCGTCAACAAGCTCGGACTGCACGCGCGCGCCGCCGCCAAGCTCACTCAACTCGCCGCAAAATATCAATGCGACGTGTCACTCGCCCGTAACGGCCGCAAGGTAAATGCAAAGAGCATCATGGGCGTGATGATGCTGGCGGCCGGTAAGGGCAGCACGGTCGTGTTGGAGACCGATGGGCCAGACGAGGCCGAGGCGATCGACGCGATCTTGGCATTGATCGCAGACTATTTCGGCGAAGGGCAGTGAGGCGATCGTGTCGCACCTCGCGCCGCAATGCGTTGTTGCAAACCTTTCAAGGAACCAAAGCGCCCGATCGCTGTTTAATGACTTAGCGCCCTCGGCAGCCGCGGGCGCGCGCAACTTCGACTTCCATCGGCGGACCCGCAATGCAAACGCGCGAGATCAAGATCAGGAACCGGCTGGGATTGCATGCGCGAGCGGCGGCGAAGATCGTGCGCCTCGCGTCGAGATTCCGCTGCCGGGTTTGGCTGCTCTTCGACGGCCGGCGGGCGAACTGCCGCAGCATGCTCGCCGTAATGATGCTGGCGGCGAGCATGGGCAGCGTCGTCAGGGTGGAAACCAGCGGCCCCGACGAGTCGGCGGCGATGGTGGCCATGGTGCAGCTCATCAGCGATCGCTTCGGCGAGGAGATCTGACGCACGCGGATCCCGGAGCGGCCGCCCGGAGCGAAGCCAGGTGAGCTTCGTCCTGCACGGCATCGGCGTCTCCGGCGGCATCGCCATCGGGAAGGCGCAGCTCATCTCGCATGCCACCCTCGAGGTGGCTCACTACACGATCGCCCCCGAGCAGGTGCCTGCCGAGATCGAGCGGCTGACCCAGGCGCTGCGGGCCGTGCAGATGGAGCTTGAGGGACTGCACGGAGCCATGACCTCGGGCGACGCGCCAGCGGAATTCGGCGCCTTCCTCGACGTGCACTGGATGATCTTGACCGATCCCACGCTCGCGGAGGTGCCGAAGCGCTCCATCGCCGAGCAGCTCTGCAACGCGGAGTGGGCGCTGACGCAGCAACTCGGCGTGCTGGTCGAGCAGTTCGAGACGATCGAGGACCCGTACCTGCGCGAGCGCAAGGCCGACGTGGTACAGGTGGTCGAACGCGTCCTTAAGGTGCTTCTCGGCAAGCCGGGCGGCGTCCCGCAATCGGGCGCCGAGGAGAAGACCATTCTGGTCGCGCACGATCTCTCGCCGGCCGACGTGATCCAGTTCAAGAACCACCATTTCGCCGCCTTCCTGACCGATCTTGGCGGCGTGACGTCGCATACCGCGATCGTTGCCCGCAGCCTCAACGTGCCCGCGGTGGTGGCCACGCACAACGGGCGCGGGCTCATCCGGGAGAACGAACTGCTGATCGTCGACGGCGGACGCAACGTCGTCATCGTCGACCCTGATCAGTCGGTGCTCAGCGAGTACCGCGTCCGGCAGAGCGAACTCGAGCTCGAGCGGCAGAAACTGCGCCGGCTGCGCACCACCCCGGCGCGCACGCTCGACGGCGAGGCGATCGAGCTGCATGCGAACATCGAGCTGCCGGAGGATCTCGAGCAAGCGGTCGAAAACGGCGCCACGGGCGTGGGCCTGTTCCGCAGCGAGTTCCTGTTCCTTAATCGCGCCGGGCTGCCCTCGGAGGACGAGCAGTTCGAGGCCTATCGTGCGGTGGCGGCGGGGATGAAGGGTTCGCCGGTGACGATCCGCACCTTCGATCTTGGCGCCGACAAGAACAAGGAAGGCCTCGACGGACTCACCCGAGTCGCACCGAATCCGGCGCTCGGCCTGCGTGCGGTACGTTTCTCGCTCGCCGAGCCGCGCATCTTTCTCACCCAGCTGCGCGCGATCCTGAGGGCGACCCAGTACGGGAAGGTAAAGATACTGATTCCGATGCTCTGCTCGGTCGGAGAGATCGACCAGACCCTGGCCATGATCACGCAGGCAAAACAGAGCCTGCGCGATCAAGGCGTGGGCTTCGATCCCGGGGTGGAGATCGGCGGCATGATCGAAATCCCGGCTGCGGTGCTCTCGATCGGCGCCTTCACCAACCGGCTAGACTTCCTTTCGATCGGGACCAACGACTTGATCCAGTACACGCTCGCCGTGGATCGCGCGGACGATGCGGTGTCGCAACTCTACGATCCGCTGCACCCCGCCGTGCTCAAGCTGCTCTGGCTCGCCATCGCCAGCGCGAGGAAGGCGCAAGTGCCCGTTGCGGTGTGCGGCGAAATGGCGGGGGACCTGCAGTTCACGCGGATGCTGCTCGGCATGGGGCTCACGAATTTCTCCATGCACCCCGCCCATCTGCTTACCATCAAGCAGCGCGTGCTAGGAAGCGATGCAGTCATGGCCAAACGGATCGTCGACCGGATGCGCCGCAGCGACGAGCCGGAAAAGCTCGCCTCGCTGCTCGAGCGCCTGAACGCCTGAGGCCGTGCTCGGAGTTGGCCGCTTGCAAAGCGCAGCCCAACGGTTAAACTTCACCTTGCGCCGATTTGACGATCAGCTTGCAGGCGCGTTACAAATTTTGCTAAAGCGGCGCGGTTGAGCCTTAGCCATACCGACCCGGTTAGCGCAAGCTGATCGGGTTTTTCTTTTGCGTCCCGGCAGAGGACGGCGGATGGGCGAGGCTTACGGTTCAGTCGGCATTGTCGAGGCGAAGCGCGCGGCGTTCAACGAGCCGCTGGCGCTGTCCTCAGGTGCGAGGCTGCCGGCGTTCGAGCTCATGTACGAGACCTACGGGACGCTCAACGCCGAGCGCTCGAATGCGATCCTCGTATGCCACGCACTCAACGCGTCGCACCATGTCGCGGGCGTGTACGCAGGGCGGCCGGATAGCGAAGGCTGGTGGGACAACATGATCGGCCCGGGCAAGCCGGTGGACACCGAGCGGTTTTTCGTGGTCGGCGTGAACAACCTCGGCAGCTGCTTCGGGTCGACCGGCCCGATGTCGGTCAACCCGGCGACCGGCGAGCCATGGGGGTCCGATTTTCCCATCGTGACGATCGAGGACTGGGTCGACGGGCAGGCGCGCCTCGCCGACCGCTTGGGCATAAAGCGCTTTGCGGCGATCATGGGCGGCAGCCTCGGCGGCATGCAGGCGCTCGCCTGGGCCACGCGCTACCCGGAACGCATCGCCAACGCTCTCGTGATCGCCGCGGCACCCAACCTCTCCGCTCAGAACATCGCATTCAACGAGGTTGCCCGCGCGGCGATCCTGACCGATCCCGACTTCCACAATGGGCACTTCTACGCGCACGGCGTCAAGCCAGTGCGCGGACTGCGCGTGGCGCGCATGATCGGGCATATCACCTACATATCGGACGAGCAGATGGGGGAGAAATTCGGCCGCCAGCTGCGCGAGGGAATCAAGTACTCCTTCGACCCCGAGTTCGAGATCGAGTCCTACCTGCGTTACCAGGGGGAGAAATTCTCTGAGTATTTTGACGCCAATACGTACCTTCGCATCACCAAGGCGCTCGACTACTTCGATCCGGCGCGCGAGACCGGCGGCGACCTGGCCAAGGCCTTGGCGCCGGCGCGCGCCCGCTTTCTCGTGATCTCCTTCACGACCGATTGGCGCTTCTCCCCCGCCCGCTCGCGCGAGATCGTCAAGGCCCTCGTGGAGAATCGCCGCGATGTCTCTTACGCGGAGGTCGTAGCGCCCCACGGGCACGACGCATTTCTCCTCGACACGCCGCAGTATCACGCGGTCGTGCGTGCCTACCTCGCGCGGGCCGCGCAATGACGCTGGTCAACCGCGCCGACTTCTCGACCATCGCCGGCTGGGTGGCGCCCAGCGCGCGAGTGCTCGACCTCGGCTGCGGCGACGGGAGTCTGCTCGCCTACCTGCGCGAATCGCGCGCAGTAAGCGGTTACGGCATCGAGATCGACGACGCCGGCGTGCTCGCCTCGATCGGCAACGGCGTCAACGTGATCCAAGGCGATCTGGAGAGCGGCCTCGCGGGGTTCGACGACGGAAGCTTCGACAGCGTGATCCTCTCGCAAACGCTGCAGGCGATGCACCACATCGAGGAGCTGGTCGCCGAGATGCTCCGCGTCGGACGCGAGGCGATCGTTTCCTTCCCCAACTTCGGGCACTGGTCGCACCGGCTGCAGGTACTGCGTGGACGGATGCCGGTATCGAAGAGCCTGCCCTACGAGTGGTACAACACGCCGAACGTGCACTTGTGCACCGTGGCCGATTTCGACACGTTCTGCGCGCGACTTGGGTTTCACGTCCTCGAGCGCGTCGTCCTGCACGAGGGCCGGTCCGTCGGTGTGCTGCCGAATCTCCGCGGATCGCTCGCGATCTATCGCTTTCGACGGAGCCCGAGTCGCGGCGGTTAGAATGCCGCATGCAGGATCCCGCGCCCGCCTCACGGAAGGCTCCCCTGTGGCGCGAGGCGTTGCTCAACAGGCGGATGCTGATCTGCGTGTTCACGGGGTTCAGCTCCGGCCTGCCGCTTTATCTCCTCATCAACCTGCTGCCGGCGTGGCTGCGCTCGGAGCGCGTCGACCTGAGAGCGATAGGGCTCTTCGCCCTGATTCAGCTCCCGTTCACATGGAAGTTCCTTTGGTCGCCTTTCGTCGACCGCTACGCGCTGCCGCTGCTGGGGAGACGTCGGGGGTGGATGCTCCTGACGCAGGCGCTGCTGCTCGCCTCGATCCCGCTGTTCGGACTCCTGCGGCCGCAGCCCGATCTGTGGGCCATCGCGTATCTGGCACTGGCCGTGGCGTTCTTCGCCGCGACGCAGGACATCGTTCTTGACGCGTACCGCCGCGAGCTGCTCCCCGACGCCGAGCTCGGCCTCGGCAACGCGATCCACGTGCAGACCTACCGCATCTCGAGCCTCGTCCCGGGGGCGTTGGCTCTGATCCTCGCCGATCACCTGCGGTGGCAAGCGGTGTTCGCGATCACCGCGCTGTTCATGCTGCCGGGAATCGCGACCACGCTGCTGGTGAACGAGCCGGCGCTCGCCAGGCCCGCACCGCGCACGCTTGCCGAGGCAGTCGTCGAGCCCTTTCGCGAATTCATCGCACGCTCCGGCCGGAGCCAGGCGCTGCTCGTGCTGGCGTTCATCTTTTTCTACAAGCTGGGCGACTCGATGGCGACCGCGCTCGCCACGCCCTTCTATCTCGACATGGGTTTCTCGCTTTCCGACATCGGCCTGATTGCGAAGAACGCGGGCCTGTGGGCAAGCGTGGCGGGAGGATTGCTCGGCGGTTTGTGGATGCTCAAGATCGGGATCAATCGCGGCCTGTGGTTGTTTGGCATCGTGCAGGTCGTGTCGATACTCGGCTTCGCCTGGCTCGCCTACGTGCATGAGCCGGACCGCCTGCTGCTCGCGCTGGTGATCGCGTTCGAGGCCCTCGGCGTGGGTCTCGGCACGGCGGCGTTCACCGCCTTCATCGCGCGCACGACCGATCCGCGCTATACCGCAACGCAGTTCGCGCTCTTCACGAGCCTCGCCTCGGTTCCTCGCTCGCTGGTTAACGCCACGACCGGGTGGATCGTCGAGCAGACAGGCTGGTTCGCGTTCTTTCTCCTCTGCACTGCGCTCGCGCTGCCCGGCATGGCGCTGCTCTTGCGGGTGGCGCCGTGGGGTGCGCGTGACGACAAGGAATCGGCGCGGCGCCTAGACGCAGGATGAGGCGATGGCCTTGTCCCACGCGCGGCGCACCTCCTTCGCGACGCGCGTGACGGCAAGGCCGTTCATGCACGCGTGTCGCGGCTCGGCGTAGACCTGCCCCGGCGGATTGATGCACGGACCGCGCGGCACCCTCGACACCGCAGGATCTTCGCGAAAGCACGGCTGACAGTAGAGTCCGAGACTGACGTTGGTATTGTGGGGGTAGCCCGCGGCGCTAGCCTGCGTGGATCCCCAGAGAATGACGGCGGGTACACGCGTTCCATCTCCAGCAGCGTCGACCCAGCGGTAGTTCGTGAGGTGATTCGCGAACGAGTCGATCCCGACGTGCAGCGTCGCGTTCGCGACCAGCGCAATCGCCGTTGACAGCGGTGTTCCCATATAGTCGTGGCGCGCACCGGCGATGCGGGGCTCGTTCGCCGTCCCGAGCTGAACGACGGGGATATCCTGGCACGAAGCGAGCAACGCCTCCCAGCGCTCGTGGCGCCAGTGCTTGTACGCCGACCATCCTGACTTCGTCTGCAGCGTGGCGTAACTGTCCGGAAGGTCTGCCGGGCGCGGCGGGCGCGGGAGCTGCAGGGACGGCCACTCGTCGGGCGTGAGCCCCATCTCGGCAGCGAAATACTCGATGAGGTGCCGGCGCATCGGTCGTTCCGGATAGCCCTCCCCGATCGGATAGCCGATGAGATTGAAGCTTCGCTCGTAGGCCTGCGCGCGGGCGTCGAAATCGGCGCAGTCCTCAACGACTTCGACCCCGGCGGCTCGCATCAGGTCGGCCAGCGCGACCCCGATCGCGTGGTCGCAGGCGTAGTGGATCGCGCGCCCCGGATATGCGCGCTTGAGGGGCGGAATCAGGTTGAGGGTCATCACGATATCGCCGATCGCGCCCGGGCGATGGAGTGCGATACGGGGCGGCCCGGACGGCGCTCTCGCGGGCGGACGCCCGGCTTGCAGCCTGCGGATGCGCGCGTCCCACTCCGCGTCGGGCACGCCGATGCGCTCGCGCGCACGATTCGCCCAATCCAGTGCCGCATGCAGGTCGCCTTGGTGCTCGTGGCACCAGGAAATGAGCCGCGCCGGCTGGTCGGTGTACTTGTTGGGCTCGCGCCAGAGAAGCGTCGGCGGTATCGGCGCGTCCGCCGCCTGAAGCGCGTAGCCGATCGTGTGCGCGTAGCGCCTCTGATCGTAGGCAATGTACGCGAGCTCCATCCAGAACTCGGCCCAGCCGCGCTCGCGGCTTGTGGCTTCGAGCAGCGTGCGCTCCGCCACAGCCACGTCCCCCGCCGCGCGCTCGCAGCGCGCCTTGTACAGATAGGCGAAGAGCCACTCGTCGCGGAATCCTTCGCCCATCGCGATGCGCTTGGCATACCACTCGACCGCCTCGCGCCAGCGCCCGCCGTCCTTGAGGGTATTGGCTAGGTAGAAAACGCTACGCGGTGTGGGCATCTGTGCGCATTCTTCGCTGAGAATACGCAGGTTGCGCGCGTTGGCGCTCTCGCCCGCGCCGGGCGCCGCGTCATGGCGGATCACGCTGTCGGTGAGGATGAGCGCCCGATGCCCGCCGAGCGTCGGGTATTCGTGGCAGCGGCCCTCGAAACGGATGCCGCGCCCGGTTTTCCAGAGGCGGTGGTGCACCCAGCGCTGACCGCCGCTGTCGATCTGCACGCCGTAGACGTCGAAGGCGTCCCAGTAGACCGCGCGGCGGAGGTTCGCCGGCGTGACCAACTCGTCATCGGCGTCCATCCACAGCGCCCAGTCGGCACCCCGTCGCTCGATTTCCTCGACGAATACGTTGCGCGCCTTGCCGAAGTCCCACAGCTTCCAGTCGCCGCTCGCATCCTGGCGCGACGCGTCGGTGTAGGTCCGCGCGTATACCGGCTTGTCGATCGTGCTCTGCGCGACCGCGAGTGTCCGATCGGTCGAGCCCGTGTCGACGACTACGACGCCGTCGACCGTCGACTCGATCGAAACGAGGCAGCGCGGCAAGTCGCGTTCCTCGTTCTTCACGATGAGCCCGGCCAGGATGACCGGCTTGCGCGCGAGCGGCCGCAACACGACGTCGCGTTGCCCTGCGCCGTCCAGCGTCGAAGTGGATTCGACTGCGAAAAGATCGCGGCCCTGAACGAGCAGCTCCAGCACGCTCGGCAGCGCGTGAAAGTACGGGTGGATCGTGTAGTGACCGGCAGTGAGATCGCGCTCGAAGCCGGTTACGCCGTGGTCAGGCAGCCGGATGAACACGTGACCGTCATCGGCGACGAGCCGGCGCAGCTTCGCGAGCGCGGCGAGAGGATCGTACATGTGCTCGAACACGTGGACGAGGGTAATGAGCGCGAAGCGCTCGGTCGCTGTCCACTCGCGAATCTGGGCCTCGGTGATCGCCTCGAAGTCCGCCATCAGCATCGGCACTTCCAGAGCACGCGCGTACTCGGGAACGATCTCGATGTTGTCCATGCCGAACGCTTCGCAGCCGAGATCGCGCAGGCAGTGCGCCAGGTATGGATACTTCGACCCGACGTCGAGCGTGCGGGCGGGGATGCTTCGCAGGCAGGTCGCGAACAATTGCTCGGCGAGAGCGCGATTCACCGCCTTGTCGTGGTCCGACATGAGATGCCCGGCGGAGCCACCGTGGGCATCCTTCTCGTGCGCTGCCTCGTAGACCTTGGACGGGAGCGGCGACTGGAACCAGCAGTCGCAAGCGGGACAGGTCCAGTAGGGACTGTCGCGAAAGCGCGCACCGGCGGTGACCCTGCAAATCGGGCAGGCAGGCATGCGCGAGAGATTAGCAAATCCCGCGCGGCCCTCTCCCCGCTCGGGGCGAGGGCCGTTGTCCTAGTAGCGGAACGTTACACGGAAGTCGTGCGTGTTGGAACTGCTGCCCGTGTTCGTCATCCGCACCTGCAAGTAGTCTCCCGCGGTTACGGACACGGAACCTGTGTTGATGCAGAACACGTTCGTGCCGGCGATCGGACACGAGAGCAACACAGCGCCCGTCGTGTTGTCCATGACGTCGATCGTGTGGCCGTTACCTACGCCGGGCGCTGTGTCGACCACGGCCTGCAGGTAAGTGACCGTCCCACCGCCCGAAGGCACCGGCCCTTCCACGAAAGCATTGACGCTGTAAGTGTTGACCGGTATCGCCGCCGAACAGGCTCCGCTGCCCGTTCCGAAAATTGCGTTGTGGAGACATTGGCCCGAGCTCACGGACGTGCCAATGAAAGTCACGACGTGGCCACTGCCGGTTGGTCCGGTGGCACCCGTGGCGCCCGTCGCTCCCGCGCCCGTTGCGCCCGTCGCACCTATGGCCCCGGTCGCGCCCGTCGCGCCGGCGGGACCAGCGCTGCCGACGCCTGTCGCGCCTGTCGCACCGGTTGCACCAGCCGAGCCTGTCGCCCCGGTGGCGCCCGCCGAACCGGTCTCGCCGGTGGCGCCCGCTACCCCCGCCCCAGTCGCGCCCGTCGCGCCCGTGATACCCGCGCTCCCTGTCGCTCCGGTTGCTCCTGTGGCACCAACGCCCGTTGCACCGGTCCCGCCGGTGGAACCCTGTGCGCCGGTGGCCCCGGCCGATCCGGTGGAGCCGGTAGAGCCCTGGGCTCCGGTGGAGCCGGTAGCCCCTTGCACGCCGGTGGTGCCGGTGGAACCCGTCACGCCTTGCGCGCCTGTGGCACCTGTTATGCCCTGAGCTCCCGTCGCACCGGCAATACCTTGGGCGCCCGTGGCTCCCGTCACGCCTTGCGTGCCTGTTGCACCGGTCGAGCCAGTCGTGCCTTGTGCCCCGGTGGAACCAGTTGCCCCTTGAGTGCCGGTGGCGCCCGTCGCGCCTTGAGTGCCAGTGGCGCCTTGGGCACCCGTGGCGCCTTGAGCTCCGGTCGCTCCAGTTGCGCCGAGAAGCGCAGTCGGTGAGCCCCACGCGCCGCCGGTCTTCGGCCCGTAGATCTGGTCGGTACTCGTATCGATGTAGAAGTCGCCGTCGACGCCGATGCCGCCCGACGGAGCGGTCGCGCCGCTGAGAACGGCGTTGCCGCTCGAGCCGGTGGCGCCGGTATTGCCGGCGATACCGGGGATGCCCTGCGGACCGGCGGAACCGGTCGTACCCTGCGCGCCGGTGGCACCCGTGAATCCTTGCGCTCCTGTCGAACCGGCCGCGCCGATCGAGCCGGTGGCACCTGCAATTCCCGTCGGGCCCTGGGCGCCTGTTGCGCCTGCCGCTCCAGTGGCACCGGTTACGCCGACACCGGTGGCTCCGGTCGGACCCGTTGCGCCTGTCGAACCTCCGCCCGCCGGACCTGTTGCGCCGGTCGCACCGGTGGCGCCTGTGGCACCGGCGGCGCCGGTTGCCCCTGTCGCGCCAGCGACGGAAGCGCATTGCCCGAGCAGCCCGGTGGCCGTCTGGAAGCAGACGAAGCTTGGTTGCGTCGGAGCAGTGGTGAGGAACGGAATGGTCACCTGCCCCGAGGTTCCGTCGACGAACAGACGGAGGTTCGCTCCCCCGTTGTCCTTGACGGCGAACCCGCCGCCTGGAGGCGTTCGGATCTCGACGTCGGCGGCGAGCACGCGCTGGCTCCCGAAGGCCAAGGTCGCCGCGAGAGCGATAGCAAGCGGACGTTGTCTGAAGCGTCTTGCGCTCATGCCCGGCGCCCTCTTCCTCAGTCAACGCGACGGCGAAAGAAATTCAACAGGGTCGTGTTGGTTAGATTGAATGTCGCCGGCGTCAGCACCCCCACCACACTCGCCATAACGCTATAGCTGCCTGCCGTGGCGTTTGCTGTCGCCGTCACGCTCGCCACGCCGCTACCGTTGGTGACGGCGCTTCCCGCCGACAGCGTCGCGCTCGCCCCGCTGCCGGGCGCCGCAAAGGTGACCGTCACCCCAGCCATCGGGTTGTTCAACTGGTCCCTCACCGTCACTTGCAGCGGGTTCGCAAACCCCGTATTGATCAGGGTCGACTGCGGCGTGCCGCCGGACGCCGCCACGCTCGTCGGCGCGGGAATGTAGAATTCGACAGCAAAATTCTGCGGGGGAAGTGCTCCAAGGTTAGGGATGGCATAGTCGCCGGCATTCGGGTCCGCCTGCCAGCCGATTTCTGCGGACGGCACCGACGTATTCTGGCCGTACTGGTAGATGAAGGTCCCGTCTTGCCGCACGATCGCCTGCAACTGGAAGTTGCCCTGCGGCGTATTCCCCTGCGTCCATGCAGGCACGTTGTTGTAAGTCACAACGAACTGCAGGTTTGGCGAGCTGCCAATCGTCGCAAAGCTGACATAGCAGGAAAGGGAGCCGAAGGTGCCAGTACCGGCGCCGGTAAGGCTGCACCTGGTTGCATACGTGGGAGCGTCTTCGATGTTGGTCGGATCAACGTCCGCACCATACAGCTTCATGGTGTAAGGAATGCTCGCGTTCGGAAGCGGAAACTGATCGGGCGTGCCGAACCCGCAAGCGACGTTGTCAAAGACAGCGCCATTTGCCGGGTTTTGATTGAGGAACTGAAGCCGACCGTTGCTCATTACGCGCACGCTGTCGACAAGGATACCGGCGAACTGAAAGTTGAACCCCAGCGGTATCGGATCACTAATCGTGTCATCAATAATCGGTACGGCCGTCCCACAGCCAGCGAGGCTGCGGAACGCAATAGGCGCGCTCGAGGCCCTCACTACGGTATGACTGCTCGGATCGATCCACGCGAACGTAACTGGGCCAAAGGCGTACGTCACCGCATGCGCGACGGCGGGAATCAACAAGCCCGCCAGGAACAGCGCGACCGTTCCGAATGGCGAACGCAGTTTTTCTGCTGCTCGATCGTATTTCAATGCAGCCCTGTCTTCGCCTGTTCTTGGCGCCGATGTGTCCCCAGTTGTGCGTTGTGCGCCAGAGGCGATCAAGTCTGTTCGTAGTTTGCGTTGGGGATGCTCGGAAAGGTCGCGACGCAACGATTATCGAGTCCGGCGACGGTACGCGTTTTTCCACTCTCCACAGTGAACGAAACAGCGCCAATGGTGACGCTCACTCTCTTGTTGCTCAGGTTCGTTACTTCGTAACACCCGTTATTGAAAGAGAAGACAACCTCCTTGCACGCAGTCCCTAAGCATCCCATCGCATTCGCGACGGTCGAGCCAAACATCGCAACGACGATGCCTGTGCGCACGAAAGTAATAAGGCGCATCGTATTCCTCCATACGCTAAGCCCACATCGGATCAGATATCTCACGTGCTTCCATTTCGAGACGGAGTTTTCTATGGACGCAAGATGATTTGCAACGTATCAGCGTTGAAGCTGGACGCGCTGCCTGCGGTCCAAGACAGCTTCAGGTGCATATAGGTCCCCGCTGCGCAGCCTGCGGGGTAAACAATGGAGGCTCCCGAAGTGGTCTGAAGGCGGTTCGCAACGGCTGGCGATGTGTCCTGAGCGGGTGACCAAAATGGCACGTAGGCGGGATCGTCCGTCGTCGTGCCATTCGCGATCGTGCATACGGCTGTCAACGTCCACGTTCCCGTTGCCGAGGTCTGCGGACTGGACCAGACCAAGCTCACGTCCGCGCTTCCCGTCAACGTCGGCGGAAGCAAGAACGACATTTGCGCCGATGAACCACTGGTGAAGTTCAGAACGCCTTTTTGAACGTTCGAGCCAGTGACACACGTGGGCGTCGCCGGATTGCTTACCGGAAGGTCCCAAACCGGTCCGGCTGTCGCGCTGTAGCACCCTGCCATCGGAAAGTTCTTCACATAAGTACTCACCGCGCCCGTCGCGCCTGTCGCACCCGTTGCGCCGGCCACGCCTGCGCCCGTCGCGCCTGTCGCACCCGTTGCGCCGGCCACGCCTGCGCCCGTCGCGCCTGTCGCACCCGTTGCGCCCGCCACGCCTGCGCCCGTCGCTCCGGTTGCGCCCGTGACTCCGGCGCCCGTCGCGCCCGTGACACCCGCGCTTCCTGTCGCTCCGGTTGCTCCTGTGGCGCCGGTCGACCCTTGGGCGCCCGTTGAACCCGTTGTGCCCTGTGCACCTGTGGAGCCTTGGGCGCCCGTGACACCGGTCGATCCCGTGGTGCCTTGCGCGCCTGTCGTGCCGGTTGCGCCTTGGGCACCGGTGGATCCCGTCACACCCTGCGCGCCTGTAACGCCGGTCGAGCCTTGGGCGCCTGTCGTGCCCTGTGCACCGGTTGATCCCGTTGTGCCTTGCGCGCCGGTGGCGCCTGTCGTGCCCTGTGCACCGGTCGATCCCGTTGTGCCTTGCGCGCCCGTAGAACCGGTCGCGCCCTGAGTGCCGGTAGCTCCGGTCGAACCGGTCGCGCCTTGAGTGCCGGTGGCGCCCTGAGTTCCGGTCGCTCCGGTTGCGCCGAGAAGCGCTGTGGGTGAGCCCCACGCACCCCCGGTCTTTGGGCCGTAGATCTGGTCGGTGCTCGTATCGATGTAGAAGTCACCATCGACGCCGATGCCGCCCGACGGAGCAGTCGCGCCGCTGAGGACCGTGTTGCCGCTCGAGCCTGTGGCGCCGGTGCTTCCCGGGACACCGGGGATGCCCTGCGGACCGGCGGAACCTGTCGTACCTTGTGCACCGGTGGTGCCCGTGGTCCCTTGCGTCCCTGTCGCACCCGCCGTGCCGGTCGAGCCGGTAGCACCCGCAATTCCCGTCGGGCCCTGGGCGCCTGTTGCGCCCGTTACGCCGGCGCCGGTGGCTCCCGTGGGGCCGGTAGCGCCCGCGGCGCCGGTCGACCCTGCACCCGTGGCGCCGGTCGCACCGGTCGCGCCCGTGGCGCCGGTCGCACCGGTCGCGCCAGCGCCGGAAGCGCATTGCCCGAGCAACCCAGTGGCGGTCTGGAAGCAGACGAAGCTTGGTTGCGTCGGCGCGCTGGTAAGGAACGGAATCGTCACTTGCCCGGACGTTCCGTCGACGAATAGACGCAGGTTGGTTCCCCCGTTGTCCCTAACGGCGAACCCGCCACCCGGAGGTGTTCTTACCTCGACGTCGGCAGCAAGCACGCGCTGGCTCCCGAGGGCCAACGTCGCCGCGAGAGCGATGGCAAGCGGGCGTTGTCTGAAGCGTCTTGTGCTCATGATGCGTCCTTCTCCTGCGCGCCGCGCGAGCGCGCGTCGAGTGCTCGGGTCCTTCTGGGGCTAAGCCGGGTGCGTCGCCTGGCGAGCCATGCGCCCGCCAAGGCGAGCGATGCCGCCAGCACTGCCAGCGCCCCGTAATCGAGCGTTGGGATCGCAGCTGTCGTTCCCGCGCCGCCACCGTTCGGAGTTCCGAACCAGCGGTGCGCGTTGCCGCCGCCGCCCTCGTTGTGCTCGAAGGGCGCGAGCCACTGACCCGTGGCCCAGACATCGGTCACGCCGACGTGCTGGATCTGCTGCGTTCCGCCGGTAAGCAGGTTGATGAAAGCGACCTGCCCGGACGACGAGCTCCTGAACTGGATGGGATTCGCCTGCGTGCCCGCGATCTGGAGCACCGACGTGATCGTTTGCGTCGAGCCGACGGTGAAGATGTAGGTCCTGCCGATCGCGGACACGAAGCTCACGGCGGAGAACGTCGTATTTCCGCTGATCGTCGCCGGGCCCGCCCCGCAGAGCTCGCGGAAATTCACGGTGTTCGTCCCGGCGACGAAGCTCCCGCTGTTGCTCCAGTCGCCGCCGACCTCGATCACTCCCGAGCCGCCGTTGACGACGCCGCCCGGCTGGATAGTGAAGTTGCGCACGTTCTTCAGCGCGCCGGCATCCACGTTGAGCGTCCCGGCGACCACGACGTCGGTGCAGGAGAGGTCCGCAATCCCGCTGTTGAGGTTTGTCTGCGAGTTTGCGGGGACGATGAGATCTGCTCGCGCAACCACGGCCAGCAGACAGGTCCAAGCGACGAGCAGCAGCCGCGCAGCCACACGCGGCCTGGCGCTCCCTGGGGCCATCAACCTCTTCGCCAACCTTATCGTTATCCTTTCGCGCGGGCCCCGCAGCCGACAACCGTCCCCGCGCCGGCGAGTTTCATCGCGATCTTAGGACAAAGCGTTGAGGCGCCACTAGAAAACGCCGCCCGGCGGCGATGCGCCGTTCAGCTTTTGTTGCGCGGATGCATCAGGGAAAGCCGATAGTCGTAGTCGACAATGAGCGGAGCGTGATCCGAGAAACGCCGATTCTTGTAGATCGAGACTGCTTTCGCCGTGGCGGCGATGCCCGGTGTCGCGATCTGGTAGTCGATGCGCCAACCGACGTTCTTCTTCCACGCCTGACCGCGATTCGACCACCACGTGTACTGTTCGGGCTCCTTGTTGAGCGTGCGAAACACGTCGACGAAACCGATCTCCTCGAAGACCTTCGTCAGCCACGCGCGCTCTTCCGGCAGGAACCCCGAATGCTTCTGGTTGCTGCGCCAGTTCTTGAGGTCGATCGGCTGGTGCGCGATGTTCCAGTCGCCGCAGAGGATGATTTCGCGTTTGGCGCGGCGCAGCTTCAGCAGGTGCGGCAGAAACGCCCCCAGAAAGCGGAACTTGGACGCCTGCCGGTGCGCGCCGGCCGATCCGGAAGGCAGATAGACGCTGGCGATCGCGAGCGGCCCAAATCGGGCCTCGAGGTAGCGGCCTTCGCAGTCGAACTCGGCGCAGCCGAAGCCGGTCGCGACCGCGGGACGTTGCTTGGCATAGAGGCCCACCCCCGCGTAGCCCTTGCGCTCGGCCGCGAGGAAGAATGCATGCGATCCCCGCGGCGCCCGCAATGCGCTCGGGATGTCTGCGAGCTGCGCCTTGATCTCCTGCACGCAGACGACATCCCACGGCTCCACGCGAGCGAGCCAGCGGGCGAAGCCCTTGCGCTCGGCCGACCGGATGCCGTTGACGTTCAGTGTGATGACGCGCATGCGAGCAGCGACGGCCGATGCGAGGCAAAACGGGGAGCCGGCAGTGTAGCGGATAGCCCGGGTTAGAATTCCCCGATGAAAAGCTTCCGCCAGGACTTTCTCGCCTTCGCTCTGGCACGTGACGTGCTTCGTTTCGGGCAATTCGTAACCAAAGCGGGGCGGCAGACACCTTACTTCTTCAACGCGGGGCTGTTCAACGACGGCGAGAGCCTGCGTCGGCTCGGCCAGTTCTACGCTCAGGCCTATCTCGTTTCCGGCATCGCCTGCGACCAGCTGTTTGGCCCGGCATACAAGGGCATCACGCTGGCAGCGGCGATGGCTGTTGCCTTGGCCGAAAAGGGGCACAATCTGCCGTACGCCTTCAATCGCAAGGAGCCGAAGGACCATGGCGAAGGAGGCCTGATCGTCGGCGCTCCGCTCAAGGGGCGGGTGCTGATCGTCGACGACGTGATCACGGACGGCGGGGCGAAGCGCGAATCGATCGAGCTGATCCGTCGCGAGGGTGCCGAGCCGGCTGGCGTGCTGATTGCGTTCGACCGGATGGAGCGCGGCCGCGGCGAGCGCTCGGCGGTGCGAGAGCTGTCGGAGGCGTTTGGGATACCGGTGATCGCCATCGCGAACCTCGAGGATCTGCTCACGTTCCTCGGCGGGCGCCCGGACCTCGGGCAGGAGGCTGCGGCAGTGCGGGCGTATCGGGAACAATACGGCGCCGCAGCGTGACCAAGGCGGACGGTAGTCGGCGGGGAGTTCGAATGAGACAAGCAAGCGCAGGCGGAATGGGAACGATCGCGCTCCTGGGCGCCATCGTCGCCATGTGTGGTGCTGGCGCGGCGCGGGCGGCCGGCCCGTCCCCCGCGACGACTTACAAATGGGTCGACGACCAGGGAGTCGTGCATTACAGCGACAAGGTTCCTCCCGAGGTCGTTGGCAAGAGTGCTACGGTGCTCGACAAGCAGGGCCGCCCGGTGAAAAAGATCGAGCCGGCGCTGACACCCGAGCAGCTCAAGGCCAAGGAAGCGGCCGATGAGGCGCAGCGAGCGCGGGCCAAGGCGCAGGAGGAGCAGACCCGGAGAGATCGAGCCCTCATGCAGTCCTATACGACCGAGGCAGAGATCGATGCGGCGAAGAAGCGCGCCGTCGACACGCTCGATGCGCAGATCAAGTCCGCGCAGGCCTATAGCGCTGACCTGACGCGCCGCATGGGAGAACTCAAAAAGACACGGGCGAGTTTCGGCAACAACCGCGTGCCACCCGACGTCGAGCGCGAAATCAACACGGTTGACGTCGAGCTCACGCGCGAGACCGCGCTTATCAAGCAGAAAAGCGACGAGATCGTCGCTGTTACTGCCAAGTACGATGCTGACAAAGCGCGCTGGGAGGAGATATATTCCGACCAGGCGCGGAGGGCTGCGGCGAACTCAGCCGTCGCAACGCAAAACCCCGGACCGGCGACGAAGGGCCAGGCTACCGGCACGACGAAGAAGTAGCGGGTGCCCGCGCGACGCCGGCACAGGTCGCGCGCCCAAAGCAGGCGCTCAACAAAGCCATGGCGCAATACGTCTACACCATGAACCGGGTGGGCAAGATCGTGCCCCCGAAGCGAGTGATCCTGAAGGACATCTCGCTGTCGTTTTTCCCCGGCGCGAAGATCGGCGTGCTCGGCTTAAACGGCGCAGGCAAGTCGAGCCTGCTAAGAATCATGGCGGGCGAGGATCGCGAGTACGAGGGCGAAGCGGTTCCGATGCCCAACATGCGCATCGGCTTCCTGCCGCAGGAGCCCACGCTCGACCCGGACAAGACCGTGCGCGAAGCGGTCGAGGAGGGGATGGGTGAGGTACTCGAGGCGAAGGCCAAGCTCGACGAGATCTACGCCGCCTACGCGGAGCCCGACGCGGACTTCGACAAGCTCTCGGCCGAGCAGGCAAAGTACGAGGCGATCATCGCGGCCGCTGGCGCGGACACCAACGTGCAGATGGAGATTGCCGCCGATGCGCTGGGGCTCCCGCCATGGGACGCGAAGATCGCCAAACTCTCCGGCGGCGAGAAGCGGCGTGTCGCGCTATGCCGCCTGCTCCTGTCGAAGCCCGACATGCTGCTGCTCGATGAGCCCACCAACCACCTCGACGCAGAGAGCGTGGGCTGGCTCGAGCAATTCCTGCAGAAATTCCCCGGCACGGTGATCGCGGTCACCCATGACCGTTACTTCCTCGACAACGCGGCCGAATGGATCCTCGAGCTCGACCGCGGCTACGGCATTCCATGGAAGGGCAACTACAGCTCGTGGCTGGAGCAGAAGGAAGAACGGCTCGCGATCGAGGCGAAGCAGGAGGCGGCGCGCATCAAGACCATCCACAAGGAGCTCGAGTGGGTGCGCTCGAACGCCAAGGCCAGGCAGGCGAAGAGCAAGGCGCGCATCGCGCGCTTCGAGGAGCTCTCCTCCTACGAGCACCAGCAGCGCAACGAGACCCAGGAGATCTTCATTCCGGTGGCGGACCGGCTCGGCGATGCCGTGATCGAGTTCAAGAATGTGAGCAAGGGTTACGGCGAGCGGCTGCTGATCGACGATCTTTCGTTCTCGATCCCGCCCGGCGCGATCGTTGGCGTCATCGGCCCGAACGGCGCCGGGAAGACGACGCTCTTCCGCATGATCACGGGCAGGGAGAAGCCGGACCGCGGCGAGATCCGGATCGGGCCGACGGTCAAGCTCGCGGTGGTCGACCAGACTCGCGAAGCTTTGCCCAACGACAAGACGGCCTGGGAGGCGATCTCCGGCGGGCAGGACATCATTACCGTGGGCAAATTCGAGATGCCCTCGCGCGCGTATCTGGGCCGCTTCAACTTCAAGGGCCCGGACCAGCAGAAGAACGTCGGCGCGCTCTCCGGCGGCGAGCGCGGCCGGCTGCACCTCGCCGCCACGCTGCTCGAGGGCGGCAACGTGCTGCTGCTCGACGAGCCGTCGAACGATCTCGACGTGGAGACGCTGCGCGCGCTCGAGGAGGCGCTCACGGAATTCGCGGGCAGCGTGCTCGTCATCTCGCACGACCGCTGGTTCCTCGATCGCATCGCGACTCACATCCTCGCTGCCGAAGACGACTCGAAATGGGTTTTCATCGAGGGCAACTACCAGGACTACGAAGCAGACAAGAGGCGGCGTCTTGGCGAGGAAGGCGCCCGACCCCATCGCCTGCGCTACAAGCCGCTGATGCAGTAGGACTTCGAGAGGCGGCCGACGCGCGACGGCGAGACTCACCGGCGGCTCAGGGAGGCCGCGGACGGCGAGCGCCAATATCGCGGCCGCTGCGCGCTAACCGGCGAGCTTCTTCTTCAGGATCGCGTTCACCTGCGCCGGGTTGGCCTTGCCCTGAGTGGCTGCCATGACTTTGCCGACCAGCGCGTTAAAGGCCTTTTCCTTGCCGGCCCTGTACTCGGCGACCGTAGCCGCGTTCGCGACGATCACCTCATCGACGATCTTCTCGATCGCCGCAGCGTCCGAGATCTGCTTCAGGCCGCGCTTCTCGATGATTGCATCGGCCGCATTCGGACCCTTGGCTTCGCCGGCCCACATCGCATCGAAGACCTCCTTGGCGATCTTGTTTGAGATGCTGCCTTCGTCGATGCGCCGGATCAGCCGGCCCAACTGCTCGCCCGTTACCCGGGGCTCAGGCTCATCGCCCTCCTGGCGATTCAGCGCGGCGGCGAACTCGCCGCGCACCCAGTTCGCCGCGGTTCTTGCGTTCGCGCCAGCGCCGAGCGCGCCCTCGAAAACCGAGGACATCGTGTCTGACGCCGAAATGCTCGCCGCGTCCGCCGGCGAAAGCCCACAACCCACATAGCGCTGCCGCACCGCTTCGGGAAGCTCCGGCAGGGCTGCACGCACGCGGTCGATCCACGCCGGGTCGATGACCAACGGTGGCAAATCGGGATCAGGAAAGTAGCGATAGTCCTGTGCATCTTCCTTGCGGCGCATCGAGCGCGTCTCGTTGCGCTCCGCGTCGTAGAGCCGCGTCTCCTGCACGATCGTGCCGCCGTCTTCGATCAGCTCGATCTGGCGGCGCACCTCGAACTCGATCGCCTGGTGCAGGAAGCGGAAGCTGTTGAGGTTCTTGATCTCGCAACGCGTTCCGAGCTTGGACTCGCCGGCCGGCCGCACGGAGACGTTGGCGTCGAAGCGGAAGCTCCCCTCCTGCATGTTGCCGTCGCAGATGGCGATGCGCTTGACGAGCGTGTGCAGCGTCCGCACATAGGTTACGGCTTCATCAGGACTGCGCATGTCGGGCTCGGATACGATTTCGAGGAGCGGCGTTCCGGCGCGGTTCAGATCGATGCCGGAGAGTTCGCGGTTCGCGATGCCGAGGCCTTCGTGCAACGACTTGCCGGCGTCCTCCTCGAGGTGGGCGCGGGTAAGCCGGACGTCGACCTCGCCTCGCGTCGGTGAGACGATGCGGACCGCGCCGCCCTGCACGACCGGAATCTCGTACTGAGAGATCTGGTAGCCCTTGGGAAGATCAGGATAGAAGTAGTTCTTGCGCGCAAAGACGCTGCGCTGGTTGATCGTGCCACCCACGGCGAGTCCGAAGCGGATCGCGCGCTCGACCGCCCCCATGTTCAACACCGGCAACACGCCGGGCAACGCGATGTCGACGGCGGAAGCCTGCGTGTTCGGCGCCGCGCCAAACGCCGTCGGCGCACCCGAGAAGATCTTCGAGGCGGTGGAGAGCTGGGCGTGCGTCTCCAGGCCGATGACGACTTCCCACTTCATGGAGCTCTGCATCCCGGCAGCGCCGGCATGCGCGTGTGCCAGTCGGTGGCCTGCTGATAGCGGTGTGCCACGTCGAGAAGCCGCGCTTCGGCGAAGTGCTGCGCCTGCAGGTGCAAGCCGATCGGCAGTCCCGCGCGGGTGAAGCCGCACGGCACCGAGAGCGCCGGCACGCCGGTGAGATTCGCCGCGATGGTGAAAATGTCGTTCAGATACATCTGCACCGGGTCGTCGACCTTCGCGCCGAGCTTGAAGGCAGCGGTCGGCGCGACCGGACCGAGGACGACGTCGCAGCGTTCGAATCCGCGCGCGAACTCCTCGGCAATCAGCCGGCGCACCTGCTGCGCCTTGAGATAGTACGCGTCGTAGTAGCCGTGCGAGAGAACGTAGGTCCCGACGAGTATCCGGCGCTTGACCTCGGCGCCGAAGCCCTCGGCGCGCGTCTTGCGGTACATGTCGGTGAGATCCGCATAGCTCGCCGCTCGATGCCCGTAGCGCACGCCGTCGAAGCGCGAAAGGTTCGAAGAGGCTTCGGCCGGGGCGATCACGTAATACACGGGGACCGAGTGCTTGACTGCGGGAAGCTCGAGCTCAACCGTTGCGGCGCCAAGCCGGCGCAGCTCTGCGACGGCCGCGTCGATCGCGGCCGCGACCTCCACGTCGACGCCCTCGCCGAAGTATTCGCGCGGCAGGCCAATCCTCACGCCGGACAGCGGCCGCGCGCCGCGCGCCTCGGCGAGCAGTCGCGTGTAGTCCTCGGGTTCGCGGAGGATCGAGGTGGAGTCGCGCGCGTCGTGCGCGGCCATCGCATTGAGCAGCAGCGCGCAGTCCCAGGCGCTGCGCGCGAAAGGTCCCGGGTGATCGAGGCTCGAGGCGAAGGCGACCAGCCCGTAGCGTGAGCAAAGGCCATAGGTCGGCTTGAGCCCGCAGACGCCGGTTAGCGCCGCGGGCTGGCGAATCGAACCCCCGGTGTCGGTGCCCGTCGCAGCGGGAATGATCCGCGCCGCCACCGCGGCGGCGGAGCCGCCCGAGCTGCCACCCGGCACGCAGGCGAGGTCCCACGGGTTTTTCACCGGACCGAAGTGCGAGGTCTCGCTCGACGAGCCCATCGCGAACTCGTCCAGGTTGGTCTTGCCCACCAGCACCATGCCGGCCTGGGCGAGCCGTTCCACGACGAACGCGCTGTAGGGCGCGACAAAATCGGCGAGCATGCGGGAGCCGCAGGTCGTCCTGAGGCCGGCAGTCATCAGAACGTCCTTGTGTGCGACCGGAATCCCCGTGAGCGGGCCGCCGGCGCCGGCCGCTATGCGGGCGTCGGCGGCGCGGGCCTCGGCGAGCGCCCGCTCGGGATCGACCGTCACGAAGGCATTCAGCGCAGGGTTGAGCGCGTCGAGCCGCTCGAGCACGCCTCGGGTGAGCTCCAGGCTCGAGATGCGCTTCGCGGCGAGCTCGCGCGCAAGCTCGGCCAGCGACGCCGCAGACAGCGCTTCCTGACTCACTCGATGACTTTGGGCACCAGGTACAGCCCGTCGTGCACCGCCGGCGCGACGCTCTGGAAGAGCTCGTGACGGTCGGCCTCGGTCACGCGATCCTCGCGCAGCGGCAACGACACCTCCTGGGCGTGCGACATCGGCACTATTCCGCTGGTGTCCACCGCGCGCATCTCGTTGATCAACTCGAAGATGCGCTCGAGCTTGCGCTGCACCTCCGCTGCCTCGCCGGGCGTGATTTCGATGCGAGCGAGGTAGGCGATGCGCCGGACGTCGTCGACGGAAAGTGCCATTTTCGGGAGTCTTCGCCCGTTTTCGAGGCAGAAACGGTTTAGAGGCGAAGCATATTAGGTTATCATATTTGGATTGTCCGGCCCCTCGCGCCCGGTGCTTTACGACTGCGGCCGCGCTCGGGGCGCTGTCGTAACCGAAGGATCCATGTTCGAACTCTTCAAGGGCTATTTCTCGAGCGATCTCGCGATCGATCTTGGGACGGCCAATACGCTTATTTATGTTCGCGGCAAGGGCATCGTGCTGAACGAGCCCTCGGTCGTGTCGATCCGCCAGGACGGCGGACCCAACGGCAAGCGCGTGATCCAGGAGGTGGGCCTCGCGGCGAAGCAGATGCTCGGCCGCACGCCGGGCAACATCACCGCCATCCGCCCGATGAAGGACGGCGTCATCGCCGACTTCACCGTGACCGAGCAGATGCTCAAGCAGTTTATCAAGAAGGTGCTCGACTCGAAGTTGTTCAGCCCGAGTCCGCGCATCATCATCTGTGTACCCTGCGGGTCCACGCAGGTCGAGCGCCGAGCGATCCGCGAATCCGCGCTCGGTGCAGGTGCGTCGAAGGTTTACCTCATCGAGGAGCCGATGGCAGCCGCGATCGGCGCCGATCTGCCGATCTCGGAAGCGACCGGCTCGATGGTGGTCGACATCGGAGGCGGGACGACTGAGGTCGGTGTGATCTCGCTGGGCGGCATGGTGTATTCGGGCAGCGTGCGCGTCGGCGGCGACAAGTTCGACGAGGCGATCGTCAACTACATACGCCGCAATTACGGCATGCTCATCGGCGAGACTACAGCCGAGCAGATCAAGACCACGATCGGCTCCGCATTTCCCGGCTCCGAAGTGAAGGAGATGGAGGTCAAGGGCCGCAACCTTGCCGAAGGCATCCCGCGCAGCTTCACGGTGTCCTCGAACGAGATCCTCGAGGCGCTCACCGACCCGCTGAACAGCATCGTGTCGGCGGTGAAGAGCGCGCTGGAGCGCACGCCGCCGGAGCTCGGAGCGGACATCGCCGAGCGTGGCATGGTGCTCACCGGCGGTGGCGCGCTCCTGCGCGACGTCGACCGGCTGCTGATGGAGGAAACGGGCCTGCCCGTCGTGGTCGCCGACGATCCGCTCACCTGCGTCGTGCGCGGCTGCGGCAAGGCGCTCGAGAACATGGACAAGCTGTCGACGATCTTCACGTCCGACTGAGAGCGTGAGGCGGGGGCCGTCCCCTGGTGCGCCACATCTCCGTTGAGCCGCCTCCGTTCTTCCATCGGGGGCCGTCGCCGCTCGCGCGGCTCGCTTTCTTTGGCTTGCTCTCCCTCGCGCTGGTGTTCGCCGACACGCACTTCCGCTACCTGGAGAGCATCCGCCAGGTCGTGGCGACCGTTCTCTATCCCGTGCAGCGTGCGCTGCAACTCCCTGGCGAAGCGCTCGCCTATATCGGGACCTACTTCTCCTCGCAGCGCGAGCTCGGCATCGACAATGCGGCGCTCCGACAACAGTTGCTTACGGCTGCCCCTGCCGTGCAGGGATACGCGCAGCTCGAGCAGGAGAATGAGCGTCTGCGGGCGTTGCTTGCGACGGGGCAGCGCATCGGCCCGGCGGCGATCGCCGCGGAAGTGCTCTACTCCGGACGCGACCCGTTTACGCAGAAACTCTTCGTCGACAAGGGCGAAGCCGCCGGCGTGCTCCCCGGCGAAGCGGTCATCGACGAAGTCGGCGTCGTCGGGCAGGTGACGCGCGTCTTTCCGTCGATGTCGGAGGTTACGCTGGTGACCGACAAGGACCACGCCGTGCCGGTGCGCGTGGAGCGCAGCGGTGTGCGCTCGGTAATGTACGGCGCCGGAACCGGCCGCCTGCCGGAGCTGCGCTTCCTCTCGCCCAATGCAGAAATCAAAGCCGGGGATCGTCTCGTGACCTCCGGCATCGACGGCACTTACCCGCCCGGACTCGCCGTCGCGCAGGTCGTCTCGGTCGAACGCGAGACCGGTCAGATGTTCGCGCGGGTGACCTGCCAGCCGCTCGCCGGCGTGGAGCGAAGCTCGCTCGTGCTGATCCTCGGTCAGGCCGCGGCCCTCGCACCGCGCCCCGAAGAGCCTGCCGACGCGACGACGCCGCGCAAGGGCAAGGGCAGGCGACGGGCGGGCTAGAGACTCCAGGCATGCCGCAGCTCACCGCATTCGCCCCCGCGCGTCCCGAGGAGATCCTGCTCCCGGTCAAGCCGTGGTTCGTCGTGCTCACCCTGATCATCGGCTTCCTCGGTAACCTGCTGCCGCTTTCGGGTGCCGCCCTGGCAGTGAGGCCCGATTTCCTCGCGCTGGTGCTGCTCTATTGGTGCATCCGCGAGCCGCGGCTGATCAGCGTGGGCATCGCCTGGTGCCTCGGACTCCTGATGGATGTCGCCGACGCGACCGTGCTCGGCCAGCATGCGCTCGCCTACGCCGTTCTTGCTTACGCGGCCGAGTACTTCCGCCGGCGAGTGCTGCGCTTTCCGCTCTGGCAGCAGGCAGCGCAGGTCGCGCTGTTACTCCTGCTCTGCGCCGGTCTGGTTCTGGTGATTCGCCTCGTGAGCGGCGCGTCGCTCCCGCGCTGGACGTACGCAGTGGGCCCGCTGACGGGGGCACTGCTCTGGCCGGTGGTCACCGTGCTGCTGCAGTGGCCGCAGCGCCCCCCGCCGTCGCCGGCGGAGCGCTGAGCGCGAGACGAACCCATGCGCCGCCTCTTCACCCGCCGCCGCTCTTCGCTCGGGCTCGTCGCCCCGGAGCTCAGGAATCCCGAAAGAGAGCTCGCTCACTTCCACCGCCGGCTCACGGTGGCCGCAGCGCTGATCGTAGTAGCCTTTGCCGGCCTGTTCGCCCGTTTTTTCTATTTGCAGGTCGTCGAGCACCGGCACTTTCAGACGCTCGCCGAGAGCAACCGCATCGCGATCGTACCCATCGCGCCGAATCGCGGCGTGATCACCGACCGCAACGGGGTTGTGCTCGCGCAGAGCTATTCCGCCTACACGCTCGAGGTAACTCCCTCGCGGGTGAAGAACCTCGAGCAGACGATCGACGAGCTGTCCGACGTGGTCGAGATCCAGCCGCGCGACCGCAAGCGATTCAAACGGCTTCTCGAGGAGACCAAGAATTTCGAGAGCCTGCCGCTGCGCACGCGGCTGACGGACGAGGAAGTCGCACGCTTCGCCGTCAATCGCTACCGCTTTCCCGGTGTGGAGATCAAGGCGCGGCTCTTCCGCCAATATCCTTTCGGGGAGATCGCATCGCACGTGATCGGCTACATCGGGCGCATCAACGATCGCGATGTCGAGCGCATCGACGAGTGGGAGCAGACCGCCAACTACAAGGGTACCGACTATATCGGCAAGGTCGGGCTCGAGTTCTCCTACGAGCGCGAACTGCACGGCACGACGGGTTTCGAGGAGGTCGAGGTCGACGCCGGCGGGCGCGCGGTGCGCACGCTCTCGCGCACGGCGCCGATCTCGGGCAACAACCTGCGGCTGTCGCTCGACATCAAGCTGCAGCAGGCGGCGGAGGCGGCATTCGGTGATCGTCGCGGCGCGCTCGTCGCGCTCGATCCGGCGACTGGCGAAGTGCTCGCCTTCGTGTCCAAGCCGGGATTCGATCCCAACCTCTTTGTCGAAGGCATCGACCCGGCGAACTGGGACGCGCTCAACAATTCGCCCGACAAGCCACTGCTCAACCGTCCGCTGCGCGGCGCCTACCCGCCGGGCTCGACGATCAAGCCGTTTCTCGCGCTCTCAGCGCTCACCTCGGGCAAGCGCACGGCCACTCAGGCGATCTTCGATCCCGGTTTCTACCAGCTCCCGGGAAGCGCGCACCGTTTCCGTGACGACAAGCCGGGCGGGCACGGTTACGTGGACATGACCAAATCCATCATCGTTTCCTGCGACACCTATTACTACATGCTCGCAGGCGACACCGACATCGATGTCACGCACGATTTTCTCGCGCAGTTCGGCTTTGGCGCCGAGACTGGCATTGACATCGAAGGCGAGCTCCCGGGCGTGCTGCCATCGCGCGATTGGAAGCGCCAGCGGTTCTCCGGCAAGAATTACCGCGAGGAGCAACGAAAATGGTATCTTGGTGACTCGATCTCGGCCGGCATCGGCCAAGGTTACAACGCGTTCACGCCGATGCAGCAGGCGATGGCGATCGCTACCATCGCCAACGATGGGATCGGCTTCCGGCCGCACCTCGTGCACAGCGTCGAGAACGTGAGGACGGGTGAGCTGCGCGAATACGTGCCGGAGGTTGCGCACCGTCTATCGGTCAAGCCGGAGAACCTCGCAGTCATCAGGAATGCGCTGATCGGGGTTCCGCGCGAAGGAACCAGCGCTCGCGCCTTCGTCGGCGCCAAGTACGTTTCCGCAGGCAAGACGGGAACCGCACAGCTCTTCTCAATCAAGGAAGGAGAGAAGTATCAGAGCGGACGCGTGGACGAGCGCCTGCGTGACCACGCTTGGTATCTCGCCTACGCGCCGGCCGAGTCGCCCAGGATTGCGCTGGCAGTGCTGGTCGAAAACGGCGGCTTCGGCGCGCAGGCGGCGGCGCCGATCGCGCGCGCGGTCTTCGACTACTACCTGCTCGGCGTGACGCCGGGCGGCGGGTCCGGGGAATCGGCTCGCGAAGGCGACGACGAGAGCGACTGATGGCGAATCTCGTTGCCTTGCTCGCCAAGCTCTGGGAACGGCTCGCGCGGCCGGTTGACAGCCTGCTGATGGCCGCGGCCCTGGCGTTGGTCGGGGTTGGGCTGGTCACGCTCTTCTCGGCCACAGAGCAGAATATCGCCCGCGTGCTGGGGCAGGCGGCCTCGCTCGGCCTGGCACTGGTCCTGATGTGGGTCGTTGCCAACATCTCGCCGCAGCAGCTCTCGCGCGTCGCCCTGCCGCTCTACGTGATCTCATTCTTCCTGCTCGTCGCGGTGGCGGCCGGGGGAACGGTCGTCAACGGCGCGCGCCGCTGGCTCAACCTCGGCGTGGGGCGGATCCAGCCCTCGGAGCTCATGAAGATAGCGCTGCCGCTGATGCTCGCGTGGTACTTCCAGAGGCGCGAGGCGCGGATCAACCTGGGCGACTTCCTCGTCGCGGCCGTGCTGATCGCCGCTCCGGTGTGGCTGATCGAGCGCGAGCCCGATCTCGGCACGGCGCTCATGATCGGGGCCTGCGGGTTCTACGTGCTGTATCTCGCCGGGCTGTCGTGGAAGATCATCGTTGCCCTCGGCGTGGCGGCTGCCGCCGCCGTGCCGCTCGTGTGGCCGCACCTGCATGCCTACCGCCAGGAGCGCATCCTCACCTTTCTCGATCCGTCGCGCGATCCGCTCGGTGCCGGCTACCACAGCGCGCAGGCGTCGATCGCTCTGGGCTCCGGGGGTGTGATCGGCAAGGGCTGGCTCAACGGCACCCAGACGCATCTCGATTTCCTGCCCGAACGGCACACCGATTTCATCTTCGCCGTGTTCGGCGAGGAGTTCGGGCTCATCGGGAACGCGGTTCTGCTGGTGCTCTACCTACTGCTCATCGGGCGTGCGCTGGTGATCACGGCCAATGCGTCCACGCTGTTCGCGCGCCTGGTTGCCGGCTCGATAACGTTGATGTTCTTCACCTACGCTTTCGTGAACATGGCGATGGTGAGCGGCCTGCTGCCGATCGTTGGCGTGCCGCTGCCGCTGATCTCCTTCGGCGGAACGGCCCTGGTGAGTCTCTTCGTGGGATTGGGCATCCTTATGAGCGTGCAGGCGAATCGCAAGCTCGTGAAGACGTAGCGACCGCCGCCAGTGGACGTGGACGGCGGGCGGGCGAAGTATAATCCGCGCTCATATGTCGTCGCTCGACGGGGGTCGGAACCGCGCCCGCGCTGCTGCAGGCGCCCTGATCGCCGGCGTCGTTCAGATTCTTCTCGGTTGTACGCCCGCGCCGCCGAAGCCCGAAACCGCGACTGCTTCGGCACCCCCATCTTCCTCACGCCCCGGCGGCTATTACAAGGACGACGGCCCGGGCGAGAATCCGCCCGCGAATCTCGACGCGATCGCCGAGCCTACGCCGCGCGTCGAGCCGCTCAATCGTTTCGCGAACCGGCCGTACTCCGTGTTCGGTCGCGAATACGTTCCGGCGACGAGCCTGCGGCCGTACAAGGAGCGCGGGATCGCCTCGTGGTACGGGCGCAAGTTCCACAACCAGAAGACATCGACCGGAGAGACCTACGACATGTACGCGATGACCGCCGCGCATCCGACGCTCCCGCTGCCCTCCTATGCGCGAGTGACCAATCTCGCCAACGGCAAGAGCGTCGTGGTCCGGGTCAACGATCGCGGCCCGTTTCACGCCGGCAGAATCATCGATCTGTCGTATGCGGCTGCCTGGCGCATCGGCATCGCGCAGAAGGGTAGCGGGGAAGTCGAGGTCGAGAGCATCGTGCCCTCAGGCGCACCGGTCAACGTCGCAGCGCAACCGCTGCCGCCGGTCGCGAGCGCTCCAAGCATCGCTCCGGCAGCACCCGTCGCGCAGGAGACGAGCGGCTATGTGGTGCAGCTCGGCGCCTTCGCGAACAACGCCAATGCCCAGGTTTTCATCGCCCACCTGGCGAACCAAACTAGCGGCCTCGGCGTCGAAGCGAAGGTGCACCAAGCCGACGGCCTGTTCCGGGTGGTCGTCGGGCCGTATCCGACGCGGGAGGAGGCGGGCAGGGCGAGCGAGCGCCTGCGCGTCGCGCTTGGACTGGAGAACATGGTGAAGGCGCAATGACCCGAGCAGCAACCACGGCGGTCCGCCGAATGCACCGGCTGCTCGGCATCGTGGCGCTCGCTGGCGCGCTCTGCGCCGGCCCTGCAGGCGCACAGCTCACCATCGAGATCATCGGCGGCGGCGCGACGACGGTGCCGATCGCGATCGTTCCGTTCGCGGGCGAGGCAACCTACCCGTATCCGCTCACCAGCATCGTCGGCGCGGATCTCGCTCGCAGCGGCCTGTTCAAGCTGATCGATCCAGCTGCGGTCACGCCGCGGCCGACCCGACCCGAGGAAGTCCGCTTCGGCGATTGGAGCGCTCGCGGGGCCGACGCGGTCGTGGTCGGCGGCGTGACGCCGCGCACCGACGGCAAAGTCGAAGTCCGGTTTTTTCTGCTCGACGTGGTCAAACAGACGCAGCTTGCCGGCTTCTCCTACGTGGTGACCCCGGTGCAGTTCCGCACGACCGCGCACCAGATCGCCGACATCATCTACGAGAAGCTCACGGGAGACGTCGGCGTGTTCAGCACGCGCATCGCGTATATCGGCAAGCAGGGCGCCCACTACGAGCTGCTCGTCGCCGATGCCGACGGCTACAACCCGCAGTCGATCGTCACCTCCAACGAGCCGCTGCTCTCGCCGGTCTGGTCGCCCGACGGCAGCCGCATCGCCTATGTCTCGCTCGAGAACAAGAAGCCGATCATCTATGTGCAGTCGCTCGCGACCGGACAGCGTCAGGTGCTCGCCAACTTCCGCGGCAGCAACAGCGCGCCGGCGTGGGCGCCGGATGGCAACCGCCTCGCCGTTACCCTCTCGCGCGACGGCGGCTCGCAGATCTACCTCATCAACGCCGACGGCAGCGGGGTTACCCGGCTGATGAATTCGCCGGGCATCGACACCGAAGCGAACTTCTCTCCCGACGGAAAGTCGATACTGTTCACATCGGATCGCGGCGGGAGCCCGCAGATATACCGGCTCACACTCGCCACGGGTACGGTGGAGCGCATGACCTTCGAGGGGAATTACAATGTATCGCCGCGCCACCTTCCCGACGGCAAGGGATTCATCTTCGTGCGGCGCGATGGCGGCCGCTTCAACTTGGCGAGCGAGGATTTCGCCACGCGGCAGGTGCAGATCTTGACGCAGGGCTCGCTCGACGAATCGCCCTCGCTTGCGCCTAACGGCAAGCTGATCCTGTACGCGTCCGAGAACGGGGGGCGTGGTATATTGGCCGCAGTCTCCAGCGACGGCCGCGTCAAGCAGCGTCTGACCGCGGCGGCAAGTGATGTGCGCGAGCCCGCATGGGGCCCGCTGCCGAAGAAATGACCTCGAACACCGGAGATAAACCGATGAATCGATCAAGCTCTGCTCGTCCCATTCCCATCTTCTTGGCCGCCGTTGCGCTCCTCGCCCTGCTCGGCGGCTGCGCGAGCAAGCCCACGGCGGAGACCGGCGCCCCGGTGGAGGAGCGCACCCCTGCCGCCGGCGCGGGCGCGGCAACGTCGGGCACGACAGGCGCGGGCGTCACGGGAACCGCCACGGGCGCGCAGGGCAATCCACTCAAGGATCCGCGCAGCCCGCTGTCCAAGCGCAGCGTTTATTTCGAGTTCGACAGCTACACCGTCAAGGACGAATACAAGCCGCTCATCGAGGCGCACGCCAAGTACCTGCAGGCGAACCGCAACGCGAAGATGACTATCCAGGGCAACGCCGACGAGCGCGGCAGCCGGGAATACAACATCGCCCTCGGACAGCGCCGCGCCGAGACGGTCAAGCGCATGATGCTGCTCTACGGGGCAACGGACGTGCAGATCGAAACCGTGAGCTTCGGCAAGGAGAAGCCGAAGAACGGTGGTCACGACGAAGGCGCCTGGGCAGAGAACCGGCGCGACGACTTCGTTTACGCGGGTGAGTGACGGACAGCGCAGTGCTCTTTTCTGCGCTCTGAGCACTGCGGGGGAGCGGCCGGAGTGAGCAGGCGAGTACCTCGCGTTCTCTTCGCGCTCACGCTTGCGCTGGCGGCGACGTCGGCGCGAGCGGCGCTGTTTCCCGACGAGGAGGCGCGCAAGAGCGTCGATGCGCTCACCCAGCGCATCAACCAGCTCGAAGGGCGGGTGAACGGCCTCGAGAGCACGGTGAAAAGCCAAGGGCTGGTCGACCTGCTCAAGGACATCGAGCAAATCAAGAGCGACATCGCCGCCCTGCGCGGCCAGCAGGAAGTGCTTACCTATGAGCTCGAGCAGGCGCAGAAGCGCCAGCGCGACCTCTACATCGATCTCGACGGACGGCTGCGCAAGCTCGAAACCGCGACGAGCGCGCCGGCCGGGCCTGCGCCCGCTCCCGATGCGGGTGCGACGCCTCCCGCAGCGGCGAACGCATCGCTGCCGGGGACCGCTGCGCGTGGGTCGCCACCCGCGAGTAATTCCCCGTCGCTTCCGCCGGCCCCCACCTGGCAACCCGGAACGCGCGTGCCACCGAGCGCGGTCGATCTCGCGACCGAGCAGCGCGCCTACGACACAGCGCTCGATCAATTCAAGAACGGGAGCTATCCGGCGGCGATCACGGGCTTACAGTCGTTCGTGCGGACCTATCCGCGCAGCCCGCTCGCTCCTTCGGCCGTGTACTGGACGGGCAACGCCCAATACGCGCAGCGCGACTTTCGCGCGGCGATCGCCACGCAGCGCTCGCTGATCTCGACTTATCCCGACAGCCAGAAGGTTCCCGACGCGCTTCTCAACATCGCGAGCTCCCAGAGCGAGCTCGGCGACAGCGCCGGCGCGAGACGCACGCTCGAGGATCTCGTCTCGCGCTACCCGACCTCCGAGGCGGCGGGCAAGGCGCGGCAACGGCTGTCCGCGCGCTGAGCTGAGCTCCCGACGGTGAGCTTCGCCACCCGGCTCATCGCCTGGCAGAGAATCCACGGCCGGCGCGATCTGCCGTGGCAGCGCACGCGCGACCCGTACCGCATCTGGTTGTCGGAAATCATGCTGCAGCAGACGCAGGTCGCGACGGTCATCCCCTACTACGAGCGCTTCCTCGCGGCGTTTCCCGACGTCGCGAACCTCGCTGCGGCGCCGCTCGAGCGCGTGCTCGAGCTCTGGAGCGGGCTCGGCTACTATCGCCGCGCCCACCTCGCACACGAGGCCGCGCGAACGGTCGTGGCGGAGCATGGCGGAGCGTTTCCGCGCGACGCGGCGGCGCTCGCCGCGCTTCCCGGCATCGGCCGCACGACTGCGGCGGCGATCGCCGCCTTCTCGAGTGGAAGGCGCGCCGCGATTCTCGACGGCAATGTCAAGCGTGTGTTCGCGCGGCACGAGGGCATCGACGGGTTTCCGGGCGAGGCGAAGGCAGAGCAGCGTCTGTGGCGAGTCGCCGAAGCGCTGCTGCCGGCGCGCGAGGTTGCGACCTACACACAGGCGCTGATGGATCTTGGCGCGACGGTATGTCTGCGCGCACGGCCGAAATGCGAGCGCTGCCCGGTGGCAGACGATTGCGTCGCCCGCCGCGACGGTCGAATCGAGGAATTGCCTGCGCCGCGCCCGAAGAGACCGCTGCCGCAGCGCGAGCTGACCGTGCTGCTCATCGAGCGCAAAGGCGAAGTGTTGCTCGAACGGCGCCCGCCGACCGGGATCTGGTCGGGCCTCTGGAGCCTGCCCGAGGTCGAGACCGGGCGCGACATCGCCGCACATTGCCGGTCTCGCTTCCGCATGAAGGTCGCACCGCAACGGCCACTGCCGGCGATTGAGCACGGCTTCACGCATTTCCGCCTGCGGCTGCACCCGCAGCCATGCTCGGTGCGGGAAGGTGCGGACAGAGCCGAAGAGCCGGGACTGCTCTGGCTGCCGCTCGCGGAGGCCGCCGGCGCTGCGCTGCCCGCGCCGATCAAGAAGCTGCTGCGCGAGCGCGCGAGCGCCTGATCACCTATTTCGAGCTGGGCGCGGGAAGCTCACGCAGGTCCGCGGGAAGCAGCGCATCGGCGCGCTCGCCGTAGGCGTCGCGGAACGCTGCAAGCTCCCTCGCAGCGTCGTCGAATCGACCTTCGCCACGCAGATCGCGAATCAGCTTGACCCAATCGTCGACGCCGGGCGGCGCGGTCTTGAGCTTCGCCGGTGCGAAGGCCTGAGCCCGCGCGGGAGATGCTGCGCCTCCTTGTGTGAGCGGCACGGCGCCAAGCGCCCGGGCGTCCTTCCGCGCAGCGGAGGGCAAGGACTGCGCTGCGCCGGGCGCATTCTGCATCTCGGTGCCGGTGCCCGGCGGTGGAGGCACGTCGGCTTCGCGCGGCGGGGCGGGCGGTGCTGGCGGAGCGCGAGATTGCGGTTCCGACGTTGCGGGGAAGGGTTCGCTTCGCGGAGCGCTTTGCGGCGTGCCTGCATTGTTCACGGGAGCCGCCTGCTCGATTTCCTTCTTCAGCGTGCCGCGACCTGGAGCGGCCCTGTCCACGGCGATGCCGGCCGGCGCGGGCGCAGAATCGCGCGATGGTGCCGGCGTGGCCGGACCAGGCGTGGCCGGCGCAAACGCGGGTGACGCGCTTGGCGTAGCGGAGGCCTCCGCGTCGCGCTTCAGGCCGCCGATGGTGCCGGTGACGGCTACCGGCGCGACCTCTTCCGGGGGCGTGAGCTGCAGCAGCCCGACGGCGATAACGGCCACCATCGCAGCGGCGGCCAGCGGATACCACCAATGCTTGTCGCGCGAGCGCCGCGGCTTCGCCTCGACCGCGCGCCGCGCCGCGGCGCGGATCGCCTCGTCGATGACCGTCGAAGGCTCCTCGCGGCTTGCGCTGCGCCATGCGGCATCGACGCGCGAGTCGCGCTCGGTTCCGCTCATCCTGCTTCCTCGCGCATGTCCTCGTCCAAGTCGTTCAGCTGTGCGCGCAGCTTGGCGATGGCGTAGCGCAGCCGGCTCTTCACGGTCTCCGCGCCGACGCCGGTCAGCTCGGCGATCTCCGCGAGCGACAAGTCGGCCTCCTGTTGCAGCAGGAAAGCCTCACGCTGGCTTGCCGGCAATGCCTCGACCGCGGCGTGCAGGCGCAGGGCGAGCGCGCGGCCCTCCGCGCGGACCTCGGGTTGGGCGCCGCGTGCCGCGGGCAACTCGAGCACGGCGTCCTCGTGCATCTCATCATCGGCGGAGACGAGCGCGAGGTGGCCGCTCGCGCGGAAGTGATCGACCATGCGATTGTGCGCGATCCGGTAGAGCCAGGTCGTGAACTTGGCGGTGGGGAGATAGCTCGCACGCGCGCGCACCAGGTTCATCCATACATCCTGGAACAATTCATCTGCAAGGCCCGGCTGGCGACACTGCCGCAACAGATAGCGGTAGACGCCGCCGCGGTGGCGCCCGTACAGCGCATCGAATGCACCCGCGTCACCTGCGGCGTAGGCGAGCATGAGTTCCTCGTCGCTGCGCTCGGCGGGAACGGGCATGGCCCGCCCAGTATGCGAGGCGGGCCGTGCTGAGGCAAGTGACCATGGGTGCGCGGCAGCTGCTCCTTAACGCGGCGACTCGTGTCGACGCTATCGCGCCTTCGGGTCCGGGACGAAGCGCCCGTCGGGGAACGGATCGGCCCGGAACCGGGCAAGCGGCGGCGTGGCGAGCGGAACGCCCTGCGCCAGCAGATTCTCGTACGAGTCGTAGTAGATCGTGATGGTCTCATCCGGCGTGTCGCTCGCGCGCTCGAACTGCGTGTAGCTCGCATAGGAAGTCTCGCTGCGACCGTGGCCCGTGCCGAGCTTCTCCTGCGGCGCGAGCGCGCCCAGCGTGGCCGCCTTCGCCGCATCCGCAGCCGGGGCCGGAGCCGATTGCGCCTCGGCGCGCGCGTCCTTGCGCACCGGCGCGCCGAGCGCAACCGGGCGGATCCTCTCGCGAAAGACCGCCACGCCGATGACTCCGACGTTGTCCGGCCGACCGGTGCGCGCGGCGTAGGAATCGGGAAGCGCGGTGAAGTAGAACGCAGCGGTGCGCGACATGCTCTTGCGCCAGCCCGCGATGTCGGCGCTCTCTCCGGACGCGAGGACGTAGCCCGACTGCAGCTGTGCAGCGGTCTCGCCGGTGATCACGTTGACGCCGTCGACGCTCATCACGGTCAGAACGCGGCCACCGCTGGCGTTGCGCACGCGGATCGCATACTCGTTGCCGGGTTTGCCCACGACGTACCGACGGCCCTGATACCAGTACACCGGCAGCACGCGGCCTTCGCTGCGGTCGAAGACCTCGACCGAGGTCTGCGTTGCGCCTTGAGGCCAGTGCGCGAAGGCGCCGTCATCGGGCGCGAGCGCAACCGCTGCGCCCAGCAGGGCGAGCGCCGTCATCGATCTTCCTCGTTGCCACATGAGTCTTCTCCTTCTGCCGCGGCGGGATTGCGCGGTCCGGACGTATAAACGAGACGGCGGCCAAAACGGGGTTAGATGCGATAATTCGCGCCTCGCGTGCCCGCCGCAATGACCGATCCCGCACACGTAACGGCGCTCGTGGCCTGGAGCGGCTTCGCGCTCGCGTTCGTCTTCGGCGCAGTGGCGACCCGGGTCAACTTCTGCACCATGGGCGCGGTGAGCGACGTGGTGACGATGGGCGACTGGCGGCGGATGCGCATGTGGCTGCTCGCAATCGCGGTAGCGATCGTCGGCGCGACCTGGCTCGAGGCGACGGGGCTCGTCGATCTCGGCAAATCGCTCTACACCGCGCCGAGGGTCCCCTGGGCCTCGCACCTCGTCGGCGGCTTTCTCTTCGGCTTCGGCATGACGCTCGCATCGGGCTGCGGCAGCAGGCTGCTGCTGCGCCTCGGCGCCGGAAACCTCAAGTCGCTCGTGGCGCTGATCGTGCTCGCGCTCTCCGCGTACACGACGCTCAAGGGCCTCTTCGGCGTGTGGCGCGTGAACACGCTGGACACGCTGCGCTTCGATACCGCCGCATTCGGCGCCACGCACTCCGACCTCGGCGAGATCCTGACCGCACTCTCGGGCGGGGCGTCGGTGAAGGTCGCGCTATCGCTTGCCATCGCGGCGGCCGTTGCCGCGTTCGCGCTCGCCAGCACGGAATTCCGCCAAAGCAGGACGATGGTCGGCGGCGCGCTCGCGATCGGGGCGATCATCGTCGCCGGTTGGTACGTCACGGGGCATCTCGGGCACATCGCCGAGGATCCGCGGACGCTCGAGGAGGCGTATCTGGGAACCAACTCCGGCAGGCCCGAGTCGTACAGCTTCGTCGCGCCCGTGGGCTACACTCTGGAGCTGCTGCTCCTCTGGAGCGACAAGTCACGAATCGTTACATTCGGCATCGCGGGCGTGCTGGGGATGGTGGCAGGAGCGGCGGGGATGGCCCTCGCCACGCGCAGTTTTCGATGGGAGGGCTTCACGTCGACCGAGGATCTTGTCAACCACATCGTCGGTGGCGTGTTAATGGGTTTCGGGGGGGTCACGGCGCTGGGTTGCACGATCGGCCAGGGGCTGACCGGCCTGTCCACCTTGGCGCTGGGCTCGCTGCTCGCGTTTTGTGCGATCATCGCGGGCTGCGTTACGGCGTTGAGGTATCAGTATTGGAGGGCGGAGTAGCCGGCCGTCGCGAGAGCGACGGCGGGAGCGAACGGGATCATGATCGTCTACGATCTTGTGTGTGCACGCCAGCACCCCTTCGAGGGGTGGTTCGGCTCGGCGGAAGACTTCGCTCGCCAGCGCGCAGCGGAGCTCATCCGCTGCCCGATCTGCGATGACGCGGCGATCGAGAAGCGGCCGTCGGCGCAGGTACGGGTCGGGCAGCAGCAGACGGAGCAGGATCCGAAGCCGGTCGAAGAGTCACCCGAAAAGCCGGCGCAGGTCGCCATCGGCGGCGATGCCGAATTGCTGAAACTCGTGCGGCGTCTTGTCGCCGATACCGAGAACGTCGGCCGCGCCTTTCCCGAGGAAGCACGCAAGATTCATTATGAGGAAGCGCCAAAGCGAGGCATCCGCGGTCAGGCAACGCCCGACGAAGCCAAGGACCTGCGTGACGAGGGCATCGAATTCATGTCGCTGCCCGGATTCCTGACCCGCGATCTGCATTGAAGCTGACCCGGCCCGGGCGGCGGCCGCATGGATGATATAATTTGCGGCCTTCGGCGGGCCGTTAGCTCAGGTGGTAGAGCAGCGGACTTTTAATCCGTTGGTCACTGGTTCGAGTCCAGTACGGCCTACCAGTCCCAACGAACCCGCCCGCTCGCAGGCCCCATCCTCCGCCGAACGATGACCGCGCGTCGCGCATTCTGTGCCTTGCTGTGCCTGAGCGCGCTCTCGCTCGCCGGCTGCGACTCCGGAAACGGCATCGGCGCTGCCGCCGGGCCGCCGCAGATCCGGGTCATCAACCTGCTTTCGGGCGCGCCCGGCATCACCGTCACGCTCGACAACGATTCGACGCTGGTCTCGGGCTTGGCGTTCGAGAACCTGAGTCAGTACATGCAGGTCGACCAGGGGGTGCGCGTGTTCACCGTCAGCATTCCCGGCGGGACGTCGAACCTCATCACGACGACCAGCCCGATCGCGCTCGGCGTGAACTATACGTTCGTCGTATACGGGACCGCGGAAGCCGCGCAGTCGAGATTGATCATCGACACTGTCACCCTCTTTCCGAGCCAAGGGACCTTCGATCTTCGCGCGCTCAACCTTGCCAACGGCACGCCGGCGGTCGACGTCTATCTGACCGCGCCGGGCGCCGATATATCGCTCTCCGCGCCGGTGATCGAAAGCGCGACGAGCACTCTGGGCGCCTTCGGTACCATCAACATGACAGGGCCCTTCGAGCTGCGCATCACGCCCGCCAATACCAAGGACGTCGTGTTCGACGCGCTCGACGTGAACATTCCCGACGCTGGACTCACCCAGATCATCGTGTACAGCACCGGGAGCACCCGGCTGGTGCGCGCCGCCTTGCTCAACAATGACAACTCCGGTACCGGGCAGGTGTACAACAGCCTGATCTCGGAATTCAAGTTCGTCAACGCATCCGCAGCCGGCTCGCCGCTGAACGTTTTCGTCGACGGCGTGCTTACGCTCGCGAACGTGCCGTATGCGGGCGTGTCGAGCTACCAGGTGACCGGCGCGGGTACCCGCAACATCACGGTGCAGGCCACGGCCACACCCGGGGCGAACCTGCTCACCATCGTCACGAGCTTCGAGCCCGCAAGCGACAGCTCCATCGTTGGGAGCGGGCCGGGGGGCGACCTGCGGGGGCTCGTGCTCTCCGATGACAACTCGCCCCCTGCCGCGGGCCGCGCGCGCATTCGCTTCGTGAATGCTTCGCCGGATCTCACCGCGATGGATGTCTACGTGAACTTCGTGAGGCAGTTCGGCGCCGTTGCCTCGAACACGGCCTCGCCGTACACCGAGCTCGTCGCCGACGCCACGGGGATGACTGCCTACGAATTCGATTTCAACGTGGCGGGAACTAATATGCCCGTGCTGCAGCTACCGGGCGTCACGATCACGAGCGGCAAAACGTACAGCGTCTATGTCGTCGGCCCGCTGGGCGCGTTGCAGGGCGTGGTCGTGGCCGATGATTGAGCCCGCCCTTGGCGCCGTGTTAACTGCACATCTATAATCCGCGACTCGCACGCGCAGCAGCGTCTGGAGACAACGATGAACTCACGCTTCGCCTTCGGCATTTTGTTGAGCCTGCTCACGCTGGCGCTCGGCGCCTGCAGCCACAGCGGCAGCGGTGGCGGAAACACCAACATGCGGGTCGTGAATGCCGTGCCCGACGCAAACTCGATCACTGTGACGGTGAACGACCAGGCCGTCGTCTCGAACCTGCCGTTCCAGGGCCTTACGCAGTACAAGGGGGTCGACAGCGGCAACCAGGAATTCAAGGTGAGCGCGAACGGCGGAACGTCGAACGCGATCGACACGACGATAAATATCACGAGCAACACGAACTATACGTATGTTGTCTACAACCCAGTTGCCTCGGCGACCGCGCTGCTCTTCGCCGACAGCGGCATCGGTTCGCCCGCCTCCGGGGACTTCAGCATTCGCGTGATCAACGTCGCCTCCGGCATCGGGCCGGTAGACGTCTACCTCACCCCCCCGGGGACGGACCTCAACAGCACCTCGCCCACGATCTCTACTACGCTGGTCGGCGGCGTGAGTCTCTTCTTCTCCCCGGCAGCGGGAACGCTTGAGCTGCGTGTCACATCAGCGGGCACGAAGGACGTGATCTACGACACGCCTGCCCAGGCCTTCGTCTCCGGCAACATCTACGAGGCGCTAGTCATGACCGCTGGCAGCAGCAAGCTCGTCAATGTCGCCATGCTCAACATCGACGACGCAGGGACGGGACAGCTGAACAACAACCTGCTCGCGGACTTCAAGGTTCTCAACGCCTCGCAGGTGCCTTCGTCGCTCAACGTGCTTGTGGATGGGTCGCTCACGCTCTCGAACGTGCCGTACGCAGCGGTGTCGAACTACGTCACGATCGCAGCGGGAACCCGCACATTTAGCGTGCAGGCCACGGCTACGCCGGGTTCCAATCTGCTGAACCTGATAACAACCCTCGCCCCTGCGACGGACACGTCGATCATGCTGAACGGAGGGGCGGGAGCGCTGCAGGCGACCGTGCTTGCCGACAACAACCTGCCGCCACCGTTCGGGCGGGCGCGGATCCGCTTCGTGAACGGCTCCCCCGACCAGGGTCCGCTCGACGTGTATATCAACTTCAGCAAGCAGGTCAGCGTCCTGCTGACCAACGCCGCGTCAGGCTACAACGAGGTGACTGCCGACGCGTCGCTTGGGACGTCGTTCGAGTTCGACTTCAACGTCGCCGGGACGACCACACCCGTGCTCAAGTTGCCCAACGTCACCATCATTGCGGGCCACACCTACAGCATCTACGTGATCGGGCTATCCACCGGGCTGCAGGGCGTCGTCGTCAAGGACGACTGAGAGACGGATCTCAACCGCCGGCGGTCCGGCCCTGCGACGTGTCGCGTGCGCGCAAGCGCGTTGCCGTCGTGCGCGGCTCACGCGTATAATTTCTGCACCGTCCGCGATCCCAAAGAAGGACCGACGTCGGTATCCATAGTTTGCGCAGACCGGGTCGTTAGCTCAGCTGGTAGAGCAGCGGACTCTTAATCCGTTGGTCGAAGGTTCGATCCCTTCACGGCCCACCATTCCCTGCGGTTCTTCGACGTAGCAGGCGCTAACTCACTTCACGCTTGTGCCATATTTGTGCCATCAGAATTTCCGATGGCACGTTCTGCACACAAACGCTCCGCATAGGGCGCCAAGTGATCGGCGGCCAGATGCGCGTAGCGCCGCACCATTTCCGCCGACTCCCAGCCCCCCAACTCCTGCAACGCGAACAGCGGCGTGCCGCTCTGCACATGCCAGCTCGCCCAGGTGTGGCGCAAGTCGTGCCAGCGAAAATCCTCGATGCCGGCCCGCTTGAGCGCCCCGTGCCAAGCCTTGGTGCTGACCCAGCGCACGGGCTTTCCTCGAAAACTGAACACGTGCGTCCTGTGCTTCCCGACCTGCTTGCTCACGACCGCGAGTGCCTCCGTGTTGAGGGGCACGGCGATCGCTCGGCGCGCCTTCGCCTGGTCGGGATGAATCCACGCCAACTGCCGCTTCAAGTCCACTTGCGACCACTGCAGACCGGTGACGTTGGCTGCCCGCAAACCGGTCGCGAGCGAGAACACCGCCATGTCCGCCAGGTGCTCGGGCAACTCGGACAGAAGGCGCTGCGCCTCTTCGCGCGTCAGGAAGCGAATGCGGCGCTTCGACTCGCGGAGCATCCGCACCTTCGGCGCCCGATCCAGCCACTCCCACTCGTCGACGCACTTGCGCAGAATCGCGCGCAAGAGCGCCAGCGTCCGATTCACCGTCGCACTACTGCAGCCCGAGGCAAGCTTCTTGTCGGTGATGGCGTCGATCGTGGCGCGGGTGATGGTGTTCAGGTCCTTGCCGCCGAGAAAAGGGTCGAGCCGACGAAGCATATTGATGTCTTCCTTGGCCGTCGCCTTGTGCGACTTCTCCTTGCACCACCGCACCACCGCCTCGTTCCACGTCCGCCGCGGCTTCTCTCCTAAATTGGAGACTCGCCACAGCTCCGCCTTGAACCGATCGTGAAACTCTTGCGCTAGGGCTTTGTTGGCAGTCCCAGCAGTCCGGCGTATTCGCTCCCCGTTTGGAGCAACGACGTCGACCCACCAGGAACCGCCGCGTTTGCGAAGTGACATGAAAGCTCCTTTCTCAGTGTCACTTGCAACGCTTGCCGAGGACTAGAGTAGAGCGAACGCACGTACTCGGCAAGGTCGCTTTCAATAAAGATCCAGCACCGGCCAGGTTTCGCTCCCGGGATAGCGCCGCATTTCGCCCGGCGACGGACTTCCTCCGGGTGCATGTGGAGCAGCGCAGCGGCCTCGGCGAGCGTCAGCGTCCGCACAGGCGCGGGGACGGTGCCGGAATTCGCTGCTGTGTCCCAGGGCACGGCGCGCTCCTGCCTACGCAGTAGTGCTCGGCCTGAGCGCGAGCGCGTTCCGCCGCGCCGCTCCCCAGGCCTCGATTCGCTGCGCGTAGAGCGCGCCAATCTGCGGATAGAACTGTGATTCGACCCCGACGACGAAAGCGAGCATTTCGTCCCGGTCATAACCGCTGTGGCCGAAGTTCAGCGCCAGCACACCGAAGACCGACCACGCACCGTTGAAGAACGTCTCGAGCTCGCCCAGGGTGAGCGGCCGCTTGGAGCTGCGGGTGTTCCGTCCGCCCAACGTCTCGCCCTCGTACTCGTCGACCACGCGGTAGCGGATACGGTCCCGGCCGCGGCGGGCGTACACGCTGGTGACGTCCTGGGTCACCGAGGCGATCGTGATGCGCGCGATCTCGACCTCGGTCTGAACGAGATCCGGCAGATATTCGCCGCCCATGAAATCGGGGTGGATGCGCCCCAGGGCCCGCCGCTCTTCTTCGCTCAGGGCTGAGCACGCGAGGAGCTCAGGGATTGCATCCACACGCCCGGCATCGATCAACTCCTTGAGCGCCGCCTTCCGCTCGGCACCCTTGATGCGAGAGAGCAGATGCGTTTCGAGATCCAGCGGCCAGAAATACGAGGCGGGGCGGAACTCGAGCTCGATGCCGGGAACTGCCGGTGCTGCTACTTTCTGCTTGCGGTCCATCGTCGACTCCTTCAGGTCAACGCCTCGTTTAGCTCCTTGTTTTTCGTCGCGGCAAGTGAGGCTAAATTGCGACGCCTGGCGTGTTTCAGTGCCCGCTACGCTCCGATCGATGGAACAGGGGACCGGCTCGTGCGGCCGATTTATTCGAGATCTCAGGCATGGCCTTCGACCTC
>DATJZM010000157.1:0-8831 GCA_035499135.1 Casimicrobiaceae bacterium | reverse complement strand
GAAGAGCGTCACCGCCGCACCGTAGCAGGCAACGATGCTGCGGATCGCGGGAACAAATTCGCGGGGCGTTTCGTAAGAGCGGCGCGCACGGCGGGCGCTGCTGGCGAGAAGCGGCAGCGCGAGGAGCGCTACGAGACACGCCGCGGGAAAGACGCCGCCCAGCACGCCGGCCGGGATCACGAGCAGGCCCACCGAAGCGAGGCCGAGGTAGAGCCAGACCGCGCGCTCGCGCCCCAGCCGCACGACGAGGTTGCGCTTGCCGACCAGGCGATCCTGATGGAAGTCGGGGATCGCGTTGACCACGGCGAGCGCCATGATGAGGAACCCGGGCACCAGCGACGCCCACAGTGCGGCGACGGACAACGCACGGGTGTGCAGGTACAGGCTCCCGAGCACCATCCACGGGCCGTAGGAAAGCGCGATGACGGTCTCGCCCAGCCCGCGGTAGGCCCAGCGTATGGGCGGCGCGACGTAGAAGATCGCCGCGGCGCCGCCCAGCAGAGCGAAGGCGAGGATCGGCAGTCCGACGCGCGAGGTCAGAAAAATCCCCACCGCGAGTGCTCCGGCAAAAGCTGCGATCCCGAGCCAGAGCACCCAGTCCGACATCGGCGGAAGATCCTCGCTGTTGAAGACGCGGTCGGTGCCCATGCGCGAATCGAAGTACTCATTGAAGGCCTCGACTCCGACGACCGCGAGCACGACGCCGGCCAGCCCGCTCCAGAAGAGGGCGGGCTCGAACCTGCGCTCCATGCCGTACGCCCATGCGGCGCCGAGCAGGTAGGGCAGCAGCCCCGCGTAAAGAAAAAAACGGTAACGAACCAAGCTCAGAACGACGAGCAGACGATGCAGCGGCCCCGGCACCCCCAACCGCCGGTAGTGCGGCGGCGTCGTCAGAGATAGACCCATTGATGCAGAGCTGACGTCTTGCCCGGATCGCTGGCAAGCTCCTCGACGAACTTGGCTACGCGCGGATCCTGCCAGGCGCGCTGAAAGTTGGCCCAGATCTCACTGAGCGACTGACGCCGCAGGTCCCCGCAAACGAACGGCAGCGCGTTGATCAGCTTGACCAGCCCGTTGGGAAGCACGATCAGCAGAGCCGCGGGGTGATGCAGGCGATAGCGCAACTCCTCGAGCAGGCCCATCTCATGAAAATGGACCCGCATCCGCCCCTTGTATTCATCCGTCTTGGCGTGCAGCGTCTCGAAGAACGTGACGTATTGCTCTTCCGACGGCGCAACCAGATGCCAGGTCTTCACCGCGTTCCCCGTGTACATCGTCCGTCCGGTGTAGAAGCTGTAGGCCCCCAGCTCGTAAGCCATGTCGACGCAGCGCCCGATCTCCTGCACGTTGAACTTGGTCGGCGAGAAATTGATCTCGATCGGCACGCCGGCCGCACGCAGATTGCGCACGCCCTCGACGGTAACATCGAAATTGCCGCGCACGCGCATGCGATTGAACGTCGCTGCCGATGCGCCATCGAGGCTCACCTGCACCGCCTTGACGCCGAGCGCCATGAGGCGGTCGCAATTCTCGGGCGAGAGATAGTGGCCGTTGGTCTCGATCTTGAGCTGCCCGCCCCGCGCGCAGGCATATTCGACCATCTTGAAGAACAGCGGATGAACCATGGGCTCGCCGCCCGAAAAGGACAGGTACGGCACTTCCTGATCGAGCATCTGCTCCAGCACGCCGAAGACCTGGCCCTCGTCGAGTTCGTCCCGGAAGGCCTTCCCGGGCCCGCTTTCCTCGATGCAATGCAGGCAGGCAAGGTTGCACTCGTTGGTGACCTGCCAAGCGACGTAGAGAGGGGCGCCGAGATCGCCGGACTCGGCGGAAGCCGGCGTGCGCTCGGGGATCGGCCGCTTCGAGGCGGGCAGGGCGCTCACCGCTTCAGTCCTCGACCAGGCCTTTGGCGCGCAGCTCGGAGATGAAGTCCGCAGCCTCCTGCTCGATCGCCCGGTGCGGATCCTGGAAGCGCTCCTTCAAGCGCCGGACGATTTCGGCGGCTTCGCGTCCGGCGGTGATCTCGCGCACGACGGCGGTCGCGACGGGGTTGAGGGTGAAGACCTTTTCGGAGCGAGTCTCGAAGAGCACCCCGCCGAACTTCTCTTCACGAAACTTCACGTATTTGGTAAGGCGCATGGGCGTGCGGGCGAAAAGAACCTATTTTATTTCTTTTGCCTCGAAATAGGGACGCTCCCGCCTTGACTCAGATCATCTTCGCGCGGCTCACGCTTGTTTGTCGGCTCCCGGCCGCCCAGCTCGGGACATCTTCGCCACGTCATACCAGAGCACGCTTGCCGCGCCTAGCCCGCAAGCCAGACCCAGCGAACCGGCGTCAAGCGGCGCGAACCTGAACAATCGGGCCGCGGGCGGATAGTAAAGGACCAGTGCCAGCGCCGCGGAGGCCGCAGCGACGATCGCGAAGAACACCGGATTCGGACGCAGCGCGAGCGCGAGCGCGGTTTCGCGCCGAGAGCGCGAGACCATGATAAGGAAGATATTCGCGGTCACGATCGTAACGAATGCGCTGGCCCGCGCCGCTTCCTCACCCTGTGTGCCCAGGAGCATGCCGTAGATGCCCGCCGCCGCAGCTAGCGTCGCGGCCCCGAGCAGCGCTGCAAAAGCGAGCATTCCCCGGCTGAACAGCGGCTCGCCGGGCCGACGGGGAGGGCGGCGCATCAGATCCCGCGCACCCCGCTCGGCCTCGAAAACGAGCGAGCAGGCCGGGTCGATGATGAATTCCAGGAAGACGATGTGAACGGGAAAGAAGAACAGCGGCCAGCCGGTCAGCGCCGGAAGCAGCCCCATACCGGCCAGCGGAACGTGCACAGCGAGGAGATAGCTCATCGCATTGCGGATGTTGTCGTAGATCCGCCGCCCGGTGCGCATCGTCGCGACCAGCGTCGCGAAATCGTCCTCGAGGAGCACAAGCGACGCAGCCTCCCGCGCCACGTCCGTGCCGCGGCTACCCATCGCAACTCCAATGTGTGCCGCTTTCAGCGCAGGCGCATCGTTCACCCCATCGCCCGTCATCGCAACGATCGCTCTATCCGCCTTGAGCGCCTGCACGAGCCGCAGCTTGTGCTCCGGAACCATACGCGCGTAGACATTGACGGCGCGCGCTCGTCGGACCAGGCCGGAGTCGTCGAGCCGTTCGATTTCGGGACCCGAGATCGCGCCTCCGCGAATGTCGAGGCCTATCGCACGAGCAACGGCGAGCGCGGTCTCAACATAGTCACCGGTAATCATCACGACGCGGATGCCTGCACCATAGCACTCCGCAATAGCGGCCGGTACGGAGCGCCTGACCGGATCGGCGAGCCCGATCAAGCCACAGAGTTCGAGGGGAATTCCGGTCGCGGCTTCCGACAGTGACCCCTCCTCGACCGAGCCGCGCGCAACAGCGAGCACGCGCATACCCTCGCGTGCGTGCGTTTCGGCGCGCTTGCGAAGCTCGCCCGCGGCACCTGCGTCGAGCCGGCAGAGAGCAGCGATCGCTTCGGGCGCTCCTTTCGCGGTGACCTCGCAGGAATCCTCTTCCGGCCGCTTCCACACGTGGACCACCGCCAGCAGATCGGCAGAAACGTCGTATTCTCGAATCAACTTCATGGCGGAGAATCGGGCGATGGCATCGGGCGCGAACGCCGAGGCAGCATTCACGATGGCACGCTCCATCGGGTCTACCACGTCGCGCTCGCACGCGCCGAAGGCGACGCCGAGCAGGGCCTGCAGCGTCGCGCCCATCTCCGCGGCTGCATTGCGAAGGTCCGCTCGGGCGTCGCCCGCTTCGAGGACCTGCACCTGCATCCGGTTCTCGGTGAGCGTTCCAGTTTTGTCGACGGCTAGCACTGTCGTCGCGCCCAGGGCTTCGATCGCGGGCGTTCGGCGCGTCAGCACGCCCTGGCTTGCCATGCGCCATGCGCCCAGCGCGAGAAAGACCGTCAGCACGACCGGAAACTCCTCCGGTAACACGGTCATTGCCAAAGTGATCCCCGCCAGCACGGCATCGAGCAGCGAGCCTCGCGTCATGGCGAGAAGCGCAATCACGACCGCACATAGCATCAACCCGGCGACCGCGAGGATGCGCACGATGCGCCTCGTCTCGCGCTGCAGCGGCGAAGGTTCTTGGCGCACGGTGGCCAGGCGCGTGCCGATGAGTCCGATCTGCGTCGCCGATCCGGTAGCGAGGACTTCCGCCATGCCGTGCCCGCGAACAACCATGGTCCCGGAATAGAGAAAGGGGAGGCCCTCGCCTCCCGGGCGGCCAATCGTTACTTGCGCAGCCTCCTTGCGCTTGGTAACTGGGACGGACTCGCCCGTCAGCAGCGACTCGTCGACGGACATGCCGACGCATTCACGAAGCACCGCATCCGCAGGCACCCGGTCTCCTTCCCTCACTACAAGTACGTCGCCGCGCACGACCTCTCGACCGGGAATTCGGCGCTGTCTCTCTTCGCGAATGACCAGGGCACGCGGGCTCGACAGGTCGCGCAGAGTGCGCAGGACGCGCGCTGTGCGCTGCTCCTGGTAGACCGTGATGCCTACGACAGCCAGGAGCGAGCAGGCGAGAACGATGGCTTCCGCCGCATCGCCGAGAAGTAGGTAGACGGCGACCGCCCCCAGCAAGAGCAGGAACATGGGCTCGCCGAGCACGCTGCGCGTGATTTCGAGCAGCGAGCGAGCGCGGTCGGTCGGCAGTTCGTTGGGCCCCTCCGAGGCCAAACGACGCGCCGCCTCTGCTTCGGACAGCCCGGACCGGAGGCCCGATGGGGGTCCGGGAACGGGCCTATAAGGATCCCGCATTGCCTTCGAGTTGGCCTTCGCAATTGCGCCGGCACGAGCACGCTTCGGTGAGGCTCGGGCGGTCGCAAGGTTCGCGCAGCATGCGATACGGGAAGGGCTTGCCGTTTGATGCAGGTCAAGGGTGCACCCGGGCCCGACGGGACCGGCGCGGATTACATCGCCCCGCGGCTGCCGCGGCGCCGTTGCACTTGGCCGCACGCGGCATGACGCACAACGGACCGGTATTGCGAGTAGAATTTCCTCGGCTCCGAATCAACCGGCCGCCAGTCAACTGTAGGGAATCCAACCATGCCTGGACCGCTTCCACAGTCTCTGCAGCTATTTACCCTGCATCCCCCAGGCACGCACGGCGGAACTACCGGCTGCGGCAATCCCCTTGGCTTCACGATGCAGCCGCAGCAGCAGAGCCAGTGGTGCTGGGCAGCCAACTCGGTCTCGGTCAATCTCTACTACCATCCGACAAGCGGTCAAACCCAGTGCGCGGTCGCCAATGTCGCCATGGGACAGACGACCTGCTGCGCCGACGGCAGCACGCCCCAGTGCAATCAACCGTGGTACCTCGATCAAGCGCTGCAGATCGTCGCAAACCTCAATGCCTGGAGCGCCGGCAAGGCCACGCTGGCGACGATCAAGGGGGAAATCGACCACTGTCGGCCGTTCTGTTTGCGGATCGGCTGGAACGGCGGAGGCGGGCACTTCGTCACCGTGTACGGCTACTCGCGCAGAACCCTTACCATCGGCGACCCGTTCTACGGCAATTCTGTCGTTACCTATGCGACGTTTCCTACGACCTATCAGGGCGGCGGGACGTGGACCGACAATTACACGACCCAGCCGTAGGAGCCATCCATGCCCATCACTTTTCCCAAGGCTCCGCGCGCAGCCAACGCGCGACTGGTCGGCCATCTCACCGAGCTCGCTCGCGAGCGCGAGTTGCCGCACCCGATGGCCGCGATGCGTCTGGAGACGCTCTCGCACAGCGAGGCGCATCCGGTATATTTCGTGCCGCTCGATGCATTGGCCCAAGGCAAGCTGCTGCAAGCCGCCAGGCAGACGAGCTGGCGCTATCTGCTGGTGCAGAACGGTGCCGCGGTGGCCGAGGCCGAGCTCTCCGCAGGGAGCCGCAGGGCAAAGGGAGGCAAATCGCGGACGCTCGAGTTCGCGAGCCTGACCCATGGGCCCTTTGCCAGCGCGACGGTCGATGCGCTGGCCGCAGCCGAGCGGCTGCCGCAAGTCGCCCGTAAGGATTACGAGCTGCGGCTTCTAAAGATACCCGCGGTCTATTTCGTGGCCCTATGGCTTCACGGGGCGAACGATGACATCCTGATACCTATGGGCCAGCCGCCGGCCGGTTTGAAACGCGACGAGCCGTACACCGAGGCAGCCGTGATCGCGGCGCTGCGCGACAGCGCCGCGCAGGCCAGCCGCTTCGACGAAGCGCACCGCGAGTACAAGCCGCAGCGCCGCACGCGGAAGAAGTCGTAGCCGCGTGCACGGCGGCGTCGCGCGTCGTTGCCCCGGTGCGGCTCGCCGGACGGCAAGCTGCGTGACCCGCCGATCCCGGAGATCAAGGCGGGCTTGGTCGGCGGCGCCTGCGGCTGCGATCGCGGCACGTGAGTCCCCAGGCAAGGAAGCCTTCTGAAACGCGCGCTCATCGTCGTTCTCGCGTTGCCCCTTCTCGCCGTGACGGGGTGGGCGGCGCTCGTTCTGCTCTACGCGGGTCCCGGGCATGGCGCGGGGGTTCGCCCGAGCCTCGCGGTTGGCTACGCGCTAGGGAGTCTCGCGGCGCTCCTTTGGCTGCGGCCGTATTGGAAGGCGCTCGCCGTTTGGGGCATCGGCTTCATCGCTGTTCTCGCGTGGTGGAGCTCGCTCAAGCCGAGCAACGACCTCGACTGGCAGCCGGACGTCGCGAGATTGGCCCGGTTCGGCGTCCATGGGAACCAACTGACGGCCCACAATGTGCGCGACTTCGACTGGCGAAGTGAGACCGACTTCAATCCGCGCTGGGAGGATCGCGTTTACGATCTCTCGAAGCTTCGTGGTGTCGATCTGTTCATGTCGTACTGGGGGTCGCCGGTCATCGCGCACACGATCATGAGCTGGGATTTTGAGGGCGCGCCGCCGCTTGCGATCTCGATCGAGACGCGGAAGAGCAAGGGGCAGGAATACTCGGCCATCGAAGGCTTCTTCAGGCAGTACAACATCATCTACGTGGCTGCCGACGAGCGCGACGTTGTCCGGGTGCGCACCAACGATCGCGGCGAGGACGTTTACCTCTACCGGCTCAGGGTGACGCCGGAGCAGGCCCGAGCATTGCTGATGGATTATGTCGCGACCATGAACGCTCTGGTCGAGACCCCTGAGTTTTACAACGCGCTGGTCGACAATTGCACGACCAGCATCCGTCATCACGTCTCGCGCGTCCAGGCGAACCCGCCGCGCGTCGACTGGCGGCTCTTGGCCAACGGCTACGGGGACCGGATGCTCTATGAGCGCGGCACCATCGATACGCGCCTGCCTTTCGAGGAGCTGCGCGCCAAGAGCCACATCAACGCCCGGGCGAAGGCCCTCGATCGGGATCCGGATTTCTCGCAGGGAATCCGAGAGGGTCTGCCCGACCCGCGGAGTGCGGCGAAGTAGGGGCCGCATGGATTCGTAGGATAATGCACACAGACTTCTTCGGGATGACCAGAACGGAACCGAGTATGAGACACATCAAGCTGATTCTTATCGCAGGTGTTGTGTCAGCGCTGCTGCTCGCCGGATGTGCATCAGCTCCCGAACGGGTGCTCTCACAAGTGGCTCCGCCATACGCCGCGCTGCCGAATGGGCACGCTCCGCTGAATCCGGACCAGCTTTCGCCCGCCTACGTCGCTGCTGCGGGGGGCGACTCGAACGTTATCCGTCAGCTGGAACGCAGGCACGGGCGTGCGCTCAACGTTCTGTCCCTCTCAGGCGGTGGCCAGAACGGCGCCTTTGGTGCCGGTTTCTTGATTGGTTGGCGCGAAAGTGGACAGCGACCCGAGTTCGATATCGTCGGCGGCGTGAGCACTGGGGCTTTATTGGCGACTCACGCTCTGCTTGGCACGCCGGCCGACGACGCGCAACTCGAAGAGATGTATACGCAGATCTCCAAGAAAGACGTCTATGATGACAGAGGCCTCTTAAGCCTCGCGTCTGGCGCTGATTCGCTGGCAGACACCGCGCCGCTGCGAGCACTCATCGCTAAGCACATTACCGCGGAAACATTGAAACGCGTGGCTGCTGCGGCCGATGAAAACCGGTTCCTGGTCGTTGGCACGACCAACATCGATTACGGCCAGACCTGGGTCTGGAACATGTCGAGGATCGCCAAGGACGGAAACCTCGAGCTTTATCGTGCGGTATTGCTCGCCTCTGCATCGTTCCCCATCGTCTTCCCGCCAGTGGAAATCGATGGTCACCTGTTTGTTGACGGTGCGGCCCGTTCGAATGTTGTCATCGCAGGGCTGGGTGGGACCGAGCGCCCTCCACCTCCGCTATATGGACCGGGTAATGTGTACCTGATCGACAACGGGAAGCTTCAAAGCCCGCCCGAGGCATTGCGCAGGGCCATCGGACCCGTGGCAGCCACGACCGTCAGCGTAATGATGGACCAGTCTATGCTGACGGCCATGTCGCGATCCTACTTCGGAGCCAAATTTCTAGGCTACAACTTCAAAATGGTTGCGATTCCCGACGACGTAAACGTCGGTAAAGACCCGCTCGCCTTCGACCCGAAACAGATGCGCGCCGCCTTTGATGCGGGACGTGCGATGGCGAAGCGGCCCGACCACTGGTTGACCGTTCCGCCCAATCTCGGCGATCTCCCCAGTTGGGCGTTCGACCAGATCAAGTAACGTTACGCCTAACCGCTCGCCCAAGCGGGCGCGTCCGCCGGCTGCGCCAAGAGCGCTGATGAGTGATCGCTTCCGGCAACGAGCAATGTCCGCTCCCGGCGAACATCGTTTCGTCGCGTTCGCTTAGCGGCCGGTTGCCCGCCGGCGAGT
>DATJZM010000156.1:0-41290 GCA_035499135.1 Casimicrobiaceae bacterium | reverse complement strand
AAGTTGCCGCATCAAATCGAGCATCGTCGCGGCAGACGAGCGCGAGAGCGGGGAGCGGGCACTTCTCAACTTCGGCCACACCTTCGCCCACGCGATCGAAACCGCAACCCGGTACGAGACCTGGCTGCACGGTGAGGCGGTCGCTGCAGGGATGCTCATCGCCGCCAAGCTCTCCGAGCGCGCGGCGGGGCTTCCGCCGATGGAGGGGACGCGCATTCGCGCGCTGATCTCCCGGGTGCCGGGTTTCACGCGCGTGCCGTCCGAGCTCGACGCCTCCCGCTGGCTCGAACTCATGTCACACGACAAGAAAGTACGCCGCGGAGTGCCTCGCTTCGTGCTGCTGACCGCCCTCGGCCAAGGCGTGCTGCGCGCGGACATCGCCAGCGAGGACGTCCTGTATGCGGTCTCGAGCGCCGCCTAAAGCGAGCGCGGCGCCCGAAGGCGCCGCGCGACGTCAGATGTGATAAGTCAACCGATAGCGCGCGCCGTCACGAACAAGGTATCGATGCCGTCGCCGATTGCTGTGGTGTTCCTGAATCGACGGCGACGATCGAAACCAATGTTCCACTGGCAAGTGCGGGCGGCTGCACGGTGAACAATCCACCCGACGGTCCAGAGACTGTTGCTCCAAGGCTCGCCGAGACGTTGTAGCCGCCTGCTCCGCCGGTGATCGCGAAGATGAACTGATTGCTTCCATTGCAGACCCCTGCCTGAGAGGATGGAGCTATGGCAAGCGGGGTAGTCGACGGAGGCGCCGCTGAACCCGGCTGGATCGACATCGTAGCGGTGGTCGTGAGGCCTTGCGCGTCCGTTATCACGAAGGTCACGGGGTCGGCGCAGTTTCCGTTCGTAATCGCCTCGAAAAAGCCGCCCGCGGCCGTGACTGGCACGTTGGCGAGGAGGACGGGCAACGGGGCGCTTGGCGTAACCGCCACCTGGTAGGGTGGCTGCCCACCGAAGATGTAATAGTCGGCGCGGAAGTTGTTCGGACAGGTTCCGGTCCCGGTGAACGTAACGCTCGAGGGGATGATCGACAGGACAGGGGAGCCGTTGGTCGTCTGCACGATGGTGAACTGCGTCGTCTGCTGCTCGCCGCTCGTCAATTCGGTGGCTCGCAGCAGTCCCGGCTGGGTCGCGACGCCAGCCGCGGCCTGCAGAATCGCCTGCGACACGCCGAACTGGTCCGAAACGACAGTCAGCGTCGACACGAACGGATTCGCCGGGTCGTTACTCTTGATGCCGTAGGCGCCGCTCACGACGTCGAAGCGGACCGAGCGGCCGGGAATGCCTGCGCCGCCGGGGCCGGTGACCGTCACCTTGGCCGTCGCCGACTGCCCGGAGCAGATGGAATTCGCCCCGCAGGACGCACTGGCCGGCGTGACGGTGAGCGTGTTGAAGATCGGCGCGGCCTTGACCGTGACACCGGCGGTCCCGCTTTGTCCGATCGAGTCGACCACCGTCAGCGTGACCGCCGTATCCGCGGTGACGTTGCCAGGAACCAGCACGATCGTTCCCGAAGTGTTGGTCTGTGCGACCGGAAGGATCGAAGAATTGCTCGAAGCGACCGTGTAGGGCGGCACGCCGCCCGTGATTTCGAGCGAGGCTGGAGTGCCCGAATATACGGTCGATACCCCGGGCAGAATTACTACCGGCCCCGGCGTGGGTGGAGGTGGGGCGTAAGGATTGTTGGGAGCGCCGCTGCCGCCGCCGCAACCGGCCAAGAGTGCCGTCCCGACCAGCGCCAAAAGCGCGAGGATCGGTCGCAGCCAGCGGGCGGTCAAACAATTCGGCGCCATGAGAGGATCCCTGATGATGTTGTCCTAAAGATTCCGTGGTCGTCGCGAGTTTTTAAACGCTGCGACAAGCATATAGGCCACTTTGTTCAGATTAAAGCGCAAGTCTGTTGCAGACGCAAGTATTTTCGAGGGGACGGATCGGCAACGGCAGGCATAGAGCCCATTTTGGTTGCCGCAATGCAACAATCTCGCTACTATGACTCGATTTCCCACACTTTCGTGGTGAGGGACCCTCGGATCCACGCAGCGCGCGGGCCCTGGTTTGCTCCGACGCATTTGCACACGGAACCAAGAATCACGGAGTACCCGATGACTAGCGATTCCCGGCATACCCCGCCTCGACAGGGTCTCTATGATCCAGCCAACGAGCACGACAGCTGCGGGCTCGGGTTCATCGCGCAGATCAAGGGACGAAAAAACCACGTGATCATCCGCCAGGGCCTCCAGATCCTGAAAAATCTCACTCATCGCGGTGCGACGGGAGCCGATCCGCTGCAGGGCGATGGCGCGGGTATTCTCCTGCAATTGCCGGATGCATTTCTGCGCCGGGTTTGCGGACGTCAGGGGCTGACCCTGCCGGCGATCGGCCAGTACGGCGCCGGGATGGTGTTCCTGCCGAGAGAACCGGCCTCACGCATGGCGTGCGAGCAGGAAATCGAGCGCGCCATCGCTGGTGAGGGGCAGGTGCTTCTCGGATGGCGCGACGTGCCGACCGACAACTCGGGTCTTTCGGTGCGCACCAAGGAAGTCGAGCCCGTGATCAGGCAGGTCTTCATCGGGCGCGGCGCCAACAACATGGATCAGGACGCACTGGAGCGCAAGCTCTACATCGTGCGCAAGAGATCCGGGCACGCGATCCAGGCACTGAAGCTGCGCCACGGAAAGGAGTTCTACGTTCCGTCGATGTCGACGCGGACCATCGTCTACAAGGGAATGCTGCTAGCGCATCAGGTCGGCGAGTATTACCTCGACCTCAAGGACGAGAGCATGGTTTCCGCGCTGGCCATGGTTCACCAGCGCTTTTCGACCAACACGTTCCCGACATGGGATCTTGCACACCCGTTCCGACTCGTCTGCCACAATGGGGAAATCAACACGCTTCGCGGGAACGTGAACTGGATTCGGGCCCGCCAGCAGGCGATCGCGAGCAGCGTCCTCGGCGAGGATCTCGACAAGATCTGGCCGCTCATCTACGACGGGCAATCCGACTCGGCGTCCTTCGATAACGCACTCGAGCTGCTTCTCATGGGTGGTTACCCGCTCGCGCACGCGATGATGTTGATGATTCCCGAGGCGTGGGCCGGAAACCCGCTGATGGACGAGGACCGGCGTGCGTTCTACGAATATCACGCTGCGCTGATGGAGCCGTGGGACGGCCCGGCTGCGATGGCGTTCACCGACGGGCGACAGATCGGCGCGACGCTGGACCGCAACGGCTTAAGGCCCGCGCGCTACATCGTCACCGATGACGACTATGTGATCATGGCCTCCGAGGTCGGCGTGCTCGACGTGCCCGAGCACAAAGTAATCAAGAAGTGGCGCCTGCAGCCGGGGAAGATGCTGCTGGTCGATACGGAACAGGGGCGCATCATCGACGACGCGGATCTGAAGCGCTCACTCGCCACACTGAAGCCATATCGCCAATGGATCGACCGATCCAGGATCGCACTCGAGGCACTTCCCGACCCGGCACCACCGCCGCCGTCGACGGTACCGCTCCTCGATCGTCAGCAGGCCTTCGGCTACACGCAGGAGGACCTCAAGATCATCCTCGCGCCGATGGCACAGAGCGGCGAGGAAGCGGTGGGCTCGATGGGAAACGACGCGGCGCTGCCGGTGCTCTCGAATCGGCCCAAAGTTCTCTACAACTACTTCAAGCAGCTGTTCGCGCAGGTCACGAATCCACCGATCGATCCGATCCGCGAGGAGCTCGTGATGTCGCTCGTGACCTTCATCGGGCCGCGGCCGAATCTTCTGGGCATCGACGAGAGCGACCCGCCGATGAGGCTCGAGGCGGAGAAGCCGGTGCTGACCCAAGAGGGAATGGAGAAGATCCGCCACATCGCGCTCTTCACCGGCGGGACCTTCCGCTCGCTCGAGCTCGACATCTGCTACCCAGCCTCGTGGGGGGCGGCCGGGATGGAAGCAGCGCTGGCGAGCCTGTGCGCGCATGCTGAGGATGCGATTCATCTCGGCTACAACATCCTCATCATCTCCGACCGGAAGGTATCGGCGGAAACGATGCCGATCCCGGCGCTGCTGGCGACCGCAGCCGTGCATCAGCACCTCGTGCGCAAGGGCTTGCGCACGAGTACCGGCCTGGTCGTCGAGACCGGCTCTGCGCGCGAGGTGCACCAGTTCGCGCTGCTTGCCGGCTACGGCGCCGAAGCGATTCACCCGTACCTCGCTCTGGAGTCGCTGGTGCAGCTGCACGAGTTTGTGCCGGAGGTCTCGTCCGAGGAGGCCGCAAAGCGCTTCATCAAAGCGATCTGCAAGGGACTCTACAAGGTCATGTCCAAGATGGGCATTTCGACCTATCAGTCGTATTGCGGTGCGCAGATCTTCGAGGCGGTCGGTCTCAACTCGGCGTTCGTCGAGAAGTACTTCACGGGCACGGCGAGCAACATCGAAGGCATCGGACTGTTCGAGGTCGCGGAAGAGGCGTGGCGTCTGCACAGCCTCGCATTCGGTGACGATCCGTTGCTGCGCGACGCGCTCGACGCGGGAGGCGAATACCAGTACCGCGTTCGCGGCGAGGAGCACATGTGGACGCCCGATTCGATCGCAAAGCTCCAGCACGCAGCGCGGTCGAACAGCCATGCCACCTATCGCGAATACGCACGTCTGATCAACGATCAGACCAAGCGGCTGATGACGCTGCGCGGCCTGTTCGAGTTCAGGTTCGCGCAGGAGCCGGTGCCGCTCGAGGAGGTCGAGTCGGCGACCGAGATCGTCAAGAGATTCGCGACCGGGGCAATGAGCCTCGGCTCGATCTCGACCGAAGCGCACACGACGCTCGCCGTCGCCATGAACCGCATCGGCGGCAAGTCGAATACCGGCGAGGGCGGGGAGGATGCGCGACGCTATCCGTTGATCCGCAGCGGCGAGACGCTGAAATCGCGCATCGACAGTGCCGTCGTCGACGTCCCACTGAAGGAAGGCGACTCGCTGCGCTCGCGCATAAAGCAGGTTGCCTCTGCGCGCTTCGGGGTAACGGCGGAATACCTGGTCAATGCGGACCAGCTGCAGATCAAGATGGCGCAGGGAGCGAAGCCTGGTGAGGGCGGGCAGCTGCCCGGGCACAAGGTCTCGCAGTACATCGCGCAGCTGCGCTTCTCGGTGCCGGGCGTGGGGCTTATCTCGCCCCCGCCGCATCACGACATCTACTCGATCGAAGATCTGGCACAGTTGATCCACGATCTCAAGAACGCGAACCCGCAAGCCTCAATCAGCGTCAAGCTCGTTTCCGAAGTCGGCGTCGGAACGGTAGCGGCGGGCGTGTCCAAGGCGAAGGCCGACCACGTGACGATCGCCGGGCATGACGGCGGAACAGGGGCGTCTCCCGAATCCTCGATCAAGCACGCCGGAACGCCGTGGGAACTCGGCCTTGCCGAGACGCAGCAGACGCTGGTGCTCAACCGTCTGCGCGGTCGCATCGCCGTGCAGGTCGACGGCCAGATGAAGACGGGCCGCGACGTTGCGATTGGCGCCATGCTCGGTGCCGACGAGTTCGGCTTTGCCACCGCCCCGCTCGTCGTCGAGGGCTGCATCATGATGCGCAAGTGCCATCTCAACACTTGCCCGGTGGGCATCGCGACTCAGGATCCCGAGCTGCGACGCAAATTCACCGGACAACCCGAGCACGTGGTCAACTACTTCTTCTTTGTGGCCGAGGAAGTGCGCGAGCTCATGGCGAAGCTCGGCTTCCGCAAGTTCAGCGAGATGATCGGCCGATCCGACCTGCTCGACATGCGCGCCGGCATCGATCACTGGAAGGCGCGCGGACTCGACTTCTCGCGGGTCTTCTATCAGCCGAAGATGCCGGCGACCGTGGCCCGCTACAACTGCGAGGTGCAGGATCACGGGCTCGATCGTGCACTCGACCATCGCCTGATCGCCGACGCGCGGCCCGCGGTAGAAGAGCGCAAGCCGGTTCGCGTCGAGTACCGTATCCGTAACGCGCACCGCTCGGTGGGTGCCATGCTGTCCGGAACCATCGCCCGGCGCTACGGGCACCAGGGACTGCCCGAGGACACGATTCACGTCGCGTTCAATGGCATCGCCGGACAGAGCTTCGGCGCGTTTCTCGCTCGCGGCGTCAGCTTCGAGCTGCAGGGCGCGACGAACGACTACGTCGGAAAGGGACTGTCCGGCGGTCGCATCGTCGTCTATCCGGACCCCTCGTCGCCGGGCAAGCCCGACGAGAACATCGTGATCGGCAACACGGTGATGTACGGCGCGATTGACGGCGAAGCCTACTTCCGCGGCGTGGCCGGCGAGCGCTTTTGCGTGAGGAATTCCGGTGCGACCGCCGTCGTCGAGGGAACCGGCGACCATGGTTGCGAGTACATGACCGGTGGCACGGTCGCGGTGCTCGGGCGCACAGGCCGCAACTTCGCGGCGGGAATGAGCGGCGGCATCGCCTACGTCTACGATGGCGACGGCAGCTTCACCGAGCGTTGCAACCAATCGATGGTCGCCCTGGAGCCGGTGCTGCCCGAGGCCGATCAGGCTCGCTCCGAGAAGGAGCTCATCGCGGCGGGTAAGGGTCGACTGCGACATGCCGGACGCTGCGACGAGGCCCTGCTGCGCGAGCTGATCGAGAGGCACCTTCGCTTCACCGGGAGCAGCGTCGCGCTGGCGCTGCTCGACCGTTGGGAAATCTCGCGGGCCAAGTTCGTCAAGGTCTTTCCCCACGAGTACCGGCGCGCGCTCACCGAGCAGTACGTCGCCAGAAAGTTGGCCGAAGCGGGAGCGGAGGGCCGGCAAAAGGCGGCCGCGTGATGGGTAAGGCCACGGGTTTCATTGAGCTCGAACGCATACAGGAGGTCGCTCTCCCGGTTGACGAGCGCGTCCGCAACTATCACGAATTCATCCTTACCCTGAGGGACGAGGACGCCGCGAGGCAGGCCGCCCGCTGCATGGATTGCGGCATTCCGTTCTGTCATACCGGATGCCCGATCAGCAACATCATTCCGGACTGGAACGATCTGGTGTATCGGCACCAGTGGCGCCAGGCGCTCGACGTTCTTCATTCGACCAACAACTTCCCAGAATTTACCGGGCGCGTATGCCCCGCTCCATGCGAAGCGGCATGCACGCTCAATATCAACAACGATCCTGTGGGCATCAAGTCGATCGAGCATTTCATCATCGACCGAGGCTGGGAAGAGGGTTGGGTCGTACCGCAGCCGCCTGCGGCGCGCACGGGGAAGCGCGTCGCGGTCGTCGGGTCCGGCGCGGCGGGCATGGCCTGCGCGCAGCAACTCGCGCGCGCGGGACACGTGGTCGTACTGTTCGAGAAGAACGATCGCGTCGGCGGCCTGCTACGCTACGGCATTCCGGATTTCAAGCTTGAGAAGCACCACATTGACCGCCGGGTCGAGCAAATGCGCGCCGAGGGCGTGGAATTCCGCGTAGGCGTGCATGTGGGCGTGGGCGGCGTCTCGGGGCGCGCGCTCGTCGATGAGTTTGATGCCATCGCGCTCACCGCAGGCTCGGAAGACCCGCGTGACCTCGATGTTCCCGGGCGCGAGCTGGACGGTATCCACTTTGCGATGGACTTCCTGCCGCTGCAGAATCGCCGCGTCGCCGGCGATCGCGGCGTGCCGTCGTTGAGCGCCAGGGGCCGGCGCGTGGTCGTCATAGGCGGCGGCGACACAGGATCGGACTGCGTCGGGACATCGAACCGCCAGGGAGCGGCGTCGGTGACCCAGTTCGAGCTCCTCCCGCAGCCTCCGGTTCACGAGAACAAGCCGCTCGTGTGGCCGTATTGGCCTATGAAGCTTCGCACATCGACCTCGCACGAGGAGGGCTGTGATCGAGACTGGTCAGTGCAGACAAAGGAATTCAGGGGCGAAGGAGGAAAGGTCAAAGCTCTGGTCGCATGCCGGGTCGAGTGGCGGGACGGAAAGCTGCGCGACGTGCCCGGAAGTGAGTTCGAGATCAACGCAGACTTGGTCTTGCTGGCGATGGGATATCTGCATCCGGTTCACGCCGGGATGCTCGACGAGCTCGGCGTGAAATACGACGCGCGCGGCAACATCGCCGCGGACACAGACTCGTACCGGACATCGACAGCCAAGGTTTTCGCTGCGGGCGACTGCCGTCGCGGCCAGTCGCTCATCGTCTGGGCGATCCGCGAGGGACGCCAGTGCGCCCGCGCGATCGACGAGTTCCTCATGGGTGCCACCGAATTGCCGGGCTAGCACGCGACAGGCCGCTTCGATGACGAACATCGTCTCGCTCGATCTAACGAGCTGGCAGCCCAAGTGCAGTCCTGAGACGCAGCAAATCGCCGTCGAGGCGCTGGAAGGGGGTGGCGTCCTGGTGCTGCCAGAGCTCGCGTTCGAGCTGTCCGAGACCGAGCGACGCTTCCTTTCGGCGGAGTGGTCGGATCGGCGCGCCAAGAACATCAGCCTCGAGGGTGATGCGCTCAGAGGCGCCCACGGCGCACAGGCGGATCTGGCCGCGCTCGCTGACATGATCGGGCGCTTCGCGGCGTGCGCGGCGAATCTCGTGGCCGAACTCTTTCCGCGCTATGCACCGTACGTCCGGCGGGCGCGCACGAGCTTCCGCCCACAGCCGGCCGTCGGGCGGGCGGTTTCGTGGCGCAAGGACGATTCCCGCTTGCATATCGACGCGTTCCCGTCGCGACCGAACCGCGGAGAACGCATCCTGCGCGTGTTTTGCAACGTCAATGCCACGGAGGATCGGGTGTGGCGCGTCGGGGAGGATTTCACGGCGATGGCACGAACCTTTCTCCCGCGCATCGGTCGTCCGCTGCCGGGGACCGCGTCGCTCCTCTCTGTCCTCCGCGTGACCAAAGGTGCACGCAGTGAATACGATCACATCATGCTGGGGCTGCACGATCGCGCCAAGGCTGATGAGCATTATCAGCGCAACTGTGCGCAGCAAGTCGTTCGCTTCGCGCCCGGCACGACCTGGCTGTGTTTCTCGGATCAGGTGATGCATGCCGCGGTGTCAGGCCAACACATGCTCGAGCAGACTATTCATCTGCCGATCACGGCGCTCTACCGGCCCGATAGCTCGCCGCTCGCCATCCTGAAAACCCTGTGCGGCCGGCAACTCGTCGCCGCGCAGTGAAGCGATTCAGTCACCGCGGAATGCGCCGTCCGGGTACAGCCGAGAGGCTCGCGGCGTGACGTCCACTTTGCGCAACGACACGCTGCTGCGCGCCCTGCGGCGCGAGCCCGCAGCACATACGCCGATTTGGTTGATGCGACAGGCCGGGCGTTATCTGCCCGAGTACAACGCAACGCGGGCGCGCGCCGGCAGCTTCATGCGCCTGTGCATGGACCCCGAGCTCGCGACAGAGGTCACGCTGCAGCCGCTCGCCCGCTTCTCCTTCGACGCGGCGATTCTCTTCTCGGACATTCTGACCGTGCCGGATGCCATGGGCCTGGGTTTGTCGTTCAGCGAAGGCGAGGGCCCCCGCTTCGAGCGGCCCCTCGTGGACGAGGCGTCGATCGCCAAGCTGGCGCCTCCCGACCCAACGCGACTCGCCTATGTTTTTGCTGCCGTGACTGCGATCAGGCGCGCGCTCGCCGGCAGCGTTCCGTTGCTCGGGTTTGCCGGCAGCCCGTTCACCCTCGCCTGCTACATGATCGAAGGCGCGGGCAGCTCAGAGTTCGGACGCGTGCGCCGTATGCTGTTCGCGCGGCCCGACCTGCTTCATCGCGTGCTCGAGATCAATGCTGAAGCCACGGCGGGCTATCTCGCCGAGCAGGCACGTCACGGCGCAGATGCGCTGATGATCTTCGATACCTGGGGGGGACTGCTCACGGCAAAGGCTTACGCTACGTTCTCGCTTGCCTACATAAGGCGCGTACTCGCGGAGGTGCGCAGACGCTGTGAGAAGCCGGTCCCGGTCATCGTCTACACGAAGGGCGGAGGCCAGTGGCTTGAAGCGATTGCGGACACCGGCTGCGAGGCGATCGGTCTCGACTGGTCCACCGACATCGGGAAGGCGCGCGCGGCAGTCGGACGACGAGTAGCCGTGCAGGGAAACCTCGACCCCCAAGTCCTCTTGACGAGTCCCCCCGTAATCGAGCGCGAAACGCGAGCGATCCTCGATGCCGCTGGCCCGGAACCGGGCTACATTTTCAACCTCGGTCATGGCATCCTGCCGACGACTCCACCTGAGAATGTGGCCGCGCTCGTGGCCTGTGTGCGGGCGAGGTCGCGCCCGCCGGCGCGTGCCGACGCCAAAGCTGCGTCCTGAGCGCCTACACGGCAACGGTGGCTCCTGCCGCGCGTTACTTATTCACAGGGGCTCTTTTACTCAGCAATGCTCCGCCGGGGGCCGACCGAGCGGTCGAAAAATTGCGGCAACTAGCTGATCAGCAATAACTATTGTCAGAGCCCGACGCCCAGGGCCAAAGCTGCAGTCCAAAGGCCCTGCTAGCCAGTACCGGCCCTTCCTCAGTTACACACACACTTGTCCACAAGCAACGAACGGGCCTTGGAATGCCGGAAAAAGAACGACTTGCACCAAGGTTCTGCTCCAAGCTATCAGGAGGCAGAAGGCTACAAAATCCTTGGCGCGAACCGGCTCGAGCCGCGCCTATCACCGGGGCCGCTTAGGTGGCCATTGCCAGAATAGGGCTGCCAGTCCGAACGGACCGGCTTTTCGATTACTGGGTGCCCGCCGGCTTGCGTGTGGAGCCAGGCAGCGTCGTTCGGGTCAAGCTCGCGGGCAGAAGAATGCACGGCGTGGTGGTGGAAGTCGTGCAAAGGACCTCGCTGCTGCCTCAACAAGTCGTCGCGATCGATGAACTCGTTGCGGAGCTTCCGCCGTTGCCCGAAGACCTGCGAGCGCTCGCTCAGTTCGTGGCCAGCTATTACCAGCAGCCGGTCGGCTCGTGCCTCTCGGAGTTGTTGCCGCCACTTGGACGCGGCCGCGCGGCGGCCGCAACGCTGCTCGCGCCAGGCTATCGACTGAGCAATGCGGGCCGCAGCGCGTTCGCCGCCGCTTCCAGTTCAGGCGGCACTCGCCGTCACGCGCTGCGCGACGCCTTCATCGCCGGACACGACGTCGCCACGGCGGAGATTCGCTTGCTTGGGGATAACGCCTGGAGAATCTTCCGCGCCTGGCAGCGAAAGGGCTGGGTCGAGGCGGCACCAGAGGCCGCGCAGACGCGTTCGGGCATGGTGCAGCTCAACGACGAGCAAGGCGACGCACTCTGCGCAGCCTTGCCGATGCCGCCCGCCTTCGCAGCGTCGCTCCTGCAGGGCGTGACCGGCAGCGGCAAGACCGAGGTCTATCTCGCCGCCGTTGCGCGCGTCGCGGAAATCGGGCGACAGGCGCTTCTGCTGGTGCCTGAAATCAACTTGACCCCGCAACTCGAGCAGCGGCTCGCGGCTGCCCTGCCGCAGGTTCGCCTGGCCACGCTGCACAGCGCGCTCACCGCGGCCGAACGCCGTCGTCGCTGGCTCGAAGCTGCGCGTGGCGATGCACAGCTCGTCCTCGGTACGCGCTTGGCCGTGTTCACGCCGCTGCCGCGACTCGGCCTGATCGTGGTGGATGAAGAGCAAGATGCCTCATTCAGGCAAATGGACGGCGTGCGCTACCATGCGCGCGACCTCGCGGTCTACCGGGCGCGCCTGCGTCAGGTCCCAGTCCTGCTTGGCAGCGCCACTCCTTCGCTCGAGAGTTATGCGCACGCACGGCAAGGACGCTATCGCTGGTTGAAGCTCGCGCGCAGGGCCAGCCCGCAATCGACCCTGCCGGCCGTCCACCTCGTACCCAACCAGAGCGCGGGGAACGACGGATTTGGTGCCATGCTTCGCGCCGCCATAGGGGAGCGCATTGTCCGGGGAGAGCAGAGCCTCGTCTTCCTCAATCGACGCGGGTTTGCTCCGTCGCTGCTATGCGCGGCCTGCGGTTGGAAGGCGATGTGTCCACGCTGCTCGGCGCGGCTAGTCCTGCACCGCGATGCGGGCGAGCTGCGCTGCCATCACTGCGGCCATGCCGAGCGTGTTCCAACTGCGTGCGGCGACTGCGGCAACCGCGACTTGTTTCCTGCCGGGTTCGGGACGCAACGCCTCGAAGCCGCGCTGCGGGACCGGTTTCCAAAGGCGCGGGTCCTCCGCGTCGACCGCGACACGACGCAGCGCCGAGGGACATTCGCGACGATGCGTCAGGCGATCGCCGAGGGTGAGGTCGATATCCTTGTTGGAACGCAGATGCTCGCCAAAGGGCACGATTTTCCACGGCTGACACTGGTCGGTGTCCTTGGCGCGGACAATGCGCTCTATAGCGCCGACTTCCGCGCAACCGAGCGCCTGTTTGCACTGCTCGAACAGGTCGCAGGACGCGCGGGCCGCGGAGCGTTGCGCGGAGAGGTGATCGTGCAAACGGACTTTCCGGAGCATCCGCTGTTCGAGGCGCTCGTCGAGCACGACTACGACCATTTTGCGGAAGCCCTACTCGCCGAGCGTCGCAACCTCCGCCTGCCGCCCTTCGGGTATCTCGCTCTGCTCGCTGCGGAGGCGAGGACCCGCAGCGCTGTAAGCGCGTTCCTGGAGCGGGCCGCGGAACGGGGACGCGAGCTGGCCCTCGCTGCAGACAGCAACTGTGAGCTCTATCCCCCCGTGGCCGCTGCGCTCGGGCGACGCGCCGGCATGGAGCGCGGGCAGATTCTCATCCAGTCCGCGAAGCGCGGTTCCATGCAGAGTTTCCTCACGTTGTGGCGGACCGAGCTCGAGCGGCTGCGCCCGGGCACGGTCCGCTGGAGTCTCGAGGTCGATCCTCCTGCGGTGGCCTGATCGGGCGAGCGGCGCACGTGAAGCGGGCGCTATAATCCGCCGTTTTGCTCCGCGCCTCCAGAGGGGCGCTGTCCGTCCCGCGCCGTGATAGATCAACGTTCCGAGCTCACCGAATGGCTTCGCGTCGGCCTTGCCCGCGTTGCTCCAGGTCAATCGCTCGCAAGCCTCGTGCTGGAGCGCCCAAAGCAGGCGCAGCACGGCGATTACGCCACCAGCATCGCGCTGCAGCTCGCAAAAGCGCTCAAGCGCTCGCCGCGGGAGCTCGCTGCCGCCGCAATCGCCTCGCTCGACGTCTCGCCGTGGGTCGAGCGGGCCGAGGTCGCGGGTGCCGGTTTCATCAATCTCCACCTATCGGCCGCGGCGCGGCAGGCGGTCGTTCCGCGCATTCTGCGCGACGGCGAGCGGTACGGACGCGGCGCGTCGGCGCAGCCTGAGAAAGTCATGGTGGAGTTCGTCTCCGCCAATCCGACAGGACCGCTGCACGTCGGGCACGGACGCGGGGCGGCCGTAGGCGACGCGCTGGCGACGCTGTTCGAATGGCAAGGCCACGAAGTGCAGCGCGAGTTCTACTACAACGACGCAGGCGCGCAGATCGCGAATCTCGCTCGCTCGGTGCAGGCGCGCGTACGGCAGCGCTATGCTCCCGAGACGCCCTTCCCGGAGGACGGTTATCACGGGGAGTACATCGGCGATATCGCACAGGCCTACTGCGCCGCGCATCCCGGCGACCATTCGGCCGCGGATCTCGATGCGGTCCGCCACTTCGCGGTCGACGCGCTGCGTCGTGAGCAGGACAGCGATCTCGCGGCGTTCGGCGTCCGCTTCGACAGCTTCTACCTCGAATCTTCGCTCTACACCGACGGGCTCGTGCAGGAAGTCGTGGACCGGCTCGCCGCGCAGGGGGAAACCTACGAGGAGGACGGCGCGCTATGGCTCAGAACCACGCGCTATGGTGACGACAAGGATCGCGTCATGCGCCGGGCCGATGGCAGCTTCACGTACTTCGTGCCGGACGTCGCCTACCATGTGACAAAGTGGCGGCGCGGTTTCAAGCGCGTGGTCAACGAGCAGGGCGCCGACCATCACAGCACCATCGTTCGCGTTCGGGCCGGACTGCAGGCGCTGCGGATCGGAATTCCCGCGGGCTATCCTGAATACGTCCTGCATCAGATGGTCACCGTGATGAAGGGCGGGGAGGAGATGAAGATCAGCAAGCGCGCCGGCGACTACCTTACCGTCCGCGACCTGATCGATGAAGTCGGTCGCGACGCGGTGCGATTCTTCTTCCTGTTGCGCAAGGCAGATTCCCAGCTGACCTTCGACGTCGACCTGGCGCGCTCACAGAGCGAGGAGAATCCCGTCTACTACGTTCAATACGCTCATGCACGAGTCTGCAGCGTGCTGGACAAAGCGGGCATTGGCCTCGCCGAGGCGAATCATCGCTTGCAGAGCGCGGACGTATCGTCCCTCGTGAGCCCGTACGAGGAAGCTTTGCTGCGCAGGATAGCCGACCTGCCGCACGAGCTCGCCCTGGCATCGCGCGACCTGGCTCCGCACCTCGTGACTTTCTACCTGAAGGAATTGGCGGGCGAATTTCACAGCTACTATAATGCCGAGCAATTTCTCGTCGACGAGCCGAGTCTGAGGGACGCACGGTTGGCGCTTGTGGTGGCAGTTGGACAAGTCATCCGCAATGGTCTGCGCGTGCTCGGCGTGAGCGCACCGGAACAGATGTGACATGAGTCGCAGCGAAGCACGGCGTCGCCCGATACCCGTCACCCGCTCGAGGAGAACGGGCAAAGGCGGCACGGTCCTCGGCATCTTCATCGGGCTCATCCTCGGCCTGACGATCGCCGCCGCGGTCGCGTACTATCTTGGAAAGAGCGGCCTCACCACGCCGCCCGGTGCTTCGGGAGCGGCGAAGGAAACGCCGCGTGCCGGCCGAAGCGACCTGCAGACACCCGCTCCCGCAGCCGAGAAGCCGCGCTTCGATTTCTACAAGATTCTGCCCGGCAGCGAGGAGGCGAAGGCGCCCGTCGCAAAGGGCCCGGAAAAAGTGCCCGAACGAGCGACCGACCGGGCGACGATCGACGCAGCGAAGTCCGCCGAGCCGGGGAAGATGGCGGACCGGTTCTGGCTCCAGGCCGGTGCCTTCGCGAGCGAGGCCGACGCCGAGAATCTCCGGGCTCGTCTGGCGCTCTCCGGCTGGGAGGCGACGATGCAGAGTGTCACCCAGCCCGACAAGAGTGTGCGCTACCGCGTCCGCCTGGGACCCTACGACAACACCGACGAGCTCAACCGGGTGAAGACCGAGCTCGGGCACCGCGGCTTCGACGTTGCGGTGATCAAGAACCCGTGAACCCGCATGGCCGTTGAACTTCGGGCGCTGCGGCGTGATCAATAGCGGCGGGCAGACTGAATTCTGGGGGGCTTCGATGAGACGACTTGCATCCGTTTGTGTAGCCGCATTTGCGGCGCTGGCATTCTCGCTTTGCACTGCGGCGGACCTAACCGAGGGCAAGGAATACTTTCGACTGAAGAATCCGCAGCCGGTGGAGACCGGCAAAAAGATCGAGGTTATCGAATTCTTTTCCTACGGCTGCCCCCACTGCAACGATCTCGAGCCGTATCTGGACGCCTGGATCGCCAAGCTGCCGCCTGACGTGCAGTTTCGCCGCGTGCCAGTGATGTTCCAGCAGCGCTGGGAGGCGCTGGCGAGGATCTACTACACGCTCGACGCGATGGGTGCCGAAGCCCAGCTGTCGCCCGAGGTGTTCCGCGCGATTCACGTGAACAGCCTGCCGCTCTACCAGGACAAGGTGTTCTTCGACTGGGCGGCGAGCAAGGGGCTCGATCGGGCCAAAGTCGCCGATGTCTACAACTCGTTCGCCGTGACTAGCAAATTCAATCGCGCCAAGAGCCTCGCTGCCGCATACAACATCCAGTCGGTGCCAACGATCGTGGTCGACGGGAAGTTCATCACTGCGTCGGACCGCGTGGGGACGCACTCGGCTCTGCCGGGCGCGATCGACGCGCTCATCGCCAAGGCAAGAGCGGAGCGACCCAAGGGCTAGGCTCGGCGTCGGCCGACGCTCTTCGCGCCGACTGCTCGTGAACGTCTTCCTGACCGGCGCATCCTCGGGCATCGGCGCCGCGCTCGCCGCGCGCTACGCCGCCCGAGGGGTGCAGCTCGGGCTGTTCGCGCGGCGCAAGGATGCGCTTGCCGCCGTTGCGGCGCAGTTCGGGCCGGTGCAGCCTGCAATCTATGTCGGCGACGTTCGCGATGCGAGCGCGTTGCGTGATGCAGCTCGCGATTTCGTCTCGCGCTTCGGCGTCCCCGATATCGTAATCGCCAACGCGGGCATCTCCGTCGGGACGCTCACCCTGCATCCGGAGGACAACGAGGTGGCGCGCGCCATACTCGAGACAAATGTGCTTGGAATGCTGCACACCTTCCAGCCGTTTCTTCCGGCGATGATCGCCGCGAGGCACGGAGCGCTCGTCGGAATCGCGAGCGTTGCAGGTTTCCGCGGATTGCCCGGCGCCGAGGCCTACTGCGCGTCCAAGGCGGCGGCGATCAGCTATCTGGAAAGCCTGCGTGTCGAGCTTGCAGGCACCGGGGTGTCGGTCGTGACGATCTGCCCCGGTTACGTCGCGACGCCGATGACGGCGCGCAACCCCTATCCCATGCCGTTCCTGTTGCGCCCCGACACGGCCGCGCGGCTCATCGTCCACGCGATCGACCGGCGGCAGAGGTTCTACGTTCTCCCGCGTCGGATGGCGTGGCTCGGGCGGCTGTTCCGAGGATTGCCGCGACCGCTCTACGACAGCGTATTCGCCCGCGCCAAGCACAAGCCGCGCGCCGGCGCGACGAAGACTGAACCGCGATGAGGCCGACCGCCGCGTTACGCGGCGGCGGCTCTACAGCGACCCGCGGATGCCTACCGTGATGGCCTGATAGTTGCCGGTGTTGTTCCAGGCCGTAGCGCTCACACTCACGAAGCCGACGACGGTGCCGCCCAGGCTCGCGCTGGCGCCCAGCTGGAACAGCGCATAATTGTTGTCGAAGTTGTAGGCCGGCAGGGAGAAGTTGCCCGGCATCGACACCACGCTGGCGCTGACCGACCGGCTGTTGTTGTTGCTGTACTCCCAGCTCGCCCGCCCGAACGGGTGCAGCTGTCCGAGGGTCCCCGACACCTGCCACCCTACGCTCGTCGAGAACGGGTCAAACTTCTGATCGCCGAAGGACATCGCCGTGCTCGAGGTGCCCTGCTCGGCGTAGCCGTCGACCCTGATGTTCTGGTACGTAAGTCGGACATAGGGCCCGTGGATCCAGTTGCCGGCGGTGTTGAACCAGTAGCCGCCGAGAATGCGCGCAATGAATTGCGTGCCATTCGTGCTGCCGGTTTCCGTGCGCGACGCCGGGCCGAGGACGAAGCTGCGGCGGATGTTGCGATAGTCGAGCCCGCCGCCACCGAGCGTTCCCCCCAGGTACCAAGGGCCGGAGCCATAGCCGACGTACATGGTGAGCGTGGCGTCGTCCAGCGTGAAGCCGCCGCTGCTGTTGCCGAGCTTCGCCTTGTCTTGCGTGTATGCGAAGGCAATCCCGGCGAGCCACTGCTCGGAAATCTTCATGTCGCCGCCGACCAGAACGGTGTTGGTGCCATCGCTGCCGCCGCCGACATCTCCACCGTGGTCGTAGTTGCCGTAGTCGTACACCGCGTAGCCTTCGAACCTGCCCTGCGGTCGCGCCGCGTTGAGCGCCGACCACATGCGTCCGTCCAGCGTGCGGAATGTGGCCTGCTCGACGTCGACCGGTGCCTGCGCAAGCAGCCCGATCTGCTGCGGCGCCGCGATCTCTGCGCTGGCCATGTCGGCGATGAGCTGGTGACCGGCCGGCGTCGGATGCACGTCGGTGGCGAAAAGATAAGTCTGCGCGGCGTCTGGCGCAACGAGGGTTGCCGGCGTGCAGGCGAGCGCGCTTGCCACTGTGCAGGCGACCGAGGTGACATTAGTGAAGCCGAAGGCCGCCGGGTTGGCGATCGCCTCGTTGAACAACCCGAAGACGTTCATCGGAATGATGTTCACGTTGAGCGATCCCAAGCCCGCTTGCAACGTCGAGTTGAAGAGGGTGCTCAGAGCCGAGAAAGGCGCCGTGGGATTCGCGAGACCAAATGGCGTCTTGCCGATGTCGGGCAGGTTGAACACCATGATCGTGCGCGCCCCGGCATCGCGCAGGCGGGCGATCTGCTGCAGCGTCTGGCCCGCGGCGGTGGCGATGTTGGCCTGTACCTGCGCGGGAGTGAGTTGCCCAGCGGCGGCGGCGGCCACGTTGACGAGAATGTCGTTCGCGCCTATCCACACCGTGTAGAGGGTCTTCGGGTCGAGCTTGGGCGTTGCCTGCAGCAACTGGTCGATCTGCACCGAAAGCGGTCGCTGTGGCGCACCCGGTGGGGTCAACGGTGATGGCGTCGCGACGTTCTGCCCGCCCTGCGCCGCATCGATGCCACCCTGATTCCAGGGCGTCACGGCAACCCCGTTCTTCGCCCCGAGATCCTGCGCCCAGACGAGCCCCGGATTGACCGTGAAGCGCGCGCCGTACGTGCCGGCGTCGGTCAGGCTGTCGCCGAGGAAATAAAAGCTGTTGAATTGCGCTGCAGCTGTCCCGTGGACGGCGAGCACCGACAGGGCGACGGCTGAAATGGCGCTGCCCTTTCTCATCCTGAGCATGCGGAGCTCCTTCTAGGCACTGTTCCGTCCCGATGGGTCGAGGCACCGGTGCCGTCTGCCGGCCGAACCCCCGAACTCAGTTTGCCAGCAGCGCGAGCTTGTTGCCGTCGACGATCTTGACGCGGTCGCCCTGGTTGAAAGCGGGCTTCGCCGACGACGTGATCGACTGCGTCTTGCCATTGTCGAGCTTGACCTTGACCACCCAGTAGGTCTTCTTCTTGGTGTTCTTTTCGACTTGATTGCCAGCCACCGCTCCCACGCCGGCGCCCGCGATCGTGGCCACCGTGTTGCCGCGGCCCGAGCCGATCTGGTGGCCGAGCACGCCGCCCGCTACGCCGCCGATCACCGCCCCCGCTCCGGATGCCTGGCCCTTCTCCTCGACGTAGTTCACCGACGCGACCACGCCGCAGGTCTGGCAAACCGTTCCGGCGGCCGGCCCCGGCGAGGACTGCGCGCGGGCGCCCGCGCCGAGCACGAGTGCAGCGACTGCCAGCACAGCTAACGCGACCTTTCTTGCTGCCATGAGAACCCCTTCAAGTGGCTGCGCTCCTGCTCGTACGATACAGCGGGCTCACCGAGCGAACCGCTCCTCTATCAGGGAGCGTCCGACCTGATTCTTGCGTAGCTTCCCGGGGCCGGCTCGATCGGCCTGCGGCGTCCCTTGCCGTTGCCTTTGGCGAGCTCGCGCGCGGGCACCTCGGGACCGGCGTATGCCTTGAGCCAGGCAAGCCAGTCCTCCCACCACGAACCCGGGTGCGGCTTGGCGGCCGCGAACCACTCGTCGGCATTGCCGGGCAGCTTCTCGTTGGTCCAGTAGCCGTACTTGTTCGCGGATGGAGGATTGATCATGCCCGCGATGTGCCCCGAACCCGAGAGAACGAAGCGCGCCTGTCCGCCGAGCACCTGCGCCCCCGCGTACGTCGCCTTCCACGGCGCGATGTGATCTTCCATTGCGGAGACGAAATACGACGGCACGCGGACTTTCGAGACATCGATCGGAACCCCGTCGAGCGTGATTCCTCCGGGCTCGCGCAGCCTGTTCTTCATGTACATGTTGCGCAGGTAGAAGCTGTGCATCTTGGCGGGCATGCGCGTCGAGTCCTGGTTCCAGTGCAGGAGATCGAATGGAAACGGGTCGCGGCCGAGGAGGTAATTGTTGATGACGAAGGACCAGATCAGGTCGTTGCTGCGCAGCATGTTGAAGGTATTGGCCATCTCAGCGCCCTCGAGATAGCCGCGCTCGTTCATCTTGCGCTCGAGCGAGGCGACCTGGTCCTCGTCGATGAAGACCTCGAGCTCGCCGGCGCCAATGAAATCGATCAGCGAGGTCATGAAACTCGCGCTTGCGATCCGCTTGTCCTTGCGCGCGGCGAGATAGCCCAGCGTGGAAGCGAGCAGTGTCCCGCCGAGGCAATAGCCCAGCACGTTGAGGCTGTTCTCGCCGGTCGCTTTTTCGATGGCGTCAAACGCCGCAAGCGGGCCCTCCAGCATGTAATCGACGAAGTCCTTGTTCGCGTGGCGCTCGTCCGGGTTCACCCAGGAGATCACGAAAACCGTCAGGCCCTTGTCCACGCACCATTTGACGAGCGAGTTCTTCTCGCGCAGATCGAGGATGTAGTACTTGTTGATCCACGGCGGGATGATCAGCAGCGGACGCTTGAACACCTTCTTCGTCGACGGCTCGTACTGGATCAGCTGCATGAGGTCGTTCTGGAAAACGACGTGTCCGGGTGTAGTCGCGATGTTCACCCCCAGCTCGAAAGCCTTGCTGTCCGTCATCGAGATCTTGAGCTGGCCGTTGCCGCGCTCGATGTCATCGAGAAGGTTGTTGAGCCCCTTGACGAGATTCTGACCCCCGGTAGCAATGGTTTCGCGAAAGACCTCGGGATTGGTAAGCGCGAAGTTGGAGGGCGCGAGCGCATCGATGTACTGCCGGGTGAAGAAATCGACCTTCTTCTGCGTGCGTTCGTCGAGACCCTCGACGTTCGCCACGGCCCGATGTAGCCAACGCGCCGCGATCAGATACGACTGCTTGACGAAGTCGAAGAGAAAGTGCTCCTCCCAGTCCTCATGCCGGAAGCGCTTGTCGCTCTTTGAGGGCTCAGCCACTGGCGCGGTGCTCTGCCCGAGCAGCTTCAGCATGGAAGCCTGCCAGAGCGCCGAATATTCCCACCACAGATTGAGCTGGGTCTCGGCCAGCCGGTACGGGTTCGACAGCATCTTTGCGGCCAGCTCGAAGAACGCCTTGGTTATGCCGAGCTCGTCGCTGACGAGCGACTGTCCGGCGTTCGCCTGTCTGGCGACGAAATCCCCCAGGAGCTTGGCGCTCTTCTCCGCGGCGCTGGCGAAGGACTCGGCAAGCGCGACCGGATCGTATTGTGTCGGCGAAGCCACTTCGGTTTCAGTCACGGTCATTCGGTATCTCTCCCGCAGACGTCATTGTAGCCGCCGCCCTCATGGACGGGCAAAACGCCACGTGTCCTGTGCCAGCAGGCGCTTGAGGCGCCCGCGATGCCAAAGGTGGTTGAGGTGGGCGATGGCCTCTCCCATGGCGAAGAAGCGCTGCTGCGTATCGAGCGGCCGCCGAAAGAGCAGCGGCACGACCGAGGCGGCTGTCACGGGGCCCGGCCCGGCGGCGGCTTCGATCTCCTCGAGGCGGGCCGCGTGGTGCGTCCGAAGCTGCGCGATCCGCGTGCGGATGCCCACGAACGGCAGGCCGTGCGATGGCAGCACGAGCGTGTGCGGCGGCAGGGCTGCGAAGCGGTCAAGCGAGTCGAGGAAGCGGCCGAGCGGATCGGCATCGGGCTCCACGGGCCACACGCTCACGTTGGTGCTGATCTTCGGCAGCAGCATGTCGCCCGAAATGAGCACGCCGGCGTCGGCGCAGTACAGCGACGCGTGCTCCGGCGAGTGCCCGTAGCCGGAGATGACGCGCCAGCGCAAGCCGTCGACCACGGGTTCCTCCAGCGCGGACAAGCGCTCGTAGGTGTCGGGAAGCTCGGGAACCCCGCGCCGGTAGGTGTTGCCGCGTGCAGCGTAGGCGGCGAGGTGCTCGGCTTCCATGCCGTGCAGGCGGAAGAGGGCGCTGGTCGCGGCAGCGCCATAACCACTGTGCTCGTCCAGCAAGGCGTGCGCAGTGAGGTACTCGGCTTGGGGAATGGTCAGAGCGCAATCGAAGCGGCGGGCGAGCCAGTCACCGTTGCCAATGTGGTCGGGGTGACAGTGCGTGGCGATGACGCGGCGGACGGTCCTTGCCTTTAACGTCGATCGGCAATGCGACTCCCATAGGCTCCGCGTGGTGTCGTCGCCGTAGCCACAATCGACCTGCGTCCAGCCGTCACCGTCGCGCAGCAGCCATAGGTTGACGTGGTCGAGCGCGAACGGTAGAGGCATGCGCAGCCATTGGATGCCGCTCGCGACCTCCGGAGCCTCACCGTGACGCGGAGGCTGCTTGGCCGGAAACTCGAGCTCGGGAAAGGCGACGGGGAGCGAAGCGCTCATGCGACGCGGCGCGGACAGGCTGCGCGGAAGCGTGAAAGATAATTGTGCAACGCAACATCGTCGGCGAAAGCATCGGGCATGTCAAGCGGACGTACAAGGCGTTTGTGGTATCGTCGATCGGTCTCTCCATCGTCAGCACCGTTCGCCGCGATGCCGTCCCGCGCCGACTCTCCAAGCTACACTATTTCCGATCTGGCACGTGAGTTTGCGCTCACCACTCGCGCCATCCGTTTCTACGAGGACGAGGGCCTGATCGCTCCGCGCCGCAACGGGCAGCGACGCATCTACGGCGAACGCGACCGGGTTCGCATCAAGCTGATCCTGCGCGGCAAACGGCTCGGCCTCGCGCTTGCGGAGATCCGAGAGCTGCTCGATCTGTATGACGCGACCCGGAGCGAGCGCCCGCAGCTCGTCAAGTTCCTTCATGTGCTGGTCCAGAGGCGGGCGTTGCTCAAGCAGCAGCAGGAGGACGTGGCGATCGTGCTCGCCGAGATCGATCAGCTGGAACGCCAGTGTCGCCGCCGGCTGCGCCAGGCGGGCAACGGTCGGCACGGGGGAGGGACTGGGAGCTCGAGTTGACGTTTACGTAAACGTCAATCACAATGTCGCCTCGCCGGAGCATTCCCGCAGCCGAACCCACATGCCCCAGATGGAGACTGCAGACCGATTCACGCCGTCGAACCCGGCTTACGCCGACCGCGTGCGAGAGAGCTTCGCGAGGCAGGGGGCCATGCGACTGATCGGCGCGCGGCTCGCTGACCTTCGCCCGGGTTACTGCGCGATCGAGCTCGCGTGCCGCGAGGATCTGACACAGCAGCACGGCTATGTGCACGCCGGGATCGTTGCTGCGATCGCCGATTCCGCGGGCGGATACGCCGGCTTTACCCTGTTCCCGGCAGACGCCAGCGTGCTCACGGTCGAGTACAAGCTTAACCTGCTCGCTCCCGCCGCTGGCGAACGTCTCGTCGCCGAGGCGGTGGTGATCAAGCCCGGGCGGACGCTCGCGATCACGCGCGGCGAGGTTTACGCTGAAGCGGGCGGCAAGCGCAGCCTCTGCGCGATCATGCAGCAAACCCTGATCGTCCTTTCGGGCAAGCCCGACGCCTGAGCACCATGCTGAACTTTCCCACCCTGGACTTCCGTCTCGGCGACACGGTCGACATGCTGCGTGCGACCGTGCAGCAGTTCACTGGCGACGAGATCGCGCCGCGGGCTGCGGAGATCGACCGCAGCAACCAGTTCCCTGCGGATCTCTGGCGCAAGATGGGTGATCTTGGATTGCTGGGTATCACGGTGGAGGAAGACTACGGCGGTACCAACATGGGCTACCTCGCGCACATCGTCGCAATGGAGGAGATAAGCCGCGCGTCGGGCTCCGTCGGGCTCTCCTACGGTGCGCATTCGAACCTGTGCGTGAACCAAATCCGTCGCAACGGTAGCGAGGCCCAGAAGCGCAAGTACCTGCCGCGGCTCGTCTCCGGCGAGCACGTCGGCGCGCTCGCCATGAGCGAACCGGGGGCGGGCTCCGACGTAGTGTCGATGCGGCTGCGGGCAGACAGGCGTGGCGGTCGTTACGTGCTCAACGGCAGCAAAATGTGGATCACCAATGGACCGGACGCCGATACGCTCGTCGTCTATGCCAAGACCGATCCGGCCGCGGGGCCGCGCGGGATCACCGCGTTCCTGATCGAAAAGGGCATGCCCGGCTTCTCGACGGCGCAGAAGCTCGACAAGCTCGGCATGCGCGGCTCGAACACGTGCGAGCTGGTGTTCCAGGATTGCGAGGTTCCCGAAGACAACGTACTCTCCGAGGAGGGTCGCGGCGTGAACGTTCTGATGAGCGGGCTTGACTACGAGCGTGCGGTTCTCGCCGGGGGGCCCCTTGGAATCATGGCTGCGTGCATGGACGTGGTGCTGCCCTACGTGCACGAAAGACAGCAGTTCGGGCAGCCCATAGGTGAGTTTCAACTGATGCAAGGCAAGATCGCCGACATGTACACGACCATGAACGCGTGCAAGGCATACGTATATGCCGTCGGACAGGCTTGCGATCGAGGCGAGACGACGCGCAAAGACGCCGCGGGCGCCATACTTTACGCGGCGGAGAAGGCGACATGGATGGCCGGCGAGGCCATTCAGACGCTCGGCGGCAACGGCTACATCAACGAGTTCGCTACTGGCCGCCTGTGGCGCGACGCGAAGCTCTATGAGATAGGCGCCGGGACCAGCGAGATCCGGCGGATGCTGATCGGTCGCGAGCTTTTCAACGAGACCAAGTAGCGGGGAACCATCATGGCCCTGGAGATGCGGGAACGCTGCGAGCGCTGCGCGTGGCCGCTCGCCCCCGATGATGACACGGCTTATATCTGCAGCTACGAGTGCACTTTCTGCGCCACTTGCGCCAATGCGCTCAACGGCGTGTGCCCGAACTGCAGTGGCGAACTGGTGCGTCGGCCAAGGCGGCCGCGTAAGCCCGCCGGTGCGTCGGCGCTGGCCGGCAGCAAGCCCTGACAGGGTAGCGCAACGGCCTGATCGCTCTGGAGAGAGTCCATGCGCAATGACCCCATCGTCATCGCTGGCGCGGCGCGAACGCCCATTGGCGGCCTGCTCGGCGACTTCGCCACGCTCTCCGCGAGCGAGCTCGGGGCGGTGGCGATCAAGGCCGCGCTGGAACGCGCCGGCGTGGAGGCGGGCAGCGTCGACAAGGTGATCATGGGCTGCGTGCTGCCCGCGGGGCAGGGGCAGGCGCCAGCGCGCCAGGCTGCGCTCACGGCAGGCCTGCCCACCGCGGCGGGCTGCACGACCGTGAACAAGATGTGCGGCTCGGCGATGGAAGCCGCGATGCTAGCGCACGACGCGCTGATCGCCGGCAGTTCCGAGATCATCGTGGCCGGCGGCATGGAAAGCATGAGCAACGCTCCGTACCTGCTGCCCAAGGCGCGCGCGGGCATGCGCATGGGACACGGCACCGTATACGACCACATGTTCCTGGACGGCCTGGAGGACGCCTACGAGAAGGGGCGGCTGATGGGTGCCTTTGCCGAGCAGTGCGCCGAGCGCTTCGCTTTCACGCGCGAGGCACAGGACGAGTTCGCGCTGCGCTCGCTTTCCCGCGCCCGAGCTGCGACCGAGGACGGCTCGTTCGCGTGGGAGATTGCGCCGGTGACCGTGAGCGGGCGCAAGGGCGATGTGGTTATCGCCCGTGACGAGCAGCCCGAAAAGGCGAACGCGGAGAAGATCCCCACGCTCAAGCCAGCGTTCCGCAAGGACGGTACCGTCACCGCGGCGAACTCCAGCTCGATCTCCGACGGCGCGGCGGCACTGGTGCTGATGCGCCGCTCGCTCGCCGAACGCAAAGGCTTGAGTCCGCTCGCCGTGATCCTCGATCACGCCAACCACGCGCAGGAACCGGGCTGGTTCACTACGGCACCGGTCAGCGCGATGGAGAAACTCTTCCGCAAGGTTGGCTGGAGGCCACAGGAAGTCGATCTGTACGAAATCAACGAGGCCTTCGCCGTGGTGACGATGGCGGCGATGAAGGAGCACGGCTTGCCGGCTGACCGGGTCAACGTGCATGGCGGGGCCTGCGCGCTCGGTCACCCCATCGGAGCCTCGGGCGCCCGCATCGTGGTGACTCTCCTGGGGGCGCTAAGGAAGCTCGGCCGCAAACGCGGCGTGGCGAGCTTGTGCATCGGCGGCGGCGAAGCGACTGCATTGGCGATCGAGCTCGCCTGAAAGCCGCATGGCCGAGAAGGTTCTGTTCGAGTCGGCGCAGTTCGTTCTTTCGCGTCCGGACCACACCGGCAGGACGGCTGCGCGGTCGATCCCTGCGCGTCCGCCCTTTCCCGTCGTCGTCGGCTGCCCCCGATCGGGGACCTCTCTGCTCGCAGTCATGCTCGACAGTCACCCGATGCTCGCGGTGCCGCCCGAGACGGCGTTCCTGGCGCTGGTGGCGCAGCTCCAAGGCGCTCCTGCCCGTTTGCGCGAACGCTTTCTCGAGATCGTGACCGCCGATCGGATCACGGTGTCGAACTGGTCGGATTTCGGCCTCGACCGCGACAAGCTGCGGCGCCGCGTCGAAGCCCTCGAACCGTTCACGGTCGATGCGGGCCTGCGCACGTTCTACGCGCTGTACGCCGAGGCCGCAGGCAAGCCGCGCTGCGGCGAGAAGACGCCAGGCTACGTCTTCGTCATGCCGCAGATCGCCGCGCTGCTGCCCGAGGCGCACTTCATCCACGTGATCCGCGATCCGGGCGACACCGCCCTGTCCTGGCGCAAGACCTGGTTTTCGCCGAGCGCGGACTTGCGCGTGCTCGGCGAGGGCTGGCGCCACCATGTCGAGGCGGGACGCCGCGCGAAGGCGCTGGTGCCGGGCTATCTCGAGGTCCGTTTCGAAAACCTCGTGCGCGAACCCGAGCGCGAGTTGCAGCGACTGTGCGCGTACCTCGAGCTTCCCTGGGACGCGGCGATGCTCGACTATCGCGCGCAAGGCGCCGCCAGGGTCGAGCGTCTGCAAGGCCGCCAGCATGCCCGCGGCCCGATGATCGACCGCGAGGAGCGCACGCGAATCCATGCCAACCTCACGCGTGAGCCGGACGCCAACCGCGTCGGCGTGTGGCGCAAAGAGATGACGGCCGAAGAGCGACGCGAGCTCGAAGCCGCCGCCGGCCCGCTGGTTCACGAGCTCGGCTACGCAGCCTAGTGACGATGCCGTCGGCTACGAATCTCGCCCTGTTCGCGCTCGCGAGCGTTCTGCTCGCGCTCACGCCGGGACCGAACCTGCTCTATCTCGTCTCGCGCACGCTGTGCCAGGGCCGCACCGCGGGCCTCGTCTCGCTCGCCGGCACAACGAGCGGGTTTCTCTTCTACGCGGTGTCCGCCGCCCTGGGGCTGACGGTCGTCTTCATCGCCGTTCCGGTGCTCTACGACGCGGTGCGCTGGGCGGGAGCGGCATACCTGCTTTGGCTCGCCTGGGACACGGTGCGCCCTCATGGCGCCGGCGGCCTTTTTGCGCGGCGCGATTTGCCGCCGGCGCCACCGGTCGTCCTCTTCCGTACCGGCGTGGTCACGAGCATCCTCAACCCGAAGGTGGCGCTCTTCTACGTCGCGTTGTTTCCGCAGTTCGTCGTTCCGTCGCGAGGGAGCGTGCTCGCGCAGTCGCTGCTGCTGGCCACGATCCAGATCGTCGTGGATGCCTTCATCGATTGCCTGTTCGTGCTCGCCGCGTCGCGCGTCTCGGGCTGGCTCGCCGAGCGACCGATCTGGATGAAAGCCCAGCGCTGGGTGCTCGGCGGAGTGTTCGCCGGTATCGCGATGAAGCTCGCGTTCGACGTGCGCAAATGAAAGGCGAAGCTTCGTCGAGTGGCATCTGCGTGCGGCTCGTCGTGGTCGCGATCGTCTGGAATGCAAGCTTCATCGCCGGGCGAGTCGCTTCCACCGCCGAGGTGGCGATGTTTGGTTGCGTGCTGTCCTGGGCAGCCTACACGCCGCTGGGCAAGCGTCTGCTCGGCGAGGGCGTGTCGGTGCTCGCCGCGACCACCTATGCTGCGCTCGCCGGCACGGCGACGCTCGTGCCCGCGGTCGCGATCACACTCGGCGTACTGCTGCTCGGCGAGAGGCTCACGCCACCGATGGTGATCGGCGCCGCGCTGGTCATCTCGGGCGTGTTCATCATAAACCGCACGCCAACGACCTCGACCGCGGGTCATCACGCCTGCTCGCACACAGGCTAGAAGCAATGCATCTCAATCAGGAGCAACGGCTCGTCCGGGACACGATGCGCGCCTTCGCGCAGCAGCAGCTCGCGCCTAACGCCGCGCGCTGGGACCGGGAGTCGCACTTCCCGCGCGAAGAGCTGCGCGCGCTCGGCGAGCTGGGTGCGCTCGGCATGGTCGTGCCGGAGCGCTGGGGCGGAGCGGGCATGGACTATGTATCGCTCGCGGTGGCACTCGAGGAGATCGCCGCGGGAGACGGGGCCACGTCGACCGTCGTGAGCGTGCAGAACTCGGTGGTCTGCGGGCCGATAGCGGCTTTCGGCAGCGACGCGCAGAAGGAGAGTTACCTCAAGCCTCTGGCGAGCGGGGCCAAGCTTGGCTGCTTTTGCCTCACCGAGCCGCAGGCGGGCTCCGACGCCGCGGCGCTGGCGACGAGGGCGCGCCGCAGCGGCGCGGATTTCGTGCTCGACGGGGTGAAGCAGTTCATCACTTCGGGAAAGCACGCCGACGTCGCCATCGTCTTCGCGGTCACCGACAAGACGGCCGGCAAGAAGGGCATCTCCGCCTTCATCGTCGACACGACGAGCCCCGGCTACTCCGTATCGCGCCTGGAAGACAAGCTCGGGCAACGCGCTTCGGACACCGCCCAAGTCACCCTCGCGGATTGTCGCGTGTCGGCGGCGAACCTGCTCGGCAGCGAGGGGGAGGGCTATCGCATCGCGCTCGCCAACCTCGAAGCAGGGCGCATCGGGATCGCTGCACAAGCGGTGGGTATGGCCCGCGCCGCATTCGAGGCCGCGCTCGCCTACGCAGGTGAACGTGCGGCGTTCGGCAAACCGATCGGCGAGCACCAAGCCGTGGCTTTTCGCCTCGCCGACATGGCCACGGACATCGAGGTCGCGCGGCAAATGGTGTGGCACGCGGCGAGCCTGCGCGACGCAGGCGAGGCGTGCCTGAAGGAGGCGTCGATGGCGAAGCTCTTCGCTTCGGAGATGGCCGAGCGGGTGTGCTCGGCGGCGATCCAAACTCACGGGGGTTACGGATACGTTGCCGACTTCCCCGTGGAGCGCATCTACCGCGATGTGCGGGTGTGCCAGATCTACGAGGGCACGAGCGACATCCAGCGGCTCGTGATCTCGCGCGCGTTGCTGTCGTAGGCTACGCCCCATCATGAGCCCAGCGATCGATTTCTACTTCGACTTCTCGTCTCCATACGGCTTTCTCGCCTCGGAGAAGATCGAGGCGCTCGCCGCGAAGCACGGGCGCGGTGTGGCGTGGCACCCGATCCTGCTGGGCGTAATATTCAAGCAGACGGGCGCGGTGCCGCTCACCACGGTGCCTCTGAAGGGCGACTACTCGCGTCGCGACATGGCGCGCAGCGCGAGATTTCACGGCATTGCGGGATTTCGCATGCCGTCCACTTTTCCGATCGCCACCCAGGCGCCGGCGCGCATCGCGCTCTGGGTGCGATCCCGGGATGCTGCGCTTACTTCCAAAGTGATCCACGCGCTCTACCGGGCATTCTTCGTCGAGGATCGCAACATCTCGGACGCCGACACGGCAGCTGACGTCGCCGGAACCGCCGGTGTGGATCGCACCTCGGCCCGCGCGGCAGTCGATGACACCGCGATCAAGGACGCGCTCAGGCGCGAGAACGAGCTCGCGATCGCGGCCGGCGTGTGCGGCTCCCCGTTCATCGTCGTGGACAGCGAGCCGTTCTGGGGTGTGGACCATCTCGATCAGGTCGATCGGTGGCTCGCTACCGGAGGATGGTGAGGTGGCGGAGTACACCCTCTACTGCTTTGCGCAATCCGGCAATGCGTACAAGCCCGCGCTGACGCTTGCGCTAGCCGGCGCCGACTGGGCGCCACGCTTCGTCGACTACTTCGGCGGCGAGACCCGGACGCCGGCGTACCGCGCCGTCAACGAGATGGGCGAGGTGCCCGTGCTCGAGCACGGCGGTGCGCGGCTCACGCAGTCCGGGGTGATCCTCGACTACCTGGCGGAAACGCTCGCCTGCTTCGGAGCGCGCGACGCGCTGGAGCGGCGCGAGATCCTGCGCTGGCTCCTGTGGGACAACCACAAGCTCACAAGCTATACGGCAACCTACCGCTTCATGCGTGCCTTCACCAAGGATCCCGATCCCGCCGTGCTCAAGGTCTTCCGGGCGCGAGCAGAAACGGCATGGGACATTCTCGATGCGCACCTCGCCGGGCGCCGCTACGTCGTTGCCGATAGACTCACGATCGCCGATCTCTCGCTTTGCGGCTACCTCTATTGGCCCGAGGAGATCGGCGTGGACTGGAACGCCTATCCGAACTTGCGCGACTGGCTCGCGCGGATAAGCGCCGCGCCGCGCTGGGCTCATCCGTACCAGCTCATGCCGGGGCATCCGCGGCCCGGGGAGTAGCTCCATGCCGGCGATCGAGACCCACCTCGATACTCGCGATCCGACCTTTGCGGCGAATCGCCAAGCGCTCTCCGCGCTGGTCGCCGATCTCCGGACGCGCGTGCGCGCGATCGAGCTCGGAGGCGGCGAGACCGCACGCACGCGGCACACCGCTCGTGGCAAGCTCCTTCCGCGCGAGCGCGTGCGTGCTCTGATCGACCCGGGCTCGCCGTTTCTCGAGTTCTCGCAGCTCGCGGCGTACGGCATGTACGACGACAATATCGCCGCGGCGGGCATCGTCACCGGAATCGGCCGCATCTCCGGTCGCGAATGCGTGATCGTGTGCAACGATGCCACCGTCAAGGGCGGCACCTACTACCCGATGACGGTGAAGAAGCACCTGCGCGCCCAGGACATCGCGCGCGAGAACGGGTTGCCGTGTGTCTATCTGGTCGACTCCGGCGGCGCGAACCTGCCGAACCAAACCGACGTGTTTCCCGATCGCGATCACTTCGGGCGCATTTTCTACAACCAGGCGACGATGTCGGCAGCGGGGATTCCGCAGATCGCCATCGTCATGGGCTCCTGCACGGCGGGCGGTGCGTACGTCCCGGCGATGGCGGACGAATCGATCATCGTGAAGGATCAGGGAACGATCTTTCTTGCCGGCCCGCCACTGGTGAAAGCGGCCACAGGCGAGATCGTGAGCGTGGAGGAGCTCGGTGGCGCCGATGTGCACACCCGTATCTCGGGGGTCGCCGATCATTACGCGCTCAGCGATCATCACGCACTGGCGATTGCCCGGCGCATCGTGGCCGATCTCAACCGACCGAAGCAGCTCGCGCTCGAAGTCACCGAGCCACGCGAGCCGCTCTACCCGGCGCACGAGCTCTACGGCGTCATCAACGCCGACATCCGCAAACCGTACGACGTGCGCGAGGTGATCGCGCGTATCGTCGACGCGAGCGAGTTCGACGAGTTCAAGGCGCGTTACGGCACTACCCTCGTCACCGGTTTCGCGCGCATCTGGGGCTACCCGGTCGGCGTCGCGGCCAACAACGGCGTGCTCTACTCGGAGTCGGCGCAGAAGGGGGCACACTTCATCGAGTTGTGCTCGCAGCGCGGCATTCCACTCGTCTTCCTGCAGAACATCACGGGATTCATGGTCGGACGCAAATACGAGGCAGGCGGCATCGCCAAGGACGGCGCGAAGATGGTCACCGCGGTGTCCTGCGCGAACGTACCCAAGCTCACGGTTATCATTGGGGGCTCGTATGGTGCCGGCAACTACGGGATGTGCGGGCGGGCATTCGCGCCGCGCTTCCTGTGGATGTGGCCTAACGCACGCATCTCGGTAATGGGCGGCGAGCAGGCCGCCATGGTGCTGGCGACGATACGGCGCGACGCGATCGAGGCCAAGGGAGGAAACTGGAGCGCCGAGGAGGAAGCGGCGTTCAAGGCGCCGCTGCGCGAGCAGTACGAGCGCGAGGGCCATCCCTACTACGCGAGCGCGCGGTTATGGGACGACGGCGTCATCGATCCCGCCGATACGCGCAAGGTCCTCGCGCTGGGCATCTCGGCGGCGCTCAACCGGCCGATCGAACCGACTCGGTTCGGCGTCTTCAGAATGTAGGAATCCATGACCACTAGACGAATCAGGCGCAACTCGGCGCGCTCCGCCACAGGCCGGAGCCGGCTGCGCACATCGTACCTGACGATCGAGGTCGCGCTGCGCAACGCGGTTGCGGTCGTGACGCTCAACCGGCCCGAGGTTCGCAACGCCTTCAACGAGACGCTTATCAGGGAACTGACCGAAGCGCTGCGCGCGCTCGCGAGCGAGGAAACGGTGCGCGCCGTCGTGTTGCTAGGCGCGGGCGAGAGCTTCTGTGCCGGGGCCGATCTCAACTGGATGCGGAAGATGGCCGCCTTCTCACCGGCGCAGAACCTTGCCGACGCGAAGGCGCTGACGATGATGCTGGCCACGCTCAACGACATGCCGCAACCGACCATCGCCCGCGTGCACGGTTCCGCCTTTGGTGGCGGCGTCGGTATCGTCGCCTGCTGCGACATCGCGATCGCCGCGCACGACGTGACGTTCGCGCTCTCGGAGGCAAAGCTGGGGTTGATTCCGGCGGCCATCAGTCCCTACGTGATCGAGGCGATCGGGGCACGTGCAGCGCGGCGCTACTTCCTCACGGCGGAGCGCTTTACCGCCGCAGAGGCGTTCCGTCTCGGCCTGCTGCACGATCTCGCGGTGCCCGCCGAGCTCGACGCCAAGGTCAACGAACTGCTCGGCTTCCTCGTGACGGCCGGGCCGCGGGCGCAGGCCGAAGCGAAGCGGCTCATCCGCGCGGTCGCGCACCGGCCGATCAGCGACGAGGTAGTCATTGATACGGCGCGGCGCATCGCACGCGTGCGGGCTACGCCCGAGGCGCGGGAAGGCGTGGCCGCGTTCCTCGCCAAGCGCCGCGCCGCGTGGGTTCCCCGCGGCGAGTGAACGGCTGCGCTCCGTGGATCAGCTCGATACCTGGCAACTGATCGCCCTCGCCGCCGCGCTGGGTTGGGCGAGCGGGATCCGCCTCTACGCCGTGCTGTTCGTCGTCGGCGCGGTCGGCTACGCCGGTTGGTTCGAACTGCCGGAACACCTGCGCGTGCTTTCGCATCCGCTTGTGCTCGCCGCGTCGGGTTTCATGGTGCTCGCCGAGTTCTTCGCCGACAAGATTCCCGGATTCGATACCGTGTGGGATGTCGTGCATACGCTCGTGCGCATACCCGCCGGAGCCGTGCTGGCGGCGGCCGTGTTCGGCGATTCCCAGCCCGCCTGGACTCTGGCCGCCGCGATCCTGGGCGGGACGCTCGCAGCGGGGAGCCACTTCACCAAGGCGGGGGCGAGGATGCTGATCAACGCCTCGCCCGAGCCATTTTCCAACTGGGCCGCCTCCTTCGGCGAGGACCTTCTCGCGGGAACTCTCATCTACCTCGCGCTGGCGCATCCGGCGGCTGCGCTCGTCGCGATCGCTGCGCTGATCGCGCTTTCGCTCTGGCTGCTGCCGAAGCTCTGGCGTGCCATGAACGCGATCCTGGAGCGGCTCGGCAGTCTGTTCGGCGGCACGCGGATAGAGGGATCGCCCGACGCGGGCCGACGCGACGATGTTTGACAAGATCCTCATCGCGAACCGTGGCGAGATTGCCTGCCGCGTGGCCCGTACCGCGCGGCGGATGGGGGTCCGGACCGTGGCTGTGTACTCGGATGCCGATGTCGGCGCGCTGCACGTCAGCGCCTGCGACGAGGCGCATCGACTGGGAGCGCCCCCGCCGCGCGAAAGCTATCTCAACGGCGCAGCGATCATCGCAATCGCCAAAGAGAGCGGCGCGCAGGCGATTCATCCCGGTTACGGTTTTCTCTCGGAGAACGAGGGCTTCGCCGCTGCGGTCGCGGCGGCCGGACTCGTCTTCGTCGGCCCGCCGCCTGCTGCGATTCGCGCCATGGGGTCGAAGTCGGAGTCCAAGCGCATCATGGCCAAGGCCGGCGTACCCGTCGTTCCCGGCTATCACGGGGACGACCAGGAAGACGTCGCGCTCGCGCGCGAGGCATCGACGATCGGCTTTCCGGTACTGATCAAGGCTTCCGCGGGCGGTGGCGGCAAGGGCATGCGCGTGGTCGAGCGGCGTGAGGACTTCGCTGCCGCATTGGCGTCAGCGCGGCGAGAAGCGAAGGCGAGCTTCGGCGACGACACGGTGCTTCTCGAGAAGTATCTCACCGCGCCTCGCCACATCGAGATGCAGGTGTTTGCCGATGCGCACGGCGGCTGCGTGCATTTGTTCGAGCGCGACTGCTCGGTGCAGCGCCGGCATCAGAAGGTGCTCGAGGAAGCGCCGGCGCCGGGCATGACGGCGGAGCGCCGGGCACGGATGGGTGCGGCGGCCGTCGCCGCGGCCAAGGCGATCGGCTATGTCGGCGCCGGCACCGTGGAGTTCATCGTCGAGGACACGCGCGATGCGCAAGCCGCGTTCTACTTCATGGAGATGAACACGCGCCTGCAGGTCGAGCATCCCGTGACAGAAATGGTCACTGGCCTCGATCTGGTCGAATGGCAGCTGCGGGTGGCGGCCGGCGAGCGCCTGCCGTTGCCGCAGGAGAGGATCGAGCTGCAGGGACACGCGATCGAGGCGCGCATCTACGCGGAGGATCCCGAACGGAGCTTCCTGCCTTCAATCGGGCGCCTCGTGCATCTGCACGTCCCTGCCGTGTCCGCCGATGTACGGGTGGACACTGGCGTGCGCGCCGGCGACGAGATCAGCTCGTATTACGACCCGATGATCGCCAAGCTCATCGTGCGGGGAGAGGACAGGCGTGAAGCGCTGCGGCGGCTCGCCAGGGCGCTCGAGGATTACCAGATCGTCGGCGTCGCCTCGAACGTTGCCTTCCTGCAGCGGGTAGTGGCCCACGAGGCGTTTACCAGCGGCCGCATCGACACGGGACTCATCGCGCGGTACCACGCGGCGCTGTTTCCTCCGGTGCCGCCGCCCCCCACGATAGTGCTGGCGGTGGCCGCGCTCGCCGAGCTCGCACGCTTGCGCGAAAGCGCTGCATCCGAGGCGAAGACTTCCACTGACCGCTGGTCGCCGTGGCAAGCCGTCGACACGTGGTGGCTCAATACTGATGAGCACGCGATCCGCCTCGGCTTCGAAAGCGGCGGGACGACCTACCCCGTAGAGCTGCGCGCTGGCGCAGCGGGGACCTCAGTCGCAGTGGGCGGGCGAGATTACGCTGCGAGCGTCGAGTCGCGTGGAGTCGACATCACCGTCGAGTTCGATGGATCGCATGTCGAGGCGACGGTAGTGGCGCTGGGGGGAGAGCGCTTCGTGTTCTGCGCCGGCCACGGGCAGCGCCTGCGCCTCGTCGACCCGCTGGCGCATGCGGGAGAAGTTGAGCATCACGGCGGGCATCTTTCCGCGCCGATGTCGGGAACGGTGATCGCAGTGCTGGTGAAGCCCGGAGACGCGGTCGGCAAGGGGGCGACCCTCCTCATCCTCGAGGCGATGAAGATGGAGCATACGATCGCGGCGCCGGGAGCCGGCGTGGTCAGCGCGGTCAACTGCCGGGTTGGAGAGCAGGTGCAGGAGGGTGCGGACCTGATCGACCTCGACGAGGGGCACTCCCAGACGGCCGGATCGGGGACGTGAATCTTCTCCTCTACACGCACGGCGGCAAGGGCAGCGCGTGGCTCGACGCCTTCGTGCGGGCGCTGCCCGAAGCGAAGGTGCGAACCTGGCCCGAGGCGCCGGCCGTCGACGCCGACTATGCCGCCGTGTGGAAGCCGCCGGTCGAGCTGCTCGGCTCGCTCGCGCGCGTAAAGGCGGTGTTCAACCTCGGCGCCGGGGTCGACGGAATCGCGGAGATGCCGGCGCTGCGGACGGAGGTGCCGCTCATCCGTCTCGAGGACGCGGGCATGGCCCAACAGATGGTCGAGTACGTTTCTCACGCCGTGCTTCACCGCTATCGCGAATTCGATGCGTACGCCGAGCAGCAGCGCGCGGGCGTCTGGAAGCCGCGCCGCCGCGTCGCCAAGAGCAGCTTCGGCGTGGGCATCCTGGGCCTCGGTACCCTGGGCAGTGCGGTGGCCGCCTCGCTTGCCCTTTTCGGCTTCCCGCTGCACGGTTGGAGCCGCTCGACGAAGGCCATCCCCGGTCTCTCGAGTCACAGCGGCGAGACCGGGCTCGTGACGGTGCTGCGCGCAGCGCAGGTTCTCGTCTGTCTGCTTGCCTTGACCAGGGAGACACGGCACCTGCTCGACCGGGCGCGACTTTCGCAGCTTCCGCGCGGAGCGTATGTGGTGAACGTCTCGCGCGGCGAGATCCTGGTCGATGAGGATCTGCTCGCTCTGCTCGACGAAGGTCACCTCTCCGGCGCGATGCTCGACGTGTTTCGCGACGAGCCCCTGCCGGCGAGTCACGCCTTCTGGCATCATCCGAAGGTCGCGATAACGCCGCACGTGTCGGCGGCGACGCTCATCGACGAATCGGTCGCGCAAGTCGCGCAGAAGATACGCTGCCTGGAAGCAGGACTGCCGATCAGCGGTGTCGTGGTACGCGTACGCGGCTACTGACCTGCAGGCCCAACGATCGCAATGACGAACCTCGAGAAATGAGCACGAAACTGCCCCGCCGCGTGCGCATGGTAGACGTGGGCCCGCGCGACGGTTTGCAGAACGAACCGGCGACGGTGCCGACCGAGATCAAGGTCGGCCTCATCGACAGGCTGGGCGACGCAGGCCTGCCGGCGATCGAGGCAACGAGCTTCGTATCGCCGAAGTGGGTGCCGCAGATGGCGGACAATGCGCAGGTCATGGCGGCGATCCGCCGCCGGCCCGGCGTGCGCTACCCGGTGCTCACGCCCAACCTGAAGGGCTTCGAAGCCGCGCTTGCCGCCGGCTGCGACGAGGTCGCGGTGTTCGTTGCAGCGTCCGAGACGTTTTCGCGCCGGAATACCAACTGCTCGATCGCCGAGAGCCTCGAACGCGCACGCGCCGTGACGGACGCGGCGAAAGCGAATGCGGTGCGCGTGCGCGGCTATATTTCCTGCGTCCTCGGCTGCCCCTACGAAGGCGAGATCGCGCCAGATCGCGTTCGCGACGTCGCCGCCGCGCTGCGGGCAATGGGCTGCTACGAGGTCTCGCTCGGAGACACGATCGGCACCGGGACGCCAGGCAAGACGCAGAAGCTGGTGGCCACCGTCGCCCAAGCCGTCCCGATCGAAGAGCAGGGCGGGCACTTCCACGACACCTATGGGCAGGCGCTCGCGAACCTTTACGCCGCGCTCGAGATGGGGGTCGCGACCTTCGACAGCTCCGTTGCCGGGCTCGGCGGTTGTCCGTTCGCCAAGGGCGCTACAGGCAACGTTGCCAGCGAGGACGTTCTTTACATGCTCGAAGGTCTGGGCATCGAGACGGGGGTGGACATGACCCGCCTGCGCATCGCGGGTCAGTACATCTCCGACTTTCTCGGACGCCCGCCGGTGTCGCGCGCGGCGCGCGCCCTCAACGCAAAGCAGCCGCTGCCCGCGAGGGCGGCGCAATGAGCGCCGGCGCGCAAGACGATTCGCCTGGATCTCCCTGCATCAGCGTCTGCGTCATCGACGGGCCGAGCGGCCTGTGCGCCGGTTGCTATCGGACCCTCGATGAGATCGCGGCCTGGATCGATCTGCCGGACGTCGAGCGGAGGGCGATCCTCGGCAAGCTAGCTTCGCGCAGAGCCGAGCACGGGCTCGCCATTGCGCGCCGTCAGTCCGCCTATGGCCAGCGCTGACTGGTATTTCGATTTCATATCGCCGTTTTCTTACCTGCAATGCGAGCAGCTCCCGGCGCTCGAACGGGGGCTACGCGTGCACTACAAACCCATTCTGTTCGCGGCGCTGCTCAATGCGCACGGGCACAAGGGTCCGGCGGAGATCCCGACGAAGCGGCGCTTCACTTACCGCTTCGTGGTGTGGCGGGCCAAGCAGCTCGGCATTCCGCTCAGGTTTCCCGCGGTGCACCCGTTCAACCCGCTGCCGCTCTTGCGCCTTGCGATCGCGGCGGATTGCACCCCCGAGGCCGTGCGGCGCATCTTTCGCTTCGTGTGGCGCGACGGGCGCATCGGCGACCTGCCGATCGAGTGGGCAGAGCTTACGGCCGAGCTCGGGTTGCCGGATGCCGGGGCACGAATCGCCGCTCCGGAGATCAAGGAGGCCCTGCGCAGGAATACTGACGAGGCGATCGCGCGAGGCATCTTCGGCGTGCCCACGCTGGCGATCGGCGAAGAGCTTTTCTGGGGCTGCGACGCCACGACGATGGCCGCGGAGTTCGCCGCTCAAGGTTGCAGCTACGCCGATCCGGAGATGCAGCGGGTCGCCACGCTACCGATCGGCACCGAGCGCGAAGAAGTGAGGCGGAGGTAGCGCGAAGCGGCGGCAGGCCTGCCGAAAATCATTTCCTCGGCGGCAACGTCTTGGCGCGCACGGCCGCGGTCTGCTCGGCGCGGAACTCAACGAGCTTTCGCGCGAGAGCCGGATCCGTGCGCGCGAGCATGGCCACGGCGAAGAGCGCCGCATTCGCGGCACCCGCTTCGCCGATCGCGAACGTAGCCACCGGAATGCCCTTGGGCATCTGCACCGTGGAAAGCAGCGAGTCCTCGCCGCGAAGATACTTCGACGGCATCGGCACGCCGAGCACCGGCAGCACGGTCTTCGCGGCGATCACGCCGGCGAGATGAGCGGCGCCTCCCGCCGCGGCGATGATGCAGGCCAGTCCGCGCGATTGAGCGTTTTCGGCGTAGGTGAACGTATCATCCGGCATGCGATGGGCCGAGAGCACCCTCGCCTCGTGGCTAACCCCGAATGCATCGAGTTGCTCCACTGCGTGTCGCATGACGTCCCAATCGCTGTCGCTGCCCATCACGACGCCGACCAGCGCCCCTTGCTTGCCTCGCGGCATACTCATCCCCGGCGTTATTTCGTGCGAGGCGCGATTCTACCATCGCTCATGCGCGCGCTCGGGAACCGCGCGCCGATGAGCGATAATAGAGCCCGATGATCGCGCTCCTGCAGCCGAGGCGTCCGTGCACCGCGTGCTGATCGTCTTCGCGTTGTTGGTCGCACTGTCGGCCAGAGCGGAGCCCGGCGATGCAGACTTCGCCGCCGCTCGCGACGCCTACCGCGCCGGCAACCTGGCCCGACTCGAGAAACTGGCGCCACGGCTTCAAGGCTATCTGCTCGAGCCGTATGTGACGTATTGGCGCCTCAAGCTCAAAATCGACGACGCGGATCCCGGGGCCGTGCGCGATTTCCTGCAGCGCTACGCCAACATGCCGCTCGCCGAACGCTTGCGCAGCGACTGGCTGAAGGCATTGGCAAAGCGAGGGGATTGGCGACAGTTCGGTGCGGAATACGCGAACCCGCACGACGAAGACACCGAGCTTGCCTGCTATGCCGTGCAATGGCGCCAGCAGCGCGACGGCGACGTGGCCCTCGATGATGCCCGCCGCTTCTGGTTCAGCGGGCAGGAGCAGCCCGAGTCCTGCCGCCCTGTGTTCGTCGCCCTGCTGGCGACCGGACGGTTGAACTCGAACGACATCTGGAGGCGTTTTCGACTGGCTCACGAGGCAGGCAACTACAGGCTGGCGACGAAGATCGCGGCCGAGCTGCCTCCGGGCGAGCGGCCCTCGCCGCGAGACTTCGAGCGCATCGATCGACGTGCGCTTGCCGCGCTCGCCAAGGGCGACTTCCGCTTGTCGGACTCGACGGGGCGCGAACTGGCGCTCTACACGCTCGACCGCGCCGCCGCGACCGACGCTGCGGCAGCGCGCGACGCATGGCTGCCTTGGCGGGCGCGCCTGACCGAGCCCGACCGTCTCTACGGCAATCTGCTTGTCGCCTACCGGGCCGCTCTCCAGCTGCTGCCGGCTGCGAGCGAGTGGTATCGAGAGGCGGAAGGCGCGCCGATGAACGAGACAATGCGCGCGTGGCGGGTGAGGGCTGCTCTGCGAGCGGGCGTTTGGAACGACGTCCTGCACGCGATCGACACGATGCCCGAAGGCGAAGCGGGCGATGCCGCGTGGCGCTACTGGAAAGCGCGCGCCCTCGCCGCAACCGGCCACGACGAGGATGCGCTTCGCTTCTACGGTGCCCTGGCAACCGAACGGAGTTTCTACGGCTTGCTTTCTGCCGAGGCGATCGGTGCGGACATCGCGTGGAAGAGCGCGCCGCTCGTGCCGGCTGCGGCCGAGCTCGACGCGTTCGGCGTACGCCCCGCCGTCCAGCGTGTGATAAGGCTCTCGGCGCTCGATCTGCGCCCGGAAGCGCTGAACGAGTGGCGCGCTGTCGTCCGCGGCCTGGACGACGAGGCATTGCTGCTCGCTGCGATCTTCGCCCAGCGCCACGGTCTGTACGACCGCTCGATCAACACGGCTGACCGGACCAAGCAGCGGCACGACTACGCCCTGCGCTATCCGACGCCCTTTGCAAGCGAGATCGACAGCGCCGCGCGTGCCTACGATCTCGATCCCGCCTTCGTGTACGGGCTAGTGAGGCAGGAGAGCCGCTTCGTCGCCGACATCGTGTCGTCTGCAGGCGCCGTGGGACTGATGCAGCTCATGGGTCCGACGGCCCGCTGGGCTGCCCGACAGACGGGCCGGTCAACGCGCGCACTGAAACTCGATGATCCGGCGCTCAACACGCAGCTCGGAACGTACTATCTCCACTACGTGATGGATCGTCTCGACGGGCTGCCGGCGCTTGCTGCTGCGGCGTATAATGCCGGCCCGTCTCGGGCGCAGGCGTGGCGCGGCGCGGTGCCTCTCGAGGGCGCGATCTACGTGGAGAGCATCCCGTTCACCGAGACGCGGGAGTACACCAAGAAAGTGTTCGCCAACGCCATGGCTTATCAGGCCCAGCTCGGCTTGCCCTACCGCACCTTGAAAACCCGCCTCGGCGTGGTTACGCCACGCGGCGCCGCTGGCGACAGCGGCGCAGATGCGTCCGGCGATGACGCGTCGAGGAGTGCCGACGGGAGAGGCACTGCGCCATGAGTGCCACCGCGCTCGTGCTCGGCGGCAGCGGCTTTGTAGGGCGCTACATCGTAGCGCGCCTCGTCACGGACGGTTGGCGGGTCGTCGTGCCGACGCTCAGACGCGAGCGGGCGAAGCACCTGATCATGCTACCGACGGTCGACGTGATCGAGGCTGACATCGCCGATGGGCCGCTGCTGCATCAACTCGCGAGCGGTGCGACCGTCGTGATAAACCTGGTGGGCATCCTCAACGAGGGAGCGCGAGGCGATTTTCGCGGGGCCCATGTCGAGGTCGCACGCCGTGTCGTGGCTGTATGCCGCGAGGCGGGCGTGTCGCGCCTGCTGCACATGAGCGCACTCAATGCGGGTGCGGACGCCCCGAGCAAGTATCTGCGCAGCAAGGGGGAGGCCGAGGCCATCGTCGCGTCCTCCGGGCTCGCGTGGACCATCTTCAGACCTTCGGTCATCTTCGGCCGCGAGGATTCCTTTTTGAACCTTTTCGCGCGCCTTGAGGCCATCCTGCCCGTCATGGTGCTCGCTTGTCCCGATGCGCGGTTCCAGCCCGTGTTCGTCGGCGACGTGGCGCGCGCCTTCGTGCAGGCG
>DATJZM010000155.1:0-3528 GCA_035499135.1 Casimicrobiaceae bacterium | reverse complement strand
GGGCCGCATCCGGCGTTGATCCGCATCAATACGAGTCCGTCCGTGAAACTGCCGTGGGTACTCCTTGTGATGTTTCTGGCTTCGCCGGTTGCGTTGGCGCAATCGGCGGCCGCGCCCGAGCGCGAGGAGATACAGGCGCTGATCGAGCGCGGAACGCTGCCTCAGCTTCGCCGTCCGGATTTCGCGCCCCTGCGCGAAGCGCTCGACGCTTCGTATCGCACCGGGTCCTACGCGCCGCTGTGGCTGCCTGCGGGCCCTGCGCCCGCCGTACTCGCGGAGATCAAGAACGCGCCGAACAACGGCCTCGATCTCGAGGACTACGACGCCGCCTGGCTGGAAGCGGAGCTCGCGGCGATCACGGCGGGAGATCACACGCCTGCGCGCGTCGCGACGGCCGACGTGGCGCTCACCGTGTCGTTCTTTCGCCTGCTGTCGGACCTCAATCGCGGGCGCGTATCGCCGGAGCGCGCGGGCTTCAAGCTCGATGTGCCGGACAAGGTGCTCGACCTTCCGGCTCTTCTGCGCCGGGGCCTCGACACGGGCCGCTGGCACGCGATCGTCGACAGTGTCGAACCTCAGTTCGTCCTGTATCGCCGTCTCGAAGACGTGCTGGTGCGCTACCGCTTTTACGCGTCTCGCCCGCTGCCCCCGTTGCCCGCGCTCCCAGCGGGCAAGCGCAAGATCGCGCCCGGCGAGGCTTACGCCGGCGTCGCGGCGCTCGCCGAGCGGCTGCGGCTCGTCGGCGATCTGCCGGCGAGCGCACCAGCGCCCGAGGGCGATCGCTACGACGGCGCGCTGGTGCAGGCCGTGCGCTCATTCCAGGACCGCCACGGGCTGCAGGCCGACGGCGTGCTGGGCAAGGACACGCTCGAGCAGCTCGCGGTACCGCTTTCTCAGCGGGTTCGGCAGATCGAGCTATCGCTCGAGCGCCTGCGCTGGCTGCCCGCGCTCCCCGCGAGTCCCATCATCGCCGTCAACATTCCGTCGTTCCGCCTCTGGGCTTTCGCCGACGGCGGCGACGACACCGCGGCGCAGCTTACGATGCCCGTGATCGTCGGCCGTGCGGTCAAGGCGCGCGAGACGCCGGTGTTCATCGGCGAGATGCGCTACGTCGAGTTCAGCCCGTACTGGAACGTTCCGCCGGCGATCCAGCGCGCCGAGATCGTCCCCCGTCTGCGGCGCGACCCCGGCTACTGGGAACGCGAGGAACTCGAGGCGGTCGCCGTCGGCTCCAACGGCCCTCCGGTGACGGTGCTCGACGCGGCGACGCTCGACGGGCTGACGACCGGCGCGCTGCGCGTGCGCCAGCGCCCGGGACCGAAGAATGCGCTGGGCGCCGTCAAGTTCGTCCTGCCCAACACCATGGACATCTACCTGCACAGCACGCCGGCGCAGCAGCTCTTCGCGCAGACCCGGCGCGACTTCAGCCACGGGTGCATCCGCGTCGGGGACCCGCCGGCGCTCGCTGCGTTCGTCCTGCGCGATCAGCCGGAGTGGACACCCCAACGCATCGCCGAGGCGATGGGCGGCGACAAGACGACCACCGCAAGGCTCACGCGGCCGATACCCGTCGTGCTCTTCTACACCACGGCGATCGTCGATTCGACCGGAGCCGTGCGCTTCTCGTCCGACATCTACGGCTACGACCGCAGGCTGGAGCAGCTGCTGCACATGCAGTGACCGCCTCGCGGGCGATCCCGCGACCGGATTATTTCGCTACCACCTTCTTACGCGGCCAGTATCGATATGGACGAAATTCGAATCCGCGAAAGGGTAATAGCCGACACCGCCGGCGCGCAGCGAGAGCGCTGCGTCGCGCAGATCGGCGAGCGGCACGTCGGCGAGACGTATGTCGATCGCGCGCCCCTCCAGATGCAGGCTGTGCGCCGCCACGCCGTGCCCTTCGCGCCGGAGCATCTCGTTCGTTTGCGGAGAACGATAGCCGGAGATCACCTGGAACGGCGCGTGTGTCGCGGTGATCTGCGCCAGGCGCTGTAGCTGATCGAGCAGCCCCGGATCGATGTCGTGCATCGCGCCGTTACGGAAATCGCGCAGGAAATGGCGCAGACCGTCGAGCGCCGCCGTCAGGTAGCGCGCGCCGGCCGCGTAGCTGAGCGCGAAGCTCTCGCCGGTGTGGGTGTGCTCGAAGCGCAGCTCCCGAGTCGCCTCGACCGCGCCGGCGCGGCGCGACAGGCAGAGCATCGGGGCCGCTACGACGGCACACGCGCCGGCGACAAGCCGGCGACGACCACGGCTATGATTCCGCGCCGCGGGCTCCACCGTTCTACCAGGCGATCTGCTGTTCAAATTGAATGGCACGGGTTCGGCAAGCGCTCCAGGAAAGCGCGGATTGTAGCCGAAGCGGCTCAGCAAGAGGTTGAAAAGGCGGAAACCGGCGTCGGCGGCGCGTCCAGCACGCGTGCCGACGTCGGTGCCCGCGGTGATGCCCGCCCTAGAGGAACGGGGGGTCCGTCCGTCCTACAAACAAGCATCACCCGCCGCGCGGAAGGCAAGTTGCCGGTTGCCCGCCACGCGGCGCCAAAACAAACGGTCAGTGAACTGCCAGCTCCTTGACCGCCGTGCCAACCTTCTTCGGCAGCGTCAGCATCAGCACGCCGTCGGTGTACTTCGCCTCGGCTTTGACTTCATCGACAGGAACGCCGAGGGTGAAGCTGCGGCTCCAGCGCCCGTAGTACCGCTCGGTGCGCAGAACCGTCTCGCCCTTCTTCTCTTCTTTCTCTTTCTTCATTTCCGCGCTGACCGACACTTCATTGCCGTCGATCGAGACGTGGATGTCTTCCTTCTTGACCCCGGGAATCTCGGCCTTGAGGTAATACGTCTTGTCATCCTCGCTCAAGTCCATCTTCATCTCGGGTTCGCTCGGAAGGGTCCGGAATACAGGCATCCGGGGCATGTAGAAAAGCTCGTCCATGCTCCGGAATGGATCAAACGCGACCGATCCAAACGGGTCGAACCGGGTGAGGTTTGTCATGATTTTCTCCATGCCAGGATTGAATCTCACTCCGCGCGCCCGCGGATGCGTTGCCGCGAGCGCCGGGTCCCGCATTGCGACGCCGGCGATGCATCGAAGCGTTCGGGATCGAGGCTCCGATCCAACGCCGCATCGCAACTTAATTGAAATATAGGTCGGCAGAAGGGGATTCGCGTTGACCCTGATCAAGTTCTCGGCGAATCATTAAAAGAAACAAACGGCCATCGATATGTTTACTTGCGAAGGCCTTGCTGTCAGCCCGCTACCGGCACAGGATTACGCATGCCCTGGGAACATTTCCCTCACGACGCCGATATCGGCGTTCGCGGCATCGGTGCGACGCGCGGCGAGGCTTTCGAGCAGGCAGCACTCGCGCTCACGGCGGTCGTGGCCGATCCTGCCGGCATTGCGGGCCATGAGCCTGTCGAAGTAAGGCGCGAAGCACCCGACGACGAGTTGCTTCTCGCCGACTGGCTCAACGCGCTCATCTACGAGATGGCCACGCGCAAGCTCCTGTTCGGCCGCTTCTCGGTGCG
>DATJZM010000154.1:0-50763 GCA_035499135.1 Casimicrobiaceae bacterium | reverse complement strand
CCGCCGCCCCAGCCGGCGCCGAAGCCCGCGCCCCGGGTTGAGAAGATCACGCTCGACGCAAAGGTGCTGTTCGGCTTCAACGAGGCGGTGCTCACGCCCGAAGGCAAGGCGGAGATCGACAAGCAGGTCCTCGGCAAGATCTCGCAGATGGCGAAGCTCGATGTCGTCATCGTGACGGGGCATACCGACCGCATCGGTTCGGCTGCGTACAATCAGGAGCTCTCGGTGAGGCGCGCGAGCGCCGTGCGCGACTATCTCGCGTCCAAGGGCGTTTCCGGCGACAAGATCCAGGCGATCGGCATGGGAGAGAAGCAGCCCGTCGTGCAATGCGACCAGAAGAACCGCAAGGAACTGATCGCTTGCCTGGCCCCCAACCGTCGCGTGGAGGTCGAGGCGAGAGGCGAATCGGGCATGTGATTGCGCATCCCTCAAGACGTGCGTTATTGCAGGAGAGCGCGGGGGCGGCCAGGCCGCCCTCGCTTTTTGTTTCTCGGCGCTCCTCGCGACGCTGGTACGGGTAAGCGGTCGCAGTGCGGAGCGTCCCGTAGATGCGCTAGAATGGCCCGTCACACGACCATAGGAGCAGACATGAAATTCCTCGCAGCGGCAGTCGTTGCAGCGATCGCAATGGCCGGAGCGGCAGGGGCGAACGCCCAGCAGGACCTCGCCCAGAAGAGTGGATGCCTGAACTGCCACGCCGCGGACACCAAGAAGGTCGGCCCGGCATTCAAGGACATCGCTGCCAAGTACAAGGGGAAAGCGGATGCCGAGGCGAAACTCGCAGCCGAGATCTCCGGCGCGAAAGGCCACCCGGCGGTCAAGGCGAGCCCGGATGACGTCAAGTCGCTGGTCAAGTGGATTCTGGCGATGTAGAGCCGCAGCTGGTTGTGCAGGGAAAAGGCCGGCTTGTGCCGGCCTTTTTCTTGCCGCGAGCGTCGAGCTCTGTGCGTAGGCTCGCCCAGACTCACTCACACCCGGCCGCGTGGCAGTATCCGTTTACAATGGGCGCCGGCCCGGGTGGTGAAACTGGTATACACAAGGGACTTAAAATCCCTCGGCGGCTAGCCCCGCCATGCCGGTTCAAGTCCGGCCCCGGGCACCAACGGAGCCAGATAATGAAGCGCTTCATCTGCTGCACCTTGCTCGCCCTGTTGGTCGGATGCATCCCGATCGGTTTCCAGGCGCGCACGAGCAGCGTATCCACGCCGCAGGGTGCGCCCGTTTCGGGCGCCGCGCTTGAGAGCCCGCAGGCAGTCCTCTAGCGCGGCAGATTCGGCATCGACTGCTGCGCCATGCGCGCCCAGTCGGCCATCACGCGCTGCATCGATCCCAGCGCCGAGCCGCCCGAGGACAGCACGCCCTGCATGGCCCGGACGAGATCCTTGGTCTGCCCGACGTCGGGCATCATCGCGAGCGCGGCCTTCGCCTCCTTCGCGCCGGGCACTCCAGCCATCTGCTGCTCCATCAACGCGAACAGACGTTTCTGAATCTCGACGATCATCTCGAACATCTGGCTCCAGTAGTTCATCGCCTTCTCGACGGCCTCCTGCGTGACGGCCTGACCAGCCGCCATCAGCGACTGGGCATCGCTCGCCTCCACAGCGTGGCGCGCAGCCTTCTGCTGCATCGACCGCGCTTCTTCCTCGCCAGCGAACTGCAGCTTGCGCAGCTTCGCCGTGCTCTCGATGGCTGCATTGATGACGTCGAGCGCCATCTTGGCGTTGGCGCGATACAGCTCGAATGCCTGCTGCGGCGTCAGTACCTTCGTCATCCGGGACAGATCGCCTAACTTCGGTGGCGCAAATGCGGCTTGCGCTGTGCTCTTCGCTGTCGTCTTGCGCGCTTTCCGACTCTTGGACCTGGATTTGGCTGCCATGTTTGCTCTCTCCTCGTGGAATGCTGCGCTTATTCGACGCCTTCGTTACCCGATCGTCAACACCGCTGCGCCCATGACACGCCCCGCGCGCAGATCGGAGAGCGCCGCGTTGGCCTGGGCAAGCGCGTAGCGCTGCACATGCACCGCAAGGTGGATGTCTCGTGCAAGGCGCAGAAAGTCCTCGGCATCCTGCCGGGTCAGGTTTGCGACAGAGCGCAGGACGCGCTCGCCCCATAGGAGACGGTACCCGAACGCCGGGATGTCGCTCATATGGATTCCGGCGCAGACGACCGTTCCGCCGCTCACGACCGCGGCAAGCGCTGCCGGCACGAGTGCGCCCACGGGCGCGAAAATCAGAGCGGCGTCGAGCGGTTCCGGAGGCGCTGCGTCGCTCCCGCCCGCCCACGCGGCTCCGACCGTACGGGCGAAAGCCTGCCCCGCGCCGTCGCCGGGGCGCGTGAATGCAAACACGGTGCGCCCCTGTGCCACGGCGACCTGCGTGATCAGGTGCGCCGCCGCGCCGAAGCCGTAGATGCCAAGGCGCGCCGCGTCGCCGGCGGCCCGATAGGCGCGATAGCCGATCAAGCCCGCGCAAAGAAGCGGCGCGACCTCTACATCGTCGTAGGCTTCAGGAAGCGGAAAGCAGAAACGAGCATCGGCACGCGCATAGGAGGCGTATCCGCCGTCCTTCTGGTATCCGGTGAATTGCGCCTGCGCGCACAGATTCTCGCGTCCGCTGCCGCAGTAGACGCAGTGACCGCACGCGCCGCCGAGCCACGGCACGCCCACTCGCTGGCCGACACGCTCAACGCCAACGCCGCCACCGCAGGCGACGATGCGGCCCACGATCTCGTGGCCCGGAATCACGGGCAGGCGAGGATCGGGCAATTCTCCGTCGACGAGGTGCAGATCCGTGCGGCACACGCCACATGCATGAACGGCGACCAACACCTCCCCTGGCCCCGGCACCGGCCGCTCCCGCTCGGTGAGCCGGAGCGGCCGACCCGGAGCTTCGAAGACCATCGCCTGCATGCGCCGAGGAAGCTCCACGCCGCCCTTCGTATCGCGTCAGCCGTGCAGCTGCTCGAGCGCCTCATCCACACGGTCGACCGCAATCACTTCCATGCCGTCCACGGCGTGCTTGGGTCGGTTGCCCGTGGGGATGAGCGCCGTCCGGAAACCGAGCTTGGCCGCTTCCCGCAGTCGTTCCTGGCCGCGCTGAACCGGACGGATCTCGCCCGCGAGGCCGACTTCGCCAAACACGATAGATTTGGACGACAAGCTTATGTTTTTCAACGAGGAAGTGATCGCCATGAGGATCGCCAGGTCAGCCGCCGGCTCCGCGATGCGCACGCCGCCCACGGCGTTGACGAAAACGTCCAAGTCCCCGCTCTGCACGCCACCATGCCGATGGAGCACGGCGAGCAGAAGCGCGAGCCTCTGCGGATCGAGCCCGACGGCAAGCCGTCGCGGGGGACCGCCCTGCCCTGCATCGACGAGCGCCTGAACCTCGACCAGCAGCGGACGCGAGCCCTCCACCGTAGCCAGGATGCAGCTGCCGGGGACGGGCTCGGCGTGCCGCGAAAGAAACAGCGCCGACGGATTGGCGACTCCCTTGAGGCCGCGTTCGGTCATCGCGAATACTCCGAGCTCGTTGGCCGCGCCGAAGCGGTTCTTGATCGCGCGCACCAGGCGAAAACTCGAATGCGGATCGCCTTCAAAGTACAGCACCGTGTCCACAATGTGCTCGAGCACGCGCGGCCCGGCGATGGCGCCTTCCTTCGTTACGTGCCCGACGAGCAGCACCGTGATCGCGCTCTGCTTGGCGAGGCGGGTCAGCTGAGCCGCGCATTCGCGAACCTGCGCGACGCTGCCGGGCGCCGACTCCAGCGCCTCCGTGTACAGCGTCTGGATCGAGTCGATCACCACCACCTCGGGGCGACGCGTGCGGATTGCGCTCGCGATCGTCTCGAGCTGAACTTCCGCCAGAAGCTCGACCGGGGCGTTCACCAGCCCCAGACGCTGGGCGCGCATGGCAACCTGCTCGGGAGATTCCTCGCCGGTGACGTAGAGCGAGCGACGCGAAGCACCGATCGCAGCCAGCGCCTGGAGCAGCAGCGTCGACTTGCCGATGCCGGGGTCCCCGCCCAGCAGAACCACGCCTCCGGGCACGAGACCGCCGCCGAGCACGCGATCGAATTCCTCCAGCCCCGTTGCCGCGCGCGGGTCGGCGCGAGCTTCGACGCTGGACAGCGGGCGCACCTCGGCAGCCGCACCGCTCACTGCCTGGAAGCGCGTTGCGGGCGGCGCGACGATCGCCTCGACGAGCGTGTTCCACGCAGCGCAATGCGGACATTGACCCTGCCACTTGCTGCTCTGTCCGCCGCACTCCGTGCAGGCGTAGGCTGTCTTCGCTCGGGCCACTGTCGCGTCAGGAAAGCTCTTCCGGGCGCACGACGGCCGTGCCCAGCTTGCCGACGACGATTCCCGCCGCTCGGTTGGCGATGCGCACGGCGCTCGCCATGTCAGCATGCGCTCCCAGCAGCACGCCAAGCGTCGCGATCACGGTATCGCCAGCGCCCGACACGTCGTAGACTTCGCGCGCCTGTGCCGGAATGTTGAGCGTGCCCGCGTCGGTGAACAGCGACATGCCCTCCTCGGAGCGGGTGATGAGCAGCGCCTGCACCGCAAGCTGCCCGCGAAGCGACTGCGCCTTCGTAGCAAGCTCCGCTTCGTTGCTCCAGCGTCCTGCCACCTGCCTGAACTCGGTACGGTTTGGCGTCAGGAGAGTCGCTCCGCGGTAGCGCTGATAATCCTCGCCCTTCGGATCGACCAGGACCGGCAACCCCCGCGCGCACGCGAGCTCGATCATCCGCGCGATGTGCGCGAGCCCGCCCTTGCCATAGTCCGACAGGACCACAACGTCGAAATCCGCGAGCATGCGTTGATAGTCGGCGAGCTTGGTGGCGAGAATCTCGTGCGACGGAGGAACTTCGAAGTCGATCCGCAATAGCTGCTGCTGGCGTCCGATCACGCGCAGCTTCACCGTCGTCGGCAGTGCGGCGTCGCGATGGAAGGACGTGCGAACGCCGTCGTCGGTGAGAAGGCGTTCGAGTGCGCGTCCCGCTTCATCGTCGCCGACGACACTCAGCGTCGTCACTTGCGCCCCCAGCGCTGCGGCATTGCGCGCCACGTTGGCAGCGCCGCCCGGACGTTCTTCGTGGCGCGCGATGCGCACGACCGGCACCGGGGCCTCCGGGGAGATGCGCTCGACCTCGCCGAACCAGTAACGGTCGAGCATCACGTCGCCCACGACCAGGACGCGCGTGGCGGCGACCGCGGAGCGGAAGGCGGCGAAGCTCGGATCGCGTGCGCCCATCAGCGCCTGCCGATCCCGAAGTACTCCAGCCCGGCGGAGCGCACCAGCGTCGGCTCGTAAAGGTTCCTCCCGTCGAAGACGAGAGGAGTGCGCAGCTGGCGCTTAAGCAGATTGAAATCGGGGCTGCGGAACTCCTTCCACTCGGTCACCACGATTAGTGCATCGCAGCCGGCCACGGCCTCGAGCGGATTGCTGGCATAGGCGAGGCCGGGAAGCGCACCGAGAACGCGTTTCGCCTCGTCCATCGCTGCCGGATCGTAGGCGACGACCTGTGCCTTGCGCTCGATGAGGCCGCGAATGACGGCAAGCGCCGGGGCTTCGCGCATGTCGTCGGTATCGGGCTTGAAGGCGAGGCCCCACAGGGCGAATTTGCGGCCTGACAGGTCGTCTCCGAGCCGCTCGGTGATCTTCTCGAGCAGACGCCGCTTCTGCATGTCGTTGACCGCCTGCACGGCGCGCAGGATCTGCAGCGGCATGCCCTGCTGTCCGGCGGTGAACTGCAGTGCCTTCACGTCCTTCGGAAAGCAGGAGCCGCCATAACCGGCGCCCGGGTAGAGGAAGCGATAGCCGATGCGCGGGTCGGCGCCGATGCCCTGGCGTACGTGCTCGATGTCGGCACCCAGCCGATCGGCGAGATTTGCGAGCTCGTTCATGAACGATATCCGCGTTGCGAGCATCGCATTGGCGGCGTATTTGGTGAGCTCCGCCGAGCGCACGTCCATGACGAGCACGCGTTCGTGATTGCGCTGGAAAGGCGCATAGACTGCGCGCAGCAGAGCCACCGCTCGCTCGTCGTCTGCGCCGATGACGACGCGGTCGGGCCGCATGAAATCCTCGACCGCCGCCCCCTCCTTCAGGAATTCCGGGTTGGAGACGACAGCGAAGCTGAGTTTCGTCCCGCGCGCCGCCAGCTGATCCGCGATCGTCTCCCGCACGCGGTCCGCGGTGCCGACCGGCACGGTCGACTTGTCCACGATGACCTTGTATTCGCTCATGCGCTCGCCGATGCTGCGCGCCGCGGCGAGCACGTATTGCATGTCGGCGGATCCGTCCTCGTCGGGTGGCGTGCCCACGGCGATGAATTGCAGCGTTCCGTGCGCGACCGCTTCATCGACGTCCGTAGAAAAGCGAAGCCGCCCTGCGCCGGCGTTGCGATGGATCAGCTCGGGAAGGCCTGGTTCGTGAATCGGCACGCCGCCACCGCGCAAAATGGCGATCTTCGCGGCGTCGACGTCGAGGCAGAGCACATCGTTGCCCACTTCCGCCAAGCAGGCGCCGCTCACCAGTCCAACGTAGCCGGTGCCGATCATCGTGATTTTCACGCGGGCACTCCAAGCGCTGCATTGATGCGCCCCAGCGCAGCGACCGGATCCGACGCCTCCGTAATCGGTCGCCCGATGACCAGAAAATCGGCGCCTGCCGCTACCGCGGCCTCGGGGGTCACGATGCGCGCCTGATCGGCGCTCGTCGAGCCGGCGGGTCGGATGCCCGGCGTAACCAGAATGAACGCCGGTCCGAATACGCGGCGCAACGTCCTCGCTTCAAGCGCAGAGCACACCACTCCGTCCAGGCCACAGAGATTGGCAAGCTTGGCGAGACGAAGGACGGCGCCCTCCGTTCCGCCCGACAAGCCCACCTCATCGAGATCGGCCTGCCCGAGGCTCGTCAGCACGGTTACCGCGACGAGGCGCGGTGCCGGCCGTCCCAACGCGCGGGCCGCGTCAATCACCGACTCGCGCGCGGCAATGAGCATCGCGCGTCCGCCTGCGGCATGCACGTTGAGCATCCACACGCCGAGGCGGGTCGCGGCCGCGCATGCCTGAGCGACGGTGTTCGGAATGTCGTGGAATTTCAGGTCGAGGAAGACCTTGAAGCCGCGGGCGACGATGCTGCGGACGAAATCGGGACCGGCGCTCACGAACAGCTCCTTCCCGATCTTGAGCGCGCACATCTCCGGATCCAGTCGATCGACGAGCGCCATGGCGCGCGCGCCATCGGCGAAATCCAGCGCGACGATGATGCGCGGGTCAGGCATAGCCGTCGGGGGTCTCGGTACGCCGCGGAGAGTAGGTCTCCCACTTGCCGCAGCCCGGGCAGCGCCAGTAGTACTGCTTGGCGCGGAAGCCGCATTGCTCGCATCGATACATGCCCAGTCGCTTGATGTGCTGACCGACGAGGCCCTTCACGAGCTCGAGATCGTTGCGGCGGTCGGCCGGCGCGGCCATGAGCTGCGCCTCGAGGAGCTTGTCCAGCCCGAGCAGGGTCGGGTTGCGACTGAGCTCGTCCTTTATGAGCTGCGCCGCCGCATCGGCACCCTCGTGCGCGAGGATCTGGTTGAAAAGCGCATTGAGCAGATCGAGCGACGGGTACTGGTCCTCGTAGCTGCGCAACACCCGGATGCCCTGCGCGACGTCGCCGCTGCGCCGATAGGCATCGGCCAGGCGATCGGCGACCAACCCGAGAAACGCAGGATTCTGCGACTCGATTCTCTGCCAAGCGGCGATCGCCGCCTCGTGATCGCCGCGCTGCGCTTCGAGATCTCCGAGCAGCATCGTCGCCCGCGTGCACAGTTTGTACTCGGCGAGCGCCTGGTCGAGGTGGCTGCGGGCGTCGTCCAGCTGCGAGCGCAGCATCGCCGCCTGTGCCAGCTCGCAATAGTAGTGGGCGATCTCCTTGAAGTAGGGTCGCTTCGCCAGCGCCTCCATGCGCTTGGTGACGGTGATCGCCTTCTGCCAGTCCTTCTCCTGCTCGAAGATCTGCAGCAGGAAACCAAGCGACTGCAGCTCGAAGGGGCTCCCTTCAAGCTTGCTGAAGAGCTCCTCGGCCCGGTCGAGAAGCCCCGCCCGATGGAAGTCCTGGGCGAGCTCGAACACGGCGATCTGCCGCTTCTCCGCGGGAAGGTCAGGTCGGTCGAGCAGGTTCTGGTGCATGCGGATCGCGCGGTCGATTTCGCCCTGTCGGCGGAACAGGCTACCCAGCGCGAAATGCAGGTCGATCGTCTGCGGATCGACCTTGACCACTTCGATGAACGATTCGATCGCCTTGTCCGGCTGCTCGTTGAGTAGAAAGTTCAGTCCGCGAAAGTACGACAGTGGCAACGCGCGCGATTCGCGCAGCAGATGCGAGATGTCGATGCGCGCGGCGATCCACCCCAGGGCGAAGAAAAGCACGGGGATCGGCAGCAGCCACCAGAGACGCTCGAAGTCCATTTACGGTGAGCTACGTGTCACGCGCCGTCATAGGGAGCACCCGGAGTCGATCCCGCTTTCTGCTCTCGCCGAAGCCGCGAAACCTGGCGCTTGAGCCGCACATGGCGCGGCAGGCCCGCGAGCAGCCCTGCCGCCACCCCCAGAGCAAACGCAATCAGCAGCAGGAAGATGAGCGGCGCCTCCCACGAGAACCAATGGTAGAAGCGAAGCGTGACCAGTTCCGCGTTCTGCAGCGCGAGGAAGAGCAAGGCGACGAAAATGCTGATGCCGACAACCCAGCGGACGAATCCCATCGGGCACTTCCAAGAGAAAAGGCGGCATTATCGTAGCGGATAGCGGCCTGAGCAGCGAGCCGGCACCCACGCGCGAGGCGCGTGGGGGTCGAGCGTAAAGCGAACGGCCGCGCGGCCGACGGATGACAAGCAAGTTCGAGTAAATGGCGCAAGGAGGTCGCCCGCCCTTGCGCTTGGCTCAATCCTTCTTGAAATCGACGCGTTCCCGAAGCTCCTTGCCTGCCTTGAAGTGGGGCACGTGCTTCTCCGGCACTTGCACCCGTTCCCCGGACTTGGGATTGCGCCCGGTTCGTGGCGGCCGGTAGTTCAGTCCGAAGCTGCCGAAGCCGCGAATCTCGATCCTTTCGCCCTTGGCCAGGCTGTCGGCCATGGCATCGAGAATCATCTTGACCGCGAGCTCTGCGTCCTTGGCTACCAGCTGCGGGAACTGCGCCGCCAAGCGGTCGATCAGCTCCGACTTGGTCATCACGGACTCGCTTATCCTTGGCTCTTGTTGTCGAGCTTGGCCTTGAGCAGCGCCCCCAGGTTGGTTGTCCCGGCGCTTGCGCCGGAGTTCTCGGCGCTCATGCGCTGCATGGCCTCCGCCTCCTCAGCGTGGTCCTTGGCCTTGATCGAGAGATTGATCGAGCGATTCTTGCGGTCGATGTTGATGATCATCGCAGTCACGGCATCGCCCTCCTTCAGATGCGAGCGGATGTCCTCGACCCGGTCGCGTGCCACTTCCGACGCACGCAGATAACCCTCGACCTCTCCGGAAAGCGTGACCACCGCGCCCTTGCCGTCGAGAGATTTCACCGTCCCGGTGACGACGCTGCCCTTGTCGTGCGTGGCAACGTAGTTGGAGAACGGATCCCCGTCGAGCTGCTTGATGCCGAGCGAGATGCGCTCGCGCTCGACATCGATCGCCAAGACCACCGCCTCGACTTCCTGGCCCTTGCGATACTCGCGCACGGCGGCCTCGCCGGGCAGCGTCCACGACAGGTCGGAGAGGTGCACGAGCCCGTCGATTGATCCGGGCAGGCCGATGAACACGCCGAAGTCAGTGATCGACTTGATCAGCCCCTTTACCCGGTCGCCCTTCTTGTGGTTCATCGCGAACTCTTCCCACGGGTTCGGCATGCACTGCTTCATCCCGAGGGAAATGCGGCGCCGCTCTTCGTCGATCTCGAGGATCATCACCTCGACCTCGTCGCCGAGCTGCACGACCTTGGTCGGATGCACGTTCTTGTTGGTCCAGTCCATCTCCGAAACGTGCACAAGGCCCTCGATGCCCTGCTCGATCTCGACGAACGCGCCGTAGTCGGTGATGTTGGTAACCTTGCCGAACAGGCGCGTTCCAGTCGGATAGCGCCGCGAGAGGCCGACCCACGGGTCCTCGCCGAGCTGCTTCATGCCGAGTGAAACGCGGTTCTTCTCCTGGTCGAACTTGAGCACCTTCGCAGTGACCTCATCGCCAACCGAAAGCACCTCGGACGGGTGCTTGACGCGTCGCCAGGCGAGATCCGTGATGTGCAGCAGCCCGTCGATGCCGCCCAGATCGACGAACGCACCGTAGTCGGTAATGTTCTTGACCACGCCCTTGACGATGGCCCCCTCCTGCAGCGTCTTGAGCAACTCCTCGCGCTCGGCACCAAGGCTCGCTTCGAGCACGGCGCGGCGCGAAACGACGACGTTGTTGCGCTTGCGGTCGAGCTTGATGACCTTGAACTCGAGCTGCTTGCCCTCGAACGGTCCGGTGTCCTTCACCGGGCGGATATCGACGAGCGAACCGGGCAGGAAGGCGCGAATCCCGTTGACCATAACGGTCAGCCCGCCCTTCACCTTGCTGGTGACGAGGCCCTGCACGACGCTGCCCTGCTCCATCGCTCCCTCGAGGTCGTGCCACGCCTTGAGCCGCTTCGCCTTGTCGCGCGAGAGTCGAGTCTCGCCGTAGCCGTCCTCCAGGCTCTCGATGGCCACGGTCACGAAATCGCCGGCCTTGACCTCGACTTCGCCCTTGTCGTTCTTGAATTCCTCGATGGGAATGAAGCTTTCCGATTTCAGGCCGGCGTTGACGACGACGATGTTGTAATCGACGCGTGTGACTTCGGCGGTGATGAGTTCGCCCTGGCGCATTTCCTGCCGCGCGAGCGATTCCTCGAACAGCGCAGCGAAGTTCTCCTGCGGTTGAGCGGGACGGTTGCTTGTTGCGGTTGCCATGAATGTTTCCGTTTCCTTGCTATCGCCACCGCAGGCGCGGCGACGGGTTGGTTGCTCGATCCGCCACCGCCGGCATCGCTGCCGGGCCGGGCTGGCGGCCCATGATTCTCTGTGTCAGCTCAGATGCTTACGTCTCCGTTCGCGCTTCTCCGCTGATTTGCCGGTAGCGCTCCAGCACGAAGGCGATGCTCGCCTCGATGGAGATGCCCGTCGTATCGAGCACGATCGCGTCGGCGGCTGGCTTAAGCGGTGCCTCGGCCCGCCCCATGTCGCGCGCGTCGCGCTCCCGGATATCGCGCAAAAGACTTTCAATGGTAACGGAGTTTCCTTTTTCTATCAACTGCTTATGCCGGCGGGCCGCCCGCTCCTCGGCGGAAGCGGTCACATAGACCTTGAGCACGGCGTCGGGGAAGACCACCGTGCCCATGTCGCGTCCGTCTGCGACGAGGCCGGGCGGCCGACGGAAAGCCCGCTGACGGACGAGCAGAGCCCGCCGGACGCCCGGGAATACCGCGACCCGGGAGGCCGCCGCCCCCACTTCGGGCGTGCGGATCGCGAGGGTGACGTCGCGTCCGTCGAGAACGATCCGCTCGCCCTCGAAGCTCGCGGCGAGGCCGGTCGCAAGAGCGGTCAATCCGCCCTCCTCCTCGATCAGTGCGCCTTGAGAGAGCGCCCGGTAGGCGACCAGCCGGTAGAGCGAACCGCTATCCAAGTAATGAAAGCGCAGAACGCGCGCCACCCCCAGCGCGACGGTTCCCTTGCCGGAAGCCGCCGGCCCGTCGACGGCGATTACCGGGGGCTCTCCCCTCCGTCCCGCGCCCGGGCGTGCGCTCCCCTCCGGCGATCGGCTGGGTGGAGTCATCCGGCGAGCTTCTGCAGCTCGGCGAAGTAGCCCGGAAAAGTCTTGCGCACGCAGCCGGGATCATTGATCCGGACCGGCACGCCGCCCAGCGTCGCGAGCGAGAAGCACATCGCGATGCGATGATCATCGTAGGTGTCGATCGTCGCCGGCAGGAACTTCGACGGCGGCGTGATCGCAAGCCAATCGCTCCCTTCCTCGACTGTCGCGCCGAGCTTGCGCAGCTCGGTGGCCATCGCGGCAAGACGATCGGTCTCCTTGACGCGCCAACTGCCGATGTTGCGCAGGCGGGATGTGCCGCGTGCGAATAGCGCCACCACCGCAGCCGTCATCGCAGCGTCGGGAATGCGGTTGAAGTCCGCGTCGATCGCGACCAGATGCCGGGTGCTGCACACGTCGATCGCATCAGCGCTCCACTGCACGGTGGCCCCCATCTGTTCGAGAGTCGCCGCAAAGGCAGTGTCGCCCTGGATGCTCGCGCGCCCGACTCCTTCCACGCGCACCGGACCGCCGCCGATCGCGCCCGCCGCGAGGAAATAGGATGCCGACGACGCATCCCCCTCCACGTGAATCGCCCCCGGGCTCGCATAAACAGCGCCCGGCGCGATCCCGAAGCGTCGATCGGCTTCGCGCTCGACCCTCACTCCGAAGCGTCCCATCAGCTTCGCGGTCATTTCGACATAGGGCGCGGAGATGAGCTGGTCGGCGATTTCCACGGTCGCGCCGCCGCTCTTTACAGGCAGCGCCATCAGCAGCGCGCTGGTGAATTGGCTCGATACGCGCCCGCTGATTGAAACCGCGCCGCCGACGCGGATCTGCCCGCGACCGACGTTGAGCGGCGGATAGCCCTCGCGGCCGAGGTATCTGATCTCGGCGCCGAGCTCACGCAGCGCGTCGACCAGATCGCCGATCGGCCGTTCGTGCATCCGCCTCGAGCCCGAGAGCTCGTAGTCGCCGCCGCTGAGCGCCAGCACCGCCGTAAGCGGCCGCAAGGCCGTACCCGCGTTGCCGAGCGACAGTGCTGCCCGCTTGTTGGGGAACGCACCGGCCGTGCCCTCCACTGCGAAGTCGCGGGTCGCTGGACGTTGCGAAATGCGCACGCCCAGTATCGCCAGCGCCTCGAGCATCCGATCGACGTCTTCGGCGTCGAGGAGTCCCTTCACCTCGGTCGTGCCGCGCGCCAGCGCGGCGAGCAGGAGCGTCCGGTTGGAGATGCTCTTCGAGCCCGGAAGCCGTACCGTCCCCGCCATCCGCATCACCGGAGCGAGGTCGAGATGGTCCGTTACGCGGAGGCCCGGCATGGCGTCTCAAGCCTCGTCCGCTTCGCTCCGTCCCCGCAGCCACCCCTCGCGCACCGCGCGAGCGCGCTCGAACAGGCGCTGCAGCCCCTCGCCGTTGCCTTGCACAAGAAGCTCCTCGATGCGCTCGAGCTCATGCCGATATGTCGCGAGCTCTCGAAGCAGCTCGGCGCGGTTGGCGATGCATACGTCGCGCCACATCCGCGGCTGGCTGCTCGCCAGGCGGGTCGCATCGCGAAATCCCGTGCCGGCGTACTCGAGGCACTCTACCCCGTCGGGGCGCGCGGCGATGCCGGCGACGAGCGCGTAGACAAGCACATGCGGCAGATGGCTGACGGCGCCCAGGATCGCATCGTGGCGCGTGGCCTCCAGGTGGCGCACGATGCCGCCGCAGCATGCCCAGCAGTCGCTCACCCGCGCGAGTGCCGCCGCAGCGGTCTCCGCGATGGGTGTCAGCACGACCGTGCGTCCGCGGAACAACTCGGCGAATGCTGCGCGGGCGCCGGAGCGCTCGGTGCCGGCGATCGGATGAGCCGGGACGAAGTTAGGCAGGTTCGCTGCCAGATGCGTCCGCGCGGCTGCAACCACGTCCTGTTTGGTCGAACCCACATCGGTGACGACCGTGTCGCGGCCCAGCGCAGGCGCGATCGCCGCCAAGAGCGACGCCATCTCGCCGACCGGGGTGGCGAGCATCACGAGGTCGGCATCGCTGACTTCGCTGGTCCACCCCTCGCCGATCGCTCGGGCGCGGTCGACGATCCCGGCGCTGAGCGCCGCCTCGAGATTGGCGCGCTCTCGCCCTACGCCGACGACGCTCCGAACGGCGCCTGCGCGTTTCAGGGCAAGCGCAAACGAGCCACCGATCAGTCCTACACCGACTATGACCAGCTTGCGCAGGGCCGGCCCGGACATCGCGTCAGCGGCCGAGCGCCGTTCTCAGGGCGGCCAGGAAGCGGAGATTCTCCTCGGGCAGGCCGACGGTGATGCGAAGGTGTTCGGGCAAGTCGTAGCTGGCAACGGGACGCACGATCACGCCCTGTCTGAGGAGCGCCTCGTAGACTGTCGCCGCAGCGCCCACGCGGATGAGGAGGAAGTTGCCGTGCGACGGCACGTGGCCAACCCCCATCGCGTCGAGGCCGCGCACGAGCTCGGCCATCCCGGCGCGGTTGAGCGCCGCCGACTCAGCTACGTAGTCCGCGTCGGCGAGTGCGGCAAGCGCCGCAACCTGCGCGACCGAGTTCACGTTGAACGGCTGCCGTACGCGATTGAGTAGATCGGCCAACCCGGCATGCATGAGCCCAAAGCCGACGCGCAATCCCGCGAGCCCGTACGCCTTGGAGAAAGTCCGCGAGACGATGAGGTTCGGATACGCGTCGATCCAGCCCGCGCTGGACGAGCGCTGCTCCGGTTCGAGGTATTCGTCATAGGCCTCGTCGAGAATGACCACGACCTCTCGCGGCACTGCGGCGAGAAATGCGCGCATGGCTTCGGGAGCAACCCAGGTGCCCGTCGGGTTGTTGGGATTGGCAACGAACACGATCCGCGTGCGCGGAGTTACCGCCGCCGCCATGGCCGCGAGATCGTGGCCGAAGTCGCGGGCGGGCACGACGATGCCGGTCGCTCCTCGCGCCTGCGTGGCTAGCGGATACACCGCGAAGGCGTGTTGCGAATAAACGGTCGCATCGCCGGGTCGCAGCAACGCCTGCGTGGCGAGCTCGAGGACATCGTTGGAACCGTTGCCGAGCACGATCTGGTCGCGCGCGACGCCGTAGCGCTGCGCCAGCGCAGCCTTCAACGCGAAGCCGTTGCCGTCGGGATAGCGGGTGACGTCGGCCGCCGCCGCTGCAATCGCGCGCAGCACCTTCGGGCTCGGGCCGCGCGGGTTCTCGTTCGAGGCGAGCTTGACGATCGAACGCTCGGCGAGGCCGTATTCGCGTGCCAACTCCTCGATGGGCTTGCCAGGCACATAGGGAGCGATTCCGCGCACGTACTCCGGCGCGAGCTCGGTCGCTCGCGCGGTGATCGGCGCTGCGCTCGAGGCTTGCTTCACACGTTCGCCGCGGGATACGAGCCGAGCAGCTTCAGGAAAGGCGCGCGCTGCCGCAACTCGGCCAGGGCCGCCGCGACGGGTGGATCGTCGCGATAGCCCTCGAGATCGACGAAGAACAGATACTCCCAGAGACCGGTGCGCGACGGGCGGGACTCCAGCCGGCTCATGCTGACCCCGTGCTTGGCGAAGGGCTCGAGCAGCGCGTACACGGCGCCGGGTCGGTTCTGCGCCGACATCACGAGCGAAGTCTCGTCCTTCCCGGAACGCGACGGAGACTCGCGGCCCAGCACCCAGAAACGCGTCGTATTGTTGGGCTCGTCCTCGATGTGCGCGGCCAGCACCGCGAGCTTGTACATCGAAGCCGCCGCCTCTCCGGCGATCGCGCCGGCGCCCCGCTCGGAGGAGGCGAGCCGGGCCGCTTCCGCATTGCTCGCTACGGCGACGCGCTCCGCGGCCGGCAGGTGCCGCGCCAGCCATTGCGCGCACTGCGCGAGCGATTGCGCATGCGAATAGACCTTCTTGATTGCCGCGAGCGGGCTGCCGCGGGCCAGCAGGTTCTGCTGGATGCGCAGCTTGATCTCGCCGACGATGGTCAGCGGCGTCTGGCACATCAGATCGAGCGTCCGCCCGACCGCGCCCTCCGTTGAGTTCTCGACCGGTACCACCGCGTGGTCGCAGCGACCGGACTCGGCGGCACGAAAGACTTCATCGATCGATGCGCAGGGCTCGGCCTTGGCGAACTGGCCGAAGTGCTGCGCCACCGCGCCATGGCTGAACGTGCCGGGCGGGCCCAGATAGGCAACCGAAAGCTGCTGCTCGAGCGCAAGGCAAGCGGACATGATCTCCCGGAATACACCGGTAAGCGCGTCGGTCGACAACGGGCCCGGATTCTCATCGTGCACTCGGCGCAGCACCTGCGCTTCGCGCTCCGGCCGGTAGGGCGCACCCTTCTTCAGGGCGCCGATCGCTTTCGCGTGCGCCGCGCGTTCGCTCAACAGGCACAGCAGGTCGCGGTCGAGCGCGTCGATCGCCGCGCGGTGGCGCGATAACGCGCCCTCGTCGGCGCGTTTCGCGTCGTTGCCCGCGCGTCCGCGGCGCCGCGCCGGTCGGCTCTCGCTCACTCGCCGTTTTCTTCGTCGGTTTCGACCACGCGCTCGAGGCCAGCGAGCTTCTCGCCTTCGCCGAGGTTGATCAACGTCACGCCCTGCGTGGAGCGACCCATCTCGCGAATCGACTTCACCTGCGTGCGGATGAGCACGCCGCCGGTCGAGATCAGCATCACCTCGTCCTCCGGACGCACGAGAGCCGCGCCGATCACCTGTCCGTTGCGCTCGCTCTGCTGAATGGCGATCATGCCTTTCGTCCCGCGCCCGTGGCGCGTGTACTCGACGATCGGCGTGCGTTTGCCGAAGCCGTTCTCCGTAGCGGTCAGGACCGATTGCTCCTGATCTTCGGCAACCAGCATGCTGATCACGCGCTGACCCTTGTCGAGGAGCATTCCGCGCACGCCATGCGCGCCGCGCCCCATCGGCCGCACGTCGGTCTCCTCGAAGCGGACGGCCTTGCCTCCCGAGCTGAAGAGCATGACGTCGTGCTTCCCGTCGGTCAGCGCAGCGCCGATGAGAAAGTCGCCGTCGTCGAGATCGACCGCGATGATCCCCGACGGACGCGGCCGCGAGAACTCGGACAGCGGCGTCTTCTTCACCGTGCCGTGCGCCGTGGCCATGAACACGAAGCGATCATGGACGAACTCCTTCACCGGCAGGATAGCCGTGATCTTCTCGTGCTCGAGCAGCGGCACCAGGTTGACGATCGGCTTGCCGCGCGAGACGCGGCTTCCCTGCGGAACGTTGAACACCTTGAGCCAGTACACTCGCCCGCGGTTGGAGAAGCACAGGATATGGTCGTGCGTGTTGGCGATGAACAGGTGGTCGATGAAATCGTCTTCCTTCGTTCCCGCCGCCTGCTTGCCGCGGCCGCCCCGGCGCTGTGCGCGATACTCGGCCACCGGCTGCGCCTTCATGTAGCCGCCATGGGACAGCGTCACCACCATATCCTCGGGTGCGATCAAATCCTCGATCGACAGGTCGACCCCCTGCGCCACGATCTCGGAACGCCGCTTGTCGCCGAACTGGTCGCGGATCGACTTGAGCTCGCCGCCGACGATCGTCGTGACGCGCGCGGGCTTCGCCAAGATGTCGAGCAGATCGACGATTTGCGTCATGACATCCTTGTACTCGGCGGTGATCTTGTCCTGCTCGAGCCCGGTCAAGCGCTGCAGGCGCAGCTCGAGGATCGCCTGCGCCTGCGCGTCGGACAGGCGATAGCCCGGAGGCTTGCCCGAGGCCTGCCAGCCGAACTCGGGGGCGAGGCCTGCGGGCCGGGCCGCGTCCGCGGAGGCGCGCTGCAGCATTTCTTCCACCAGGGCAGAGCGCCAGATCCAGCCCATCAGGCCAGCCTTCGCATCGCCTGGCGTCGGAGCGGCCTTGATGAGGCTGATCACCTCGTCGACGTTCGAGAGGGCGACCGCAAGGCCTTCCAGGATATGCCCGCGCTCCCTGGCCTTGGCGAGGTCGTGCCGCGTGCGGCGAACCACGACTTCGCGTCGGTGGACGAGAAAATGTTCCAGCAGCTGCTTGAGGTTGAGCAGCCTCGGCTGGCCGTCGACCAGTGCCACCATGTTCATGCCGAAGCTGTCTTGCAGCTGCGTCAGCTTGAACAGGTTGTTAAGGACGATGTCGGTAACCTCGCCGCGCTTGAGCTCGATCACCACTCGCATGCCCGACTTGTCGGACTCGTCGCGAAGATCGGAAATCCCCTCGAGCTTCTTCTCGTGGACGAGCTCGCCGATGCGTGTGAGCAGCGTCGCCTTGTTCACCTGGTAGGGGATCTCGTCGACGACGATCGCCTGCCGATTGCCCTTCTCCAGATCCTCGATGTGGGTACGCGCACGGATGACCACGCGCCCGCGGCCGGTGCGGTAGCCTTCACGCACGCCCTCCGTGCCGTAGATGATCCCGGCGGTCGGAAAGTCGGGCGCCGGCACGTGCTCGATCAGCTCGTCGACCGTGATGTCCGAGTTCTCGAGCAGAGCAAGGCAGGCGGTTACGATCTCGGACAGGTTGTGCGGCGGGATGTTGGTCGCCATGCCGACGGCGATACCGGATGAGCCATTCACCAGCAGATTCGGCAGCCGCGTTGGCAGAATCGACGGCTCCCGCTCCTTGCCGTCGTAATTGGGCACGAAATCGACGGTTTCCCGGTCGATATCGGCCAACATTTCCGCCGCAATTTTCTGCAACCGGCACTCGGTGTAGCGATAAGCCGCAGGCGCGTCGCCGTCCACCGAGCCGAAGTTGCCCTGCCCGTCGATGAGCGGGTAGCGCAGGGAGAAGTCCTGCACCATGCGCACCAGCGCTTCGTAGGTCGCCGTGTCGCCATGCGGGTGGTATTTGCCGAGCACGTCGCCGACCACGCGCGCGCACTTCACGTACGGGCGGTTCCAGGCATTGTTGGCCTCGTGCATGGCGTAGAGCACCCGGCGGTGTACCGGCTTGAGGCCGTCGCGAACATCGGGCAAGGCCCGGCCTACGATCACGCTCATGGCGTAATCGAGGTAGGAATGCCTCATTTCGGCTTCCAGGCTTACCGGCAGGGTCTCTTTAGCGAACTGCTCCATCGGAAAAGGGCTCTTAAGGGGCGAAAACGACAAGAAGCACCGCGCGGTCGATCGCATTGGGGCCCGGGCGCAGACACGCACTCGGACACCCTTAGCGCCTCACAGGCCGCGCCAGCACGAAAAATGTAAATTTTAACATGACCGTTGTATCCACGCGACAAGCTGCCATTTTTCGCGGCCAGATTCTTTGCAGCGCCAAAGACCCTATGCTATAGTCAAGCGCAAAGCGCAATTTCCTCCGCGGGGCGCGCATAAGTTGCTGTTCCAGGTCAAAAGAAGCCGGTAAGCACGATAACTCACGCCAAAGGGGTAAAACTGATGAAACTTCGTCTGATCGCAACCATGGTGGCCGGTGCGGCTGCGGCCACCCTGTATTCCTCGGCGTTCGGCCAGGCTAATCCGCAGAACAGCGGGTATGTGTTGTTTGGTTACGGCCAGCCCAATGCCAACATCTGGCGAAGCGGCTCCTATGGCGGTCAAGCCGGCGTGAACGATACGCTGTGCTGGAGGACCGGTTACTGGACGCCGGCCATGGCGATCATCGAATGCGACCCGGATCTGGTGCCGAAGCCGGCGCCACCGGCGCCGCCCGCGGCTGCGCCCACTCCGCCGCCGCCGCCGCCGCCGCCACCGCCCGCGCCAGGCGTGCAGAAAATCACGCTGGCAAGCAAGGCGCTGTTCGACTTCGACAAGGCCGTTCTGAAGCCTGAAGGCATGGCTGCGATCGACCGCGAAGTGATCAGCCGGTTGAGGGAAGTGAACAAGCTCGAGCTGGTGCTGGTGACGGGTCATACCGACCGGATCGGTACGCAGGCCTACAACCAAGCTCTGTCCGAGCGTCGCGCCAACGCCGTTCGCGACTACCTCGTCTCGAAGGGCGTGCCGAAGGACAAGATCGAGACCCTCGGCATGGGCAAGACGCAGCCGGTTCCGGGCGTGGTTTGCAACCAGCCGTATCCGAAGGAGCGCAAGGCGCTGATCGAATGCCTGGCGCCGAACCGTCGCGTCGAGGTCGAAGTCAAGGGCGAAATCATCGTCAGGAAGTAATTCGACCCGCAGCACTGAAAAGGCCCCGCCTTCGCGCGGGGCCTTTTTCTATGCACTAATCGATCATGAAGGCGCCAGCACCGGTCGATCTGCGCATCGACGCAAGGTGGGTGATACCGGTCGAGCCCGACGTATCGCTGGCCCACCATAGCCTGATCGTCGATCGCGGCCGCATTGTCGCCGTGACGCCGACCGCCGAAGTGGATTCGAACTTCCAGGCACGCGAGCAGGTAACGCTCTCAACGCACGCCGTGCTGCCGGGGCTGATCAACGCGCACACACACGCGGCGATGACGTTGCTGCGTGGCATCGCGGATGACACCGCATTACAAGCGTGGCTCGAGCAGCACATCTGGCCGCGCGAGCAGCACTTTCTGTCGCCGCAGTTCGTCCACGACGGCACACTGCTCGCCGCAGCCGAGATGCTGCGCGGCGGGATCACCTGTTGCGCGGACCAATACTTCTTTCCGGATGCGGCGGCGCGAGCCTACCGCCAAAGCGGCATCCGCGCGCTCATCGGGTTGCCGGTACTCGATTTCCCGACGCCTTATGCGGCGGATTGCGACGCCTACCTTCAGGCAGGCCTCGCCGCGCGCGATGCGTGGAAGCAAGAGGCGAAATTCGCTTTTGCGCTGGCACCGCATGCCCCGTATACGGTCAGCGATGGCAGCTGGGAGAAGATCGTCGTCTACGCGCGGCAGCTCGACCTCCCGATCCAGACCCATCTGCAGGAAACGCGCGACGAGCTCGAGCGGAGCCGCGCGTCAATCGGAATGACGCCGCTCGCGCGGCTCGACCGACTAGGAGTCACCGGGCCGGCGTTCATCGCCGTTCATGCCGTGCACCTCGCAGACTCTGACATCGACTTGCTGGCGACACAGAGCTGCCAGGTCGTGCACTGCCCCGCATCGAACCTCAAGCTCGCGAGCGGAGTAGCCCCGGTGACGCAGCTCAGGGCGCGCGGGATAAATGTCGCGCTCGGCAGCGACGGGGCGGCGAGCAACAATCGACTCGACGTGCTTGCGGAAGCGAGGCTCGCGAGCCTCATCGCCAAGATGGCCACCGCGGACGCAGCTGCGCTGCCGGCGTCGGTAGCCCTGCGCATGGCGACCCTCGACGGGGCCGCCGCACTCGGACTCGACGGGGCAATCGGGTCGCTCGCGCCGGGCAAACAGGCCGATGCCGTGGCGGTGGACTTAGGTTCCTTCGAGCAGCTGCCCTGCTACGATCCGGTGTCGCAACTCCTGCACGTCGCCGGACGGGAGCGGGTGAGCGATGTGTGGATCGCGGGCGAGCGCCTGGTCGCGCAAGGGGCACTCGTGCGACTCGATACGAGCGAGCTCGCCGCCCTCGCGCGGTTGTGGCAGGATCGCCTTCAATGATGCAAGACACGAACGCCGACGCGAAAGAACTCGCGCGGTTCAGCGCGATCGCCCATCGCTGGTGGGATCCGGACGGCGAGTTCAAAGCACTGCACGACATCAATCCGCTGCGACTCGACTACATTGCGCAACGCTGCGGCGGCTTTGCCGGGAAGCAGGTCGTGGACGTCGGCTGCGGCGGAGGCATCCTTGCCGAGGCGATGGCGCAAGCCGGCGCGCACGTCACCGGCATCGACTTGGCAGACAAGCCGCTGGCGGTCGCCAGGCTGCACCAGCTCGAGTCCGAAACCCAAGTACAGTATCGCCAGATTTCCGGGGAAGCACTGGCCGCGGAATCCCCGGGCAGGTTCGATCTCGTGACCTGCCTGGAGCTGCTCGAGCACGTACCAAATCCCGCATCGACCGTTGCCGCGTGCGCCGCGCTGGCGAAGCCGTCGGGGCTCGTGGTCTTCTCGACGATCAACCGCAACGCAAAAGCGTACCTGCTCGCCGTCATCGGCGCCGAATATGTTCTTCGGCTGCTGCCACGCGGGACGCACGACTACGCGAGATTCCTCAGGCCGGCGGAGCTGGCGCGCTGGGCGCGCGCCGCCGGGCTCGAGTCGGATGCCCTGGTCGGGATGAGCTACGACCCGCTGCGCAAGCGCTACAGCCTGGGATCGGACACGGCGGTCAACTACATCGCGAGCTTCCGCCGCGAAATCTGAGCAGCGGAGCACCGACGATGCCGCCGAACTCGGCAACACGAGCGCTGATGGTGCGTGCCGTGCTGTTCGATCTGGACGGCACGCTCGCCGACACCGCCGGTGACCTTGCGGCAGCCCTCAACCGAGTGCGCGCCGATCGCGCGCTGCCGCCGCTGCCAGTGCCCGTACTGCGGCCGCACGCCTCTGACGGGACGCGCGGCATGCTCGATGCTGGCCTCGGGGTCAGCCGCGAGGATCCGCAGTTCGAGACGCTGAAGGAGGCCTTTCTCGCCTACTATCTGAGCGCGCTTTGCGAGCACACGCGGCTCTTCCCCGACGCAGAGCTCGTGCTCGCCGAGATCGAGCACCGCGGTCTGTTGTGGGGAATCGTCACCAACAAGGCGACGCGTTTCACGCTGCCGTTGCTCGATCGGCTGGCGCTCTCCGTGCGTGCCGGCGTGATCGTTTGCGGCGACACGACGGCGCAATCCAAGCCGCACCCGGCGCCGCTCTTGCACGCCGCTGCCAAGCTGGGCGTCGACGCGCCGCTGTGCGTCTATGTCGGCGATGCGGAGCGCGATGTGGTGGCGGCGCGCGCCGCGGGCATGAAGTCGATCGTTGCCACCTACGGATACATCCACGCCGACGCGAAACCCGAGTCCTGGTCGCCCGAAGGGCTCATCGCGTCGCTTTCGGCGCTGCTCGACTGGCTTCCGGACCGAAACTGACCTCAGCGCGACGGCGGCTCAGGCAGCGGGACAGCTGCCGGCGTTGAGGTAGAGCCACTGCTGGGGTTTGCCCTCGCGCGCGCCTAAAACCCACACCGGCTGGCTGTTCGAAAGCGGCTTGAGCACGGCCGAAGTGATGTCGTCAGGAATCATCAGGGCGATGCCATTGGCGCGCTCGACGCGATCCCCGCTCTTGAGGCTCATCATCCCGGCGAATCCAGTCTCATCGCGCACGACGAGCGCCCCCCCCTCCGTCTGGACCAGACCCTTCCACGCCCCAGGCGTGTTGATCATCCCACCGAGCAGCTCGGCGTTGAGACGGACGATAGGCCCGCTGAAGCCTGCCGGCACGGTGCAAGCTGCAACCCGCGATGCCGAGGCGCCAGTCGCCGCCGGCTTGGCCTTTGGCACAGCGGCCGCCCGCAGGGCAATATCGCGCCGCGTCCCGCCATCGAGGAGCGTCACGCCGTCCGGCCGGACAGCCTCCACGCGAACCCCAGGCGCAACCTCTCCTCCTGCCGCTACAAGCACTGGTCCGCGTGAGGCCTGACGGAAGAGCGCATAGCCCTTGCCCTCGGCTTGGGCGAGGACGCCGAGGAGCCGCAGGTCCCCGGCCGCGACCGGCTCGTTAGGCGCTCGTGGCGTGCCGGGCGACGCGCCGAACAGGTGCGCGGCAGCGATTCGCTCCAGCGGCGCGCTCGCGGGCGGAGCAGCCTCATGCCGCGCCAGCGCGGGCGCGAACCAGCGCCAGCCCCAGTGCGCCACGACCAGGGCGAGGAGCGCAAGCGCAGCGATCATGGCAACAGCGCCGAGCGCACGCGATGCGAACGGCGGCGGAGGCGTCGAACTGGTCACGTATAATCCTGCCGCGTTGAAGCCGGCCTTTGCACCGGTCGCGGCACAGAGACTCTGCCTGTGCCGCCTGACACGCCACGATTTCAGTTGAACCCGCAGCTCGCCCTTCTCCAGCCCTATCCTTTCGATCGGTTGCGGCAGCTGCTCGCGGGTATCAAGCCTCCCGCCGCGCTCGCACCGATCAATCTTTCGCTCGGAGAGCCGAAACATCCGACCCCGCCGCTGATCCTGGAGGCGCTCGCTGCGGGCGGCAAAGGGCTTGCGAATTATCCCACAACCGCCGGCGCACTCCGTCTGCGCGAGGCGATCGCCGGCTGGCTGCGGCGCCGACACGGTCTCGCCGCTCTTGATGCAGCCACGCAAGTCCTGCCCGTGCTCGGCAGCCGCGAAGCGCTGTTCGCATTCGCGCAGGCCGTGATCGACCGCAGTCGGCCGGGTGCAACCGTCGTCGTTCCCAATCCGTTCTACCAGATCTACGAGGGCGCGGCCCTGCTCGCCGGAGCGACGCCGCATTGCGTGAACAGCCTGGCGGAAAACGCCTTCGCGCCGCGCTGGGCAGACGTCCCCGACGAGGTTTGGGCGCGGACCCAGCTGCTCTACATCTGCTCGCCCGACAATCCGACGGGTCGCGTAGTCACGCTCGACGAGTGGACGCGACTCTTCGAGCTCTCGGATCGTTTCGACTTCGTCATCGCGGCCGACGAATGCTACTCGGAGGTGTATTTCGACGAGTCACAGCCGCCGCTCGGAGCGCTCGCGGCGGCGCAGGCCCTCGATCGGGAAGGCTTCCCGCGACTCCTCTCCTTCGGCAGCCTATCGAAGCGCTCCAATGCCCCCGGGCTTCGTTCCGGTTACGTCGCGGGCGACGCGTCGCTTGTGCGGACCTTTCTGCTCTACCGGACCTACCACGGCTCGGCGATGTCGCCCGCAGTGGCAGCGGCAAGCATCGCGGCATGGAGCGATGAGGCGCACGTGCGCGAGAACCGTGCGCTGTACCGGGAGAAATTCGATCGCCTTGCGCCGCTCCTTGCGGCGGTCTTCGCCGCGCCGCGCCCGGACGCAGCGTTCTATCTGTGGGCCGATGTAGGCGGTGACGACGCGCGGTTTGCGCGGCGCCTCTACGCCGAGGAGGCGGTCACCGTTTTGCCCGGAAGCTATCTCGCGCGGGAAGCGGGTGGCGTGAACCCCGGGCGCGGCCGCGTTCGCATCGCACTCGTAGCGGACGTGGCCGAGTGCGCCGAGGCGGTCGCCCGGATCGTCCGCCTGGCGGGCCGCGGCTGAGGTGGTTCGCCTCGCCCCGGCATCGGGCGCTTTGTCGCACTCCAGTGCAGCCCGTCGCGAGAGCAAGACCTACGCCAGGCAGCGCGTAGAATCGGTGCTCATGATGACTTCCGCTGCATCGACGGACGCTCCCTCATCCCAACGGTGGGGGCCTCTCTTGGCTGGCTTCCGTTGCGTCTCTTGGCGATCCCTCGGCTTGATCGTGGCGATCAACACCGGCGTAGCCCTCCTCCTTTACACCGAAGAGACGCGGCCCTTCTGGCACCCCTTCATTACCGCGCAGGCCATCGGTCTTTCCATCGCTTACGCCGTCAATGCGGCCCAGCCCTGGCAGAGTGCGCATCCGTTGCGGCGGCTGATCGTAGCGGTCGTCGGCGGCACCATCTTGGGGATGGTGCTGCTGCTCACGATCAAGGGCTACATCGTCGGAGACCTTGAGTACCATCTTGGCAACCTTCACGGACACGCGTCACTAGGGATGATCGTCGGGACTGCAATGTCGGCGCTGGTGATGGGTCTATGCGTCAGCCTTTTCTTTCTGCTCAAGATCCGCGACGGGCTAACCCGCGCGGCGATGCTTAGGGCAGAAGCCGATCGGAACATGCTGTCGAAGCAGGCGATCGAGGCCGAGCTGAAATTGATGCAGGCGCAAGTCGAGCCGCATTTTCTGTTCAACACCCTGGCCTCCGTGCAGTTCCTGACGGAGACCGATCCGACGAAGGCCGGCATGATGCTTGGCCATCTCCTCGCCTACCTGCGCGCCGCCCTGCCCCAGCTCCGCTCCAACAGCACGACCCTGGGACAGGAGCTCGATCTTGCGGGCGCCTATCTTTCGATCATGCAAATGCGCATGGGGCCGAGGTTGTCGTTCAGCATCGACGTGCCGGACGCGCTCAAACCCCATGTGTTCCCGCCGATGCTGCTCATGTCGCTGGTCGAGAACGCCGTCAAGCACGGCATCGAGCCGCTGGCCGCAGGAGGGACGATACGCATTGAGGCACGACGTCGCGACGACCAGCTTTCCGTTGCGATAAGCGACAACGGTCGCGGCCTCGCCCACACGATCGGCAACGGCGTCGGGCTCACGAACCTGCGGGAGCGCCTGCGAGCGCTGTATGCCGAGCGCGGAAGGTTCACGCTCGAGGAGCAGCCGCCCCACGGAGCGCGGGCGACGATCGAGATCCCGTACCAGGATGGGCACTAGGCAGGTCACGGCGCTGATCGCCGAGGACGAGCCGATGCTGCGGGCGCAGCTGCGCGCCCGGGTGGCACAGGCATGGCCGGAGCTCGCCATCGTGGCCGAAGCCGAGAATGGCGAGCAGGCCCTGGCGCTGCAGCGCGAGCTCGGGCCCGATATCGCATTTCTGGACATCCGCATGCCGGTACGGTCCGGCCTGGAGGTGGCGGAGGATCTTGCAGGTGCATGCCATGTCGTCTTCGTCACCGCCTATGACGAGTACGCTGTGACGGCATTCGAGCAGGGCGCGGTCGACTACGTCCTGAAGCCAGTCACACCGGAGCGCATGGCCAAGGTCGTCGAGCGCCTCAAGCAGCGCCTCGATCACCCGCCCGCGAATCTGGCGTCCGTGCTCGCACAACTCAAAGCGCGCGACTCGGTGGGCCCGCTGCGCTGGATCAAGGCGTCGCTTGGAGCCTCGATGCGGCTGATCGCGGTCGATGAGGTGCAGTACTTCCAAGCCGAGGACAAGTACACCAAGGTGGTCATGGCGGACGGAGAAGCGCTGATCCGGAAGACGATCAAGGAGCTGTTCGACGAGCTCGATGCCGAGTCGTTCTGGCAGGTGCATCGCGGCACAATCGTCAATCTGCGCGCCATTGCGCGCGTCGAGCGCGACTATCGCGATCAGCCGCTGATCATCCTCAGGCAGCGTCCGGAGAAACTGACCGTCAGCCGCACCTTCGCACATCTGTTCAAGGCCATGTAGCGGAGTCGCGGGAACGCGCGGGCGCAACGCCCGTCGCGTAAAATACGGTCTTTTGCCCGCAACCGGACCGGAAGTGCCGCAAGTGTCCCTGCAAGCAACGATCGAAGCCGCCTGGGAGCGGCGCAGCGAACTGTCGCCAAAGAGTGCCCCGGCGGCGGTGCGCGAAGCGGTCGATGCGGCGATCGGCGAGCTCGATGCGGGTCGCCTGCGAGTGGCCGAGAAGACCGCCACCGGCTGGGTCACTCACCAGTGGCTGAAGAAGACCGTGCTGCTGTCGTTCAGACTGACCGAAAACGTCGCGATCGGGCTCGCCGCGCCGAACGCCCCCTTCCGATTCTACGACAAGGTCCAGACCAAATTCGCACGTTTCGACGATGCGGCTTTCGAGCAGGCCGGCGTGCGCGTCGTGCCGCCCGCGGTCGCCCGGCGGGGAGCATATATCGCCCGCGATGTCGTTCTCATGCCCTCCTACGTCAACATTGGAGCTTATGTCGACGAAGGAACGATGGTGGACACCTGGGCAACCGTCGGATCCTGCGCGCAGATCGGCAAGAAGGTTCACCTGTCGGGCGGCGTGGGCATCGGTGGGGTGCTTGAACCGGTGCAAGCCAACCCCACCATCATCGAAGACAATTGCTTCATCGGCGCGCGTTCCGAAGTCGTGGAGGGCGTGATCGTCGAGCAGGATTCTGTTCTAGGCATGGGTGTGTTCATCGGTCAGAGCACCAAGATCTACGATCGCGCAAGCGGCAACGTGACCTACGGTCGCGTGCCCGCGGGGTCGGTGGTGGTAGCCGGCAGCCTCCCTTCCGGCGACGGCGCCTGCAACCTCTACTGTGCGGTCATCGTCAAGAGCGTCGATGCCAGGACCCGCGCCAAGACGAGCATCAACGAGCTGCTGCGCAGCTGAGTCCCGTGCCCGTGAACCTGAAATCCGCCGAGGACATCGCGAAGATGCGCGTCGCCGGAGCGCTCGCGGCGGAGGTCCTCGATTACGTTGCCCCGCACGTCAAGGCGGGTGTGACGACCGGCGAGCTCGACCGTCTCTGTCACGATTACATGGTCAATGTCCAGCAGACGATTCCCGCTCCGCTGAACTACGCGCCTCCCGGCTACCAGCCTTACCCCGCGTCTATCTGCACCTCGGTGAACCACGTCGTCTGCCACGGCATACCAGGCGACAAGAAGCTGAGGTCCGGCGACATCGTCAACATCGACATCACTGTCATCAAGGACGGATTCCACGGCGATACGAGTCGGATGTTCTATGTCGGTGCGCCGCCGATCCAGGCCAGACGCCTGTGCGAGGTGACGTACGAGGCAATGTGGCGCGGGATCCGCATCGTGCGCCCCGGTGCGCATCTCGGCGATATCGGCGCAACGATCCAGCGGCACGCGGAAAGCCATGGCTTCTCGGTCGTGCGCGAGTTCTGCGGGCACGGCATCGGACGGCAGTTCCACGAGGAGCCTCAGGTGCTGCACTACGGTCGGCCGGGAACGGGTTTGAAGCTCCAGGCCGGGATGACTTTTACGATCGAGCCGATGATCAATGCCGGTCGCCCCGGCATTCGCTGTCTGGCGGACGGCTGGACCGTGGTCACCGCCGACCATAGCTTGTCGGCGCAGTGGGAGCATACCGTGCTCGTCACCGAGGCGGGATTCGAGGTCCTCACCGTCTCGCCGGGTGCGCCCGTGCCAAGCTGATGAGCTCGGCAGTGCCGGCTACGGCACCCTCTCCCGTTCCGACTGGGCCCGTGGCACGTTGGAAACGCGAGCTCGACACGGGCCGTCGCGCGCTCGAAGCCGAGTTCCGCGCGCACAGCGAGCCGCGCCGGCTGCTCGTTGCGCTGACGCGTTTGACCGATCGCGTGCTGCGCGGACTGTGGGCGGAGATCGATCTTCCGCCGGGAAGCGCGCTGCTGGCGGTAGGAGGCTACGGCCGCGGCCGACTCTTCCCGCATTCCGACGTAGACGTGCTAGTGCTTCTGCCGCGCCCGCTGAGCGAGATGCCAGCAGCGTACGCCCCGGCGATCGAGCGCTTCGTGAGCCTCATGTGGGACACGGGGCTCGAGATTGGCCACAGTGTGCGTACCGTCGATGAATGCGAGAAGGCAATGGCTGGCGACGTCGTCGTGCGCACCAGCCTGCTCGAGCGCCGCTTGCTCGCCGGCGCTCGCCCACTCTACGGGCGCTTCGTGCGCCGCTTCGAAATGACCCTCGATCTGCGCGGCTTCTTCGAAGCCAAGATGCTCGAGCAGCAGCAGCGACACCTTCGCTATCAGGACACGGCCTACAACCTCGAGCCGAACCTCAAGGAAAGCCCCGGCGGCATCCGCGACCTGCAGACGATCCTCTGGATCGCACGGGCCGCCGGGCTGGGCAGCAGCTGGCGTGAGCTCGCCGCGGCCGGACTGATGACCCCCGGCGAGGCGCGCGAGATCCTAAGGCACGAGCGGCTGCTCGATGATCTGCGCGTGCGCCTGCACTACCTCGCAGGGCGGCGCGAGGATCGCCTGGTGTTCGACGTGCAGACCGCCTTGGCGCGAGAGCTCGGCATCGCCGACACGCCGGCGCGGCGTGCCTCCGAGCTGCTGATGCAGCGCTACTACCGTGCCGCGAAGTCGATTCGCCAGCTCAACGTAATCCTGCTGCAGAACCTGCACGCGCGGCTTTTTCCAGCCGAGGTGAAGGTCCGGCCGATCGACGACGATTTCCAGGCGGTCGACGAGCTGCTCGATCTGCGTGACGAGGAAACCTTCGACCGGCGCCCGGGCGCCATCCTCGACTGCTTCCTCACCCTGCAGCAGCACCCCGAGCTCAAGGGAATGTCCGCGCCAACGCTGCGTGCGCTGTGGCGGCACCGCAATCGCGTCGATGCCGCGTTCCGGCGCGACCCCGCCAATCGCGGGCGTTTCATTTCCATCCTGCGTCAGCCGCGCGGCGTCACCCACGAGCTGCGCCGCATGAACCAATACGGGATCCTGGGCCGCTATCTTCCCGCGTTCGGGCGGATCGTCGGGCAGATGCAGCATGACCTCTACCACGTGTACACCGTCGACGAGCACATTTTGATGGTGATCCGCAACCTGCGCCGCTTCGCCGAGCCCCAGCACGCGCACGAGTATCCGCTGTGCTCGCGGCTGATGGCGGACTTTGCACGCCCGGAGCTGCTCTACATCGCGGCGCTGTTCCACGACATCGCAAAAGGACGCGGAGGCGACCATTCGCGGCTCGGTCGGATCGACGCGCGGCGCTTCTGCCGCGACCACGGGCTCTCCGACGAAGACGCGAACCTGGTCGTCTGGCTTGTGGCACAGCACCTCACCATGTCGCTGACGGCGCAGAAGCAGGATATCAGCGATCCCGCCGTGGTCGCCGCGTTCGCATCCAAGGTGCGCACCGAGCGCCGGCTCGCTGCGCTGTACCTCCTGACCGTCGCCGACATCCGCGGCACGAGCCCTCGCGTATGGAACGCCTGGAAGGCGAAGCTCCTGGAGGATCTGTTTCACCTCACGCAAGCGAGACTCACCGGCCGCACGGGCCTGCGACGGCTCGACGACAGCCTTGAAGCCCGCCGCGCCGAGGCAACGAGGCAGTTGCGCCTGTACGCGGTTCCGGAGAACGCCGAGCAGAGCTTGTGGCGTAATCTCGACGGCGTCTATTTCCAACGCCACAGCGAAGACGAGATCGCCTGGCACGCGCGTCAGCTCTACTATCGCGCGGGCGGGCAGGAACCTGTGGTGAAGGCCCGGCTTTCGCGCTCCGGCGTCGGGCTGCAGGTGATGATCTACCTGCCGGATCAGAAGGCGCTGTTCGCTCGCATCTGCGGCTTTTTTGGCGGCGCCCGGTTGTCGATCCTGGAGGCCAAGGTATACACGACGCGCAATGGCTACGCCCTCGACACCTTCACCGTCCACGATCCCGCGAATGCCAACGCGGCCTACCGCGAGGCGATCAGCTATATCGAATTCGAGCTCAAGCGCGTGCTGCAGGAGCGCGCGCCGCTGCAGCTGCCCCCCATCGGGAGGGTCAGCAGGCACCTGAAGCATTTCCCGCTGTCGCCGGAAGTGCGCGTATTCCCCGATGACAAGGGCGTGCAGCACATCCTGGAGATCGTAGCCGGCGATCGCCCCGGGCTGCTGGCGAGGATCGCCTACACGCTGGCGAACGCGAACATCAACGTCGCGAGCGCCAAGATCAACACGCTCGGGGAACGCGCCGAAGACGTTTTTCTCATCGACGGCGCGCCGCTGCGCGACGAGGCCGCGATGGTGCGCCTCGAGACCTCGCTGTACGATCAGTTGCGAATCGCGTAGCCGGTCGTCGTCGCTCGCGGCCCTCGCCGTCTATTCGGCCATCACCTCGCCGTCAGGAAACAGCACTTCGGTGTAGCCGAACATGCGCATGTTGCGGATGCGCATCGGATAGAGGATCCCGTCGAGGTGGTCGCACTCGTGCTGGACGACGCGGGCATGGAAACCGTCGACCTCGCGCGCGATCGGCGCGCCCTGCGGATCGAAGCCCGTGTAACGCAAACGGGTGAAGCGCGGCACGCGTCCGCGTAGCCCCGGTACCGAGAGGCAGCCTTCCCAGTCCTCCTCCATGTCCGTCGTCAACGGCGTGATCACGGGGTTCACGAGCTCCGTGTACGGCACGGGCTCCGCCTCGGGGTAGCGAGGATTGCGCTCGACGCCGAAGATGACCACGCGCAGGCCGACCCCGATCTGCGGCGCCGCCAGGCCCGCCCCGCTCGCTGCGATCATTGTTTCATGCATGTCGGCGAGCAGCTCCTTGAGCTCCGGCGTTCCGAAGCGGTCCACCGGCTTTGCCCGCTCGAGCAGGTGCGGGTCTCCCATGCGCAGGATCTCGCGAATCATTTCTCGGTCACCACATTGGCGATCAGCAGACGTACCTTGTCCATGGCGGTCTCGAGCACGTCGGCGATTCGTTCGATGGACACCGCCTGCGCGCTGTCGCCGCGCCCTGCGGCATGATTGACCACGACCGATATCGAAGCGTAGGCAATGCCGAGCTCGCGCGCCAGGCCAGCCTCGGGCATTCCGGTCATGCCGACGATCGTGGCTCCGTCGCGCTCCATACGATCGATCTCGGCCGCGGTCTCCAGCCGCGGCCCCGACACTGCGCCGTAGACGCCGCCATCATGGACGGCAACTGCGGCGCGGCGCGCGGCGGTAAGGCACCGCGCGCGCAGCTCCGGGCTGTAAGGGTGCGTGAAGTCCACGTGGATCACCCGCCGATCGCCACCATCGAAATACGTGTGCTCTCGCCCGCTCGTGTAGTCGATCAGCTGCACGGGCAACACCAGGCTCCCCGGCGCATGCTGGGCGCTGATCGCGCCCACGGAAGCGACGGCAAGAATCGAGTCCACGCCCCGTTGCTTCAGCGCCCAGATATTGGCCCGATAGTTGACGCGGTGCGGGGGGATCGTGTGTCCGTGCCCGTGGCGTGCGAGGAACACGACGTCGCTGGCCGCGATCTGGCCGAACACCAGCGCCGATGAGGGCTCGCCGTAGGGCGTGCGGACGACTTCGCGATGCGCGACGGAAAGCGTGGACAGCCGGGTGAGCCCGCTGCCGCCGATGATGGCCAGCATGGAAGCGTCTGTGCAGGACAGGATGAACGCCACCCGCCCCGCGAGCGGAAACCGCCCGCGGAGCGGGTGCGCCAGTTGTTACTTTGCTTGAGCTTGGTTATTCTTGTCAATTAATGACATTGTCAAGCCGGCATCCGGCCTCCGTGTGAGACGGCGGCCGGCGGCGTCCAAACGACATGTACCTGGACCGGTTGTTCAAGCTGATGGCCGACAAGCAGGCTTCCGACCTGTTCATCTCCTGTGGCGCGCCGATTAACATCAAGATCAACGGGGTCGTTTCGGCGATCTCCACGCAGCCGATGGACGTCGAGAGCGTGCGCCGCATCGCCTACGAGTTGATGACGAAGGACCAGGCGCGCGAGTTCGAGAACGAGATGGAGATGAACCTATCCTATCTCGATCGCAGCGTAGGCAACTTCCGGATCAACATCTTCCGCCAGCGCGGGACGGTCTCGCTTTGCATTCGCTATGTACGCAGCAACGTGCCGCCGTTCGAGGCGCTCAAGTTGCCTCCGGTGCTGCTCAATCTGGTCATGGAGAAGCGCGGTCTCGTGCTGATCGCCGGCGCGACGGGCTGCGGCAAGTCCACGACGCTGGCGGCGATGATCGATTACCGCAACAACAACAAGTCAGGACACATCCTGACGATCGAGGACCCGATCGAGTACCTGTTCGAGCACAAACAGTCGATCGTCAATCAGCGCGAGATCGGGGTCGACACGCAGAACTACCACAAGGCACTGGGCAACGCCCTGCGCGAAGCGCCCGATCTCATCATGATCGGTGAAGTGCGGGACCGCGAGACCATGCAGCAGGCGCTGCTGCACACGCTGACCGGCCACTTGTGCCTGTCGACGCTGCACGCCAACAACAGCTATCACGCGCTGTCGCGGATCATCAACATGTTCCCGTACGACGCGCGTTCCGGCCTGCTGTCCGACCTGTCGATCGGGTTGCGCGCCATCATCTCGCAGCGGCTGGTGCGCAACAAGGCAGGCGACCAGCAGCCGGCGGTGGAGATCCTGCTCAACACCTCCCTCATCTCCGAGCTCATCAAGAACGGCGAAATCACGCAGATCAAGGAGGCAATGGAGCAGAGCCTCTATCCGGGATCTCAGACCTTCGAGCAGGCGCTCTGTCGCCTCTACCTCGACGGCGTCATCGGTTACGACGAGGCCCTCGTCGCATCAGATTCGCCGACCAACCTCGCCTGGCTGGTGAATCAGAATTCGCCGAGCGCCCGCGTCGGCGGCGCCGAGACGGGCGACGAAGCGACTCTTCACGAGAGCGCGGGCTTCGCGAAACTCCAGATCGATCCCGAGCTTCTGAACCGCGAGCGCTGAACACGAAAGCGACGACCGGCGCGGCACTCTCGCCCACGCTCGAGCTCGCGCGCGAGCTTATCGCCCGACGCTCGCAGACGCCGGATGATGGCGGCTGTCAGGATCTGCTCAAGGCGCGTCTTGCACGGTCTGGGTTTCACTGCGAGACCATCCGCCACGGTGAGGTGACGAATCTCTGGGCCCGCCGCGGCAAGCCACGTCCGATCGTCTGCTTTGCCGGCCACACCGATGTCGTGCCCAGCGGCCCTGCCGAAGCCTGGTCTTCCGATCCATTCGCGCCATCGCTGCGCGACGGCTTCCTGTATGGTCGCGGCGCGGCTGACATGAAGTCCTCGCTCGCCGCCTTCGTCGTCGCGATCGAAGGGTTTGTCGCCGCCCATCCTGCGCACGAAGGCTCGATCGCGCTCATCCTAACCTCGGACGAAGAAGGTCCCTCCGTCGACGGCACGGCACGCGTCGTCGAGCGGCTCAGGGCCGCCGGCGAGCGGCTCGACTTCTGCGTCGTGGGAGAGCCAACCTCGGTCGAGCGGCTCGGCGACACGGTCAAGAACGGGCGCCGGGGAACGCTCTCCGGAACCCTGCGCGTGCGCGGCGTGCAAGGGCACGTCGCCTACCCGCAGTTCGCGCGCAACCCGATCCACCTTGCCGCGCCGGCGATCGCCGAGCTGGCGGCGATGCGCTGGGATGATGGCAACGAGCACTTTCCACCAACCACGTGGCAGGTTTCGAACATTCACGCCGGAACGGGTGCGACCAACGTGATCCCGGGCTCGCTCGAGTTTGCCTTCAACTTCCGGTATTCGACGGCCAGCACGCGCGACAACCTCGGCGCGCGTCTGGAGAGCGTGCTCAAGCGCCACGGGCTCGACTATGAACTCAAGTGGACGGGTTCGGGCGAGCCCTACCTCACGCGTCCCGGGCAGCTGCTCGCCGCAGTCAAGGACGCTGTGGGCGAGGTCTGCCGCCTCGAGCCGGAGCTTTCGTGCACAGGCGGCACCTCCGACGGACGTTTCATCGCCAGCATCTGCGACGAAGTGATCGAGCTCGGTCCGGTAAACGCAACCATCCACAAGGTCGACGAGCGCATTGCTGTCGCTGACCTGGAGCGGCTCGCCGCGTTGTATCGTGGCATACTTGAACGGCTTCTGTCGGGACCGATCCGATGAGCGTACTGATCCAGGAACTCGAGACCGTGCGCGACTGGCTGCGCTACGCGGTATCGCGGTTCACGGCCGCGGAGCTCGCGTTCGGCCACGGCATGACCAATGCCTACGACGAGGCCGCTTATCTCGTCCTGCACACGCTCCGGCTGCCGCTGGACCGGCTGGAGCCGTTTCTCGACGCAAAGCTCACGCACGGGGAGCGGGAGAGCGTCCTCGACGTCATCGATCGCCGAGTCTCGCAGCGCATCCCTGCCGCTTACCTGACCCACGAAGCCTGGCTCGGCGAGTTCCGCTTCTACGTGGACGAGCGGGTAATCATCCCGCGCTCGTACATCGCGGAACTGCTGGCGGAGGGTCTTTCGCCCTGGATTCCCGAGGCGACCCGAATCCAGGCCGCCCTCGATCTGTGCACGGGCTCCGGCTGCCTCGCGATCCTGCTCGCGCACCACTTTCCCAACGCCGACGTCGATGCCGCCGACATCTCATCGGACGCGCTCGCCGTCGCGCTTCGCAACGTCGCCGATCACGGGCTCCAGGGCCGCGTCAATTTGATCCGCTCGGACCTGTTGTCGAACCTGACCGAGAAGACCTACGATCTCATCGTGAGCAACCCTCCCTACGTGAATGCGGTAGGGATGGAGGAGTTGCCGCCGGAATACCGGCACGAGCCTCAGCTCGCTCTCGCCGGCGGCGACGACGGGCTTGATTCGGTGCGGACGATCGTCGCGCGCGCCGCGGAGTTTCTCAACCCGGAAGGCCTGCTGGTCGTCGAGGTCGGTCAGAATCGCGCCGCGACCGAGGAAGCTTTCCCCCGGTTGTCCTTCGTCTGGCTGGCGACATCGTCTGCGGAGGATAGCGTCTTCCTCCTGCGGCGCGAGGATCTACTCGCCCCGCAGCGCGCAGCCGCCTAGGCGTCTGTCCGCCCGCTACAACCCGAAGAAATCGCGGATCCTGCGCATGAGCTCGCCGGCACGCGTCCCGGTCGCCTGGGCGCGCGCCTCGGCCGAGAGGCTGGCGAGCGTCACATCATTGGCTGCTTGGCGTTCGGCGACGGTCTTCGATATCGCCTCGGCAATCGTAGGCCGAGCACGGATGATCTCCTCGAATCCGCGCTTATCGAGGCGGTAACAAAGGACTTCCGACTCTGCGATGATGGTCGCAGAGCGCGCCTCCCCGGTCAACAAACCCATCTCGCCGAAGATGGACGGGGCAGCCAGCGTAACGAGTCGCTTCCTTCCGGACGTTGTTCCCTTGTCGGACTCGCGAAAGATACCCACCTCCCCGCGCGCAAGGATGTAGAGCGAATCCGACGGATCCCCCTGTCTCGTGGCGAGGTCGCCCTGCGCAAATGGCCTTGAGGTCAGCTGCGCGGCCAGCACTTGCTTCTCCTCGTCAGTAAGCGACGCGAATAGCTCCAGCGAATTGAGCAGAGAGATGCGTAGCGACTGCTCCTGGGTCGAATGCGCGAGCGCCATGTTCCGCGCCGAGTGCAGGTACAAGTCGGAGCGCGAGATAGGGATCTCCATGCCCGCGCGACCCAGGGCGGCAAAAATGTGCACCCTCACTCGCGAGTCCGTGACCAGGTAAGCAGTCATGTCGGTGAGCCAGTAGTAGACCACGTACTTGATCGCCGGTGAATCGAAGCCGCCGCAGATGCAGTGGGCGGCAGGATCGGCGGCAACAGAGGGGATCTCCGCCCGCTTGAGGCCTGCATTGACCACCGCCAGGACCTGGCCTGGCGTCCACTCGTAACCGACTTCGAACTCGATCGCGCGGCGCCATGGGATGCGTTGATCGCCGCGCCGGCCCAAGATCGTGACCCTGGAGGTCATCAGCGACGCGTTGGGAATGATGATCGTGACGTTGTTGACCGTGGCGATCGCGGTGTAGCGCCAGCGAATGCTGACTACCTCTCCCACCACGCCGTTGTCGATCTCTATCCAATCGCCGATGCGGCACGTATTGTCGAGCTGCAGCGAGATGCCACCGAGAAGATTGTTCAGCGTCGCCTGCGCTGCAAAGGCGATGGCGCCGACCACTGCCGTGGTCGAGATCGTGATTGCCGTCAGGTTCACACCGAGCGCATCCATGCGGAACAGCGCATAGACGATCAGCGCGAGCACCATGCTCACTTCGCCGAGGATCCGCGGCACCGTGCGGCGGCCCAGCAGCACGTTGCTGATGAAGGCAATCCAGAGCTGGATGTTGCCGATCGAGACGATCAGCAGGCAGATCTCGCGCGGGATGACTGCGATCGCCAGGTGCCAGGGGATGATCTCGTAGCGCGACAACAAGGCGAGCCCGCCCAGGCCCAGCACGATGATCAGAATTTTTGCCACCACCGAGCGCCGCAGCAGCGGCTGCCAGCGCATCGTGATGAACCCGAGCAGCAGCGAAACGGCGCTGACCCCGAGCGCTTCCTGCAGCGTGATGGTCTCGACCATCGGCCTGGTGCTCCTCCCCGTCCGGTCGCGGCGCGGCGGACCGGGCCGATTATACGACCCCCACCGCAGGCCCGTGCAGCGGGTGGTCGCGCACCTCTTCCCGCGCCGTGTAGAATGGCCGCGCCCTCTCGTCCCGTATTTCGATTCGTGCGTACCGGCGGCCGGATTCTCGTCGACAACCTCGTTGCCCAGGGTGTCGACCTCGCCTTCTGCGTGCCGGGGGAGAGCTACCTTGCGGTCCTCGACGCGTTGTACGACGTGCGCGAGCGGCTGCGACTCATCGTTTGCCGGCAGGAGGGCGGCGCGGCCTACATGGCGGAGGCGTACGGCAAGCTCACTGGCCGGCCCGGCATCGTATTTGTGACGCGCGGACCCGGCGCATCGAACGCTGCCATCGGAATCCACACTGCGCGCCAAGACTCCACGCCGCTCATCGCATTTGTCGGGCAAGTCGGCGGCGACTTTGCTGACCGCGAGGCGTTCCAGGAAATCGACTACCGTCTCATGTACGGTGGCGTTGCCAAGTGGGCAGCCCAGATCGATCGCGCGGAGCGGATTCCCGAGTACGTGGCCCGTGCCTTCCGAGTGGCGCTTTCCGGCCGGCCCGGGCCGGTCGTGCTGGCACTGCCCGAGGACACGCTCGCCTCGACCGCAGAGGCCCTGGACGCATCGCGTGTCGCGCCAGCACTCGTCCATCCCGCGCCCGAGCAGATTGCGGCAGCTCGCGGGCTCCTCGCAGCGGCGCGGCGACCGCTGGTCGTCGTCGGCGGAAGCGGCTGGACACCCGCCGCCTGCGCCGCGCTCGCGCGCTTCTCCGAGGCGAATGCACTGCCTGTCGCGTGTGCATTCAGGAGCCAGGACGTGTTCGACAACCGGCATCGGAACTACGCCGGCGACGTAGGTATCGGCATCAACCCGCGCCTGTCTGCCCGCGTCCGCAATGCCGACGTCCTGCTGGTCGTCGGCGAGCGGCTCGGCGAGATGGTGACTTCCGGCTACACACTCCTAGAGGCGCCACAGCCGCGACAGACGCTGATCCACGTCCACCCCGGTGCGGAGGAGCTCGGCCGCGTCTTTCAGCCGGCGCTGGCGATCGAGTCCTCGCCCGCCTCGATGTGCGCAGCACTCGCTGCAATGCAACCGATTACTTCGCGGCCGTGGGAGGGCAGCGCCGCGCAGGCACACGCCGAGTATCTCGAGTGGCAGACGCCGCGCCCGATGCCCGGTGCCGTCGATCTTTGGCAGGTAGTCGCCACCATGCGCGAGAGATTGCCCGCGGATGCCATCCTCGCCAGCGGCGCCGGCAACTACACGTCGTGGCTGCACCGCCTTTATCGCTACCCTTGCTTCCGCACCCAGATTGCCCCTTACAGCGGCGCGATGGGTTACGGCGTACCGGCAGCGGTCGCCGCGAAAGCGGTCCATCCGGCACGCACGGTCATCTCGTGGAACGGCGACGGCTGCTTTCTGATGAACGGGCAGGAGCTTGCCACCTCAGTGCAATACGGCCTGGCGATCGTGTTCATCGTCGTCGACAATGGCATGTACGGCACGATTCGCATGCACCAGGAACGCGAGTTCCCTGCTCGTGTCTACGGCACCGATCTCGTCAACCCGGACTTCGCGGCGCTCGCACGGGCCTACGGCGCCGCCGGAGAAACTGTTTCGAAGACGGAGGAATTCGCCCCAGCGCTCGAGCGCGCACTCGGGTGCGGCCGCGCTGCGCTCATTCACCTGCATGTCGATCCGCAAGCGGTCACGATGAACGCTACGATCGACGAGATCCGCAAGGCAGCGCTCTCTGCCGGCCGGTGAACCGGCCCGCGACACAACGCTTGACCATGGCTGATTCGACCCTCGCCGTTTCCGGATTGTCGGTCGAGTTCCGCACGACGGAGCGGGTTGTGCACGCTGTGCGCGACGTCTCCTTCACGCTGGCGCGCGGAGAGACGCTCGCGATCGTGGGCGAGTCGGGCTCCGGAAAATCTGTGACCGCGCTGTCGGTGATGCGCCTGGTCGAGCACGGTGGCGGACGCATCACGTCCGGGCGCCTCGAATTCGCCCGTCCCGACGGTACCTCGCTCGATCTCGCCCGCGCCGACCGGGCGACCATGCGCGCCATACGCGGCGCCGAGATCGCCATGATCTTCCAGGAGCCGATGACCTCGCTCAACCCGGTCTACACCGCCGGCGAGCAGATCGCGGAAGCTATTCGCTTTCACCAGGGGATGAATCGCAGCGCTGCGCAACGCGAGGCGCTGCGCATGCTCGAGCAGGTGCGCATTCCCGAGGCGCGCCAGGTTCTCTCGCGTTATCCCCATCAGCTCTCGGGCGGCATGCGTCAGCGAGTGATGATCGCGATGGCTCTGTCGTGCAAGCCTCGGCTGCTGATCGCTGATGAGCCGACCACCGCGCTCGACGTGACCATCCAGGCGCAGATTCTCGCCCTCATCCGCGTATTGCAGGACGAGATGCATATGGCCGTCATGTTCATCACGCACGACATGGGTGTCGTCGCCGAAACGGCGGATCGCGTCCTGGTGATGTACCGCGGGCAGAAGGTGGAGGAAGGTGCGGCCGAGTCGATCTTCCACGCTCCGCGCCACACCTACACGAAGGCGCTTCTCTCGGCGGTGCCGATGCTCGGCTCGATGAGTGAGCGCGACGGACCGGCGCCCTTCCCGCTGCTTGCGGCGGAAGGAAACCAGGCCGCTACGCCACAGGCCGCGCCCCGTGCCCCGCCAGGGGGCTCGCCGCTGCTCAAGGTGCGCGGCCTGACGACCCGCTTTGCGCTCTCGTCGGGCCTCCTCGGACGGACCCGCCGGCGCGTCCACGCCGTCGAGCACGTGAGCTTCGACATGTATGCGGGCGAGACGCTGGGGCTCGTCGGCGAGTCCGGTTGCGGCAAGTCGACGACGGGTCGCTCGCTTCTGCGGCTCGTGGCCATCGAAGGGGGCAGCATCGAGTTCGGAGGGCGCGACCTGGTGTCGTTGCCCGCGAACGAGCTGCGCACGCTCCGCCGCGAGATCCAGATGGTCTTCCAGGATCCCTTCGCTTCGCTCGACCCGCGTCTCACGGTGGGATTCTCGGTAGCCGAGCCCCTCTACATTCATGGTGTGGCTGCGGGAAGCGAAGCCGAGGATCGCGTTGCGGAGCTGCTCACGCAGGTAGGCCTCTCTCCCGATCATGCACAGCGGTATCCGCACGAGTTCTCCGGCGGTCAGCGCCAGCGGCTCGCAATCGCCCGGGCGCTCGCACTGCAGCCCAAGGTCATCGTTGCCGACGAAGCAGTATCCGCGCTCGACGTCTCGATCCGGGCACAGATCGTCAACCTGATGCTCGAGCTCCAGGCACGGCTCGGCGTGTCCTACCTCTTCATCTCCCACGACATGGCGGTCGTCGAACGCATCAGCCACCGCGTCGCGGTCATGTACCTCGGACAGATCGTGGAGATCGGGCCGCGGCGTGCCGTCTTCGGCAATCCGCGCCATCCCTATACGCGCAAGCTCCTCGCCGCCGTGCCCGTCGCCGACCCGGCGCGACGCCGGCGCCAAACGGAGCTATCATCCGACGAGATTCCCAGCCCGATTCGCGCTGTCGGCGATGAGCCCTCGGTCCAGCCCCTGAAAGAGGTCGCGCCCGGGCACTATGTCGCGACCCACCGCGTCGGCGGCCCGTATTGAGCCCGGCAACGCTCACCTTCCGCATTCACGTGCACCACGTCTGGAGAAAGCGCATGAAAACGAAGCTCCGCTCGCTATCCGCAACCGTGCTCGTCTTCGGCGTCCTCCTTGCCGCTCCTGCCTTCGCGGCCAAGGACGTCGTTTTCGCGGTCGCCTCGCAGTTCACGACGACGGACCCTTACGACGCGAATGACACTCTGTCTCAGGCCATGGCCAAGTCCTTCTACGAAGGGCTGTACGGCTTCGACAAGGACATGAAGCTTATCCCGGTGCTGGCCGAAAGCTACGAGGTGAGCAAGGACGGGCTCGTCTACACGATCAAGCTGAAAAAGGGGATCAAGTTTCACGACGGCACGGACTTCAAGGCCGACGCCGTGAAAGTAAACCTCGAGCGCGTCACCAACCCCGACAATCACCTCAAGCGCTACGGCCTTTACAACAACAACATCGCCAAGGTGGAGGTCGTCGACGACTACACTGCCCGCATCACGCTCAAGACGCCGTTTTCGCCTTTCATCAACCAGCTGGCGCACCCCTCGACGGTGATGATCAGCCCGACGGCGCTCAAGCAGTGGGGCAACAAGGACATCGCCTTCCACCCGGTAGGAACGGGCCCGTTCAAGTTCGTCGAATGGAAGCAGACCGACTATCTCAAGGTGGCGAAGTTCGACGGCTACTGGAGGAAGGGCTACCCGAAGGTCGACACCATCACGTGGAAGCCCGTCGTCGACAACAACACACGAGCGGCGGTAATGCAGACCGGCGAAGCGCACTTCACGTTTCCGGTGCCGTACGAGGTTGCGGAAGTGCTGAAAAGCAAACCGGATATCGAGCTCGTCGCGGCGCCGTCCATCGTGCTGCGCTATCTGGCGATGAATGTTCTGCAGAAACCGCTCGACAATCCCAAGGTGCGGCAGGCGATCAATTATGCGATCAACAAGGAAGCGCTCGCCAAGGTCGCCTTCAACGGCTACGCCACGGCAGCGGACGGCGTGGCGCCGGAGGGCGTGCAATTTGCGGTGAAGATAGGGCCTTGGCCGTACGACGTCGCCAAGGCGAAGCAGCTCATGACCGAGGCCGGGTATCCCAACGGCTTCGAAACCGAGCTATGGTCTGGATACAACCACACGACCGCCCAGAAGGTGACGCAGTTCCTGCAGCAGCAGCTCCAGCAGATCGGGATTCGGACCAAGATCACGCTGCTCGAGGCTGGCCAGCGCGTGGAAAGAGTCGAGAGCTGGCAGGATCCGGCGACAGCACCGGTGCGCCTCTATTACATTGGATGGTCGACCTCGACGGGCGAGGCCGACTGGGCGCTTCGGCCGCTGCTCAGCAGCGACTCGTGGGTCCCCAAGCTATCCAATTACACGTTTTACAAGAATCCGAAGTTCGACGCGGACATCAAGAATGCGCAGTTGACGACGGACACGACGGAGCGGGCGAAGCTTTATAAGGATGCGCAGGAAGTCGCCTGGAACGACGCGGCGTGGGCGCCACTGGTGGTCGAGAAGCTCCTCTCGGCGCACAACAAGAAGCTCACCGGCGTTTACGTGATTCCGGATGCGTCGTTCAACTTTACCGAAATCGACCTGAGCCAGTGATCGCCGCCTTCCCGTTCGCGCCGCGACTCCGTCCGACGCGAACGGGGAACTGAGCGCCCACCGCCGTCGGTCGAGAAGGGCCCAGCCGGCGGCCCGCCGATCTGCAGGCCATCGTGCTCCAATACTTCATCAAGCGCCTGCTCGGCCTGGTCCCCACGCTGGCGATCGTCGGCGGGCTGGTGTTCCTGTTCGTGCACCTGCTCCCCGGCGATCCGGCGCGGCTCGCCGCGGGCCCGGACGCCACGCCCGAGACCGTTGCCCTCGTGCGACAGGACCTCGGCCTCGACAAGTCGTTGCCCGAGCAGTTCCTGCGCTTCGTCGGCGGGGCGGTGCACGGCGACTTCGGCCGCTCGCTGCGCACGAAGCGACCCGTGAGCACCGAGATCGCGGAGCGATTCGCACCGACGTTCTGGCTCACTGTGGTCGCGATGGCGTGGTCGGTCGTGGTCGGCATGGCGATCGGAGTGCTCTCAGCTATCTGGCGCAACCGCTGGCCCGATCGCCTGGGGATGGCGATTGCAGTCTCCGGCATCTCGTTCCCGGCCTTCGCCCTCGGCATGCTGCTCATGCAAATCTTCGCCGTGCAGCTCCATTGGCTGCCCACGGTCGGCGCCGACAGCTGGCGCCACTACATCCTGCCCTCGCTCACGCTCGGCGCCGCCGTGGCCGCCATCATGGCGCGTTTCACGCGCTCGTCCTTCGTCGACATCCTGCAGGAGGATTACGTGCGCACGGCGCGCGCCAAAGGTCTGCCGGAATCGCGCGTGATCATGAAGCACGGCCTGCGCAACGCGCTCATCCCGGTGGTGACGATGATGGGCCTGCAGTTCGGCTTCCTCCTCGGGGGTTCTATAGTGGTCGAGGTCGTGTTCAACTGGCCCGGGATGGGCCGGCTCCTGGTCGACGCGGTCGACCAGCGCGACTATCCCGTCATCCAGGGACTGGTGCTCCTCTTCTCGCTGGAATTTGTGCTCATCAACCTCGTCGTCGACCTGCTCTACGGGGTGATCAACCCGGCGATTCGCTTCCGTTGAGCGCCATGAACGACCGCGTCGATCTTGAAGAAGCCGAAGGTGCCGCGTCGACCGGCGCGCTCGCGTCAACCGAAGTCCGCACTCCGTGGACCGAGTTCTGGCGCAAGTTCAAGAGGCAGCACGTAGCGGTGATCGCCGGCGCATTTGTGCTGCTGCTCGTGCTACTGGCAGTGTTGGCACCATGGCTCGTCCCCTACGACGCCGAGAACTTCTTCGACTACGACAGCCTGAATGCACTTCCCTCCGCCAAACACTGGTTCGGCGTGGACCCTCTGGGCCGCGACATCTTCAGCCGGATCCTTATGGGCTCGCGCATTTCGCTCACGGCGGGCTTCGTTTCGGTGGCCGTGGGTGCGTTGGTCGGCACGGCGCTGGGGCTGACCGCCGGCTACTACGCAGGCTGGTGCGACCGCATCATCATGCGCATCTGCGACGTGCTGTTCGCCTTCCCGGGCATCCTGCTCGCCATCGGCATCGTGGCCATCCTCGGCGGCGGCATGTTCAACGTGATCATAGCAGTCGCGATCTTCAGCATCCCGACCTTTGCCCGGCTGGTTCGCGGCAACACCCTTGCGCTGAAGCATCTGACCTACGTCGAGGCTGCCCGCAGCATCGGAGCCTCGGACTGGACGATCGTCCTGCGCCACATATTCCCCGGGACGATCGCTGCCGTCGTCGTGTACTTTTCGCTGCGCGTCGGCACCTCGATCATCACGGCGGCGAGCCTGTCCTTCATCGGCATGGGCGCGCAGCCGCCCACACCCGAATGGGGCGCGATGCTCAACGAGGCGCGCGCCGACATGATGACCTCACCCCACGTGGCGTTGTTTCCCAGCCTCGCGATCTTCTTCACGGTGCTGGCTTTCAATCTCCTGGGCGACGGGCTGCGCGACGCGCTCGACCCAAAGATCGAGCAGAAATGAGGGCCGCGCCGGGACCGCACGCGGCCGGCGGCGCCCGGTGAGCAACCCGACACCGGAGGAACCGCGGATTCACCGCTGGCTGCGGCTCGGCGTGCTTGCCGCGCTCGCGTCCTGCATCGCGGCTTTCTTCGCCTTTGGCGGGCACCGCTACTTCTCGTTCGACGCGATCCGCGAACACCGTGACGCGCTGCTTGCCTACACGGAAGCAAACTACGCGCAGGCGTTGCTGCTCGGCTTCGCGACCTTCGTGATCGCCACTCTGCTCTGCCTGCCCACCGGATCGATCCTGTCGCTCGCTTTCGGTCTGATGTTCGGACGCTGGGTTGCGCCGCTGCTCCTCGCCACTGCCGGCACCGTCGGCGCGACGCTGCTCTTTCTAGGCGCGCGCTACCTGTTCGCCCGCCCGCTGCGGCGAAGGCTGGGTGCGCTCGGGGAGCGGGTCAACCAGGGCTTCACCCGCGACGCCTTCCACTGGATGCTGTTTCTGCGCCTGACACCGATCTTTCCGTACCTCATCGTCAACCTGGCGCCGGCGCTCACCGATATCCGCGTGCACACCTATGCGGCGGCAACCTTCCTCGGCATGCTCCCGGGCACGTTCATCTTTGCGAACGTCGGCCAAAGCCTCGGTCGACTCAACTCCCCGGAGCAGCTCTGGTCAGTCGAGACGCTGACCGCGCTCGGGCTCCTCGGCGCGTTCGCACTGGTGCCCATCTTCATGCGCCAATGGAGATCCGGGCGCACATGACCGGGCGTTCGTGGTGCGGGCGCGACTCGCGGTTGCAGAAGTGCCCGCCGCGCGGCGTCAGGTCTCGCTGGTCGCGCAGGCTACGGACGGCCCGAGCTTTTCCTTCGCCGCGCCGACCTGACTAATGTCCGGCAGAGCGACGCCGTTCTTCACCGCCGTGACCTCGGCGAGAATCGAGATGGCGATCTCGGGCGGCGTGCGGCTGCCGATGTACAGACCGATCGGTCCATGCAGGCGTGCGATCTGCTCGGAGGTCAGATCGAATTCCTCCAGCCGCTTGCGTCGTTTCGCGTTGTTGGCGCGCGATCCGAGGGCACCGACATAGAACGCAGGGGACTTGAGCGCTTCCATCAGCGCCAGGTCGTCGAGCTTCGGATCGTGCGTCAGCGCGACCACCGCGCAACGCTCGTCGAGACTCATCTCCACGACCGTGTCATCGGGCATCGTCTTGACCAGCCTGACCCCCTGGATATCCCAGGTCTCGGTGTATTCCTCGCGGGGGTCGCACACCGTTACCTGGTAATCCAATCCGACTGCGATTTGCGCCAGATATTTCGAGAGCTGCCCCGCGCCGATCACGAGCATGCGGTAACGCGGCCCATGCACGGTGGTGAGCACTTCTCCGTCGAAGGCTAGGCCGTCGCTCGCCCGCGCGGCAGCCAGCGTGACGCGTGCACTTTCGAGCTCCAACGTGCGTGCGACGAGCCGACCGCCCTGAATCATGTCGAGCAACTCGCCGATCCTGCTCGCCTTCGTGAGCGGCTCGAGCACGAGCTGAATCGTCCCTCCGCAAGGCAGGCCGAACTTCCGCGCGTCTTCGGCCGAGACTCCGTAGGTCACCGCCTGGGGCCGCTTGACGTACGGGCCCTCGCGACGCGAGCGCTCCGCGATGTCATCCTCGATGCAGCCCCCCGAGACCGATCCGACGACCAGCCCGTCCTCGCGCACGGCGAGCAGCGCCCCGGGCGGCCGGGGCGAGCTGCCCCACGTCTTCACGACCGTCACCAGCAGCACGCGCTGGCCGGCGTCGAGCCACTCCACGCTCTTTCGCAAAACCTCGAGATCTACACTGTCCATGGCAGTTCAACGGCCCTCGCGGGCGAGATGACGGCGAAAAGTCAGCAGGCCGCCGGCCGGCGGCGGTACTTATTCTACGCCCCCAGGCCGGCAGCAAACTCGGCCTCGGCGCGCCCCCGCGGCATGCGCGGCCGCGCGAAGGCGCCCGCGAGCTGCTTCAAGCTATCGAGGTTGTGCACGGGCAGGAAATCGTCCACGAAGGGCAGCATTGCGCGGATTCCCGCCGGTCGCGCCTCGAACTTGTCGTAGCGCAGGAGCGGGTTGAGCCAGATCAGGCGCCGGCACGACTTGGCCAGTCGCTCCATCTCGCGCGAGAGCCCCTGACCGACGTCGCTATCCAGACCGTCGCTGATCAACAGGACGACCGCGCCCTGCCCAAGGAGCCTGCGCGACCACCGCCGGTTGAACTCTGCGAGGCAAGCGCCGATACGCGTGCCGCCGGCCCAATCGGAAACTGCGGCGCTCACGCGAGCCAGCGCAATATCGACATCGCGCCGCCGCAGATGCCGCGTGATGTTGGTGAGCCGTGTGCCGAAGAGCAGGGTGTGCACCCGGTCGCGATCGTTGGTGATTGCATGCAGGAAGAAGAGCAGCATGCGGGCGTAGCGATCCATCGACCCGGAGATGTCGCACAGAACGACGAGCGGCGGGGAACGATGTCGCCGCCGACGCCATTCGAGCGGCACAACCGCCCCGCGTGCGGAGGTCATCGCCCGCAGCGTCGCCCTCAGATCGATCGCCGTGCCGCGGTCGGCAGGGACGTTTCGCCGGATCGGCAGTTCGGGTAGAGGCAGGCGCAGCTGCGCGATCATCCTCTTCACCTCCGCGAGCTCCGCCGCGCTCATCGTTTCGAAATCCTTGCTCTGCAGGACCTCGCGTGGGGAAAACGTGAAGGCCGCGTCGATGGTGGTTTCCTGGTCGTAGAGCTCTCGATCCCCCCGGCGCACCGGCGACAGAGCTTCGGCCAGACGCGCCGGAAGTGGCGCCTCGGTCTCACTCCGCGGCGTGCGGCCATACACTTTCGGCAGCAGCAGCTGCATCATGCGCTCGAGCAGCCTCGGGTTGCGCCAGAACAGCTCGAAAGCCTGGTCGAAAAGCGTGCGCTGCTCATGGCGCTCGATCAGCACGGATTCCAGTGCCGCACGGAAGTCGTCGCGCCGCTCGACGCCGACGGCCTCCACTGCCTCGAGAGCGGCAATGACCTTGGCGGGCCCGACGGGCAGTCCCGCGGCCCGAAGCACACGGCAGAAATGAAGTACGTTGTCGGCCAGCCGCTCGCGTGCGAACAGCCGCGTCGGGCTTGTGCTCACGATGCCGCGTCGATCGCTGCAGCCTCCGCGTGCGCCTCGGCCACCAGGCGCGTGGCCACCTCGGGCGTGATCGCGCCGATATCGTCCTGGTACTTGAGTAGCGCGCCGAGGGTGTTCGCCACCGTTTCCGGATCCAGCCTGATGCGGTCGAGTGCAACGAGCGCCTCGGCCCAGTCGAGCGTTTCGGCGATGCCTGGGGACTTGAACAGATCCATCCCGCGCACGCGCTGCGTGAATGCGACGACCTCGCGCGAGAGCCGCACATCAGCGCCCGGAACCTTGCGGCGGACAATCGCCAGCTCGCGCTCGGCGTTCGGGTAGTCGACCCAGTGATAGAGGCAGCGCCGCTTGATCGCATCGTGGATCTCGCGCGTCCGGTTCGAGGTGATCACTACGATCGGCGGCTCCTTCGCCCTGATTGCGCCCAGCTCGGGGATCGTGACCTGATACTCCGCCAGAACCTCCAGGAGATACGCTTCGAACGGCTCGTCAGTGCGATCGAGTTCGTCGATGAGCAGCACGGGCGCGATGCCGTCGGCAGGTTCGAGCGCCTGCAGGATGGGCCGCCGGATCAGGAAGCGCTCGGTGAAGATGTTGCTCGCCAGCGTCTCGCGATCGATCTTGCCTTGTGCCTCTGCCAGGCGAATCTCGATCATCTGCCGCGGGTAGTTCCACTCGTATACAGCCGACGCCGTATCGAGACCCTCGTAGCATTGCAGGCGCACGAGCGAGCGTCCAAGCGAGCGCGCCAGAACTTTGGCAATCTCCGTCTTGCCCACCCCCGCTTCACCCTCGAGAAACAGCGGCCGCCTCATTTTCAGCGCCAGAAACACGCTGGTGGCGAGCCTGCGGTCAGCGAAGTAGTCGTGCTGCTCGAGCAGAGCCAGCGCAGCGTCGACGCTCGCAGGTAACGAAGCGGTGGTCATGGCGAAACGAAAGACATATCGAATTATACCGCCACAGGCACGAGCGCCCTCGAAGTGCTGATGCCGCGACGCTAGAATCACGCCACCGGGAGGCCCGTCCATGACCACTTTCATCGTCGTCGTCTTTCTCGTCGTCTACCTTGGCATGATCCTCGGCGGACTGCCTTTCCTGCAGCTCGACCGGACCGGGGTAGCTTTGCTGGGTGCGATCTCGCTGCTTAGCGTGGGTGCACTGACGCTCGATCAGGCAGCCAACGCGGTAGACCTGCCGACGTTGATCCTGTTCTTCTCGTTCATGGTGCTCTCCGCGCAGATGCGGCTTGGCGGCTTCTACGACTGGGCGACCGCCCGACTCGCGGCGCTGCCGCTGGCGCCGCCGCTGCTGCTCGCCGCGCTGATCGGTCTGGTTGCTCTGCTTTCCGCCGTGTTCAGCAACGACATCGTCTGCCTTGCCGTTGCGCCGGTGCTGATCACGGCTTGCGCGCGGCGCCGTCTCGACCCGGTGCCGTATCTGCTGGCGCTCGCTTGCGCCGCGAACATCGGATCCGCAGCCACGCTGATCGGCAATCCGCAGAACATGCTGATCGGACAGACGCTGCACCTGTCCTTCAGCGGTTATCTCGCCGAGGCTGCGCCGCCTGTCGTGCTGGGTCTTGCCGCCACCTGGGCGCTGATCTCATGGCAGAGTCGCGGCCGGTGGGCTGCTGTTCCCGCCGCCAGCGAGGCCACCCCTCCGCAGCCCAGTGCGGAGGTGCCGCTCGACGACTGGCAGACGACCAAGGGACTGCTGATCGCCGGAGTGCTGCTCGTCGCCTTTCTCTTCACGCCCTGGCCGCGCGAGCACGTGGCGCTGACGGCGGCCGGCGTCCTGCTCATGAGCCGGAAGCTTCACTCCAACCAGATGCTCGGCCTGGTCGACTGGCAGCTGTTGATCCTCTTCATCGGCTTGTTCGTGGTCAACCACGCGCTCCAGCAGACGGGCGTCGTCCCGCGGGTCGCTGCCGACTTCGCTGCAGCGGGAATCGATCTCACCCGTCTCGGGCCCCTCTTCCTCCTGACCTTCGCGCTGTCGAACATCGTGTCAAACGTGCCTGCAGTCATGCTGCTCTTGCCGTTCGCGAACTCTCCGCTGTCCGGCCCATTGCTCGCGCTCGTAAGCACGCTGGCGGGCAACCTGCTCATCGTGGGAAGTGTGGCGAACATCATCGTCGTGGGCACCGCCGCGCGACGAGGGGTGACCATCGACTGGCATCGCCACGCACGCGTCGGCGTGCCGGTGACGCTGATCACGCTGGCGATCTGTGCGGCGTACCTCTGGTTGCGCGGGCAGTTGGCCGGCTGAGCGACCGTTGCTCAACTCCCTGGGCGAAGGCGGTCGGAAAGCGCCAGGGCGTAGTTCGCCTGCACCAGCGCAATGAAGGCGATGCTCCAGTAGGTGTTGATCGCGCAAAGCGCCGCCCCGAACGCGTACAGCGATTGCGCGATCAGGATACGCCGGCAGATGGCGGCGCTCACCTCGGGCGGCGTATCTTCTTTCAGAAGCCGCGACTTGACGGCGTAGCTCCAGGTCCAGTACAGCAGCGCGCCGAGAAGCAGGATATTCCCCCAGTAGACGAGCAGAGCGACGCGATAGGTCATGTGCTCGGCGAGCAAGGCCGTCGAGAACGGCACCAGCGTCACCGCAAACAGGAACCCGAGATGGATCCACCCGAGGTCGCGGTCGCTGCGCACCAGGCGGTCGAGCTGAGCCTGCTGGCCGACCCAGAAGATGCCGAGCGTCAGGAAGCTCATGAGATAGGTCGCGAACCGCGGTGCAAGCGCGGCGAGCGCCACCGCGAGCTCGCGTTCGGAGTGAACGGCATCGTAGGTCGGGGCCCGCAGATCCAGCACGAGCAGCGTCATCGCTACGGCAAAGACGCCGTCGCTCAGCGCAGCGAGACGCTCGCGATTCTGGCCGGCAATGCGGTTGTAGAGGGAAGGCACGGGAAGGCGGTGGCTCGGCGGCGGCTCGAGGTGAATTATGTCGGGCCCACCCGCGACCTGTCCATCGACCTGGCGGGTCGCAGCGCGTCAGTGAAAATCCCTCGAGCGTGCTACCAGACTGCCGAGCAGCGCCGTCTGGTCGCGCAG
>DATJZM010000153.1:0-39194 GCA_035499135.1 Casimicrobiaceae bacterium | reverse complement strand
TAGGTCCCGATGCCGGTCCGCTCGCCGAGGAGGGCCCGGCCGTCGACGGCGATCTTCACGCGAGGAAGCTATCAGCTCACAGCTTTCAGCTTACAGCCGGGGCGGAGCGAAACGGCGTCTGGCCGAGAGCTGTCAGCTGCTCGCTGAGAGCTACGCCATCACTCCGGCGACCTTCTCGACCTGGAATGCCTCGATGATGTCGCCGACCTTGACGTCCTGGTACTTGTCGAGGCCGATGCCGCACTCGAATCCCTGCTTGACCTCCGACACGTCGTCCTTGAACCGGCGCAGCGAACCGACCTTCCCTTCGTAGATCACGCGGTTGTCGCGCAACAGCCGCAGCTGCGACGAGCGCGGGATGGTTCCCTCGGTGACGTAGCAGCCGGCGACGACGCCGAACTTCGGAACCTTGAAGGTGTTGCGGACTTCGGCGCGGCCCCTGGCGACTTCCTTGAGCGTGGGGTCGAGCAGTCCCTCCATCGCCTTCTTGATCTCGTCGGTCACGTTGTAGATGACCGTGTGGAGGCGGATGTCGACCCCGGCCTTCTCGGCCTCCTCGGCGGCCTTCTTCTCGGGACGCACGTTGAAGCCGACGATGATGGCGCCCGACGCCGAGGCCAGCAGAACGTCGTTGATGTTGATGGCGCCCACGCCCGAGTGCAGCAGGGAGATCTTGACCTTTTCGTTGGAGAGCCCCTTCAGGGACTGCGACAGCACCTCGACGGAGCCCGCCACGTCGGCCTTCAGGATGATGGGCAGGTCCTTGATCTTGCCTTCCTGGATCTTGTTGAAGAGCTGCTCGAGCGAGAGGCGCGACGAGGAGGCCATGGCCTTCTCGCGGTCCTTCTGCTGCCGGAACGAGACGACCGTGCGGGCCTTGGCCTCGTCCTCGACGACCTGGAACGGATCGCCCGCCTGAGGCAGGTCCTCGAACCCGGTGACCTCGACGGGGGTCGCCGGAGCGGCCTCGGAAACTTTCTCGCCGCGGTCGTCCTGCATCGAGCGGACGCGGCCGAAGACGGAGCCGGCGAAAAAGACGTCGCCGACCCTGAGCGTCCCGGCCTGTACGAGCACGGTCGCGACGTTGCCCCGTCCCGCCTCGCGCCGGGCCTCGAGGACGACGCCGCGAGCCTCGCCGACGGCGGGAGCGGACAGCTCCTGCATGTCGGCGACGAGGAGGATCAGCTCGAGCAGGTGGTCGATGCCCTGCTTATTCAACGCCGAGATCTCGGCCGAGGGCGTGTCGCCGCCCCACGCCTCGAGCAGCACGCCCTGGTCGGCGAGCTCCTTCTTGACGCGATCGACGTTGGCGTTGGCCTTGTCGATCTTGTTGATGGCCACGACGATCGGCGCCTTGGCGGCGCGGGCGTGGTCGATCGCCTCGATGGTCTGCGGCATCACGCCGTCGTCGGCCGCGACGACCAGCACGACGATGTCGGTGACCTTCGCTCCGCGGGCGCGCATCGCCGTGAACGCTTCGTGGCCTGGCGTGTCGAGGAAGGTGATCACGCCCTTCGGCGTCTCCACGTGGTAGGCACCGATGTGCTGCGTGATGCCGCCCGCCTCCCCGCTCGCCACGCGGGTGCGCCGGATGTAGTCCAGAAGCGAGGTCTTGCCGTGGTCGACGTGCCCCATGACGGTGACCACCGGGGGGCGCGGCAGAACTTCCGCCGTGCTCGGCTGCGCGGTTTCGGCGAGCAGAGCGTCCGGGTCCGTGAGCTTCGCGGCGAGCGCCTTGTGACCCATCTCCTCGATCAGGATCATCGCCGTCTCCTGATCGACCACTTGATTGATCGTGACCATGGTGCCGAGCTTCATCGCTGCCTTGATGACCTCGGCGGCCTTGACCGACATCTTGCGTGCCAAGTCGGCGATGGTGATCGTCTCCGGCACCGAGATCTCGCGGATGATCGGTTCCGGCGCTGCGGCTTGCACGCCCTCGCCGAGCTCCTCGCCCTCTTCGTGCCGATGCCGCCCGGTCTTGGGCTGCTTCCATGCCGTCGTGGCGGTTGCACCGGCGTCGCCCCCGCGCAGCTTCAGCGCGCGCCGGCGAGCAGCTTCTTCCTGGAACGCGGTCGCGGAGGGCTTGCGGGCCCCCTTCTCCTTCTTCGCGCCGGGCTTGGCCGCGGGCTTGTGCAGCGTGCCCTCTGTCTTCGCCGCGGCGGGCTTGGCCTCCGCCACGGGTTGTTGCGCCGCGCCCTCGGCCGCCTTAGCCGCCGTGACCGCTTCGGCTGCCGCCTTCGCCGCGGCTTCCTCGGCTTCCTTCTCCTTTTTGGTCTTGCGCTTCTTCGCCTGCTCCTGCTTCGCCTGCACTTCCTCCTGCTGTTTGGCGATGAGCGCAGCGGCCTTGCGCGCTTCTTCCTCTCGCGCGGCGGCCTCGGCTGCAGAAACGACCGGTTGCGCAGGTGCCGTCTCTTCCACCGCGGGCGCCGCCTCGGCGCCATCGCGCTTGACGAAGACACGCCTCTTGCGCACCTCCACCTGGATCGTGCGCGCGCGGCCCGTGCTGTCCGCGGCCTTGATCTCGGAGGTCTGCTTCCGGGTAAGCGTGATCTTCTTCTTCTGCTCCTGCCCGCCGTGGGACTTGCGCAGATATTCGAGCAGCCGCGTCTTGTCGGTTTCGGAGAGCTTGTCGCCCGCCCTCTTGCCGGCGACGCCCGCCTTGGCGAGCTGCTCGAGCAGCGCGCCCGACGGCATCTTCAGCTCGGTCGCGAATTGTTCTATGGTTGTCTGGGCCATCGTCTTCTCCCGCCGGTGCTACGCCGGCGCGTCTTCACTATGCCTTCGCGGGCTGTGCGCTTTCCGCCTCGGCATTCTCGAACCAGTGCGCGCGCGCCTTCATGATGAGGTCCTGGGCGCGTTCCGCCGGGAGCCCAGTGAGCTCCATCAGCTCGTCCACGGCGAGATCGGCGAGCGCGTCGCGGTTCGTGATGCCCTTCTCGGCGAGCAGACCGGCGGTCTCGCTGTCCATCCCTTCGAGGCTGAGCAGGTCCTCGGAGACGTTTTCGACGCTCTCCTCGCGCACAATCGCCTCGGTGAGCAACGCGTTGCGTGCGCGGCTCCTGAGCTCGTTCACCGTCTCCTCGTCGAAGCTCTCGATCTCCAGCATTTCGTTGATCGGCACGTAGGCGATCTCCTCCAGCGTCGAAAAACCCTCCTGGATCAGGATGTCGGCCACCTCCTGGTCGACGTCGAGCCGCTCCATGAACAGCATGCGGATCTTGTCGCCTTCCGCCTGCTGCTTCTGCTGCGACTCTTCCACACCCATCAGGTTGATCTCCCAGCCGGTGAGCTCGGATGCCAGCCGGACGTTCTGGCCGCTGCGGCCGATCGCCATCGCCAGGTTCTCCTCGTCAACGACGACGTCCATCGCGTGCTTTTCCTCGTCGACCACGATGCTCGAGATCTCAGCCGGGGACAGGGCGTTCACCACGAATTTCGCCGGATCATCCGAGTAGAGGACGATGTCGACGCGCTCGCCTGCGAGCTCGTTGGTGACCGAGGTCACGCGCGAGCCACGCATGCCGATGCACGTACCTTGCGGATCGAGACGCGGGTCGTTCGACTTGACCGCGATCTTGGCGCGGATGCCAGGGTCGCGCGCGGCCGCCCTGATCTCGATGAGACCTTCCTCGATCTCGGGCACCTCGAGCTCGAACAGCCGCACCAGCAGCTCCGGCACGACGCGGGAGAGCACGAGCTGCGGCCCGCGCGTCTGGCTCTCGATCGAGGTCACGAAAGCGCGAACGCGGTCGCCCACGCGCAGGTTCTCCTTCGGGATCAGCTGGTCGCGCGGGATCATGCCCTCGATGCGGCCCGATTCGACGATCACGTTTCCGCGCTCGACGCGCTTCACCGTGCCAGTGAGCAGGTTGTCCTGGCGCTCGAGAAAATCGTTCAGGATCTGCTCGCGTTCGGCGTCGCGGATCTTCTGCAGGATCACCTGCTTCGCGGCCTGCGCGCCGATGCGCCCGAACTCCACCGGCTCGAGCGGCTCCTCGACGACGTCGCCGAGATTGAGGGGTGGATCGCGTTCCGCAGCATCGGTAATCGCGATCTGATGCGCAGGCTCCTCGTGCTCCTCGTCGGGCACGACCGTCCAGCGCCGGAACGATTCGTAGTCACCGGTCTCGCGGTCGATCGAGACGCGGGCGTCGATGTTGTCGGCGTACTTCTTCTTCGTCGCCGAGGCGAGGGCCGCTTCGAGCGCCGAGAAGACGATGTCCTTCGGCACGTTCTTCTCGCGTGCCAGCGCGTCGACGAGCAATAGCAATTCGCGGTTCATTTCGCGTTTCTCCAATCTATCCTGGGCACCAGGCGCGCCTTGTCGATGTTGGCGAGCGGGATCTCGTGCGTGCCCTCCACCGTCTCGAGCCGCAGCACACCCGCTTCCACGCCGCGCAGGACACCCTTCACGCGCCGCGCGTTTCCGATCGGCTCGCGGAGCTTCAATTGCGCCTCCTCGCCGCGGAAGCGGAGGTAGTCCGCCTCTTTCTTGAGCGCGCGGTCGAGCCCAGGTGACGAAACCTCCAGGCGCTCATAGGCGATTCCTTCGACGGCAAACAGATGCGTGAGGTGGCTGCTCACGCTCGCGCAGTCCTCGACATCGACGCCGCCAGGCTTGTCGATGAACACGCGCACGAACCGTCCGCCGGGCGACGTCTCGCAGTCGACCAGCTCATAGCCCATTGCGGGCAGTGTCCTTTCCAGCAACTCGCCCAGCTTCACAGCGCCACCTTAAACCCCAAAGCCAAAAAAAAATGGGCTGTCGAGCCCATTTCTCTTACTTATTCGACCGCCATCCTATCAGAAATCGGAGACAAATTGAAGCCCCGATGCAGCATTTCCCGGCGATCGGAGGATGCCGGGACGGCCGGGCGCCGCCCCCGGCGCGAGCCGCCCGCTGCGGCGCTCTCTACCCGGCCCGCAGCATTGTGATCACCGGCTCCACGTTCGGCCGTACGCCGCGCCAAAGCAGGAAAGACTCCGCAGCCTGGGCGACGAGCATGCCAAGGCCATCCGCGACCAGGGCCGCGCCGCGCTCGCGAGCGAGGTCGAGGAAGCGCATGAATTGCCTGCCGTAGACCATGTCGTACACGAGCGCTTGGGGTGCGAAGACATCCGGAGGCAGCGGCACGAGCTCGCCGGCGAGGCTGGCCGAGGTCGCATTGATGACGAGATCGAACTTTCGATTGCGCAACTGCTCGTAGTCGCCGCCGCGCACATTCCCATACGGGGCAAATTGGCGCTGGAGCGCCAGCGCCTTCTCGACCGTGCGATTCGCGACGGTGATCGAATCAGGCCGCTGGCGAAGCAGCGGCAGCAGCACACCGCGCGCCGCGCCGCCCGCCCCCATGAGAAGCACCCGCCTGCCGCGAATGGCGAAGCCGAGCCGGTCCTCGATATCCCAGACGAGGCCGGCACCATCGGTGTTGTCGCCGAGGATCGTTGGTCCGTCGAACTTCAGCGTGTTGACGGCGCCCGCCTGCTCGGCGCGCTCGGTCCGCCCGGTCGCGAGCGCGAAGGCCTGGAGCTTGAAGGGGACGGTTACGTTCAGGCCCCTCCCGCCGGCAGCGCGAAATGCGGCAACGGCGGCGGCGAAGCCATCGCGCGGAGCCAGAATGGCTTCGTAGCTGAGGTCCTGCCTGAGCTGCCGCGCGAACTCGGCGTGAATGCGCGGCGACTTGGATTGCGCGATCGGATTGCCGATCACAGCATAGAGATCGGTCATCTCGGCAACAGCGCTAGCTCTTTTTCTTCTTCTCCGCGAGCAGCTTGAGACCGGCGATCGCCAGAGCGTAACCCTGGACGCCGAAGCCGACCACGATGCCCTTTGCGGCCGGCGAGAGCCAGGAATGGTGCCGGAAGGGCTCGCGGGCGTGCACGTTCGAGATATGCACCTCGATGACCGGCGCGTCGGCCCCCTTGATCGCATCGTGCAGGGCGATCGAGGTATGCGTGTACGCGCCGGCGTTGAACACGACCCCCAGCATTCGGCCCGCCGCACATTCGCGCCCGGCCTCGTGGATCCAGTCGATCAGCTGCCCTTCGTGATTGGATTGCCTGCACTCGACCGCGAGCCCGAGGCGCGCACCCTCGTCGCGACAGATCTTCTCGACATCAGCCAGGGTATCCGCGCCGTAGATTGCCGGCTCGCGCTTGCCGAGCAGATTGAGGTTGGGGCCATTGAGTACGAGCACCGTCTTCATCATGTTGGAGCCTCTCAGTCGATGGTAACGATCTGCCCGGTGCGAGTCGCCTCGGCGATCGCCTCCGTGACCCGCAGGTTAGCGAGCCCGTCGCGCACTGTCACGCGAGGCTCCGCCTCGCCTCGAATCACGGCGCAGAAGTGGGCCAGTTGCCGCTCCAGCGGATCAGCGCGGTCGATCGGCGCGGTCTCGGTCCGGAACGGCTGCCACCACGAACGATCCTCCCTCCTCGCGTACGTCTTGAGCCGCATGGTCGGCACCGCCAGCGAACCGTCGGTGCCAACAATAACGTAACAGTCCTCGTCGGGATAGGTCGCGTAGCTCTTGTTCTCTTGCGAGGTCTGTTCCCAGCTGCGAGCCGAAGCGGCGGTGTCCGAGAGCAGGAACGTGCCCAGCGCTCCGTTCGCGAACCGCAGATTGATCGCCACCGTATCCTCCACCGGGAAGTCGCGTATCGCGTTCGACGCGAACGCCTGCACGGCGACGATCTCGCCGCATAGCGCGCGCAGGTTCCCGACTTCGTGGATCATGTTGATGAGGATCGGACCACCGCCGGGTTGGCGCCGCCACGGTGCCTCGTCGAAATAACCGTCGGGCTTGTAGAACATGGCGCTGCCGGTGAGGGCCACCAGCCGGCCGAGCGTGCCCTGTTGCACGATCGCACAGGCCGTGGCGAGCAGCGGACTGTGCACGCGATGGTGGCCGACCAGCACCCGGGCGCCCGCGCGCTCTGCAGCGTCGCGCAGACGGAGGCCGTCGACAACCGAATCGGCGACCGGCTTTTCGACGAGCACCGGGATCTCCCCGTCAATGCATTCGAGCGCGTTGGCGACGTGCAGCTGATTGGGCGTAGCCACGATGACGCCGTCGCAATGCTGCGCGGCGAAGAGCGCCCGCAGCGTTTCGTAGCGCGGCACGCCGGCTGCCTGCGCGCTCTCCGCTGCTGTCGGCGCCGGGTCAACGATCGCCGCGAGCTCGCACTCCCCGCTGGCCTGGATCAGCCGAATATGCACGCGTCCGATGAGCCCGGCGCCCGCGACTGCAACCTTCAGCTTGGCCATGCTCTTGGGGGTTCTCCCGGAAAGTGATGGGCGATAATCGCGCATTTGTGCGATAGTCGATCATATGCTAGAGTTCGGCATCATCATTGTCAACGCTCCGCGGGCCGCGAGCGCCAGAAGAACATGCGGAAGTCGATTGCCACCGTCTGTTTAAGCGGGACGCTTTCCGACAAGCTCGAGGCAATCGCTGCCGCGCGTTTCGACGCGGTCGAGATTTTCGAGAACGACCTCATCCATTTCAACGGCGCCCCGCGCGAAGTAGCGGTGCGGGCAGCGGACCTGGGACTCTCCATCGACCTGTACCAGCCTTTTCGCGATTTCGAGGGGGTCTCTGATGCCCTGCTCGCGCGCAATCTGGACCGTGCCGAGCGCAAGTTCGACTTGATGGGCGAGCTCGGAGCGCCGATGCTGCTCGTGTGCTCCAACGTCGCGACGGCGGAGTCGGGTGATCGGGCGCGCGCGGCGGCGCAGCTGCGCGCGCTCGCCGAGCGCGCTGCCGCGCGCAATCTCCGGGTCGGTTACGAGGCGCTCGCCTGGGGCAGGCACGTACGCCATTACGCCGATGCCTGGGCGATCGTGCGCGAGGCCGGCCATCCCAACCTCGGGCTCATCGTCGACAGCTTCCATATCCTCTCGCTCGGCGACGATCCGGCTGGAATCGCGGCCGTTCCGGGTGACAGGATCTTCTGCGTGCAGCTGGCCGACGCGCCGCGGCTGTCCATGGACGTCCTCCAATGGAGCCGGCACTACCGCTGCTTTCCCGGCCAAGGCCAGCTCGACGTCGCGCACTTTCTCGAGCAGGTTCTTCTGTCCGGTTACAACGGCCCGCTGTCGCTGGAAATCTTCAACGATCTACTGCGCGAGGCGCCGAACCGGCGTACCGCCATCGACGGCATGCAGTCGCTGCTCTTTCTCGAGGCGCAAACGCGCAGCCGATTGGAACGACCCGCGTCGCACCGCGCGGCGGGCACGGAGCACCCAGCCGAGGTCCGGCCGCGGGTCGAGCTATTCGATCTGCCGGAGGCGCCGTGGATCGAGGGGCTCGCCTTTCTCGAATTCGCCGTGGATGACGACGCAGCGGCGGCGCTGGCGTGCATATTGGCCGGTCTCGGGTTCCAGCGTGCGGGCCACCACCGTTCGAAGAACATCACCTTGTACCGGCAAGGAGGCATTCAACTCGTCCTCAACGCGGAGCCCGATTCCTTTGCCCGCACGCGCTTCGCCGAGCTCGGGCCCTCGATCTGCGCGATGGGCCTGCGCGCCGACGACGACATCCGCGCGCTCAATCGGGCCACGGCGCTACTCTGCCCGCCGTTCGAAGGAGGGCTCGGGCCGTATGAGCCCGCAATCCACGGGATCCGTGGACCCGACGAGAGCTTGATCTACTTCGTCTCGCGGGCTGCCGGACAGAAGAGCTTCGACGAGATCGCCTTCGCGCCGGAGGATCCGAGGCCTACCGTCGATGCAGGACTGCGTGCGATCGATCACGTCGCGATGGCTCTTCCTGTCCATCAGCTGGACAGCTGGATACTGTTCTATCGCGCCGTGCTGGGCATGCAACCCGGCGACAGCCTGGAGCTATCCGATCCCTACGGCCTCGTCCGCACCTCCGGCGTGGCGACCGAGAACCGGAGCCTGCGGGTCGTGCTCAACGTATCGCAGAGCAGGAGCACTCAGATGGCGCGCACGATATCGACGCTCGGCGGCGCGAACGTGCATCACGTGGCTTTCGCGTGCGACGACATTTTCGCCACGGTCGCGAAGCTGCGGGCGAACGCCGTCGATTTCGTGCCGATCTCGCCGAATTACTATGCCGACCTGCCGACGCGGTTCGTGCTCGAGGAGGAGCAGGTCGCACGCATGCAGGATCTGGGGATCCTCTACGACCGCGTCGGCGATGGCGAGTACTTCCATATCTACAGCGAGCGTTTCGAGGAGCGCTTCTTTTTTGAGATCGTGCAGCGAGCCGGTGGCTACGACGCGTATGGGGCGCTCAATGCCACCGCGCGCCTGGCGACGCAGGCGCAGGCGCGCTAACAGCGCGAAGCCGCCCCCGTCATCCGGCGACTCGTTCCTGGAGCCGAGCTCCGCGAATCGAGAAAGGCTCACGCTTTTCGAGCCAGCTCGGCTCCGGCATCGGCCGGCAGCTGCAGCATCCACACGACTCCGACCGCCATCAGCCCTGCCGACACGAGCAGTGCGCGTTGGAAGTCGACAAGCGTCAGAAGCGGTGTCCCCTCGATCGCCTGGAAGACGCCGAGAGCGAGGCTGGCCAGCGCGACGCCCAGCGCGCCAGCCGCCTGTTGGGCCATGGCGGCGAGCGTGGTGGCACCGGCCCGCTCGGTGCTCGATACGTCGGCAAAGGCAAGCGTATTTACCGATGTGAAGTGCATCGATCGGGTCATACCGGCAGCGAACAGTACGCCGTAGACGACGGCGAGCGGCACCGCGGGCGTCAGCGCGCCGCAGGCGACGAGCGAAGCAACACACAGCCAGCCGTTGGCGCGCAGTACGTTCCGGAACCCGAACCGCCGCAGAATCGGCGTCGTCAGGCTTTTCATCGCCAGGTTTCCCGCCATGTAGACCAGAAGCATGATTCCGGCCTCGAACGCACTCGCGCCGAAGCCTATCTGGAACATGAGGGGCAGAAGGAACGGCGTCATGCTGATGGCAGTCCTGGCCACCAGCCCTGCGCTGACCGTGCACAGCGCAAACGTGGGAAAACGCACTGCGGCAAGGTCGAGCATCGGCGCCGGGTGGCGCAGCGCGTGGCGCACGGCCGCACCGCCGCTCACTACGCCGATAGCGATGTACAGGCCGGCGGCCGCCGCGCTGGCGTTCTGCTGCCCGACAAGTGCCAGCCCGTGCAGCAACGTAGCGAGCGACACTGCTGTCAGCAGGAATCCGATCATGTCGAACTGCGTTCGTGCTTTCCTCGCGTGCTTCGGCACGAAGCTCAGGATGAGCAGCACGCCAAGGATTCCCAGCGGAATGTTGAGCAGGAAGATCCACCGCCAGGATGCATAGGTCGTGATGAACCCGCCCAGCGGCGGCCCTATGACCGGTGCGATCAGTCCGGGCCAGACGATGAGACTGATCGCGTCAATGATGCGGCTCTTGGGCGTTTGGTCCAGAACGACCAGACGTCCGACGGGAGACATGAAGGCTGCAGCGATCCCCTGCACCAGGCGGGCCGCGAGGAATACCTGGAGGGATGGAGTCAATCCGCACAGCAACGATGCCAGGGTGAAAACGGCAACGGCGGCCGCGAAGAGATTGCGCGCGCCGAAGCGCGCGCTAGCCCACCCGGCCGTAGGCACGAACGCCGCCATTCCCACCAAGTAGAGGGTAATGCTCGCGGTGAGATCGAGCGTGGATTCGCCGAGGCTTCGCGCGATGGCCGGCAGCGCCGTCGTGACGATCGTGCTGTCCAGCGACTCCATGAAGAACGCCGCTGCCACGATGAGCGGTATTCGCCTGGAGAACGCCCCAGCGCCGTTTCCATCCGAGCCGGGCGCATTCACCGTCGATTCGCTTGCGACTGCTCGCTCAGGCGCTCTTGGTCAATACCTGAGCTTCGCTACACGGCGGAGCTCGTCCGAGGTGGTGGTTGGGAACCCGAAGAATTCCAGATATGCGGGGATCTGCTCGAACAGCATGTCCACGCCCACCTGCGTCACACATCCCCTCGCCCGAGCGGCCGCCAGAAACGGCGTGAACTGCTGCGTCATGACGACCTCGCCGACGAAAGCGCCCGGCGTGATGCGCTCGACGTCGGTCGGGTACGGATCCCCTTCATTCATCCCCATCGGGGTCGCATTGACGATGATGTCGTAACCCTGTGGATCGTTGTAACCGACCATGACATCAAGGCGCGGGTAGTGCCTTCGCAGCCGCATGGCAAGCGCATCGGCTGTCGCGCTATTGACATCAAAGAGCGCCAGCGCAGAAATCCCCGCGCCGGCGAGAGACGCCGCAATGGCCGAGCCTACGCCGCCGCTGCCGATCACCAGCGCCCGCGCGTTTGCCAGAGTGCGCCCCGCGCGCCGAACGCCGCGAACGAATCCCTCTCCGTCGAACATGTCGCCGAGCAGGGTCCCGTCCGGCCGCAGCAGGATGGCATTGCAGGCCCCCGCGATCTGCGCCGTCGGCGAAACCTCATCCACAAGCGCTACGGTGGTGACCTTGTGAGGCATCGTCACGAGGGCGCCGCGGATGTTTGTAAGCTTGAACAAGCCCTTGAGGAACTCGGGATAGGCTTCCGACTTGATCCCCATGGGCATCACGACTGCATTGATCCCGATCTTCTCGAAGTACGGATTGTAGATGAGCGGGGCCTTGAACGATCTCGTCGGATAGCCGAGATGTGCGATGAGAATCGTGTCGCCGTTTATCATGTCGGTGAATGTGGCGCCGCTCGGTGGAATGGTCGGTTCGGGCTGGCAGCTCAGCCCTTGTAGCCGACCGCTCTCGGCAGCCACAGGACGGTCTCCGGAACGAAACTGATGAACGCGAGGACAACGATCGCCGCCAGGATGAACGGTGCAGCCTCGCGGACGATGGCCATGAGAGGCTGCTTGGTCATGTTGGCAATGACGAACAGCAATAGACCAAAAGGTGGTGTCAACAAACCTATCATGATGTTCACGACGACGACCACCCCGAAATGGACGAGGTCGAGGCCCAATGCTTTGGCGGTCGGAATCATGATCGGGACGATCACCAGAAGGATCGTCGTGCCCTCGAGCAGGCATCCGAGGACCAGCAGGATTGCGTTGACCAAGAGAAGGTAGGTGAACCCCGTGAAGTGGAACCCCGTCATGAAGTGCTGGACCGAAAGCGGGATGTTTTCTATCGTGACCACGTAGTTGAAGACCAGTGCCCCACCGATCAGCATGCCGACCGAAGTGGTCGCCTTGGCGCTGGAGCGCAGCACGCCGTACAACTGCTTGAACGGCATGGCACGGTAGATCAGCGCCGCCGCGAGCAGCGCGTAGGCGGCGGCGGCCGCCGCACCTTCTGTTGGCGTCATCACGCCGCCGTAAATGCCGAAGAGCAGGACCACCGGGAGCATCAGCGCCGGGAATGCGTCCAATGCAACTCGCGGAATCCGGCGCAACGGCACCGGCGGCTCCACCGGATAGTTTCGGCGCCGGGCAATCAGCGTGTTCATGACCATGAAGGTCATGCCGAGCAGCAGGCCGGGGATGACGCCGCCGAGGAACAGGTAGCCGATCGAGGTATCCGCAACCAATGCGTAGACGACCATCGGTATGGAAGGCGGGATGATCGGCCCTATGATAGCCGCCGACGCACTGATCGCGCCCGCGTACGCGATCGGATATCTTCCTTCGCGCGTCATCATAGGGATGATGATGCGGCCGATACCTACCGCGTCGGCGATCGCCGATCCCGACATCCCTGCAAAAATCACGTTCGCCACAACGTTGACGTGGCCGAGGCCGCCGCGGAACCGCCCCACGAGCACGAGACAGAAATTCAGTAGGCGGTCGGTAAGGCTTCCCGTGTTCATCAGGTCCGCAGCGAGAATGAACAGGGGCACCGCAAGCAGGACGTAGCTATTGTAGAGGCCGTTCAGCAGCTGCTCGGCTGCCGTGCCGAGATCGAGGCCGGCAAAGAGCAAGTAGAAGATCGAGGCGCCGATCATCGAAAGGCCGATCGGCAGGCCCAGTGTTGCCAGGGCCACCAGAACAACGATGCACAGCGTGAAGGCGCTCGGCATCACGAGCCGGCTCGGCGGTCGGACGCACTAGGCTCGGTCGCCTGCCTGCCAAAAAGTCCACTCCATACCAGCTGGCAGTGTCTCACGATGCAGGCAACCGCGAAGATCAGATAGATCGAATACAGGAAATCGAACCGCATGTGCAGGAAAGCTGAATGCTCGCGCTTCATGAAGGTCACGTAGCGCCAGGTGGCAGGCAATGAAATCAAAAGCAGGACGATCAGCGCGATACTGCTGATCACGGTGAACGTTCGCTGAACGCGCTTCGGGACTAGGTTGTAGACGATGTCGAAGCGGACCTCTTCGTCGTCGGACAGGACGAAGGCTGCGCACCACAAGACTACCCAGACCCAGCACAGGACGGTAACTTCCTCGGTCCAGCCCAGCGGCCGGTTCAGAAGATAGCGGAATGCAATCTGAAGGAGGAAGCAGATGAACATCGTCGCGATGAGTGCGACCGCGACGTTCTCGGCCCGCTCGCGGAGCCATCGACCGGCGGCGAACCAGCGAGCTGTCATCGGATCCTCACCTTCGCGCTATAGGCATGCCGGAGCGCCGACCACTTCGGCAATGATCGGCGCCCCGGCACACAGACGGGGAACGACTAGGCTGGCCTACAGGGCGTTGATGCGCTCGAGCGCGCCCTTGGGCCAGTCCTGACCGTACTTGTCGACGTATTTCTTCTGTGCGTACGTCCGAAACGCGGCCACGTCGGGCGTGTAAACCTTCTTGCCCTGGGACTTGAAGAACTCGATGACGTCCTTCTCCTGACCGTTCAGTTTGACCGTGTAGTCGTCGATCGCCTTCTCGGCCGCCGACTGGAACTTGGCTTGCTGCGCCGGAGTCATCGCGTCCCAGACCTTGGTCGAAACTGCCATCACGTCATAGCCGACGACGTGACTGGTCAGGACGAATTGGGTTGTCACCTCGTAGAACTTCATGAGCTTGCTCAGGACAAGCGGATTGTCCTGCCCGTCGATAGCACCGGTCTGCAGCGCCGTATACACCTCGGCGAATGCGACGGGCGTGGGATTGACGCCGATTGATTCGCCCAGGAATTGCCAGAACTCGCCGGGCGGCATCCGCAGCTTGATGCCGGCCAAATCCGCCGGAGTCCTTATCTGGCGATCGGGCTTCAGGTTGACATGCCGCGCTCCGAAGTAGACGGGCGTGACGATCTGGATGCCGACCTGGTCCCGGGCCATCTTGATGAATTCTCGACCGACGTCGCTCTTGAAGGTCTTCTTCATGTGGTCGGCATCGCGAAACAGGTAAGCCGAGGTCATCAACGACCAGGCCGGGATCTGTTTCGATATGTCCTGGGGTGCGAGGTTTGCCATTTCAAGGTTTCCACGCTGCAGCGCGACGAGCTCGGTGCCCTGCTTGAAGAGCGTGTTACCCCAATAGGGCTCGAAATCGAAGTCGTCCTTGATCGCGGCCGCGAACGCCTTGTAGGCGTCGGCGCGCAGATCCGATTCGTTGAACGCGCAGCTGAACCGCAGCTTTGTCTTGGCCTGGGCGAAGACTGGGGGCAGTGCACCCAGCGCAACCAACGAGGCTCCGGTGGCAAGCAGGGAACGACGTGTCATCTTCGATTGCATGGCATTCCTCCGTGTGGCGTTCGTGGCAGCGACCCGCGCGACGCCGGCTCGCAATGCGGGCCCGATGAGTGATCTCGGGATACCCTGAAGACTGATCGCATGCTGACCGGCAGCCGGGCTTCTAGGGCTGCAAAGCTGCGTGCGCAGGGCGCGGCGCGCCAGGCGTTTCTGCAGCGGCGGCGCGTCTCGCGGGCGCGCGGACTGGATCATCCATCCCCTCCAGGTAGCTCTTCGCGACGAGCAGCGCGAGACGCGCGACTTCCTCGGGCCCGACAGCCCTGGTCAGCGTGACCCTCGGGATTTCCAGCGCGTAGGGGATGTCCTGAGGCATCTTGGCCAGGATTTCGCGTATGGGAATGCCGCCCTCCCCGGGAAACAGCCGCTCGTCGCGCGCGGTGTGGATCATAGCGGTGGTCGTGGGTGGCAATTCCTTAGCGGCGTCGCACACATGCACGAAGCGTAGCCACTCGCGCGGCAGCTTCTCGAGCTCCTCGAGGCTCGAGTCGGAGCGGCCGAAATGGAGCATGTCGATCAGGATGCCCGCATTCGTCCGGTTGACCGCGCGAACGACCTGTACTGCCTCGGCGAGATTCCCGGTTTCCGTCCAATGCGGGAACTCGAGGCTGACGAAGATGCCGAGCGGCTTCGCGAGATCGCACAGCCTGGCAAAGCGCGCCGTCGCCCGCTCCCGGTTCCCATCGGGCAGTTGCGCGATCGCGTGATGCGCACCCAGCTCGGCACCGGCCTCCAGGCAGGGCAAGAAATGGTCGGCGTCGAGCACCGGGTCCATTCGCAGCAGCTCGATGTCGAGGATGCGAACGCCCGTGTCGGCAAGGCGCGCCTTCGTTTCCCGGCGCAATGCAGGGTCGGTGGCCAGCGGATAGAGCACCTCGTCCGGCGTTACGCGTGTCATGCGCACGCCGACGTAGTCGTAACCTGTGCGCGCCGCCACGTCCACGAGCTGTGGCGGAGTCAGCGAGAGGACGGTCAGATGCGCGAGCGAGTATTCACGCTTCATCGGGATGCCTCCATTGCGCTCAATGGCTTGCCACCGGTCAATCGGCGTGCACCGCAGTTGGAGTGCCGACGTGATGCACCCTCTTGCCCGGCGAATAGATGTCCATGATGTTCCAGTGGCCCGCGGTCGGCACCGGCTCGTTTTGCATCGCGACGTCGATGACGCACGGCTTGCCGGAAGCGATCGCGCGCTCGAGCGCCGGCTTGAACTCCGCGGCGGCGTTGATCCTCACGCCCTCGACGCCGTACGCCTTCGCGATCGCTGCATAGTCCGGCGAATATGGCTTGCCGTCCTTCTCGAATACGGTACCGAAGGTCGTGCCAAAGTGCGCCTTCTCGAGTCCGGCGATCGTGCCAAAAGCGTAATTGTTCATGATGATCCACACGACCCCGACGTCTTCCTCGAGCGCCGTGGCGAGCATCGCCGGGTTCTGGCCGAAGCCGCCGTCGCCGACCAGTGCGACAACCACACGATCGGGCTTCGCGATCTTGGCGCCCAGTGCCGCGGGCGCGCCGAAGCCCATCGTCGCGTAGCCGCCGGGCGTGAAGATCGTGCCTGGCTCGAGGATCGGGAACTGCTGGCCCACGCCGTTCTTGTTCCAGCCGACGTCCGTCGTGATGAGCGCGTTGCGCGGCAGCGCCTCCCGCACGTCCGAGAGAATTCGCTCGGGCCGCATCGGATAGGCATCGCTGGTCGCGTAGGCGCGGTTTCCCGCGATGAACGCGGTCTTGACGCTCGCGATCTCGGCCGCCAGCTCAGGCCTCTTAGTTCCTTCAGGCGCGAGCTCGCGCGCGACGCGCGTCAACACTGCCAGTGCCAGCTTGAGATCCGCAACCGCGCCGATCTCGACCGGGTAGTTGCGACCGATCTCCGCCGGGTCGATGTCGATATGCATCAGCTTCGTCGGCGGGAAGTTGAACGTGTATTCCGGCTCCCACGAGCTGCAGTCCGCCTCGGAGAAGCGCGTGCCAAGACCGAGGATCCAGTCGGCGCCGCGGCACTGCTCGTTGATGAATTTCGTGCCCCAGAAGCCCGTCATACCGAGCACGAACGGATGGTCGTCCGGGAGCGCGCCCTTACCCATGAGCGTGTGGGCGACCGGGATCTGCAGGTGATCGACGAGCTCGCGCAACTCCACCGTCGCGTTGGCGAGCATCACGCCACCACCAACGTAGAGCAGGGGCTTCCTGGCCGCGATCAGTCGCTTCACGATTTCAGCGGCGGTGTCATCGTCGAGCGAGGGTTTCCCCAGCTTCCTCGTATTGAGGCGCAGCCGGTCGAACAGGGCGACGTCGACCTCCTTCGAGAAGATGTCCATTGGCACATCGACCAGGACCGGGCCCGGCCGGCCGCTTTCGGCGAGCGCGAAAGCCTTCTCGATGATCTCGGGGAAGAGGTGTGGCGAATCCACGCGCCATGCGCGCTTGACGAAGGGACGGTAGATCTCGTACTGCGAGGCGTCGGAGTGCAGGTTCACTTCCTGGTGCGGGTGCTTGCCGTAGTAGTGCGACGGCACGTCGCCGGCGATCACGACCATCGGAATCGAATCGAGCGCGGCGTTGGCGACACCCGTCGCCGCGTTGGTGAGGCCCGGGCTCAGGTGCGTAAGGACGACCGACGTCCGCTTCGTCGCTCGCGCGTAGCCGTCGGCCATGTGTGCGGCGATCTGCTCGTGCCGGGTGTTGACGAACTTGACCTTCCTGCTCTTGGACAGCGCCGCGAGTACGGCGATGTTGGTGTGGCCGCACAGGCCGAACACGTGCTGGACGCCACGGCTCTCGAGGTACTTCACCAGTTGGTGCGCTACGAGATCTTTCATCGGTTCCTCCTGCTTGCCCGTGCAACGGTCCGGCGGTTCGCCTGCGACGATGATTCTGTGGGGGCCGCGACCGATCTGTCGTGGGACCCGACGGGGACGCTCGCGGGCGGAACGTCGCGGCGCGCATGCCCGCTGTAGCGGTACGGAATCTCGCGGGGCATCGGGCCCATGATGCGTCTGCCCCGCTGCTTCTGCTCCCACGCGTGCGCTAAGATGCCGACCGAGCGCGAGAGGATGAAGAGTCCGCGCCCGAGCTCCGGCTCGAATCCGAGCTCGCAGAAGATGACCGCCGTTATCCCGTCGATGTTCATCGGGATGTGTCGCTTCTTGATCCCTGCCAGGGCGGTCTCGACGGCGCGGCCGATACGGGCGTAGCGGCCGGCGACCACGCCCTCGGCCTCGGCGCGCGTGAGGAGCGCAAACAGCGGCGCAGTCCGCGGGTCCACGGGGTGGAAGCGGTGACCGAAGCCGGGCACGATCTTCTCGCCCGCCTTGTCGCGGCGCTCGATCGTTGTCGTCGCCGTCCGTACCAGGTCGCCGTCGACGCCGGCCTCGGCGTCGATCTCGCGGTAGAGCTCCATGCACTGCTGGCCGGCGCCCCCATGGACATCGTCCAGGACGTTGATCGCAGAGGCCATGGCACCGTTCACCGGCAAGCCACAGGTCACGGCCATGCGCGCGATCGCGATCGATGGCGCGTGCGGACCGTGATCGACGCCGGGTACGAGTGCCGCCTCCAGCAGCTCGGACTGCCCCCGCGACGGCAACTCGCCGCGGAGCATCAGCCAAATCATGTCGGGAAAACGAAGGCGCCCGATCAACTGCTCGATCGGATAGCCGCGGATCGCGATCTCGCCCGGGTGGATTTCGATGATGGCCGTGTCCCACCAGGCACCGCACTCCTCGATGAGCTGTTCGGGTGTTTTCGTCGTCATGACGTCATGGTCTCGACCTCGACTTCGGCTTCGGCTTCGAGTGCCGCGTCGTAGAACGGCCCGAACAATTCTTCGTCCGAAGGCTTGTCTTCCTTGATCGGCACTGACACCCAGGTCGTGTTCATGTAGTGCTTCAGGTGCACGTTCTCCGAGACGATGTTGCCGCCCCAGGTGCCACACCCGAGGCTCGATGTCATGGGCATGCCGTTGTTGAATGCCCCGGCATTCGCCTTCGATTGCGGCTGGCGCACCATGATGCGCGAGACAGGAGCCGCGAGCGCGAGGGCGTGGATGTGTTCCTGATTGAACGAGTAGATGCCGCACGAGTGCCCCTTGCCACCCACCTCGTAGATACCGCGCATCATTGCAAGGGCCCGCCCAAATCCCTCGTACTTGTACACGGCCAGGAGCGTCGTCAGCTTTTCGCTCGAGAAGGGGTACTCCTTGCCGATGCCGTCGCCGCGGACGATGATGAACTTGCGATCAGGGGGAATCGCAAAGCCAGCCGCCTTCGCAAGTTGTTGCGGGGCGATTGCGACGGTATCGGGCGTGCGGTGTCCATCGTCGTCCCACATCGCGCGCCTGAGCGCGGACTTCTCCTCGTCATTGGCGAGATAGCCACCCTCCACCTGCAGCTGTGCCAGCAGCTTGTCGAAGACCGAGGCCTCGATGATCAGGTTGCCGTCGGCCGAGCAGCCCGAGCCGAAGTCCGAGGTCTTCGAAAGCCGCGTGTTGCGCGCCGCCTCCTCGATGTTGGCGGTTTCGTCGATGATCATCGTCGAATTGCCGGCACCGACGCCGTAGGCCGGTGTGCCGGAACTGTACGCTGCGCGCACCATCGGTTGCCCGCCTGTCGCGATGATGAGGTCGGCGCGCGCCATCAGCGCCTGCGACATCGGGATATTGACCCTGGTCAGGCATTGCAGAATGTCCGCCGGCGCACCTTCGCGCTCGAGCGCCTCGCGCATCAGACGAACGGTTTCGAAGGAGGTCTTCTTCGAGCGCGGGTGCGGCGAGAAGATAACGACATCGCGCGCCTTGATCGCGTAGATCGCGTTGCCCGCAGGAGTCAGGTCCGGATTCGTAGTCGGCACGACGCAGGCGATGATCCCGGCCGGCTTGCCATACTTGACGATGCCTTTCTCGGGCAACTCTTCGATGATGCCGACGCTTTTCTGGCGCAATGCGTCGCGCAGCACGCCGCGGATCTTCATACGCTTGCCCATCCTGCTCACCGCGTCGCCCAATCCGCTCTCGGCGATGCCCATATCGACGAGCCGCGTGAAAGTCCGCTTGTTGGCGACCGCCCACGCCACTGCCTGGCATAGCCGATCCACGCGCGCCTGATCGTAGGTCTCGATGATCGCAAGCGCCTTCCTCGCGCGCACGAACGCCTCGTCGAGCTCCTGCTGCTGTTCCTCGGTAATGCCCTTCTTTTGTTCCACGGCGGCCATCGTGCTCACTCCTCATGTCGGTCGTGGCGGAGCCCGACCCGTGCCGCAACAATCGTTGGCGCCAGGCAGAGCGTCAAGGGCGTATTGCGACGTATTGGGCGCCAGGCGCCCTTTTCTTGCCGTCCGCTTGCCTTAGCGCAGGAACGCGCGTAGCTTGCGTATCGTGTGGGCGGCAGCCGCCCAGTCCGGTCGATTTGGGCCAGGGCCGGGATATGCCTTAAACCGGATGCGAACCAGAAGAGCTCCCCTGGCAGACAGTGCCCGTGTCCGCGAGGATCGCGGGCGCGGACGGCCCGCGCGCACCGGGGGCGCGGCACCGCGGACAGCGTTGGCCGGTACTGACCCGCTATCTGCCGACGCAATTGCCCAACACAGTCACGACCCTGACTTCGTGACTGCGCTCGCCCGCGGGTTGGCCGTGCTGCTTTCGCTCTCAGACAAGAAGCGCAGAATGTCCATTGCGCAAGTGAGCCATCTCACCGGCATCTCGCGGGCGGCGACGCGACGCAGCCTCCACACGCTGACCAGGCTCGGCTTCGCCGCCGCGGACGAGGCGCGCCACTTCTACCTGCGCCCACGCGTGCTCTCCTTCAGTCACGGGTATCTCTCGGCGTCTCCCGTCGCGGTGCTCTCCCAGCCGATTCTCGATCGTCTGGGAGAGTCCCTGCGCGAGGCTTGCTCGCTCGCGACCCTGGACGGCGAAGAGATCGTCTATCTCGCGCGGTCCACGTCGTCGCGCATCATGTCGCCGGCGCTCAACGTAGGGCGCCGTCTTCCTGCGTATTGCACTTCCATCGGGCACGTGATGCTCGCGCATCTGCCTCAGTCGGAGCTGGACCGGTACTTGGCGCGCACGCGGTTCCACCCTTTCACCGCGAATACGCCGAATTCGGTCGAGAAGCTGCTTCCTCTCCTGGCCTCCGTCCGCGAATCGGGCTTTGCCTTCGCCAGCCAGTTGATGGAGCAGCGTCTGTGCACGCTGGCCGTTCCGGTTCGGGATACCGCGGACAGCTGCGTGGCGGGGATTAACGTGATCCTGCAGGGCCGGCTTCTCTCCCGCGAAGAGATGGCCGAGCGGTTCTATCATCCGCTGCAGCAGGCAGCGATGGAGCTCGGCTCGTTACTGCTGCCGTGACTGTGCGGTCGCGCAGTGGTTGCGGCAGGTAGCAGTAGGCTATCATTCCAATCCAGTCATGCTGGGCACGTCGCGATCCCTTCCGCGTGACGAGCGCCCGGCGGCGGCCGCGCGGCCTTCGACGCGTGCGGCAGCGCGTGCGCAGAGCGTCGACGATCACAAGGACCCGTGATGACGGACCCTTTGGACCGCGAGTCGGTCACCGAGGCACTGAACCCTCTTGGATTCAACGGCATCGAATTCGTCGAGTTCGCGACGTCGAAACCGCATGCGCTCGGCAATGTCCTGGAGCGGATGGGATTCCGGCCGATCGCGCGACATCGCTCGCGCGAGGTGGAGCTCTACCGCCAGGGATCGATGAACATCGTCCTCAATGCGCAGCCAGCCGATGTCCCGCGAACGGTGCAGCCGGAGGAACGCCCGGTCCTGAGCGCATTCGCGGTGCGTGTCCGCGATGCCGATGCGGCGTTCCGCTGGGCGCTCAATCGAGGCGCGTGGGAGATCCCGGTTCGGGCAGGAGCGATGGAGCTCAATATTCCGGCGATCCACGGCGTGGGGGGGAGTCTCATCTATTTCGTCGACCGGTACGACGAGTTCTCGATCTTCGACGTCGACTTTCGCGCGATCCCCGCGGTCGACCCTCGGCCGCCGGCCATCGGCAATATGCAATTCTTCGGGATCGTCCAGTACATCGGCGCCGACCGCACGGCGGACTGGGTCGAGTTCTACTCGCAGGTCTTCGGCTTCAGGCCGCTTCCGGACCGCGTGCGGTTCGGCATCATGCCGAAGGGATTGCTGCTGCAGAGTCCGGGCGCCAAGTTCTATCTGCAGCTGATCGAGCCCGAGGACACGGCGCGTTACGCGCCCGCCGAGGAGCACTTGCAGCGCATCGGGTTCGGGACGCCGGATGTCCTCGCAACGGTCGCGCTGCTCGAGAAGCGCGGAGTCGAGTTCCTGGCCTCGGAGAAGGTCCACTCGAGCGACCGCGGCGCCCTCACCAAGCCTTGTCTCGGAAACGTGATGTTCGAGCTCGTGCACGACGAGTCTTCGGCCTCCGCGGCACAGCGATGATCTTTAACGATTTCGGGATGGACACTGCCTCGCTGGCAGGTCCCCTCGAGGGCAAGCTCGCCACCGTGCAGCAGGCGGGGTTCTCGCAGGTGATGATCTCGGCGGCGGACATCGTCGGACACCCTTCGGGGATCGCCGGGGGAGTCCGCGCAGTGCACGCCAGTGGCTTGCGCGTGACCGGGCTGGAGGTATTGCGCGATTTCGAGGGCCTCGCGGGCCAGCTGCACACGTACAAGATAGGCATCGCCAAGTCGATGCTCGAGCTCTGCGGCCAGCTTGGCGGAAGAACGCTTCTCGTCGAGGCGACCACATCGACGCACGCCAGCGCCGATGCCGATACGCGCGCCCGCGATCTGCGCAAGCTAGCGATCCTAGCGATTCCGATGGGCATCAGGGTCGCCTTCAAGGGCGTGCCGTGGAGCCGGACGGCGCGCGATTTCCGAGCCGCGGAGGATCTGGTGTCTCGCGCAAGCTGCCCGAACCTCGGACTGTCGATCGATGCATTCGACGTGCTGGCCGCGAAGGTTCCGCAGGAGGATCTCGACGCCGTCGATCCGGAGCAGATTTTACTGGTCCAGCTGTCCGACTACATGTGGCGCGACATGCGTTCGACGGAAGTACAGCCCACTGCGACTCATTTTCGCGTCTTCCCCGGGGAAGGCGCTCACAGCGAAGAGCTGGCGAGCTTTGTCACCAAGCTCGACTCGATCGGCTACATGGGCGATTACAGTTTCGCCGTCTACAATGACGACCATCTGCAGATTCCGCCCGAAGCGGTCGCCGCCCGCGCACGACGCGCCGCGGAGTGGCTCGAGGAAACCGTGCTGCGACGCGCCTTGCCGGTTCCCAACATTGGGCCCCTGCAACGCTCGGCGGAGTAGTCGCGCACCGGGGCGGTACGCACATCATGCCAGGCCTGCCCACCGGCACCGTCACGCTGCTCTTCACCGACATCGAGGGCAGCACCCGCCTGTGGGAAGCGCATGCCGCGGCGATGCGCGCCGCGCTCGCGCGCCACGACGCGCTGCTGCGCCGTTGCATCGAGGATCACGACGGCCACGTGTTCAAGACGGGCGGCGACGCTTTCTGCGCGGCGTTCCACACGGCGTCCGACGCGGCGGCCGCGGCGCTCGATGCGCAGCGTGCACTCGCGCGCGAGCCCTGGCCCGAGACGGCGAAGCTGCGCGTGAGGATGGCGCTGCACACCGGCGCCGTCGAACTGCGCGACGGCGACTACTTCGGCGCGACGCTGAATCGAGTGGCGCGCCTGCTGGCGGCCGGGCATGGCGGGCAGACGCTGCTCTCGGAATCGACCCACGACTTGTGCCGGGATCACCTGCCGCCGCTCGCGAGCGTGAGGCCACTCGGGTCGCACGGCCTCAAGGATCTCGGCCGGCCCGAGGCAGTGTTTCAGCTCGTTCACCCCGATCTGCCCCAGAGCTTTCCGCCGCTCAGATCGCAGGTCGCGCCGGCGGACAAGGAAACGCCGTCGATCGCGGTGCTGCCGTTCGTCAACATGAGCCGCGACGAGGAGAACGAATATTTCGCCGACGGGCTGTCGGAGGAGCTGCTCAACGTGCTGGCGAAGATCCGGGGCCTGCGCGTCGCGTCGCGCACCTCCGCCTTCTCGTTCAAGGGCAAGGGCGCGGACATCCCGACGGTAGCGCAGAAGCTCAACGTGGCAACCGTTCTCGAAGGCAGCGTGCGCAAGGCGGGAAAGCGCGTGCGCATCACGGCGCAGCTGATCGAAGTCGCGTCGGATTCGCACCTCTGGTCGGAGACTTACGATCGCGAGCTCGACGACATCTTCGCGGTGCAGGACGACATCGCGCAGTCGGTGGTGAAGGAGCTACGGGCTGCGCTGCTTGGGGCTTCATCTGAGACTGCAACCGACAAGGCAGCAGCAGCCGAAGTGCGCAAGGCCGCGGCCGGCCGCAGCGACGATCCCGAGGCCTTCCGGCTCTACCTGCAGGGCAAGTTCCACGGTGAGCGCGTCACGCAGGCGGACACCGACAAGGCGATCGAGCTTTTCCGCCAGGCGCTGGCGATCGATCCGGGCTTTGCGCTGGCTTGGGCCGGGCTGTCGCACATCCACCAGCTTCAGGCAGGGTACGGTTTCGCGCCGATCAACGAGGGCTTCGAGCGAGCCCGCGAGGCCGCGCAGCAAGCCCTGCGGCTCGCTCCGGACCTGGCCGAAGCTCACATCGCCCTTGGCGGGGTGCTCGAAGGCCACGACTGGAATTTCGCTGCGGCGGAAGCTTCGCTTCGGCGCGCGGTGGAGCTGGCACCGGGCGACGCCAACGCGCTCCGCTCGGCAGCGCAGCTCGCGCGGATTCTGGGCCGCGTTGACGAGGGACTCGACCTGATCCGCAGGGCCATCGCACTCGATCCGCTCTCGGCGCGCACCCATCGCCAGGCAGCGATGATCGCCATCATCGGCGAACGCCTCGACGACGCCGCGGCGTCGTTTCAGCTCGCGCTCGATCTCTCCCCCAACGCCGGGCTCAACCAAGGCTTTCTGGCGATCACCCGGCTGATGCAGGGCCGCACGCAGGAGGCACTGCCGATCGCGCAAGCCGAATCGCACGACGTATTCCGCAACCTAGCGCTGGCGATGATCCATCACACGATGGGGCATGCGGCTGAATCGGACGCGGCCCTCGAGGGCCTGATCGCCGGCTTCGGATGGACCGCCGCCTATCAGATCGCCGAGGCCTACGCCCACCGGCACGAGATCGGCAAGGCGTTCGAATGGCTCGAGCGTGCCTACACGCAGCGCGACCCGGGCACGATATACACCGCATCCGACATCTTCCTGCGGCCGCTGCACGGCGATCCACGCTGGCAGCCGTTCCTGCGCAAGCTCGGCCTCGCGTAGTGCCAGCGGTCCGGAATCGAGCGCCCGCGATTGACCGCGACGGCGCGACAGGCGAGCTCGCGGGCTACTTTCGCACTACTTACTGGACAGGCGCCGGCTGATCGAGGCGCCCCATCCGCGGAATCTGTTCCAGGTGTGGGGCGAGTCGGCATCGTCGTCACCGCTGTCGAATACCACGCTGAACGGTCGCGGCACGGCCGACTTGTCCGCGGCGATGCGCACGACGATGAGCGGGCTGAGCGCCGTGATCTTCCCCGCGATGTCGCGCAGCGCATCGCTCTTGTTCAACGGGGTGCGCAGGCGCCACGCCTGAGCTTCCGGACGTCGGCGGAAGACCAGCCACAGCGAAAGCTCCGGCAACCGCTTGCTGCGGCTCATGTAACTGCCGGAGACAAGGATCATCCTTATTCTGAACGGGGTCCGACCCCGATCAGCATTGATGCGTGCGGCCCGTTTGCACGCCAGAGTCATCAGTTCCTTCGCTTCTGCGCGCGACAGCGGTGCGGTGATGTGTGCCAGAGCGTATTCCAGGAACCGAGCCGACGGGCGGTAGCAGCCGGGGCCGTCGGGAAGTAGCAACCCGCTCGCAAGCATGGCGCGAAGCAGTGTCCAGCTGGCTGCGGCATCGAGGTGGAAATCCTCGCCAAGCGCGTGGACGTCGATGCGCGGCGGCTGCTGCCCGCAAGCGGACAGCCGCGCGAGAGTCCGCTCTGCCCCGTAGTGGAACGCTTGTGCCTCGAGTCCGAAGTACTGCTGGCCGGCGATCAGTCGGTGGACCTTCGGCGTGCGTGCGGCGCTTGTCGCTGGGTTAGTCGGCGTTTCCGCAGCGACGCCACCGCTGAGGCCCGAGATGTCACCACCGGGCCCCGCCACGGCGGCAGGCACTTCCGGCATTCGACCTTGGACACGAGCTGAAACACGAGAAGGTTCCACGTCCTAGCCTCCGCAACGGCGTCGTCGGACGGTGACGTGGACCCATGCGCTGACGGCGGTGCTCCGCCGGCAACCCCGCTACCCTGTGCAAACACCGGGCCGGAGGCTTTGCGTCACTGCCTTACGACAGTTTTGCCCTTACGCCACGGCGCAACCCCGAAGGGAGCACCGGGCAACAGTAATCCTTCACCTTGCCGTGCACCGTGTCAAGACGGGGCGGACGGCGAGCGGCGGCGACCCGCTGGCGCAGTACCGACGACAACACTTTGTTTTGGCGGATCTTTTCTCCTGCGGAGGGATCAGAGCTCTGCCAGCACTGCCTCGGCTTTTGCCCGGATCATCGTCGCGCGTGCGACTGCCGGAAGCGTCTTTTTCAGCGCCAGCATCGGGACCTCGAGGGATAGCGGTATGTCGCGCGGCAGCGCGAGAAGGATCCCAGCGAGATCGAGCCCGCCGTCTCCTGGCATGAGTCGCTCGGCACGCGCCTGGTGCAGCAGTGTTTCCTCGTCCCGCGGACGCTCGGCAGGCGCGTCGCAGAGTTGCGCGTAGCGCAACCGCTCGCGCCGTACGGCGACGATATCCGCGGGCATGTTGCCGCCGCGATCGAAGTGGATGGGATCGATGAGGATTGCCGCGTTCGCGCGCCCCGACGCTTCGATGATCCGCGCGCCCTGCTGCAGAGTCTTCACGTCCGTCCACGGCATCGGCTCGAGTGCGAAGTCGAGCCCGAGCGGCGCCCCGAGGTCGCAAAGCGCGGCGAGGCGCTCGACGAGGCGCGCCTCGAGCGGATCGTTGCCGGCGACGAGCGCATACCTCGCGCCGAGCTGCGCGCCAGTCTCCAGCGCCGGCAAATAGTCGTGCACGTCGGTTTCCGGCTCGAGGCGAAAGATCTCGATGTCGAGCAAACACACGCCTGCGTCGCGCAGCCTCGACTCGATCTCGCGCACCATCGGTGTGTCACCGATCACCGGCCATGTCGGTTCGTGGTCTGTCGCCGGAACGAGCCTCAGTCCGACGTGCGAATAGCCGGCCGCCGCCGCGCAAGCGACCATCTGCGGTGGCGAAAGCTCGAGAACGGTCAGCGCGGCTAGCGATAGAGCGCGCGTCACGCTGCGGTCTTGACGTGGCCGCCGAGGAAGAGCCGGTTGAGATCGGGATCGCCGAGCAACTCGGAGGCCGGGCGGTCGAGCGCGAGGCGGCCCATCTCCAGGACCAGCGCCCGGTTCGAATACTTGAGTGCTGTGCGCACGTTCTGCTCGACCATGAGCACCGTCACCCCCTGGTCCGCGAGCCCCCTGAGCAGCGTCATGACTTCCTGCACGAGCTTCGGCGAGAGGCCGATCGAGGGCTCGTCGATCAGGATCACCCGCGGGCGAAGGAGCAGCGCTCGCCCGATCTCCAGTTGCTTCTGCTCGCCGCCGGACATCGTCGATGCCTGATTGTCGATGCGCTCCTTGATCCGCGGAAAACGGGCAAGCACCTCATCGATGCGGCCGCCCAGCTCCCCGCGCGGCAGCGTGATGCCGCCCAGCTCCAGGTTATGCCGCACCGACAGCGAGCCGAACAGATTGCGTCCCTGCGGCACGAAGGCGATGCCCTGGGCGAGCAACTCGCGCTGCGACTTGCCGTTGACGCGCTTGCCTTCGAAGCGGACCTCGCCGGAACGCGGAACCAGCATGCCGAAGAGAGTCTTGAGAACGGTCGATTTCCCGGCGCCGTTGGGACCAATCAGCAACGTGATCTCGCCCTTGCGCGCGTCGAGCGTTGTCTCGTTGAGGATGGTCAAGCTCGGCGAATAACCGGCGACGACCTTTTCGAATTCGATGATCTTCTCGCTCATGGCTGTTCCCCGCTCAGTTGCCCAGATAGGCTTCGAGAACCTGCCGGTTCGACTGCACCTCCTTCGGCGGTCCCTCGGCAAGCACCTTGCCCTCCACCATACAGACGACGTGAGGGCAGAGCTTCATGATGAAGTCCATGTTGTGCTCGATGACCACGAAGCTGCCGCCCTGCGTCTTGTTGAGCTCGACCAACCGATCGTGCAATTCGTCGACGAGGCTCGGATTGACCCCGGCGCACGGCTCGTCGAGCAGCACCAGGCGCGGTGCCGGCATGAACGCCATGGCGATGTCGATCAGCTTTTGCTGGCCGTAGGACAAGCTTCCGGCAGGCAGGTGCGCGACGTGCTTCAGACGGAAGAGCTCGATCATCTCGTCGGCGTGGTGCCCGAGGCCCGCGTCGGGCTGGACGAAGAGCCTTCCCGGCATCGTGCCCTTGAACTCCTGCGCCGCGGCGATCAGGTTGTCGCGCACCGAGAGCTTCACGAAGACTTGTAGAGTCTGGAACGTGCGCCCAACGCCTCGGCGTGAGAGCTCGAGGGGCGACATTCCGGTGATGTCCTCGCCGCAGAACTCGACGCTGCCCGCCGTCGGCTTGATCTGCCCCAGGATACTGTTGAAGAGCGTGGTCTTGCCCGACCCGTTGGGCCCGATAACTCCAACGATCTCGCCGGGACCGACCGATAGGCTCACGCCATCGACAGCCTTGATTGCGCCATAGTGCTTCTGGACGTGCTTGACTTCGAGAAAGCTTGGACGAGTCGTCATTTGGCGCCCCCGCTCGTCTTGAAGCGGTCGGCAATCGACAGCAGGCCGCCGGGGAGAAATACCATCATCACGATCACCGCGAAGCCGAAGATGGCGAGGTACCAGTCCTGCAGGAAGCGCAGCCACTCCGGCAGCAGAATCACGATGACCGCCCCCACAACCGGGCCGAAGAAGCGCCCGGATCCGCCCACGATCACGGCGAGCAGCATCATCAGCGACACCGAGAGGTGGAACTGCCCCGGCTCGATGAAGTTGACCAGGGTGGCGAGGTAGACACCGCCGACGCCTGCACACGCCGCCCCGATCGCGAAAGCGAGCAGCGTGTACGCGGTGATGTTGACGCCCGTGCTCTCGGCGCGGATCGGATTGTCGCGCAGCGCCGCAAACGCACGGCCCCACGGCGAGCGCAGGATCCACCAGAGCACGAGCGCCAGCACGATCACCGACGCGTACGCAAAGTAGAAGAAGGGCAACGCGCCGTCGAGTGAATAGCCAAGGAGCGACGGCCGCGGGATGTTGGGAATCCCGAATGTGCCGCCGGTCAGCGCTTCCTCGTTGCGCATGACGAGGTAGACGAGCACGTTGAAGCCGAGCGTCGCGAACGCGAGGTAATGATGCTGCACGCGCAGCGCCGGGAAACCCAGCGCGAGGCCGATCGCGAAGCAGGCGACTGCGGCGATGGGCAGCACGGCGAAGAACGGCCAACCCAGCTTGAGCAGGATCGCCGCGTGATAGGCGCCGATGCCGTAGAACGCTGCCTGCCCGATCGACATCTGGCCAGCGTACCCGACGATGAGGTTCAACCCGAACACCGCCATCAGGTAGACGCAGAGCAGGGTCATCAGGTAGATGCCGTAGCTCTTGAGAAACAGCGGGAGGATTGCGTACGCCGCGAGGCCGACGAGAAGCGCGATTCGCTGCGGCTTGTTCATACCGCCTCCTTTGGCGCTCATACCTTCCGCTCCTCGACCTTGCCCAGCAGGCCCTCGGGTCGGACGATGATCACGATGAGGAAGAGCAGCAGCGCCACTCCTTCCTTGTAGGCCGACGAGACGTACGCTCCGGTAAGGTTCTCCAGCACGCCCACCAGCACGCCGCCGAGCAGCGCGCCGCGCGTCTGGTTGAAGCCGCCGATGATCGCTGCGTAGAACGCCTTGAGGCCGATCGACTCGCCCATGTCGAACTTGGCGAGATAGGTCGGGGTGACGAGCAGCGCTGCGACGGCCGCCAAGACAGCGTTGATCAGGAAGGTATAGAGCACCATGCGCCGGACGTTGATGCCGAGCACCTTCGCCGCGTCCGTGTTCTGCGCGACCGCCTGCATCGCGCGCCCGGTCACCGTCCGGTTGAGGAACATTTGCAGCCCGATGACAATGAGCCCGGCGAGGATCAGCGTTCCGACATCCGCGTAGGAAACCTTGAAGTCGCCGAGAGCGAGCAGCCCGTCAGGGAACGGATTCGGAAACGGCATCGCCTGGGCGGTCACTCCGGCCTTGACGAGCTGCTTGACCCCGATCGACAGCCCGAGCGTCGCGATGACCAGAGGAATCACGCCGTGCCGGATCAACGGATCGACGATCGCTCGCTTGAACGTGTAGCCGAGCAGCAGCATCGCCACGACGCAGGTCAGTAGAAACGCGACCCAGAGCGGCAGACCCGCGGTGTTGATGAAGAACAGCATCACGAAGGCGGGAAGCATCACGAACTCGCCCTGCGCGAAGTTGATCGTGTTCGATGCTTGCCATAGCAGCGTGAAGCCGAGCGCCGCCAGCGCGTAGATGGCGCCGGTCGCGGTTCCGGATATGACAAGCTGCAGGAAATCGCCCATGGCCTTCCCCCGTATGGATAGAGCTCGCGCGGCCGGTGCCGGTCGGCTCCGGCCGCCCGCTCAGTTGCGCTCCGTCACCGCTACTTGATCGGGTTCAGCGGGGGCAGAGTCGTCGTTACGACCTGCTTGCCGTTGACCACCTTGACCAGGAAGCTCTCGCGATCGAGGTCGCCCTTGTCGTCGAAATGCACATCGAGCAGCACTCCGGGCTGGTCCTTTACCAGGATGGTGGCGCCATGCATCGCCTTGGCGAACGCCTTGGGGTCGACCTTGCCGACCTTCTCGGTGACCGCCTTGACGACGTACATGCCGCTGTAGCCCTTCATTCCGTTGTGATCGCTCTTGTAGTTGTACGCTTTCTGGAACTTCTCGTCGAAGGCCTTGATTTGCGGTTGCGGCGCGTCGACCGTCAGTCCGACATGCGCGACAGCGCCGTTCGCGGCGTCACCCGCCAGCTCGATCACCTTCTGCCCGGTGAGCGTCGTTTCGCCGACGATCGGCTTGTCATAGCCCTGCTTCTTGAGCTCGCGCAGCGCACGTGCCGATTCCTCCTCGTTCGTGTAGACGAAGAGAGCGTCCGCGTTGGATTGCTTCGCCTTGAGCACCGGTCCCGAAAAATCGACCTGGCCCGGGTCAGTCGAGATATCTGCCGCAACCTTGATCCCCTCTGCGTTGAGCGCCTTCGTGATCGCGTCGCGGCCGCCCTTGCCGAAGTCGTTGTTCACCCACATGACCGCCACGCTCCTGGCCTTGACCTGGTCCTTGAGGTAGCGCGCGACCTTCGGCATCGCGGTCGCCTGGGTGAACGACGTGCGGAAGATGTACGGGTTACCCTGCTCGGTGATGTTCGCCGCCTCGCCGCCGGTGAAATTCGGGATCTCGGCGCGCCTGGTCTCGGCCATGCTGACGATGATCGAGCCCGAGAACACCGGCCCCATCACCACGTACGCGCCCTGATCGACCGCCTTCTGCGCCAGCGCCTTGGCGGTTTGCGGCGCGGTCTGCGTATCCCAGGACTGATATTCGATCTTGCGGCCGAGGATGCCGCCGGAAGCGTTGATCTCCTTCACGGCGAGCTTCACGCCGTTGTCAAAGTTGGTCCCTGCCGTCGCGCCCGTCCCCGAGAGTTCCACCAGGCCGATGATCTGGATGGGTCCCTGCTGAGCTAAGCCGTAAGTGGACGCGGCCAATGCGAGAACCGCGACAGTGTTGCGCAGTGCGTGCTTCACGATTGCCTCCTTGGAGTTAGACAGCGATCAGGCTCCGCCCTCGAGCCGGCGGCCGTACGCTTGCATCGCAGGGACGGGGCGCGTGAACCGCCCCCGCCTCTGCGCTCGATAAATATCTGGCGGGTCGTCATTTCGATGCGGCCTCAAGCAAGGGAAGCGACGGCGCGCAGCTCGTCGGCGGTGGCCCTGCCGAAGCCGAAGAATTCGAGGTACAGAGGAATCTGCTCGAACAGCATCTCGGTACCCACCTGCGTTCGACAGCCCTTCTCGCGCGCCGCGCGCAGCAGCGGGGTCACCTCCTGCTTCATGACCACCTCGCCCACGAAAGTCCTCGGCGCGAGCCGCCCCACGTCGAGCGGGGGCGCGTCGCCGGGATTCATGCCGAGCGGCGTGGCGTTGACGACGAGGTCGAAGCCGGCGGGATCGTTCGAGCCCTGCGTGACTTCGAGCGCCGGGTAATGCAGGCGCAGTCGTTCCGCAAGCCCCTTCGCGCTCGCCGGATTGCTGTCGTAGAGCGAGATCGCACCCGCGCGCCCCGCTGCCAGCGCGGCAGCGATCGCGGAGCCGACCCCGCCTGTGCCTACGACGAGGCAGCGTGCCCCGGCGAGGCTGAAGCCGTTGCGCTCGAGGCCCCTGACGAAGCCGGCACCGTCGAAGAGGTCGCCGAGCAGACTGCCGTCCGCGCGGCGCAACACCGCATTGCACGATTGCGCGATCTTCACCGCGGTGCTCGCTTCGTCGAGCAGCCCGACCGTCGTAACCTTGTGCGGCATCGTCACCAGCGCGCCGGCGATGTTGGTGAGGCGGAAGATCGTCCTGAGAAATGCCGGGTAGTCGCCTGCGCGCACCCCCATCGGCACGACGACCGCGTCGATGCCGGCGCTCTCGAAGTACGGGTTGTAGATCATGGGCGACTTGACCGGCGCGATCGGGTCGCCGATGTGCGCGATGATCGTCGTCGTGCCGCGAATCAAGTTTCCTCCTCCGCCGGCCGCGATCGTCGCAACCGAGTGTTCGTTTATCGCACCAATGTGCGGCTAACGAACAAAGTCTAAGGCGTTCAGGCGAACAGCGTCAAGGGCGATTATCGAAATACTGGGCGATTATCGATCACAAATTCGCCCTTCTTCCCCATCTTCCGGCGCAAAGCGTACTCCTTCGCCTGCGCCTTGATAAACACGCTTTCACCCCTCACGCCACGGGCTTGGGATATTTCCACTTGTTGTGCACCCACAGCCAATCGGGCGGGCTGGAGCGGATCTCCTGCTCGAGGCGTCGCGCGTACGCTTCGATGATCCAGTCGCCTTCGCGCTCGTCGTACGGCGGCTCGGCGAGAACGTGCAGTTGCACCCCGTACTGCCCGCGACTCAGGCGGCGCATCGCCACGTAGACCACCGCCGCGTCGAGGAAACGCGCGATCTTCACCGCCCCCGTGAAGAACGCCGTGTCCTGGTGCAGGAAAGTCGTCCAGTGCTTGTCCATGCCCTTGAGCGGCGTCTGGTCGGCCACCATTCCGTAGGCACGCGGCTCGCCCGCGCGGCGCAGCAACTCGAAGGCGAATTCCTTGATCGGGATCGGCTTGCCGCCGAAGCGGCTGCGCGCCTCGCGCATGTAGGTATCGAGGCTTGCCACACGCAGCGGCTTGTACACGGCGTCGATCGGGATCCCGAAGTGCGCGCCGCCACCGGGCAGCAGCCATTCCCAGTTGCATACGTGCGCCGTGAGCAGGATGACGGAGCGTCGCTCGGCGACGAAGCGGCGGACGAGGTCGACGTTCTCGATGACGAGCCTGCCCTTGAGGTCTTCGGCGCTCGCGCGCCAGCCCCAGGCGATCTCAACGACCACCTCGGCCATGTTGCGGTATGACTGCTCGAGAATCGCGGCGTGCTCGGCTTCGGTCTTCTCGGGAAACGAGCGAGCGATATTGCGCGCGGCTAGATCGCGCCGCCAGCGCAGCAGATGAAACGTGACAAAATAAAGGAACGATCCGAAGCGGTAGAGCGCCCACAGGGGCAGCCGACCGAGCGAGCGGAGGATGAAGACCATCAGTCAAGTAGGCCGCGGCGCGTGAGCGTAGACGATTTCCCCCTTCCGGGCAACGCGCGGCGCGTGCATCCCGCGAGCGCGCCCGTCGACGGGATCGAGCTGTGGTTCGCCACCCTCGCTGCCGGCGAGGAAGAGTATGCGCGCATCGCCTCGTGGCTCGCGCCGGCGGAGCACGCCCGCGCAGCGCGGTTCGGGCGCGACTGGCTGCGGCGGCGTTACGTAATCGGGCGCGCCCTGCTGCGCAGCATCCTCGGCCGTACCCTGTTGCTGGCGCCGTCGGCAGTACCGATCGTGCGCGGCGAGCGCGGCCGTCCGCGCCTCGATGGCATCGACGGCATCGACTTCAACGTCTCGCACACGCAGGATGCCGCGCTCGTGGGGCTTGCGCGCGGTCCGCGCATCGGCGTGGACATCGAGCGTGCCGACCGCGAGGTCAACGCGGACGGCCTGGCGCGAAAGTTCTTGAGCCTGGTCGAGCAGTCGACACTCGCCGGTCTCGGTCCCGATGAACGTCGAGCGAAATTCCTTCGCTACTGGACCTGCAAGGAGGCGATGAGCAAGGCGACGGGTGACGGGATCTCCGCCCCGTTCCGCAGCATGGAGGTGCGGCTGAGCGGCACGATCAGCCTCACTGCAGGACGGCCGCCATACGCACCCGAACGATGGCGCCTGCGTGCAGTCGATGCAGGCGACGGCTATCTTGCGACGCTTGCCATCTGGTTGCGGGACTGACCTTGTTCAGGCGACCGCCACTAGGCGATCCAGCTTCGCCTCGTCCCGCAGCAGCTCGTCGCTCGGCCCGTTGTGAACGACACGGCCGCGGTCGAGGACCAAAACCTGCTGCGTGAGCGAAAGCGCCAGCCGCGCGTGTTGCTCGACGACGATCACGGCGAAGTCGCCGGCGCGCACCAGCTCGCCGATGATCTTCATCAGCTCCTGCACGATGATGGGAGCGAGCCCCTCCATCGGCTCGTCGAGCAGGAGCAGCTTCGGATTGGTCATGAGCGCCCGTGCGATCGCGACCATCTGCTGCTCGCCGCCGGAGAGTTGATTGCCGAGGTTGCGCCGGCGCTCTTCCAGGCGCGGAAAGACCGAATAGGCCCGGGCGAGATTCCAGGGGCCGGGTCGCGCGATGACGGTCAGGTGCTCCTCTACCGTGAGCGACGGGAACATGAAGCGCTCCTGCGGCACCCAGCCCAGGCCCGCCTGCGCACGACGGAAAGTAGGCAGCGCGCGGATCTCTTCGCCGCGCCAGGCGATGCTTCCGGACTTGAGCCGCGTAAGGCCCAGGAGCGTCAGCAGCAGCGTCGTCTTGCCCACGCCGTTGCGGCCCAGCAAGGCGACGCTCCCGCCCGCGTCGACCTCGAGCGAAACATCCTCGAGAACGATCGAGTCGCCGTAACCGGCCGTGAGGCGCTCGGCAGCGAGAAGCCTAGGCATGCTGCGCCTCCCCGAGATAGACCTCGCGCACTTGCGCGTCGCGCGAGATCGCCTCCGGCGTGCCCTCGACGAGCACGCGCCCGGCGACGAGCACGGTAATCTTCTCGGCAAACCTGAACACGAGGTTCATGTCGTGCTCGATGAAGACGACCGAGACATCGCGCGGCAGCGCGGCGATCACGCCGAAGAGCTCTGCGCTCTCGGCGGACGGAATTCCTGCCGCAGGCTCGTCGAGGAGCAGCACACGCGGCCGCGTGGCGAGCGCGAGCGCGATCTCGAGAAGCCGCTGCTTGCCGTAGGGCAGATTGCGCGTCTCGACATCCGCGTCGCCTTCGAGTCTGAGCCGGGCGAGGATCGCGCGGGCCTCGTCGATCTGCTCCAGCGCGGAGGCCGCACTGCGCCACCACACGCCGCCCTTGCCGTGGCGTTCGCAGCAGGCGAGCGTGACTGACTCGAGGACGGTGAGTCCCGGGAACAGCGTGTTTATCTGGAACGTCCGCGTCATTCCTCGCTTGACGCGCAGGTGCTGCGGCAGCTGGGTCACCCGCTCCTCGCCGAGCCAGACTTCGCCTGCGGTCGGCGGCAGGTAGCCGGTGAGCAGATTGATAAAGGTGGTCTTGCCCGCCCCGTTGGGACCGATGATCGCGTGTCTCGCGCCGGTCTCGAATGCAAGCGTGATGTCGGAGTTGGCCTTGAACGCGCCGAACGACTTGCCGAGACCCTCGGTGCGCAGCGCGACCGTCATCGGCGGGACGCCCCGAATCGCTTCTGCACCGACTGCAGCAGCCCCAACAGCCCGCCGCGAGCGAACAGCACGATCAGCACGAGCAGCAGACCCAGCCAGAATTGCCAGTACACGGGATTGAGATTGGCGAGGTAGTCCTGCAGCACCATGAACACGGCGGCGCCGACGAGCGCGCCGTAGAGATGCCCTGCTCCCCCCAGTACAAGCATGATCACCAGATCGGCCGAGCGCGGAAAGCCCAGCGAGTCCAGGCCGACGAACTGCGTGGTCTGTGCCAACAGCGCTCCGGCGATGCCGGCGATCCCGGCGGCGATCGTGTACACGGCGACGAGCTTTCGCCGCACCGACACGCCGATCGCGGGCATCCGCCGCTCGCCTTCGCGGATGCCGCGCAGGCTGAGCCCGAACGGAGAGCGCACGAGCGTGCGCGCGAAGACGAAAACGATGAACAGCACTGCGAGGCTGTAGACGTAGGCAGTCTTGCCGTCGAGCCCGAAGCCGAAGACGCCGAAGAGCTTACGCATCTGCACGCCGGACAGGCCGTCGACCCCTCCCGTGATGAACGCGGCCTGGTTGGCGGCCTCGTAGAGCATGAGTCCGATCCCCAAGGTCACCACCAGTCGGGTGAGATCCTCTCCCCTCACGACGAGGAAGCTCGTGAGCAGACCGACGGTCGCGGCTGCGGCGGCGGCCACGACGAGGCCCGTCAGCGGCTCACCCCAGCCGTACTTGGCAAGCAGGCCCGCGGCGTAGGCGCCGATGCCGAAGAACGCGGCGTGCCCCAGCGAGATGATGCGCGCGTAGCCCAGGATCAGATCGAGCGACAGCGCGAACAGCGCCGCGATCATGATCTGGCTCCCCAGCGTCAGGTACTTGGGAAAGACGAAGAACGCGACGATCGGGATCAGCCAGAAGGCAATCTCCGCGCGGCTCCACTTCTGGGTCGGCAGACCCATTCTACGCGCGCTTCCCCAGCACGCCGCGAGGGAAGATCAGCAGCATCGCCACCATCATGAAGTAGATGATGAACGAGCCGATCTGCGGCACGTAGTACTTGCCCGCGACGTCGAAGACGCCGAGGATGAGCGCGGCGAAAAGCGGCCCCTTGATCGTCCCGGCTCCGCCCACCGCCACGACGAGCAGGAAGTACACCATGTACTTGAGCGGGAACGTCGGATCGAGCCCGAGCACGTCGATGCCCAGGCCGCCGCCGAGCCCGGCGAGGCCCGACCCGAGCGCGAACGTCAGGCTGAACACCTGATACACGTTGATGCCGAGCCCCGCGGACGCCTGCTGATTGTCGACCGAGGCGCGGACAGCGGCACCGAAGCGCGTGCGCTCGACGAGCCAGGTGAGGGCGAACGTGATCGCGATCACCACCGCGATAAGGAACAGCCGGTAGGTGCCCAGATCGAGGCCGAGCAGGTGCACCTGTCCGCGAAGGAACGCCGGCAGCTGCACCGGCTGCTGCTGCGAGCCGAACACGTAGGTCGTCGCGGCGATCGCCATGAACACGAGGCCGATGGAGAAAAGCACCTGGTCCAGATGGCTCGCGCGGTACAGCCGGCGATAGAGCAGTCGCTCGAGGATCGCACCGGCCAGCGCCGAGATGATGAAGGCAATCGGCAACGTGACGAGGAACGGCACGCCGAAACGCGTCATCGCCACCACCGCGGCGTAGCCCCCGAGCATCGCGAAGGCGCCGTGCGCGAGGTTGACGAAATTCATCAGGCCCATCGTCACCGACAGGCCGATGCTGATGATGAACAGCAGGCTGCCGTAGGCGATGCCGTCGAACACGACACCGACGAAGTTGCCGATCATGCTGCAGCCCCGGGCACCGCCGTCGCCTCGCGCGACTCAGCTGTCGTTACGGTCCGGGATCCTTGACATTGTCGATCTTGTCGAACTCCATGCTCCAGTAGTGGCCGTCCTTCATCTCGACCTTGCGGATGTAGATGGTCTGTACCGGCTCGCGCGTGGCGGGATCGATCGTCACCGGCCCCCGCGGGCTGGTCCACGACAGGCCCTTCATCGCCTCGACGATCTTCTCGCCGTCGTTGCTGCCGCCGGTCCTCTTTTCCGCCTCGTAGATGAGATGCATGCCGTCGTAGCCTCCGACCGACATGAAGTTCGGCCGCATGCCGTTGTTGGCCTTCATGAACGCCTCGACATAGGCCTTGTTCTCCGGCGACGGATGAGCGGCCGAATAGTGGAACGAGGTGATCACCCCGAGCGCCGGGGCGCCCATGGCGTCGAGGATGTCGTCGTCGACGACGTCGCCGGTGCCGATGAGCTTGACGCCGGCTGCGGCGAGCCCACGCTCCGCGAACTGCTTCATGACCGCGATGCCCTGCCCGGAAGGCACGAACACGAACAGCGCATCGGGCTTGTCGTCCTTGACCCGTTGCACGAAGGGCGCGAAGTCCGGATTCTGCAGCGGTGAGCGGATGCTCTCGACAATGGTCCCCCCGCCTTCCGTGAAGCGCTTCACGAAGGTCTTCTCAGCGTCGAGACCCGGCCCATAGTCGGCCACCAGCGTCACGACGCGCTTGATGTTGTTCTTCAGCGCCCATTCCGCGATCGGCGCGGTTGCCTGCGGCAGCGTGAAGGTCGAACGAACGATGAACGGCGAGCGCGTCGTGACGATCGAGGTCGCCGCCGCCATTACCACCATCGGTACTTTCGCTTCGGTGGCCACCGGCGCAACGGCCAGCGCGAGCGGCGTCAAGCCGAAGCCGGCGAGGATGCTGACCTTTTCCTGGACGATGAGCTCCTGGGCGATGCGCTTGGTGATCTCCGGGGACCCGGTGTCGTCCTTGACGATCAACTCCACCTTGCGGCCGGCCACGGTGTCGCCGTTGCGCGCGATGTAGAGGCGGCAGGCAGCCTCGATCTGGCGTCCGGTCGAGGCAAAGGGCCCTGTCAGCGGCAGGATGAGCCCGATCTTGAGCGCCTCAGCCGCCCACGCGAGCGGCGGCGCGGCGAGCGCCGCTGCGCTGGCGGCGAGCGTACTCAGGAAACGGCGGCGTGTCGTGCTTCGCGGACTGCGCATGTCTTCCTCCCTATTTGCCGGAGCCTTCTGGTCCGGGAACTTGTGGCGAGCACACACTCTCGCCATTGATCTTCCCATCCTGATCGCTGCCGCCGAAGATTCAGCCCATCTGTGCGAAGACTTCCTCGGCCATGTGAAAGGCCGAGTTCGCGGCGGGCACGCCACAGTATATCGCGCATTGGAGCAGCACTTCCTTGATCTGCTCGCGCGTCACGCCGTTGTTGAATGCCGCGCGCACGTGCAGCTTGAACTCCTCGCTGCGATTGAGCGCGACCATCATCGCGATAGTGAGGAGGCTTCGCGTGTGCCGGGGCAGTCCCGGCCGGGTCCAGACCTCGCCCCAAGCGTAACGAGTGATCAGGTCCTGGAATTCTCTGTTGAAATCGTT
>DATJZM010000152.1:0-77883 GCA_035499135.1 Casimicrobiaceae bacterium | reverse complement strand
TGCGCGAGCGTGAGAAAAACATTGGGAACGAAGCCGGCCTTCTCCTGCACTTCCAGCATGCGTTCACGGATGTCGCCCGGCAAGTCCTCCAGGCGCGGAACAGGATAGCGGCTGATCGCCGGCACGTTGCCTGATGTCATGGATGTTCTCGGCGCGCAGTTTCGGGACGTCGATGTCGAGTTGCAGCAATTCAGTTGTCGTCGGCCGATGCCGACCCCGGTGCGTCGACGATGTGCGCGCCGGTGTCCTTGAGCAGCCGCTGGAAGTCGGGCGAATCCAGGATGATCTTTCCCGCGGCGGCACGCAGACGGTCTACCGCTTCCGGCGGCAGGACAAAAGAGGTCGGAAGGTTGTTGAGGTAGGCGCGCTCCTCGGCATCTTTGAGTGCGGAGAACGATACGTCGATGGCGTACAGGTCGATATCCGGCGTCCGGAGGAGCGCCGCGATGGCCGGATCCGTGTTGGCCTTGAACGCGGCCGAGTCGCGCAGCCGGCGCATCTTCTGCCAGTTGGCGATAATGTCGCGCAGCGTCTCGACGCTGTCGTAGGAGTAGTGATCGATCGGCACCCCGGTCGCCTTGATCAGCAGGGTGATGTCGCCGGGCGGTCGCTCCGATTGGTCCCAGTTGGTCTTCGGCGTCGACAGTGAGTTGACTATGACTATGACCATCCGCCGCACATGGTCCAGTGGCGTGGGTTGCCCAAGCATAGAGAGGGCTTCGATTTCCTCCAGCACTTCCAGCACAGCGCGCATGCCCAGGTTGTCGGAGAGCCCGCCGTCGACGAGATGGATATAAGGCTTGTCGCCCTGAGCGTAGGATTGCAGGTCGTGAATCTGCGCCATCACGCGCGCCGCCGGCCGCGGTGCGGTCGCCGGATTGGAAAACACCCTGAGGAACGGCGGGAGCTGAAAATGGCAGCTGCCGCCGTAGTTGTTGATGGTGACCGGAGAGAGCGCGAACGGTACCGCGGACGACGCAGCGGCGGCGCGCGACAGCGGCACTGCGTCGAGGTCCGAGCAGAGGATGTCGAAGACACCCTGGTTGAATCCCAGACGCGTGCCCGTCGCGATGTCGGTCGCCGTCGCGACTACGAACGGGCCGCCGCTGCGAGCCAGGTCCGCGTACGTCGCGCCGTGAAACAGGATCTCGTCGTAGAGCTCGGCGGCCGTTTCCGAGCGTCCCCACCCGGGCGACCACAGCGCTCCCCAGTTCACGGGATTGAGGACGCGGCCTATGATCTCTCCCTCGACGTTGCGCTTGAGGAAAGCGGTCTCGTAGAAGTCGAACAGCTTCTCGCCGTAGAGCCCGTAAGCCAGCGCCGTAAAGCTGCCCCCGGACACGCCGGTGATGATGTCGACATGATCCAGGAGGCGAACCTTGCCCTTCGGACCGACCACCTCGATGCGCCGCAGGGCTTCCAGCACGCCGTAGGAGAAAGCAGCCGCCCGCGTCCCGCCGCCGGAGAAGGCGAGGACCAGAAGGTTCTCCTTCTCTCCCAAACGCTGCTCGTATACCAGATAGCGGTAGCCTGTACCCGGATCGACCTGCGTGATCGCCGGGTTGACCGGGCGTGTGGCGCATCCGCCGAGCATGGCCAAGAGCGTGAGCACAAGCGCGGGTAACACGCTGCCTTTCACCCCGGACCCCGCTGTCAGGATTTCGGCGGTACGTAGCCGGAGGCGACGTCGGCACCGCTGCCGAAGAAATGCCGCTCCATCTGCTCGGCGAGGTATTTCCGCGCTCGGGGATCAGCGAGGCTGAGCCGGTTCTCGTTCACCAGCATCGTCTGTTGACGCAGCCACTGCTGCCAGGCTTCCTTCGAGACGTTCTCGTAGATGCGCTTGCCCAACTCGCCGGGATAGGGCGGAAAATCGAGCCCTTCGGCCTCGCGCCCGAGCTTGACGCACTGAACCATGCGTGCCATGGGATCACCTCGCGGCAGTCGATGTTGGCGGAAGCTGCGCCCACCGGCGCCGAAGCGCCGGTTCCACGCAGTCCGATTATCTCACGCAGCCTCGGCCTAGGTTAGGGTCTTCTCGTAGACGAGCGAGCGCCTCTGCCAGTTGTAGAGATCGCGCTTCTCTTTCGGTAGACGTGACACATCGCTTTCGACGAAGCCCCGCTCGAGGAACCAGCCTGAAGCGCGGGTCGTCAGGACGAACAAGCGCGCAAGCCTCAGCTTCTTCGCCCGCTGCTCGATCTCGTGCATGAGCGCCTCGCCGTAACCCTCGCGCCGGAAATCGGGATCGACCGCGAGGGCGGCCAGCTCGCCCGCGCGCTCCTCGGGAAAAGCGTAGAGCGCCGCGCAGCCGATGATCGCTCCGTCGTGCTCGGCGACCGCGAACCGCTCGATCTCCATTTCGAGGCGCTCCCGCGAGCGCCGAACAAGGATGCCCCCGTCCTCGAGCGGCTCGATGATCGACAGAATGCCGCCCACGTCGTCGATCGTGGCATTGCGCAGGTGTGCAAGCGGAGCGGCGGCCACCATCGTGCCCACTCCGTCGCGCGTGAACAGCTCGAGCAGCAGCGCGCCGTCGCGATGGCGGCTGATGAGGTGGGCGCGCTTCACGCCGTTGTCGCAGGCGCGCACGGCGCAGGGGAGATAGTGCAGGACGTCGGGCGGGAGCTTGCGCTGGCGTGCGAGTATCGCCTCCGCTTCGCGGGTCGACAACTCGGTCAGTAGCCGCTTCCGGCCGTTGCGGACCCCGTCGGTTTCCATGAGAAAAATGAGCTTGTGCGCCGACAGACGCACCGCGACCTGGGTCGCGACCTCCTCGACGGCAAGATTGAAGATCTCTCCGGTCGGGGAATACCCTAGCGGGGAGACCAGCAGCAGGTCGCCGTCGTCGAGGCGCTGGCGCATGCCCTCGATATCCACGCGGCGGACCTCGCCCGTCAACCCCATGTCGACGCCATCGAGCACGCCGATAGGCTTCGCCGTGATGAAATTCCCGCCGACGACGCGAATTCGCGCGCCGGCCATCGGTGAATTGGCGATGCCAAGCGACAGAAGAGCTTCGATACGGCTGCGCGCGTGCCCCATTCCTTCGAGCACGCAGTCCATGGTTTCCGCATCCGTGATGCGCAAGCCCCGGTGGTAGCGGCTGGGGACGTTCTGCTGCTTGAGTATGGCTTCGATCTGCGGTCGCGACCCGTGCACGACCACCAGCCGGATGCCGAGACTGTGCAGGAGGTTGAGGTCGTGGATCACGCCGAGGAAGGTATCGTCGGCGACCACTTCGCCGCCGAAGGCGATCACCACGGTCTTGCCGCGCAGCGCGTGGATGTAAGGCGCGGCCGCGCGGATCCACGGCACGAACGACTGAGGGTCGAATCTCACCACGGCTACTGGCGCTGGCGGATCGTCGCGTGCGCGTCGCCGCCGGACGTCTCCGGGGGATGGTCGAAGCGCACGCCGTCGAGCTGCCCGGGCCGGCTGCGGATGAGCGCCTCCGTGAACCGGGCCAAGGTCGAGTACGGATCGTTCCTGATCAGGTAGGCGTAGCGAAGCGCGTGTGGAGCGGGCGTGGGATCGTGCACGAGCTCCCCGGCACGCGGCCGTAAATCGGGCCGGCCATGGAACCAGCCAACAAGCTGCTCCTCCGTCATGCCGCGGGTCGCTCCCTGCACGACCATCTCTTCGTAGCAGCGACGCCAGTGCGTCGCGATGCGCCGCTCCTCGACTCCGGGACGCCCCGCCGCCAGGTGAGCGAGATAGCCGACGATCGTCTTGTTCGTGACTTGCGCGGCCGAACGCACCGGATAGTGCGCCAACGCGAGCTGGCGGAGACCCGGGACGCTCAGCTGCTGCTGCCCACCGATCGGCAGCAATCCATGATTGCCGTGATCGATTGCCCAGCGGCGGTCGACCACAAAGCCAGGTGTAAGCACCATCTTGAACACGGGCGGCTCTTCGCGGACGCGATGCTGGATGCGCCGAATTGGATGCAATTCACCGGCGGGGTCATCCGACGTAGGCACGAACGTGAGCAGCCGGATCCCTGCGGCGAGCACCATGGGCGGCAGCGCGCCGAGGGCGGCCTCGATCACCGGGCGCTGCGGCGGCACGATGAACTCGTCGGCGTCGAGCAGGAACGCGAAGTCGGGCTGGATCGCAGCCCAGGCCTCGCGGGCGAGCCACGTCATCCGCTCGCCCTGCAGAAACGCAGGTTCGTTATCGAGCACGAGCGTGATCGGCAAGCCTTCCGTCTGCAGCGCTTCGAGAATTTCGCGCGTTCCGTCCTGCGCGCAGTGCACGACGACGAACAAGTGATCCAGCAGGCCGAGCGTATGCCGCACAAAGGCCTCGACGACGTCCGCGTCGTTGCCGATCATCGAGATGCCCGCAAGCTTCATTCCATCCCGCCCTGCGCAGAGTCTATTGAAATCCCGAACGATACTCAATGCGGCGCAGCGCCTCGCTATAATGTCGAGCGTCGGCTTCACCAGCATGTCTTACCCTCTCCTAGGCAACCTCAATCCGGAGCAGCTCGCGGCGGTTACGCTGCCGCACGGCTCAGCGCTCATCCTCGCCGGCGCCGGCAGCGGCAAGACGCGGGTGCTCACGACGCGCATCGCATGGTTGCTCGCCACCGGGCAGGCGGGCCCGCTCTCGGTCCTCGCGGTCACTTTCACCAACAAGGCGGCCAAGGAGATGCTGCTGCGGCTCTCGACGCTCACGCCGCTTAGCACGCGCGGCATGTGGGTCGGAACGTTTCACGGCCTGTGCAACCGGATGCTGCGCACGCACTATCGCGACGCGGGGCTGCCCCAGCTCTTCCAGATCATGGACACGCAGGACCAGCTGGCTCTGATCAAGCGCCTCTACAAGGCCCGCGGCCTCGATGAGGAACGCTTCCCCCCGCGGCAATTGCAGGCGTTGATCAACTCGGCCAAGGAAGCCGGCCAGCGTCCCAATCAGGTCGAGGCTGGCGACGAGTTCACGCGCCGGCAGGTCGAGCATTATTCGCTCTACGAGGCGGCCTGCGAGCGCGAGGGGGTCGTCGACTTTCCGGAACTGCTCCTGCGCGCCTTCGAGCTGCTGTCGCGGCACGAGCCGCTGCGCGAGCACTACCGGCGTCGCTTCGCGCACCTCCTGGTCGACGAGTTCCAGGATACGAACGCGCTGCAATACCGCTGGCTCCAGCTGCTCGCTGGCCCCCACGCCGCGGTGTTCGCCGTCGGCGACGACGACCAGTCTATCTATGCCTTCCGTGGAGCGAGCATCGCCAACATGAGGCACTTCGAGCGCGACTTCGGCACGCCGGAGACACCGGTCAAGCTGATCAAGCTCGAGCAGAACTACCGCTCGCAGGGAAACATCCTCGATACCGCCAACGCACTGATCCGCCACAACCGCAGCCGCCTGGGAAAGAATCTGTGGACGGCCGACGGCAAGGGCGATCCGGTGCGCGCCTACGCAGCTCCATCGGACACCGACGAAGCGGCGTTCGTCGTGGATGTCGTGAAGGGACTCGCCGAGCAGGGCGTCTCGCCCGCCGAGGTCGCCGTGCTGTATCGCTCGAACGCTCAGTCGCGCGTCATCGAGCATGCGCTGTTCAACGCGGGCATGCCGTATCGGGTCTATGGCGGCATGCGGTTCTTCGAGCGGGCCGAGGTGAAGCACGCCCTTGCCTACCTGAGGCTGCTCGCGTCGCCGGACGATGACGGGGCGTTGCTTCGTGTCGTCAACTTTCCTCCGCGCGGCGTCGGCGCGCGCACACTCGAGAGCCTCCAGGATCAGGCGCGCGGCGCGGGGATCAGCTTGTGGCAGGCAGCGTGCGGAGGCAGCCTGGGCGGCCGATCGGCCGCGAGCCTCGCCGCGTTCGTGCGCGCGGTCGAGGCGATGCGTGCGGCCACCCGCGGCCTGCCGCTCGCGGAAGCGGTCGAGCACGTCCTGCACGCGAGCGGGCTCGGCGCCCATTACGCCGCAGAGAAGGATGGCGCCGATCGCGTCGAAAATCTTCGCGAGCTCGTCAACGCCGCGGAGAATTTCGTGCGCGAAGCCGACTTGCAGGTCGCCGGCGAGTCGGAGGCGGAGACGGGCGACGCGCTGAGCGCATTCCTCGCGCACGCGGCGCTCGAAGCCGGAGAAACGCAAGCGGCCGAGGGCCGCCCCGCCCTGCAGCTCATGACCGCGCATTCGGCGAAAGGACTCGAGTTCCACACGGTTTTCGTCACGGGTCTCGAGGAAGGGCTGTTCCCGCACGAGAACAGCCTCGCGGAGTTCGACGGTGTGGAGGAAGAGCGTCGACTGGCCTACGTGGCGATCACGCGCGCGCGGCGCCGCCTCTACCTTACCCTCGCGCAGACCCGCATGCTGCACGGGCAGCTGCGCTACAACGTCCCGTCGCGCTTCCTCGACGAGATTCCACGCGGCCTGGTGCAGTGGCTTTCTCCGCAGCGCGCAGACCTGCCCGTGACGCGGGATCTCGCTGCGGGCGCGGCCCCGGCGCGCGAGGCGGCGGCAGCGGGTCCCGGCTGGCGGATCGGGCAGAGCGTGCGGCACTCGAAGTTCGGCCTCGGCATCATCATCGACGCGGAGGGCCGCGGGTACGACGCGCGCGTGCAGGTGAACTTCCGCGACGCCGGCGTGAAGTGGCTCGCGCTCGAGTACGCGAAGCTTCAGCCAGCCTGAGCCGGATCCTCCTGCAGCGGGACGTCGGCGTGAAAGACGTCGCGGTAGGCGACGTAGTCCGCGATCTGGAAGGTTGCAAGGAAGGCGAAGAGATAGGGAAGCACCAGAGCGACGCCGACGATCGTCGCAATGCCCGCTCCGAGCAGGCGCGCCACAGTGAGGATCAGCGCGGGCACGAAGCCTCCGTAAAACACCACGAGCAGCCCGAACACCGCAACAGGCCGCCAGTTGGCGAGCGAGGCGCGCAGACTGGTAGCGAGCGCGGTCAGCGCGCCCGCGTCGCTGAAGACGACCAGCGCTGGCGCGAACCAGAGGGCGAGGAGCGTCGGCAGCGCGCACAGCGCCCCGAACAGCATCGCCAGCTGAATGCGCCCGCTGTCGAGCAGTTCGTCGCTGGGTTCGCGCGATCCGGACAGCATTCCGAGCAGTGCGCCGTCGTCTATGAGAGTCGTGGCGGTGAATGCGAGGCTCATCCCGGCGACGAAGAAGACACCGAGCGCGATCAGCGCCCACAGGTCGCTGCGAAAGCCGCGAAACAGATCCGCGAGCCGCGGCGTCCCGCCGCGGTCCTGAGACCATGCCGCGGCGAGAAAGCCGACAGCGAACACCGGCTTCAGCACCGACGCGGCGAGCTTGCCGACGGCCGTCCACGGCCCCAGCTCGGCGAGCGCGGCCATGGCGTAATAGGTAAACAGGAGCAACAGCCACGGCAGCGGCGCGGCGCGAAACATCTGATAGGCGCGGCGCAGCCAGAACAGGCCGCGACGTGAATCACGCCGCGCAAAAGGGATTGGCGCGTGCGTGCTCATGCATGGGGGAAGAGGGGTGGGTTGGCGACGCGGTCGCGAAGGATCCGCTCGAATGCGGACGGATCGTGCGCGTGCGTCAGCTCTCCTGGCCGCGGCAGGTGCAGATCGTACAGCCGCGACAGCCAGAAACGCAGGGCGGCGGCGCGTAGCAGGTTGCTCCATTGCGCTCGCTCGTCGAAGTCGAATGGGCGCACGCTGTTGTACGCAGTGACGAGCGCCCGCGTGCGCTCGCCGTCGAGGACGCCGGCCGCCGCACCATCGCCGGCGCTACACCAGTCATTGACCGTGATCGCTACGTCGTAGGCGAGCGCGTCGGTTGCCGCGAAGCCGAAATCGATGATTCCCGAGACGCGGCCGTCGACAAACAGAACGTTGTCGCAGAAAAGGTCCCCGTGGATCGCCCCGCGCGGAAGCTTCACCTTGGCGAGCGCGCTCTGGTGCTTCAGCTCCGAGGCAGCGAGCGCGTTCTGCTCCGGAGAGAGAAACGGTCGCACGGCGCGCGCGGCCTGACGCCACCAGCCGAGGCCGCGCCGGTTGCCGAGTCGGCCGCGGTACTGTTTCGCCGCAAGATGCAGCTCGGCGAGGGCCGCGCCTACCGCAGCGCAATGCGCCACGTCCGGCGCAGTCACTGGGCTGCCGTCGAGTCGCGCGACGAGACTCGCGGGCTTGCCGTTGAGAAAACTCCACAGCGCCCCGGTTCGATCCGGCTCCGGCGCTGGCGCCTTGACGCCGGCACGCGCGAGATGCGCGGTGAGATTGAGGTAGAACGGCAACTCCTCGGGCGGCAGGCGCTCGTAGAGGGTAAGAACGTAGCGACCCTTGTCCGCCGTGAGGAAGTAGTTCGTGTTCTCAATCCCGGCGGCGATCGGCTCGAACGCGTGCACCTCGCCGAGGGCGTAGCGCATGAGCCACGCTGCCAGCTCCTGGTCGGTGACCTTTGTGTAGACAGACATCCTCGCGCGCGGCGCACTGCAGCCGCGATCCCCGGTGCAGCGCCGCTATCGGCTCAGAAGGAAAACAGCACCCACAGCGGCACCCTCAAACCCGAATCAAGGCTGTCGCGGCGAATGAAGGTTCCGTCAGCAGAGGCGACGAGAAAGTACGGCCTGCCGTGACGCGGTGTTACCTTGACCATCGTGAGCCGTCCGTTCACGCGAAATTCCTCTATGGTCTCGTTCTCGCGCTGGATGATCGTGACCTGGGGCTCGAGATCGGGGTCGGAAGCAACCGCGGGAGGAGCTGGCGGTGCTTCGGGGAGCGGCTCGAGCTTTGCAGGCGGCGGAGGAGGGGCGGGCTGCGCCGCTGCCCCGAGTATCCAGCCAAGGGCTGCAACGAACGTGAGGCAAGCGAGGCTATGGCGCATGGCGCGAGCACCCAGGTAGAAGATGAATTCTAGCAGATCGACCGCGGCTGCCCGCCGCAGGAGTCACGTTCGCCCGCAGGCGACTAGAGGTTCAGCATCTTGTCGCGCTCGGCCCGTGTCGGCTGGAAGCCGCGCGTCTCGTAATAATTGAAGATCGCCTCGACGATCGCTTCGGGCTCTTCGATGATCTGCATCAACTCAAGGTCGGACGCGGCGATCATGCCTTCGGCGACGAGCTTGTCGCGCATCCAGTCGAGCAGTCCGCGCCAGAATTCCGCGCCGACAAGGATGATCGGTATCTTGCGGCTCTTCCCGGTCTGCACCAGCGTGAGACATTCGGTGAGCTCGTCGATCGTCCCGAATCCACCCGGCATCACGACGTACGCCGACGCGAAGCGCACGAACATCATCTTGCGCGCGAAGAAGTAGCGGAAATCGACTCTGACGTCCTGGAAGCGATTGCCGGACGGCTCGTGCGGCAGCAGGATGTTCAGACCGACAGCCGGCGAGCGCCCGGCATAGGCACCGCGGTTGGTCGCTTCCATCATTCCTGGACCGCCGCCCGAGATCACCGCAAATCCCGCGTCGGAAAGCAGGCGCGCTACGCGCTCAGCTTTTTCATAGTAGGGATGTCCCGCTTTGATGCGAGCGCTTCCGAACATGCTCACGGCAGGTCTCACTCCGCGCAAGCGTTCGGTCGCGACTGCGAATTCTGCCATAATGCCGAGCACCCGCCACGCTTCCTGTCCGTTGGTCGAGTACATCGCCTGTGGATCGATCAACTCGGGAATCTTCTCTGTTTGGATCATGCCGAAGTTAATTCTGGTTGACGGCTCGTCGTATCTGTATCGGGCTTTTCACGCGCTGCCCGATTTGCGCACGTCGCGCGGCGAGCCCACTGGCGCGATTCGCGGGGTAGTTGCGATGTTGCGCCGATTGGTGGAGGACGGCAAGCCAGATTATTTCGCCGTGGTGTTCGATGCACCAGGCAAGACATTTCGCGACGACTTGTATCCCGAGTACAAGGCGAACAGGCCGTCGATGCCAGACGATCTTGCGGCACAGATTGCACCGCTGCACGAGCTGATTCGCGCGCACGGGTGGCCGCTGCTCATGGTGGAAGGAGTCGAAGCCGACGACGTGATCGCGACGCTCGCCCGTCAGGCTGAAGCCGGCGCGATGCAATCGCTGATATCCACCGGCGACAAGGATCTCGCGCAGCTCGTCTCGCCGCAAGTAACGCTTGTCAACACCATGAGCAACGAGACTCTCGACGAGACGGGCGTGCAGGCCAAGTTCGGAGTGCGGTCCGATCAGGTGCTGGACCTGCTCACACTGACGGGAGATTCGGTCGACAACGTGCCGGGAGTATCGAAGGTCGGACCGAAGACCGCCGCGAAATGGCTCGCGACCTACGGTACGCTGGAAAACCTCACGGCGCACGCGGGCGAGATCGGCGGGGTGGTCGGCGAGAATCTGCGAGCGGCGCTGCCCTGGCTACCCCAGGGCCGCAGGCTGCTCGCCGTGAAGACCGACTGCGCGCTTCCTTTCGGGCCGACCGACCTCACGATACAGCCCGCGAATCAGTCGATGCTGCAAGGCCTCTACGAACGCTTCGAGTTCAGGAGCTGGCTCAAGGATGACGCGCCGACGAAGGCTGCTGGAGCGCGTCCGGAGCCGGCGCCCGCCGTGCCGGCAAGCGAACCCCCTCGCGCGCAGACTCTGCCGCGCGACTACGTCACCGTTTTCGACGATGCCGGCTTCGAAGAATGGATGCGGGCGATCGAGGCAGCTCCGCTCGTTTGCTTCGACACCGAGACGACGAGCCTGGATCCCATGCAGGCCCGCATCGTCGGTCTCTCCCTTTCGGTCGAGCCAGGCCGCGCGGCGTATGTTCCGCTCTGCCATCGCTACGCAAGCGCTCCCGAGCAGCTGTCGCTCGAGCGCGTGCTGGCGCGGCTCAAGCCCTGGTTCGAGAGCGACTCCGCGCGAAAGCTGGGGCAGAACCTCAAGTATGACCAGCACGTGCTCGCCAACCATGGAATCGCGCTCGCCGGCGTCGCGCACGACACGCTGCTCGAGTCCTATGTCCTCGAATCACATCGCTCCCACGACATGGACGATCTCGCCTGGCGACATCTGGGGTTGCAGACGATCGCCTATGCCGATGTCACCGGAAAGGGCGCGGCGCGGATCGGCTTCGACCAGGTCCCGATCGATCGCGCGACCGAGTACTCCGCGGAGGACGCGGATGTCACCCTGCGGCTGCACGGCGCGCTCCACCCGAAGATCGCCGCCGACCCCAAGCTAGCCTACGTCTACGAGAGGATCGAGCTGCCCACACGCGCCGTGCTCTATCGCATGGAGCGCAACGGCGTGCTGTTGGATCCGGCGCGGCTCGCCGCACAGAGCCGCGAGCTCGGCGAGCGGCTCATCTGTCTCGAGCAGCAGGCATATCAGCTTGCCGGTGGACCCTTCAACCCTGCCTCGCCGAAGCAGCTCGGCGAGGTTCTCTTCGAGCGCATGAAGCTTCCGGTCGTGAAGAAGACGGCCACGGGCCAGCCCTCGACCGACGAGGATGTGCTGCAGGAGCTTGCCGCAGACTATCCGCTGCCGAAGCTGCTGCTCGAGCATCGCGCGCTCTCCAAGCTCAAGTCGACCTACACGGACAAGCTGCCGCAGATGGTGAATCCCGCCACCGGTCGCGTGCATACGAACTTCGGACAGGCAACGGCAGTGACCGGACGACTGGCCAGCACCGATCCCAACCTGCAGAACATTCCCGTGCGAACGGCGGAGGGCCGGCGCATCCGCGAAGCGTTTATTGCGCCACCGGGGCACTTGCTGCTGTCCGCGGACTACTCGCAGATCGAGCTGCGCATCATGGCTCACCTCTCGGGCGACGCGTCGCTGCTGCGCGCCTTCACGGAGGGTGCGGATATCCATCGCGCCACGGCGGCGGAGATCTTCGGCGTCGCACCGGACGAGGTCACAGCGGAGCAGCGCCGCTATATCAAGGCGGTGAACTTCGGGCTTATCTACGGCATGAGCGCCTTCGGGCTCGCCTCGCAGCTCAACGTCGAGCGCGCAGCGGCGCAACAGTTCATAGACCGCTACTTCGCGCGCTATCCCGGAGTGGCCGAATACATGCGCCGCACGCGCGAGCTCGCGCGGGCACAGGGGTACGTCGAGACGGTCTTCGGCCGTCGCCTCTGGTTGCCCGATATCAACGCCGGGGGCGGACCGCGGCGGCAGGCGGCGGAGCGCGCCGCGATCAACGCGCCAATGCAGGGAACGGCGGCGGACCTCATCAAGCTGGCGATGATCGCCGTGCAGGATTGGCTCGATCGCGAGCGAGGCGGCACGCGGCTCATCCTGCAGGTGCACGATGAGCTTGTGTTCGAGGTTCCTGACAACGAGCTGACAGGGATCAAAGCGAGGCTGCCCGGACTGATGACAGGTGTGGCGAGCCTCAGCGTGCCGCTGGTAGTCGACATCGGCGTCGGCCCGAACTGGGAGCAGGCGCACTGATCCGCGGCGAGGGGCCCCGCGAAGCGGGGATCGCGCTTCCACACCGCTACCGTTCATAACCCCCTTGCCGCCGTTCGTAAGTTGGCTGCAGCGCCTTCCGGTGTGTAACGTAATTTACTTCATGCTGATGGCCGAAAGCCGCTATCGATGCTAGCCCCTGCTCACGTCGGACATCTCGCGATGCTGCGGACCCTCATCCGCGAAGCCGCTGCGGAAGGCAGCCTGGATCGCGCGCTCGCGGCCGATTCGCCCAATGCGGTGGAGTTCTTCGCGCGGTTGAAGCGAGCGCTGGTCAGCGGCTACTTCGTCGAGGAGGACGCGAGAACCGGCCGCATCGAATCGGTGGCCGTTCCCGGATACGTGTTCTGGCCCGAGGATGAGCACAGCGGCATGCCTCCGGTGGGCTTCGGTCTCTTTCGCGCGCTCGATGGCGGCTACGAGCTCTGGCTCGCGGGGCTCGAATTGGGCCGGCGCGGCGGCGGCCATGGCCGCGCGCTTCTCGACGCGCTCTTTGCCACGCCGCCAGGGAAGAAGACCTGGGTCGTGCGCATCCCGCGCGGATCGCGCTACGGTGCCACGGTGCAGCACCTCCTGAGCTCGCACGATTTCGAATCCGCGGGCGAGACCACACACCTTCGCTGGTTCCTCCGCAAGAATACGCCGCCAGCCCTGGCGGCGCGCGTTCGCGGTGCCATCGCCGGTCGCCCGCCGCTGAACTGAACTCCCTCGCCGTGGCGGGCTATTCCGCCGGTCGAGCTCCCGCGCCGAAGCGGGAGCCTCGCTACATCGCTTCCTTATCTTCGAAAATGTCGCAATAGCTGGCGTAGACCGTCGCAACGGTAACCGGGTAGAGCACGAGCCATCCGAGCAGAAGTGGAATGCTCGCCACGATGGCAAAGCCCAGGCCGATCGCACCATAGACCAGAAGGGGCGTGAAGTTCTTCATGCAGCCCCGGAAGGACAACATCATCGCCGGCCAGGGTTCCACACCGCCCAGCATCACGAGAGCCGGAGCGAACCAGACCATCATCACGACCGGCAGCCACAGGAGCAGGAACAGGAGCACCGCAACGAGAATCGCGGAAACGATGGTCCCGAAGGCCGCTCCGATGTGCGACGGATCCGCGGCGCTCATCAGCGCGCCGAGGATCGCCACCCCGAAGAGCGCGACCATGATGACCGCGACGACGACCAGTACGACGAGGAGCAACCCCGTGTAGATCAGCGCCACGATCAGCAAGGGTTGCGTGCGCTGACTGAACGCGGCGAAGGTGTGGCCGATCGTGAGCGGATTGCCGCGGTCGATCGATCGACAGCCGATCATGAGGCCCGCGGCAAGCAACACCGTGAGGGCAGAAAACAGAAAGGTCGAAAGCACCGGGCCGAGGACCGGCAAAAGGTGCAAAACACCGCTGACTGCGCTGGCCGCGAGCTGAAGGCAGAAGACGATCACGGTGATCAGCAGCCAAGCGCCGACATTCGGCACGAACAGGCGCCAGCCTTCTTCCCACCACGATACGCCCCGCGCGGGCGCGACAGTGCGCGGCTCCAGACTGGCTCCGCCGGGCGGCGGCACCGGCGCTACAGGTTCACTCGCCATCGCTCACCTCCTGCATGTCCAAGCCGAGCCCCTCAAGGCACACCGGCCTTGCCCGGGCGCTGAACGTTAGCACATTGCGCAAGCTCGGGACGCGACACGAAATTCGCGCATGGGCTTGATTTACCGACAAGTGCAGCATATTATTAGCACTCGTTGGCAGCGAGTGCTAACAGACCAGTTGGAACAGCCTGTCGCTCGCCGGTTACTTTGCCAAATCAGACTTTATCATATTGATTTAACGGTAGTTTACTCATAGGAGTGAGCACTAACATGAAGATTCGTCCTCTACACGATCGGGTGATCGTCAAGCGTCTCGAGGAAGAACGGAAGTCGGCTGGTGGGATCGTCATTCCCGACACCGCGGCCGAGAAGCCCTCGCAGGGCGAGGTCGTTTTCGTGGGGCCCGGCAAGACCGACGACAACGGCAAAGTCATCGCGATGGGGGTGAAGGTTGGCGACAAGATTCTCTTCGGCAAGTACTCCGGCCAGGAATTCAAGATGGACGGCCAGGATTACCTGCACATGCGCGAAGACGACATCATCGGGATCATCGGCTGACGCCGCTCGATCATCAAATCACAGCATCTGAGGAGCAAAGAATATGGCAGCGAAAGACGTACGCTTCGGCGAAGGCGTTCGCAACAGGATGTTGACCGGGGTGAATATCCTCTCCAACGCCGTTAAGGTGACGCTGGGTCCGAAGGGACGCAACGTGGTTCTCGAGCGCAGCTTCGGTTCACCCACGATTACCAAGGACGGTGTCTCGGTCGCGAAGGAAATCGAGCTAAAGGACAAGTTCGAAAACATGGGCGCGCAGATGGTCAAGGAGGTTGCATCGAAGACCTCCGACGTCGCAGGCGACGGGACTACGACGGCGACCGTGCTTGCCCAGTCGATTGTCAGCGAAGGCATGAAGTACGTCGCGGCGGGCATGAACCCCATGGACCTCAAGCGCGGCATCGACAAGGCGGTACTTGCGGTCGTCGCCGAGCTCAAGAAGATCAGCAAGCCGTGCACGACCAGCAAGGAGATCTCGCAGGTCGGAGCCATCTCGGCGAATGCGGACGAGTCGATCGGCAAGACGATCGCCGACGCCATGGACAAGGTGGGCAAGGAAGGCGTGATCACGGTCGAGGACGGCAAAGGACTGGAGAACGAGCTCGAGCTGGTCGAGGGCATGCAGTTCGACCGCGGCTACATCTCGCCGTACTTCATCAACAATCCCGACAAGCAGGTTGCCGTGCTCGAGGATGCATACATCCTTCTGCACGACAAGAAGATCTCAAACATTCGCGATCTCCTTCCTCTGCTGGAGCAGGTCGCCAAGTCGGGGAAGCCGCTGCTGATCATCGCCGAGGACGTCGACGGCGAGGCGCTGGCAACGCTGGTCGTTAACAACATTCGCGGGATTCTGAAGACGACCGCGGTGAAGGCCCCCGGCTTCGGCGATCGCCGCAAGGCGATGCTGGAAGACATCGCGATCCTCACCGGCGGTACAGTGATCGCGGAGGAGCTCGGCCTTAAGCTCGAGAACGCGACGCTGAAGGATCTCGGCCGCGCGAAGAAAATCGAAATCGCGAAGGAAGACACGACAATCATCGACGGAGCTGGCGAGAAGTCTGCCATCGAGGCACGCGTCAAGAACATCCGCGTGCAGATCGATGAAGCGACGTCCGATTACGACAAGGAAAAGCTCCAGGAGCGCGTTGCCAAGCTCGCCGGCGGCGTGGCGGTGATCAAGGTCGGCGCCGCGACCGAAGTCGAGATGAAGGAGAAGAAGGCGCGCGTGGAAGATGCGCTGCACGCAACCCGCGCCGCCGTCGAAGAAGGCATCGTTGCGGGCGGTGGCGTCGCATATCTGCGTGCTCGGGCGAACCTCAAGAACCTGAAGGGTGACAACGCCGATCAGGATGCAGGCATCAAGATCGTACTGCGCGCCCTCGAAGAACCGATGCGCCAGATCGTGGCGAACACGGGTGACGAGCCTTCGGTAGTCGTGAACAAGGTCGTCGAAGGGAAGGGCAACTTCGGGTTCAACGCGCAGACGAGTCAGTACGGTGACCTGGTCGAGATGGGTGTCGTCGATCCGACCAAGGTAGCGCGCTTTGCACTGCAGAACGCGTCGTCGATCGCGAGCCTGATGCTGACGACCGAAGCCATGGTCGCTGAGTCGCCGAAGGACGAGAAGCCGGCCCCTGGTGGCGGCATGGGTGGGATGGGGGGCATGGGCGACATGGACATGTAACGTCGCCTGGCTGCAGTCCCGGCCGACGAGGAGCCCCGCGCAAGCGGGGCTTTTCTTTTGCCAACGCGGCTCGGCGATTGGCCGCTGGGCAGAAGAGCTCGGCGCGAACAGCAAATCGCAGCGGCGAAGCGCGACCCGACGCCGATCGCCCCATGGCGCGCCGGAGCGGCTCCAGGCTGCTTCTGCTAGACTAGCTGACAGAAAAAGCGAGGAAATCCGCTCGAATGACCTCGGGGATGCTATTTGCGCTGGCGATCGGCACGCTCGTCGTATTCGTGCTGGTCGGGCTGATGCGGCGCAGTCGCAGCGCGCGCGCGCGTCCGGGAACAGACGCACAGAACACCACCGCTCAGTGGACCGAAGGCGAGACGACGCGCCTGCTGTCGAGTGCGGAGGTGCCCGGCCTTTATCTGCTGCGGCCCCGGTTTCTGTCCAAGGCGGAGAACGTCGTTTACCTCCTGCTCAAGGCAGCGTTTCCGCGGCACGAGATTTTCGCCCGCATAAGGCTCGCAGACGTACTTCAGGTCAAGATCGGGCCGCAGGGCATGGAGCGCCTGCGCGCGTTCCGCAAGATTGCTAATCAGCACGTCGGCTTCGTCGTCTGCGACCGCGACATGACGATCGTGGCGATCGTCGATGCGAAGGAACCTGAGCAGGTTCAAAACCCTCGCGACCAGAAGCTCGAGATCATCAAGCAACGCTGCCTGCAGGCGGCGCAGGTGAAGTACATCTGCGTCTACCCGCCCACTCTGCCGCGCTATCGCGAACTGCGGGCTCAGGTGCTCGGCCCGGCCGCCGAGCTGGTCTGAACATCAGGCGCGGTCGGCGAACCTCTGCGGCGCGGGCTGCCGGTTCGCGAACCACGTTCCGCCCAGAATGAGCGCGCAGGCGAGCAAGGAGTTCGCGCCCAGCGGCTCGCCCAGGAAGAGCGTCCCCCAGATCACCCCGAAGAGCGGGATAAGGAAGGTAACGGTCAAGGCTCGGGCCGGACCGATGGTTGCAATGAGTCGGAAGTAGAGCAGATACGCGAAGGCGGTCGATGCGAGAGCGAGCGCCAGGACGTTCGCCACAACGAGCGGGCTCGGCGGCGACGGCGTCGGCACGAAGGCCAGCGTGGGTGCGAGAGCTATCGCGGCGGCGAGTTGACTGTACGTGGCGAGTCCGGCGCTCGGAACAGAGGCCATGCGCGCCTTCGCGTAGACGCTCGACACCCCGTAGCAGAGCGCTGCGCCGAGGCAGGCAAGCGTTGCGGCCAGCGCGGTCGCTGACAGGGGCTCGGGCTGCCAGCCTACGAGCAGAGTGACGCCGGCGAGACCGAGCGCCATTCCGGCGACCTGACGCCAGTTCAGCGCCGTACGCAGCCATAACGCAGCCACCACTACCCCGAAGAAGGGGCTCGTCGCGTTGAGAATGGCTGCGCTGGATGCGCCGATGTACTGCTCCGCAAAGCAGAACAGTGCGAAGGGCAGCGCCGAGTTGATGGTGCCGATCACGAGGTAATCCCGCCAGTGTTCGCGCAACGGCGGGACGCTCCGCCGCGCGAACGCTACCGCAAAAAGTGCGGCAAAGGCGATCACCACGCGCAGGAAGGCAAGCCACAGCGGCCCTAGCGCAGGCACCGCCACGCGCATGAAGGCAAACGAGCCGCCCCACAGCGCCGCTAGCGTGAGCAGGCGAGCGAGATCGCTCGCGGACACGTCAACCGACCGCGAGCTCTGCTGCCCTTGCTCTGCTGTCCGGGATGCCGAGCGCGAGCTGGCCGCGACCGGCCGCAGCGTGGGACCGCTCGTGGTCGAGCAACCACTGCTTGCGCCACAAGCCGCCACCGTACCCGGTGAGGCTCCCGTCAGCACCGATCACGCGGTGACAGGGGACGATGAGGCAGAGGCGGTTGTCACCGTTGGCACGCCCGACGGCGCGCACCGCCGCCGGTTGCCCGATTGCCTCCGCAATGTCGGCGTAGGATCGCGTTTCGCCCGGTGGGATCGCGAGCAGAGCGTTCCACACCGCGCGCTGAAACTCCGACCCCGACAGCGCGATAGGCGTTGCCAAGCGCAGCGACTGTCCGGAAAAATACGCCTGCAGCTCTCGCTCGATCTGCCGCAGATGGTCGTGCTCCCCCGGGAGAATGCGCCGCTTGAGGCGCCGCTGGACGGACTCGAGCTCGCGCTCGAGCCCGCGGCGGTCGACGAACTCGAGCAGCGCCAGCCCGCGGTCGTCCGCCAGCGCGAGCATCGGTCCAAGGGGCGTCTCGAGCCAGCGCGCGTACAGGCAATCGATGCCATGAGCGCGGCTTGGAGCGGTGCCCAGCAGGCGATTGAACGCCGTACGAAAGCCGCTGCCAGATTCGAAGCCCTGGTCGAGTTGCAGGTCGATCATCGATTTCCCTTTGCGCAGGTCGGCGAGTGCCAGGCCCATTCGCCGCGCGCGATGGTAAGCGTGAAAGGTCATGCCGCAATAGCGCTTGAATGCGCGCCGCGCGGTCGACGGCTCGATGCCCTGGCGGACCAGGTCCGCATCGCGGAGCCGGCCCCCGGGCTGCTGCTCGACCGTGGAGAGGAGCCGCGCGACGAGCGGAGGCGGTTCGCGTCCGTGGTGCAGCGGTCGGCACCGGCGGCACGGGCGAAAGCCCGCGTGCAGCGCATCGCTGACCGACGCAAAGAAAGCCACATTCTCGCGTTTCGGCGTGCGCACGCGGCACGTGGGGCGACAGAATATGCCGGTTGTCGCGACGCCTACGTAGAAGATGCCTTCGAATGCAGCGTCGTGGCGAACCAGCGCCCGATACATGACATCTGGGGAGGGGAGCCTGGACATGCCGGCAGTATAGGCGCAGCCGGAACTGCGCGTCGTCGAAATTCGGGCGTCGTATTCGCGAGCCCCTTGCGACGGGCTCGCGCGGCGGCCTCCCTGGATCGTTTCGTGAGGCGAGCTCTCGCGCGTCGGCCGCAGCGGCGACTCGCCTCGCGCGATCCCCACGCTGCGCGTGGTGCCCCTCGCTGCGGGCTCGCGCCGCTACTTCATGAAGTTGATGTAGACCCAGAGCAGGAGGAGGGCTCCGATGAGCGAAAGGAACCAGCCGGCGGGATGAAACCTTCCGTCCGGCGTCTTCCAAAGCAAACTGCCGAGTACGCCCCCGACGAGCGACCCACCAATGCCAAGGGCCACCGTAAGCCAGAATCCAAGCGGCACTGCCCCCGGATAGAAGAAGCGCGCCAGCACACCGATGATGAAGCCGACGATAATGATGCCAATGATGCTGAACAGCCCCATGGGTTTCCTCCTGATTGGCTCGGGCACGAATGCCGTGCGGGCTCCGCGCGACGAGCGCATGCTAGCACACGGGATTGGCACGCTGCGGCCGAAAGCTTTTCGTAAGGACGCAACGTCTGGGTGCGACCAACGCTGCAGTCACCGCACGATTGGACGAATGACCTCGCTCTGGGGCAAGACCCTCCTCCTGGCAGTGACACTTATGCCGCCGATGGCGCTCGCGGGGCAGTGTCGTGCAACGAGCGCGACCCATGCGGTCGCGCTCATCGAGCTCTACACCTCGGAGGGCTGCGACAGTTGCCCGCCCGCGGATCGCTGGCTGAGTGGGCTCAAGCTCGACACGGGCGGTGACGGCGCGGTGGCGCTCGCATTCCACGTCGATTACTGGGACAGGCTGGGCTGGAAGGATCGCTTTGCCAGCGCCGCGTTCACTAAGCGCCAGTACGAACAGGCAAAGAGGCGGCGCAGCGATCTCGTCTACACCCCGCAGGTGCTGCTGCAGGGCCGTGACTTCGACGCGTGGCGCAACGGCGCGCCCGCGGCGCCAATCGCAGCGATCAACACCCGACCTGCCCGAGCCTCCATCGAGTTGAACCTTGAAAACGCTGCGCCAGGGACCGTGACGGTCGACTTGCGGGTGCGGGTGCCGGAAGCGCGCGATCGCGCGCATGCAGCGATCGCCATCGCGCTAACGCAGAGCGGGCTCGTGAGCGAAGTCAAAGCTGGCGAGAATGCCGGAAAGCGGCTCGCCCACGACAACGTGGTTCGCGCCTGGGAGGCCGGCATTCCGCTGGGGCCGGCAGGCGAGTTGCAGCGGAGCATTCGCTGGTCGCTGCCGCAGGAGCGCGGTCCGCTGGCGATCGTCGCGCTGGTCGAGGATACCGCCAGCGGCGAGGTGCTGCAGGCGCTCGCCCTGCCGCTATGCGCGCCGTGAAGCTGAGCTGCGCGGCTGCGACCGCGCCGCGCTGCACGCTCGCCCCGGACTGACGCTTCGGGCTACGGTGTCGCTGCTACGAAGGCCCCGGCGCTCTTCGGGCCGACAGGCGCAATGTAGCCGTGGCGTAGCATGATCTCGAGGAAATCAGGCGGTGCGCCGATGCGTGCCGCATGTATGCGCAGCTGCTCGGCGGTCTTCGTCGGATCGATGAGGATGAGCATGATGCGCAGCTTGCCCGGCAAGCTGTTCCGGCGCAGCACGATCTCGTCCGCTCCTTTTTCCGTTTTCGCGTAGCGCCCGCCGTCCGTCATCCATCGCTCCCAGAGAGGCCGCACGTCAGCCGACACTGGGACTGCAAGGCCTGTGCCAAGGGGTCGTCCCGCGAGGGAATTCAACCGATACGGGGCGGTATGCGCCATCACATCGTGGCGCGACCGAGCGCGCTATACTCGCGCGGCCACCCGCGGGGAGCAGCGATGAAGGAGAGGGTACGCGACTGGGCCCGTCAGCTCGGTCCCGGATTGATCACTGGTGCTGCCGACGACGATCCGTCGGGGATCGCCACGTATTCCCAGGCGGGCGCGCAATTCGGCTTTCTTACGCTCTGGACCGTCGTTTTCACCTATCCGCTGATGGTGGGCATCCAGATGGTGAGCGCGCGTATCGGCCGCGTAACTGGACACGGGCTTGCATCGAACATCGGGAGACACTTTCCGCGGCCTGTGGTGTACGGCATCGTCGTACTACTCGTTGTGGCCAACACGATCAATATCGCGGCCGATATTGCGGCAATGGGTGACGCGCTGCAGCTTGTTGTCGGGGGTCCGACGCACGGTCACGCGGTCGTGATCGGCATCGCTTGCCTGCTGCTGCAGGTCTTCATGAGCTACCGGCGTTACGTGCGCTACCTCAAGTGGCTCACGCTTGCGTTGCTCTCCTATGTGCTGCTCCTGCTCACCATCGACATTCCGTGGAGCGAGGTGGCGGCGCACTCGATCAGGCCGCACTTCTCCCTGACGACGCAGTATCTGACCGTGGTCGTTGCGGTGCTGGGCACGACGATCAGCCCGTATCTGTTCTTCTGGCAGGCTTCGCAGGAGGTCGAGGAACTCAATGCCGATCCCGACGCAGGAGCTCTGGCGCACGCGCCGGAGGGCGCGGCGGAGCACTTGCGGCGAATCAAGATTGACACCTACCTCGGGATGGCATTCTCGAACCTCGTCGCCTTCTGCATCATCCTCGGGACGGCGGCCACGCTGAACGTGGCGGGAGTCACCGACATCGAGACCTCGGCACAGGCAGCCAGGGCTCTGCGACCGCTCGCCGGCGAGTTCGCTTTTCTTCTCTTCGCGCTGGGGATCATCGGCACCGGGATGATCGCGGTGCCCGTGCTCGCCGGCTCGGCGGCGTACGCCGTCGCGGAAATCTTCGAGTGGAAGCGGGGCCTCGATCTGAGGCTGCTCGAGGCGCGCGAGTTCTACGCGATCATCGCGCTCGCCACGCTGGGCGGGATTGCGCTCGACTTCTCTCCTATCGAGCCGATCCGCGCCCTGTTCTGGAGCGCCGTGATCAACGGCGTCGTTGCCGTGCCTATCATGGTCATACTGATGCTGCTTGCCGACGATGCCAAGGTCATGGGTGAGTTCATCGTGACGCGCAGGCTGAAAGCCCTGGGCTGGCTCGCAACCGGCAGCATGGCTGCCGCGGTGGTCGCGATGTTCGCGACTTGGTGACGCAGGGAGGCGCCTCAAGGGGCGCGGCCTCCTTGTGTCGTAACTTTTGATGAATCGTCGAGCGTCGGCCGCCAGCGCCCACTCGCGGACGCTCGACCCTCGCTCGCAAGGCTCGCGGGTCCTCTCTCGCTGCTCGGGGCGCGGCCTCCTTGTGTCGTAACTTTTGACGAGTCGTCGAGCGTCGGCCGCCAGCGCCCACTCGCGGACGCTCGACCCCCGCTCGCGAGGCTCGCGGGTCCTCTCTCGCTGCTCGGGGCGCTAGCGGTGCTCGCCGACGCGGACGATCTTGAGAGCGTTGGTGCCGCCGGACTTGCCCATTGGCTCGCCCATCGTCATCACGATGAGGTCGCCGCTCTGAACGAGGCCCCGTCCGAGCAACAAATCCTCGCCTGCTCTCAGCACGCCTTCCCGGTCGTCGGACTGTTCGAGGAACAATGGACGCACGTTCCGGTAGAGGGCCATCTTTCGCTGCGCCGCGACTTCCGGCGTGAGCGCGTAGATCGGGCAGCCGCAGTTATGCCGCGACATCCAGAGCGCAGTCGACCCCGACTGGGTGAGTGCGGCGATCGCCTTGACGCGCAGGTGGTGCGCGGTGAAGAGCGCTGCCATGGCTACCGACTGATCGACGCGGGTGAAGGTTCGATTCAGGAAATCGCGATCGAGCTCGACGGTGTCCGATTTCTCGGACTCGCCGCAGATCTGACTCATCGCCTCGACCGTCTCCACCGGATAGCGGCCAGCGGCCGTCTCGGCCGAGAGCATCACCGCATCGGTGCCGTCGAGCACGGCGTTGGCGACGTCCGAGACTTCCGCTCGCGTCGGCACGGGATTCTGGATCATCGACTCCATCATCTGCGTCGCGGTGATGGTGAGGCGGTTGCGCTCGCGGGCGACACGGATCATGCGCTTTTGCAGCGCCGGGACGGCCGCATTGCCTACCTCGATTGCCAGATCGCCGCGGGCCACCATGATGCCGTCCGAGGCATCGATGATCTCCTCCAGAACCGGAATCGCCTCCGCGCGCTCGATCTTGGCGATGAGCAGGGCCTGCCCGCCCGCGGCGCGCAGCAGCTGACGCGCCATGTACATGTCTTCCTTGTTCTTCGGGAAGGAAACGGCGATGTAGTCGGCGGCGATCGCAACCGCCGTCTTCATGTCGTCCATGTCCTTCGCCGTGAGCGCGGGCGCGGTAAGTCCGCCGCCCTGGCGATTGATCCCCTTGTTGTTGGACAGCACGCCGCCGACCTCGACGCGGGTGAAGATCTCGTTGCGGCGCACGGACTCGACGCGAAGGCGGATCAAGCCGTCGTCGAGCAGTAGCACGGCCCCGGGTGCCACGTCGCGCGGCAGCTCGCTGTAGTCGAGGCCCACGCGCTCGTTGTCACCGAGCTCGCAGTCGGCGTCCAGGATGTAGACCTGACCGGGCTTCAGGGTGACCTTGCCGTCGGCGAGCTTGCCGATGCGGATCTTCGGGCCCTGGAGATCGGCCATGATGGCCACCTCGCGACCGAGGGAAGTGGCGGCCTCGCGCACGAGGCGGGCGCGCTGCGTGTGATCAGCCGCTACGCCATGTGAGAAATTGAGTCGCACGACATCGACGCCCGCCGCCAGCATCCGCGTGAGCACATCCTGGCTGCTGCTCGCGGGGCCGAGGGTGGCGACGATCTTGGTGGCGCGCTGCATGGTTTTCTCCCGCCTTGGTCTCAGGCGCGCCGCTCGAGGGCGGCGACCGCCGGCAGCGTCCTGCCTTCGAGGAATTCGAGGAACGCGCCGCCCGCGGTCGAGATGTAGCCGATGCGCGCCGCAACGCCGAACTTGTTGATCGCGGCAACCGTCTCGCCGCCGCCAGCCAGCGAGAAGGCTCGCGAGCCCGCGATCGCTTCGGCGAGCGCTCGCGTTCCTTCGGCAAACGCATCGATCTCGAAGACGCCGACAGGCCCGTTCCAGACGATCGTGCCCGCCGTCTCGAGCAGCGCCCGCATCGCGAGGATGCTCTGCTTGCCGATGTCGAGGATCATATCCTCCGCGCCGACGTTGTCGATTGCCTTGAGCGACGGTTTCGCATCCGCCGCAACGGCGTGCGCGACGACCACATCGACCGGCATGGGAACCTTTCCCGGAAACGAATCCAGGATCGACTTCGCCTCACTCACCAGATCGGGCTCTGCAAGCGACCTTCCGATCGCGCCGCCGGCCGCGAGCAGGAACGTGTTGGCGATGCCGCCGCCGACGATAAGCACGTCGACCTTCGCGACGAGCGTCTTGAGCACGCTGAGCTTCGTCGAGACCTTGGCGCCGCCGACGACTGCCACCAGCGGGCGAGCCGGGTGCGAGAGCGCGCGCCCGAGCGCGTCGAGTTCGGCCGCCAGGAGCGGGCCGGCGCACGCGATCGGCGCGTATTTTGCGATGCCGTGCGTGGTTGCTTCCGCGCGGTGTGCCGTCGCGAAGGCGTCGTTGACATAGACATCGCACAGGCGAGCCATTTTCCGGGCCAGCGCGTCGTCGTCCTTCTTCTCGCCCTTGTTGAATCGGCAATTCTCAAGCAGCACGAGATCGCCGGGGCGAAGGCCGGCGTGCCATGCGCCTCCATCGACCCAGTCGCGCACCAGCGGCACGTCGCGCGCGAGCAGCTCGCCCAGCCGCTTCGCGACCGGCGCGAGCGAGTCGGCGGCGCTGAACTCGCCCTCGGTCGGTCGGCCCAGGTGCGAAGTGACCATGACAGCAGCGCCGCGCTCCAACGCGTCGCGAATCCCCGGCACGGATGCGCGAATGCGCGTGTCGTCGGTGATCGCGCCGCGGGCGTCCTGCGGGACGTTGAGGTCGGCCCGAATCAGCACGCGCCGCCCGGCGAGATCGCAATCAGCCATGCGCTTGAACCGAGCCATCGGCCCTCCGCGCTCAAGCCTTCGGCGCTGCGCGCCGCGAGCGTTCGAGCCGGACGTTGAGATCCTCGAGCGCGCGGCTCGCCGTCGTAATGAATGCGAACGGGAGCATCGCGTGTACGATCGCAGCGAGTCCGCCCATTGTCATGCGAGCCCCGAAGGCCAACGCGAAACCGCAATGCTGGAGGTATGTCTCGCCGACCGACCTCGGATGGGCGGTAAAAGGATTGGTCACCTCAAGCTCGCCGCAGTGGATGGTCGACCGCCATCGCTATCGAGCGGCCATCAAGGCGGTAGTCGCATCAAGCATTCGGTTTGAGAATCCCCATTCGTTGTCGTACCACGACGCCACCTTCACGAGGCGGCCGGACACCTTGGTCAGGGTCGCATCGAAGACCGAGGATCGTGCGTCGTGGTTGAAGTCGACCGAGACGAGGGGCGCCTTGTTGTAGCCGAGGACGCCTGCGAGTGGTCCGGATTCTGAGGCCGCTTTCATGATCGCGTTGACCTCGTCGACCGTCGTGTCCCGCGCGGCAATGAAGGAGAGATCGACGATCGAAACGTTGATCGTCGGCACGCGGATCGCGTAACCGTCGAGCTTGCCGTTGAGCTCCGGCAGAACGAGCCCGACCGCCGCTGCCGCCCCGGTCTTCGTCGGAATCATGCTCATCGTGGCCGAGCGCGCGCGCCGCAAATCCTCGTGGTAGACGTCGGTGAGCACTTGATCATTCGTGTACGCGTGGACGGTCGTCATCAGGCCGTTGACCACACCGATCTTCTCGTGCAGCGGCTTGACCAGCGGGGCGAGGCAGTTGGTCGTGCAGGAGGCGTTGGAGATCACCGTGTGCGAGGCCTTGAGCGTCCCGTGGTTGACGCCGTAGACGATCGTGGCGTCGACATCCTTGCCGCCGGGCGCGGAAATGATGACCTTTTTTGCGCCACCCCGCAGGTGGGCCGACGCCTTCTCCTTGGTGGTGAACAAGCCCGTGCACTCGAGGACGGCGTCTACGCCGAGTGCGCCCCACGGCAGCTCCGCGGGGTTACGCACCGCCAGCACCTTGATGCGATCGCCGTTGACTACCATCGAGTCCGCTTCGACTTCGACGGTGCCCGGGAACTTGCCGTGCACCGTGTCGTACCGGGTCAGATGCGCGTTGGTTTCCGGGCTGCCGAGGTCGTTGAGCGCGACGATCGCAAGGTCGTGTTTCTTCCCGCTCTCGTAATGGGCACGCAGAACGTTGCGGCCGATGCGACCGTAGCCGTTGATCGCGACTTTGAGCGTCATGCGCATGCTCCTCTGTGAGCGCGCTTCACCGTGGCGACGACGTGGTCGACGGTAAAGCCGAAGTGTTTGAACAGGGCTGCCGCGGGGGCCGATTCTCCGAAGCGATCAATGCCGACCACCGCGCCTTCCAGGCCGACGTACTTGCGCCAGTAGTCGCTGACGCCGGCCTCGATCGCCACGCGCCGTGCGCCGGCCGGCAGGACGGCTTCTCGGTAGGCCTCGTCCTGCCGATCGAACACGCTGGTGCACGGCATCGAGACGACGCGCGCGGCAAAACCCTGCTTGGCAAGCTCCACCCGCGCGGCCATCGCCAGGGCGACTTCGGAGCCGGTGGCAATGAGCACAACGCGCTCTCCCGGCGCGTCGTGCCAGTCGGCGAGAACATATGCCCCGCGCCGTATGGCCGCTGTCTGCGCCTCGTCGCGTTTCTGGAACGGGACGTTCTGCCGAGTGAACAGAAGGCAGGTCGGCCCGTCGGCGCGCTCGATCGCGCGTGCCCAGGCGACCGCCGTCTCTACGGTGTCACAAGGGCGCCAGAGCTCGAGGTTGGGGATTAGCCGCAGCGAGGCGGCGTGCTCGATCGGTTGATGCGTCGGACCGTCTTCCCCCAAGCCGATAGAGTCGTGCGTATAGACGAAGATGGCGCGCAGGCGCATCAGCGCCGCGAGGCGCACTGCGTTTCGCGCGTAGTCGGAGAACGTGAGAAAGGTCCCCACATAAGGAATGAATCCGCCGTGCAGCGAAAGACCGTTGGCGATTGCGCTCATTGCAAACTCGCGCACGCCGAAGTAAACGTAGTTGCCGGGCTCGGTTGCGGTCACCGTCTTGCTGCCCGACCAAGTGGTGAGCACCGATCCCGTGAGATCGGCCGCCCCGCCTATCAACTCCGGCAGCGCCGGCGCGAGGACTTCCAGCGCCTGCTGCGAGGCTTTGCGCGTCGCTACCGATTCCGCCTTCACGGCCTGTGCTCGCAGCAACGCAGCGGCGCGCTCGGCGAATCCGGCGGGCAAGGCGCCGACCGTCCTGCGCTCGAACTCCGCCGCGCGCTCGGGGTGAGCCGCCCGGTACGCAGCAAAGCGTGCCGTCCAGTCGCCCTCGAGCAGGCTCCCGCGGTCGCGCGCATCCCAGCCTTCGTAGGCTTCCCTGGGAATCTCGAACGGCGGATAACGCCAGCCGAGCGCCTCGCGCGTTAGCGCGACTTCGGCTTCTCCGAGCGCCTGCCCGTGAGCGAGCTCGGTGCCCGCCCGGTTGGGCGAGCCCTTGCCGATCACCGTCTTGCATACGATCAGGGTGGGCCGCTCGGTCACGGCGTGGGCTGCGCGGATCGCCGCGTCCACCGCCTCGACGTCGTGGCCGTCGACGTTCGGAATGACGTGCCAACCATAGGCGGCGAAGCGCCGCGGCGTATCGTCGGTGAACCAGCCCTTGGTCTCGCCGTCGATGGAGATGCCGTTGTCGTCGTAGAACACCGTCAGCTTGGCGAGTGCCAGCGTGCCGGCGAGCGAGCAGGCTTCGTGTGAAATGCCCTCCATCAGGCAGCCGTCGCCGACGAAGGCGTAGCAGCGATGGTCGACGATCGCGTGCCCGGGGCGGTTGAACTCGGCGGCGAGCAGGCGCTCGGCCAGCGCCATTCCGACGGCGTTGGCTAGTCCCTGGCCGAGCGGACCGGTCGTTGTCTCGACGCCCGGCGTGACGCCGACTTCGGGGTGCCCGGGAGTCTTGGAGTTGAGCTGGCGGAAGCGCTTCAGCTCCTCGAGCGGCAACGCGTAGCCGGTCAGATGCAGCAGCGCGTACTGCAGCATCGACCCGTGGCCATTCGAGAGCACGAAACGGTCGCGGTCAGGCCAGCGCGGATTGGCCGGGTTGTGGCGCAGGTGCCGCCTCCACAGGGCCACCGCGATCTCCGCCATCCCCATCGGCATTCCCGGATGCCCGGAATTCGCCGCTTGCACGGCGTCCATTGCCAAGGCGCGCAGCGCGTTGGCGAGCAGTACGGTGTCAGCGGCGGCTCCCGGCAGCGGAGCGGGCGCGCGATCGGGCGCGGTCAACGGTGCGGTCATCGTCCTGGAAGCGGAGGGATCGAAGCGCGGGAGGCGGCGCTCGGCCGCCTAGATCCGCGGGGCTGCGTGGCGCTGCCGCAACGCGTTAAAATTATCGCCCAGGCACCGAATTTGGGCAATAATATTCGATTTAACCGGCCTGCAATATTTCGCCGTGACTCTGGGGGAGAAGAAAAGTGGATGGCATTCATCTGCTCGGAGAATGGTATGGCTGCCCGGCCAATGCGCCGGAGATGATCCGCTCGGAAGATCTGCGCACGCTCTGTCTGAAACTGAGCCAGGCGTCCGGCATGACGATCGTAGGTGATCGTTTCTTCCAATTCGAGCCGCAGGGCGTAACCGGCACCGTGCTGCTCGCAGAATCCCATCTCGCGATTCACACCTGGCCCGAGCACGGCTTCGTTACCATCGACGTGTACGTTTGCAACTACACCACCGACAACACGGAGAAGGCCGAACGGCTGTTTCGCACGCTGCAAGAAGCGCTGCGACCGGAGCGTGCGAAGTTCCAGGCGATTCATCGCGGGGGGCGCGATGCCTGAAGGCAAGGCTGCGGGAGACATCCAGCCAGGCCTGCTTACCGAGTACCTGACCGAAGAGACCGGATTTTTCGTTCGCTCGGCACGTCAGTTCGAGCGCTTCCAGTCGCCGTTCCAGGCAGTCGAGGTCCACGACACGGTTCCCTTCGGGAAGCTGTTCCGGCTCGACGGTCACTTCATGACCTCCGAGAAGGACGAGTTCTTCTACCACGAGAATCTTGTCCACACCTCGGCGATTGCGCACCCTGCACCGGAGAGGGCGCTGATTGTCGGCGGGGGTGACGGCGGTTCGGCCGAGGAACTGCTCAAGTACCCAACGATGAAGTCAGTAACTCTGGTCGAGATCGATCTGGCGGTGATCGATATATCCCGCAAGTACCTGGATGTCGTGCACCGCGGCGCGCTGGGCGATCCACGGCTGGAGGTCAAGGTGGAGGACGGCCTTGCCTTCGTGCGCAACGCGAGCGGAACCTACGATCTCATCGTTCTCGATCTCACCGATCCGGGGGGGCCGTCGGAGCCCCTGTACACCGCGGATTTCTATCGCGCCTGCGCGGCGCGGCTCAATCCGACGGGCGCGATGACGCTGCACATCGCCTCGCCCGTGGCACACCCGGACCGGATTCGTGTCGGGATGGCGAACCTGCGCGCTGCTTTTGCAACCGTCGTTCCCTACCTCGTGCCGATTCCTCTTTACGGCGGGCTGTGGATGATGGCTTGCGCGTCGGCGACGCTCAACCCGTCGTATCTCACCCCGCTCGAAGTAGATCGTCGCATCGCGCAACGCCGCATCCGCGATCTCCAGTACTACAACGGCGACATGCACCGCGCCGCTTTCGCGCTGCCCAACTTCGTGCGCGAGCTCGTCGCCGCATAGCAGGCGTGGCCTGCTAGAATACGCGCGTCGGAGATTTGCGCATGGATGGCGGACGCAGAGCGATATTGAGATCCGCAGGTCAGGCGACGCTCGTCGCGCTGGCTGCGGCTGCGGGCTTGATCAAGCCCGAGGATGCTCGCGGCGAAGGCTGGAACAAATCCGCGTTCGACGCGCGCAGCCTTGGCGAAGCGCTGAAGGGACTCGCTGCGGGCGAGCCGGCCCAGAGCAAGGACATCGCCTTCGTGCAGACCCCGGAAATCGCCGAGAACGGCGCCGTAGTGCCCATCGGGGTCGCAAGCGCGCTGGCCAGGACCGAAGCCATCGCGATCCTGATCGAAAAGAACCCGAACACACTCGCTGCCGTTTTCGATATCGCCCCCGGCACCGAAGCCGCGGTTTTCACGCGCGTGAAGATGGCGCAGACCTCGAACGTCTACGCCCTGGTGAAGGCGGATGGCCGCTATTACATCGCGTCCAAGGAGATCAAGGTGACGCTCGGCGGATGCGGGGGCTGAAATGAGCGAACCGATGAAGATTCGCGCGAGCCTCGCGGGCGACAGCACCGAGGTGAAGGTGCTCATGAGCCACGAGATGGAAACCGGCCAGCGCAAGGATGCGAATGGCCAGACGATCCCGGCGTGGTTCATTCAGAACGTCAGCGTGACCTGGAACGGCAAGACGGTCCTGTCGGCGCAGTGGGGTCCCGCAGTGTCCAAGAACCCGTTTCTGTCCTTCAAGTTCAAGGGCGGCACCAAGGGCGACAAAATCGTCATTCACTGGGTCGACAACCGTGGCGACCAGCGCACCGATGAGGCGATCATCGCCTGAAGGGCGGCGCCTCGCCGCACGGGCCCGTGCTGGCCTGCGCGCGCTGTTCGCTGCCTTGGCCGTCGCTGCCGCGCCGCTCGCTGCGGCACAAGGCTCGGTGAGCGAGGAGATCGCGAAGTATCGCGCTGCGCTTCAGGATGGCAATCCGGCGGAGTTGTGGGAGGCGCGCGGCGAGGGCCTCTGGCGGGAAAGGCGCGGGCCGAAACAGGCCACGCTCGAGCGTTGCGATCTCGGCAAGGGGCCGGGCGTGGTGCAGGGCGTCTACGCCGAGCTACCGCGCTATTTTGCCGATACCGATCGCGTCATGGATCTCGAGACGCGGCTTGTCTGGTGCATGGTCCAGCTTCAGGGTTACAGCGAGGCGGACGCGAAGCGAAACCCCTTCGGCAGCGGCAACGACAAGAAATCGGACATCGAGGCGCTGGTTGCCTACATCACCTCGGAGTCCCGCGGCGTGAAGATGAATGTGCCGCTCACCCACCCGAAGGAAGCGGAGGCGTACCGGGTGGGCGAGAAGCTGTTCTTCTTCCGGGGCGGGACTCACGATTTCGCGTGCGCGACCTGCCATGGCGAGGACGGCAAGCGCATCCGCCTGCAGGAGTTACCGAACCTGGTGACCAAAGAGGGGGCACAGCGCGCGTACACGACCTGGCCCGCCTACCGCGTGTCGCAGGGCGAGCTTCGGAGTTTCGAGTGGCGCCTCTACGACTGCTTCCGCCAGCAGCGCTTCCCCGAACTCGTGTTCGGCTCCGATGCTGCGATCGCGTTGACGATGTTCCTGGCTCGCAACTCCAACGGTGCGGTCTTCGATGCGCCTGCGATCAAGCGCTGAGCGAACGCTCGGAGGAAAGCGTCGGCTGCGGGTGCTGACCATGGCGGCAGTAGCGGTGGCCGGCTGCGCGACCACGGCCAGCGACCAGGAAATCGCAAGCAAGGCGACGGCGGTTCTCAAGCAATCGTTCAAGCCGGCGGGGCAGGCGGGCCTCGACCGCCTCGAGCAGGACGACGCGCAGCGCATTTGCAGCGCTGCAGCCGGCAAGTCCGTCTCCAGGGAAGCCGCCGCGGAGATCGAGAAGGCTAATCTTGCGACCATTCGCTATCCCGCCGATGGCAAGCTTGTCGGCGACTGGCGCAACGGCGAGAAACTCGCTCAGGAAGGGCGAGGAAAGCAGTTCTCCGACGATCCCCGCGGACCTGTCGGCGGCAACTGCTATGCGTGCCACGAGCTGACGAAGTCCGAGCTGGCTTTCGGCACCATCGGCCCCAGCCTCTATCACTACGGCAAAGCGCGCGGTCAGAGCGCGGACGTCCAGCGCTACACCTTCGGCAAGATCTACAACTCCGAAGCTTTCGCTGCCTGCAGCAACATGCCGCGCTTCGGTTACAAGGGCATTCTCAGCGAGCAGCAGATCAAGGATCTCACGGCGCTCCTGCTCGACCCCGCGTCTCCGGTCAACCAGTGATAGTGATCGCTGCCTCGGCGCGCGAGGCAACTCCAGGGTGAAGCGGCGCGACTTCCTCAGGACCCTCGCCGCGGCGTCGGCGGCCGGGTTGCCGCTCGCTGACGAGCCTGCGCGAGCGCAGACGAGCGCCGAAGGCTTCTACGACGTGCGGCGTTTCGGCAACGTACATCTGCTGCACTTCACGGATTGCCACGCGCAGCTCCTTCCCGGCTACTACCGCGAGCCGAGCGTCAACCTCGGCGTGGGTGCCGCGGCGGGCAAGCCGCCGCATCTGGTCGGCGAGGCGCTGCTCAGACACTTCGCGCTGAAGACGCGAACGCGACAGGCGTACGCCTTCACCTATCTTGACTTTGCCGACGCGGCGCGCACCTACGGCAAGCTTGGAGGTTTCGCCCACCTCGCCACACTGGTCAAGCGGCTCAAGGCGGATCGTCCGGGCGCACTGCTCCTCGACGGCGGCGACACCTGGCAGGGATCGGCAACGGCGCTCTGGACGCGCGGCGGCGATATGGTCGAGGCGACCAAGCAGCTCGGCGTGGACATCATGACGGCGCACTGGGAGTTCACCTACGGAGCTGACCGCGTGCAGGAACTCGTCGGTGCGCTGAAGGGACATACGGAATTCGTGGCACAGAACGTCCGCACGGCAGACTTCGGCGACCCCGTGTTCCCGGGTTACGTCATGCGCGAGCAGAACGGCGTGCCCGTTGCGGTGATCGGCCAGGCGTTCCCTTACACGCCGATCGCCCACCCGCGCTATCTCGTTCCCGATTGGACCTTCGGTATCCACGAGGAAGGGCTGCAGCGGCTCGTCGACGACGTGCGCACCAAGGGCGCTCGCGTGGTCGTCCTGTTGTCCCACAACGGCATGGACCTTGATCTCAAGCTGGCCTCGCGCGTGAGCGGCATCGATGCGATCCTCGGGGGCCACACGCACGACGGCATGCCGGCCCCCTCGATCATCGGCAATCGCGGCGGCCGCACCCTCGTGACAAACGCCGGCTGCAACGGAAAATTCCTCGGCGTGCTGGATCTCGAGGTCAAGGGCAGCGCCGTCAGCGGTTATCGCTATGGGCTGCTGCCGGTGTTCTCGAACTTGCTCCCGGAGGACCGCGACATGGCGGCACTCATCGAGCGACTCCGCGAACCGTATCGCAGCCGACTCGAGGACAGGCTGGCGGTAACGGAAACGTTGCTCTATCGCCGAGGCAACTTCAACGGCAGCTTCGATCAGCTCATCCTCGACGGCCTCATGGCGGAGAAGAACGCCGAGATCGCCTTCTCGCCCGGGTTTCGCTTCGGCCCGACGCTCGTGCCGGGGGAGGCGATCGACATGGAGCAGATCTTGAACCAGACGGCGATCACCTATCCTTACGTCACCGTGAGCGAATTGAGTGGCGAGGCGATCAAGGCGATCCTCGAGGATGTGGCCGATAATCTCTTCAACCCAGACCCCTACTACCAGCAGGGCGGTGACATGGTGCGAGTCGGGGGACTGCGCTATGCCTGCGCTCCGAACGCTGGCACGGGTGCACGCATCTCGCACCTCACCTTGAGAGGTAGCCCGCTCGAGGCGGACAAGAAGTACAAAGTCGCCGGCTGGGCGCCCGTTACCGACGAGGCGCGCGCTGCGGGCGGCGAGCCCGTCTGGGATGTTCTGGCGCGCTATCTGCGCTCGAAGAAGACGATCTCCGCGGTGACCGTCGAGTCGCCAGCGCTTGAAGGCGTGGCCGGAAATCCGGGTCTCCGCGGCTAGGGGCCGTCGGCGCTAGCGCAGCGTGACGCGCGCGAACTTCCGCTTGCCGGCCTGGATGACAACCGTGCGGCCTGCGGGAATCGTCAGCGACTTGTCGGTGACTACGTCGCCGTCGACGCGCAGGCCGCGCTGCTGGATGAGGCGCAACGCCTCCGAAGTCGAAGTGACCACGTCTGCGGCCTTGGCGAGTTGAGCGATTGGAAAGCCGTTCGGAAACGCGCCTGGCACCGTCATCGTGTACTCCGGCATGTTCTCCGGCATTGCGCCCTGCTTGAAGCGCGCATCGAACTCGGCGAGCGCTTGCTCCGCCGCCGCCTTCGAGTGGAACCGCGCGACGATCTCCTGCGCGAGCATCACCTTCGCCTCGCGTGGGTTGCGTCCTTCAGCGCATTGGCGCTTGAGCGCAGCAATCTCCGCCAGCGGGCGAAACGAGAGCAGCTCGTAATAGCGCCACATGAGATCGTCGGAGATCGACATCAGCTTGCCGAACATCTCGCCCGCCGGCTCCGTGATGCCTACGTAATTGTCGAGGGATTTCGACATCTTGTTGACGCCGTCGAGGCCCTCGAGTAGCGGCAGAGTAAGAATGCACTGCGGCTCCTGGCCGTAGTGGCGCTGCAACTCGCGCCCGACGAGCAGGTTGAATTTCTGATCGGTTCCTCCCAGCTCGACGTCGGCCTTTAGGGCGACCGAATCGTAGCCTTGCGCCAACGGATAAAGGAACTCGTGCACGGCGATCGGCTGGCCCTCCCGGTAGCGTGTGGCGAAATCCTCGCGCTCCAGCATGCGTGCGACCGTGTATTTCCCGGCGAGGCGGATCATCCCGTCGGCGCCGAGCGCCTGCAGCCACTTCGAGTTGAACGCCACCTCGGTCTTCTCGCGGTCGAGAATTAGGAACACCTGATCGGTATAAGTCCTGGCATTCGCATCCAGCTCTTCGCGGCTGAGCGGCGGACGCGTGACATTGCGCCCGGTCGGATCGCCGATCATGCCGGTGAAATCTCCGATCAGAAAGATGATGTGGTGGCCGAGGTCCTGCAGCTGTCTTAGCTTGTTGAACTGCACGGTGTGACCCAGGTGCAGGTCCGGACGCGTCGGGTCGAAGCCCTCCTTGATTCGCAGTGGGCGGCCGCGGCCGAGCTTGTCGGCGAGCTCGGCTTCGACGATCAACTCGTCCGCGCCTCGCTTGAACACGGCGAGCTGCTGCTCGATGTCGAATTTCATGGCGTGGTTGGTGCTTCTGCTACAATCCGGCGGACCGCGCGAGCGGGGCCGCAGGCATGGAAGGTCGAGTGGATCAAAGGTTGCTGCAGAAGCTCGCAATATTACCGCAAAGCGTGCTGGCGTCAGTCAGACCCTGGTCGCTCGGACGTTTCGCGGCGGTCGCTGCGCTGACGGTGGCGGGTGTCGTCGCCGCATTCGCGCTGGTGCCCGGCACGACGGAGGAGAATGTTGAAACGCAGCGCGTTCTCCGCGAGCTTGCGCTGCCGGCGTTCGGGCAGGCGTCGACCGACGATGGCTACTGGCGCGAGGAGCGGATCAGGCGTGGGGACACGCTGGGAGCCGTGCTCGCGCGGCTGGGCGCAGGCGACTCCACAGCCATGCGTTACTTTCATACCGATGCGGGCGCGCGAGCGCTCTATCAGCTTCGTCCGGGCAAGCCGGTGCGCGTCCAGACCGATACCGATGGACGCATCATGGCGCTGCGATACCTGCTCCCGACCGGCGAGCAGCTCGCAGTGGACCGGGTGGGCGAAGGATTCGTTGCCGAAAAGCGCAGGCCCCGGGTTGCCGTTCGACTCGAGCTGCGATCCGCAACTATCCGGTCGTCGCTGTTTGCCGGCGCAGACGACGTCGGCTTGCCGGACGCGGTGACGATGCAGCTTGCCGATATCTTCTCGGGGGACATCGACTTCCTTCACGACCTTCGCGCGGGCGATCGCTTCGCCGTCGTCTATGAAATGCGCTACATCGAGGGCGAACCTGTCGACGCCGGCCGCATTCTGGGCGCGGAGTTCGTCAACAAAGGCGTCTCCTATCGTGCCTTCCTTTGGCATGGACCGGATGGCGGCGACGGCTATTACGCGGAGGACGGCAGGAGCCTCCGGAAAGCGTTCCTGCGTTCCCCGGTCGCGTTCACACGCATTACCTCCGGCTTCTCGCTCGCCCGGCTGCATCCCTTCCTGCACACCTGGCGCGCGCACAAAGGAGTGGACTTCGCCGCTCCGACAGGCACCCCGGTGCGCGCAACCGGCGACGGAAGAGTCGTGCTGGTCGGACGCCAGACAGGCTACGGCAACGTGATCGTGATCCAGCATCGAGGCGCGTACTCGACGCTGTACGCGCACCTATCGCGCTTCGCCGGCAGTCTGAAGGCCGGCAGCACAGTGCGCCAAGGCGAGCTGATCGGCTACGTGGGCCAGACGGGTTGGGCCACCGGCCCGCATCTGCACTATGAATTTCGCGTGAGCAACGTGCAGCGCAACCCGCTGACGATTGCATTGCCCACTGCGCAGCCGGTGCCTTCGGACCAGCGCGAGGCGTACGCAGCAGTGGTCGCGCCGCTCGCGGCGGAGCTCGCCCTGGCGCGCGGCATGGCGCTCGCCGGCGGCGAGTGACCGAGCGTGTGTCCGAGATCTACATCGGGCTGATGTCCGGGACCAGCGTCGACGGTGTCGACGCGGTCGTCGCCGATTTTGGTGCTGCGCCGCTGCGCCGGATTGCCGCGGCGTATGTGCAGTTTCCGGCGGCGCTACGCAACGAGCTCATCGGACTGCAACGTGCGGGCGAAGACGAGATCCATCGCGCCGCGCTGGCGGCCAACGCACTCATGGATTGCTGCGCGGAGGCAGTCGCCACCGTGCTGGCCCGGGCGCAACTCGCGGCGAAGACGGTCGCGGCGATCGGCGTTCATGGGCAGACGGTTCGCCATCGCCCCGAGCTCGCCTACAGCGTGCAGCTCGCCAACCCGGCCCGGCTGGCGGAGCGGACGGGCATCACCGTCGTCGCCGACTTTCGCAGCCGCGACATCGCGGCCGGCGGGCAAGGCGCTCCGCTGGTGCCCGCATTTCACGGCGTCATGTTCGGTGGCTCGCGCGCCCATCGCGCCGTCGTGAACATGGGCGGCATTGCCAATCTCACCGACCTTCCCCCGGATGGGACCGTACGCGGCTTCGATACCGGCCCCGGCAACGTCCTGCTCGATGCGTGGTGCGAGCGTCACCTCGGGCAGCCCTTCGATCGCGACGGCGCCTGGGCCGCCGGTGGGAAACTGGTTCCGCGGCTGCTCGCTGAGTTCGAGTCCGATAGATATTTCGCTCTGGCGCCGCCCAAGAGCACCGGTCGCGACTACTTCAACCTTCAATGGGTCGAGCAACGCCTGCAGTCCGCTTACTCTGCGCAAGACGTCCAGCGAACGTTGGTTGCGCTGACCGCGCGCACTATCGCGGCCGCGGCGCGAGCACATTGTGCAGACGCCGCCGAATTCCTCGTTTGCGGCGGCGGTGCAAACAACGGGATGCTAATGCGCGAGCTCGAGTCGGCCCTGGCGCCGCGGAGCGTGACGTCGACCGCCGCCTACGGCGTGCCCGTCACCGAGGTGGAGGCGCTCGCCTTCGCGTGGCTTGCGCGAGAGGCGCTTGCCGGCCGCGCGGGCAACCTTCCCGCAGCGACGGGCGCCAGCGGCCCGAGGGTGCTCGGCGCGATCTATCCGCGCTAGAAAAGAAAACGGCGGCCGTTGCTGTCCGTCACAAGGCGAACCGAGTTGTAAGATTTCCCGACGCCGAGGGCGCCTAGAAATCACTCGAAGGGGCCAGCCAGAGACGCAAACGGGGGCGCTCGGCCCCCGTTGCCAGGAGACTGGCGAAGTCTAGGCCGAGAACGAGGAACCGCAGCCGCAGGTGGAGGTGGCGTTCGGGTTCTTGATCACGAACTGCGCGCCCTCGAGGCCTTCCTGATAGTCGATCTCCGCGCCGACAAGGTACTGGTAGCTCATCGGATCGATGAGGAGCGTGACACCGTTCTTTTCCATCCGCGTGTCGTCCTCGGCGACCTCCTCATCGAAGGTGAACCCGTACTGGAACCCCGAGCAACCGCCCCCTGTGACGAATACCCTGAGCTTCAGGCCGGGGTTGCCTTCCTCGTCGATCAGCGTCCTTACCTTGGCTGCAGCCGCGTCGGTAAAGACCAGCGGCGCGGGCATTTCAGTCATTGCGTTCATTGCCAGCTCCCAGGTTGCTTCGATTCAAGGTAGCAGATGGCGGAGCCCGTGGTCAACCACGTCGTGGGGCCGCCTACTCCGGGGTCGCCCGCTTCAGCTCGACCACGTCGGCCGACTCGGGCTGGTTGTGGATCAACTTGCCCTGGACGACCGCGCCGACGTGCATCTCGAGCGTGCGGTACACCACATCACCGTTGACCCGCGCCTTCGCTTGCAGTTCCAGGTAATCGTTCGCCGTCACGGGCCCTGATACGCTCCCGTTGATGACCACGTGCGACACCCGGGCTTCGCCCTCGATGCGTGCGTGCTCGCTCACGACGAGCGTGCCGGGCTGATTGTCCGTAGTCTCGACCTTGCCGTATACCGCCCCGTCGATGCGCAGCCCACCCGAAAAGCTCACGTCCCCATGCACGGTCGTTCCGGCCCCGATCAAGCTGTCGATGCGCTTCTGCGGCGGGGATTTGCCTTTTTTGAACATTGGGCCCTCCTACGTGAGATTCAAGCTGCGCGTCGCCCGCGGCGACGACTGCCCCGGCTCGAGCACGCGGGCCTGGACGCTTTTCACCAGGGCGCCAGGCGGCACGCGGAACGTGCCTTCGATGCGCTGATAATACTTGAAGTGGAGGCTTAGCACGCCGGCGGTCTCCGGCTGGTCGTCGGGCAGGTTGAGCGTCGACGTATGTCCTCCTTCGGAAACCGCGGCGAGGAGCGTCATCTGGCCGGTGAAATCGTCGGTCGGCTTTCCACCCCGAACGATGAGGATACTGAAGTGGTACGCCCCGTCACCATCCCGGTCCACCGCAAGGCGCTGGATGCTCATCGACCCGGGCTTGCCGCTTTCGCTGAACAAGGTGCGCAGGAAGACGAGTTCCTCTTTCATCTGTGTGTTCTCGTTCTGCAGATCGAGCGCCTGCTTGGACAGAGTAGCCTGCGCTCCGCGAGTCATGTTCAGGTCGCTCTCGAGTTCAGCCGCCTTCGCCCGCAGCCGGGTATTCTCGCTCACCGCGACGGCGAGATCCGCTTCGAGCTTGGCCTGCTTCTCGGCTACCGCGCCGCGATTCAAGCCGCTCAGCAGTTGCCCGAAGTCGAAGCCCCACCACCACATCCCCGCAATGACGACGAGAACTGCAATCAGCGCCGGCACCCTCCAGCGCCACGACAGGTGCGTCCGCACGGCCATGCGCGGCGCGCTGATGCCGAAGGTCTGTCGCAGTCGGCGACCGAGCGTGCGAATCGTCGGTGGCATCAGGGAAGGACCGGGGGCTCCATCAAACCGGTCGTCTCGGGCAGGCCGAACAGCAGATTCATGTTCTGGACCGCTTGCCCGGCAGCGCCTTTGACGAGGTTGTCCTCGACGGCGAGAACGACGGCGATATCGCCGCCCTGCGGCCGGTGCACGGCGATGCGACAGACGTTCGCAGCGCGCACCGAGCGCGTGTCGGGGTGGCTGCCCGCCGGCATCACGTCCACGAACGGCTCCCCCGCGTAACGCTTCTCGTAGAGGCCCTGCAGGTCGACCTCCGGCTTGGTGATCCGCGCATAGAGCGTGGCAAATATGCCGCGGATCATGGGTGCCAGATGCGGCGTAAACACGAGCTTCAGGGACTCCTTGCTGACTGCGCTGAGCCCCTGGACGATCTCCGGGTGGTGGCGATGAGCGCCTACGTTGTAAGCCTTGAAATTGTCGGACGCTTCGCTGAACGTGAGGTCGAGCTCGGCCTTCCTGCCGGCGCCCGAGACGCCCGATTTCGCATCCGCGATGAGGTGAGCGCAGTCGACGATGCCCGCCTCGATGAGAGGCAGGAAGCCGAGCTGAATCGCCGTCGGATAACAGCCGGGGTTGCCGACGATACGCGCGCCGCGGATCGCCTTGCGATGCATCTCCGGCAACCCGTAGACCGATTCGGCGAGGAGTTCAGGACAGGCGTGCGGCATCTTGTACCAGCGCTCGAACTCCGCGACGTCCTTGAGGCGGAAATCGGCCGCGAGATCGATAATCTTCACGCCTGCTGCGACCAGCTCCCGGGCCTGCGCCATCGCCACGCCGTGCGGCGTGGCAAAGAAGACAACCCGACACTGATCAAGGCGTGCCGTCGCGGGGTCGGAGTAGCTGAGCTCGTCGTAATGTCCGCGCAGGCTGGGAAACATCTGCGCGACCGGCAAGCCCGCCTCCTTGCGCGAGGTGATCGTGCGTACCTTCGCCTGCGGGTGCGCGGCGAGCAGGCGCAGCAGCTCAACGCCCGTATAGCCGGTACCGCCGACAATGCCAACCTCGATCATCTCGCCCTCGCGCATGCGCTTTCGATTCTAGCACCGCACAGTCGCATTTATGACATTGGAATAGGGGGTTGGTTCTTCACGGCGGGATCGCGCGGATCGATGCGGCGTGAAAAACCAAGGGCCGCGCTGCGCGGCCCTTTTCCGTATCAAACTCCTAGACCGATCAGCGCTTCGAGAACTGCTTGCGGCGTCGCGCCTTGTGCAGCCCGACCTTCTTGCGCTCGACCTCCCGCGCGTCCCGCGTCACGAGCCCGGCGTTGGAAAGCGCCGACTTGAGCTGCGCGTCGTAGTCGATCAGCGCACGGGTGATGCCGTGGCGCACCGCGCCCGCCTGCCCGGACTCGCCGCCGCCATGCACGTTGACCAGGATGTCGAACGTAGTCTCGTGATTGACGAGCTTCAGCGGCTGGCGAACGATCATGCGTCCGGTCTCGCGCGTGAAGAATTCGTCCACCGGGGCGTCGTTCACTACGAACTTGCCGGAGCCCTGCTTGAGGAAGACACGCGCTACCGCGCTCTTGCGGCGGCCGGTGCCGTAGTAGTAATTGCCGATCATGATGAGACCTTACAGTTCGAGTTGCTTGGGCTGTTGGGCGGCATGCGGATGTGCAGGGCCCGCGTAGCACTTGAGCTTTTTCAGCATCGCGTAGCCAAGCGGTCCTTTGGGCAGCATGCCTTTGACCGCATGCTCCAGAGCGCGCTCGGGAAAGCGCGCCTGCAGCTGCGCGAAGCTGACCGTGCGTACGCCTCCGGGGTAGCCGCTATGCCGATGGTAGAGCTTGTCGTCCGCCTTGGTGCCGGTAACCTTGATCTTCTCGACGTTGGTGACGACGATGAAGTCGCCAGTGTCCACGTGAGGCGTATAGATGGGCTTGTGCTTGCCGCGCAGGCGCTTCGCAATGGCGCTGGCCAACCGCCCGAGCACCTTGTCGCTCGCGTCGACGACGTACCAGTCGCGCCGGATGTCCTGGGGTTTGGCGACGTAGGTTTTCATGGTCAAAGTGCCGGTTCGCTTCGATTTTTCAAAGCTTTAAATGATAATATGGGGCAAAGCGTGCTGTCAAACTCACCGTCCTGCCGCCCGGGCCTTCCTGCCGCCGACTATCTCCTCTTCGTGGCAGTGCAAAAAAGACGCGGCCCGAAGGCCGCGCAAACATTCCGCCATAGGAGGAGGATGGAGGAATGGCCCGCGTCGGGCCGCCGGAGGCGGCCGCCGCCAAGCTGTTTTCATGCTCGCATATTGCAGCGCACAACGCAAGCTAGGCCGCCTCCCGCGGGGCCGAGCAGGCAAGTTTGATTCAACAAAACCGGGAGTGCGATGAAGACCAAGGTCAAATGGATCGACGGTGTCAGCTTCGTCTGCGAGACGGGCAGCGGGCATGCACTTCTCGTTGACGGCGCGCCGGAGGCAGGAGGTCGCAACCTCGCGCCGCGTCCGATGGAGCTCGTGCTTGCCGGAACGGCCGCGTGCACCGCCTTCGACGTCGTCTGGATTCTGCGCAAAGCGCGGCAGCCCATCGGCGACTGCGTCGTCGAAGCGGAGGCCGAGCGAGCGCCCGAAGACCCGAAGGTGTTCACGCGCATTCACCTCAGATATCGCGTCAGTGGGGCGGGGCTCAACCGCGCTCAGGTCGAGCGCGCCGTGCGCTTGTCGAAAGAGAAATACTGCTCTGCGACGCTGATGCTCGCCAAGACTGCGGAGATCACCTTCGAGATCGAGTTCGAGTCGCAGCCGGCGTCCTGAGCCACCGAGGCCGCTTCAGGTCTTATCGCGCAGAAGGCGGATGAGACTCGAGGTATCCCAGCGGCCGCCGCCGCGCGCCTGAATCCGCGCGTAGAACTGGTCGATAAGCGCAGTGACCGGCAGCGCCGCGCCGTCGGCCCGCGCCTGCGCGAAGCAGATTCCGAGATCCTTACGCATCCAGTCGACGGCGAAGCCGAAGTCGAACTTGTCGGCGGCCATCGTCTTGCCTCGGTTGTCCATCTGCCAGGACTGCGCGGCGCCTTTGCCGATCACGTCGAGCACTCGCTCGATGTCCAGGCCTGCGCGCATGCCGAAATTGATGCCCTCGGACAGACCCTGCACAAGACCTGCGATGCAGATCTGGTTCACCATCTTCGTGAGTTGCCCGGAGCCCGGGCCACCCATGAGCGTGACTGCTCGCGCATAGCAGGAGAGCACGGGCTCGGCGAGCGCGAAGGCGTCGGCGTCACCACCCACCATGATGGTGAGCTTGCCGTTCTCGGCACCCGCCTGCCCGCCGGAGACCGGCGCATCGAGAAAGCGCACGCCTCGGTTCTTGGCGGCGGCGTACAGCTCGCGCGCGAGGGTTGCCGAGGCGGTGGTGTGATCGACGAGCACGGCACCCGGCTTCATCGCTGCGAGCGCCCCTTCGGGACCGAGCGTTACCGCGCGCACGTCCTCGTCGTTGCCGACGCAGACCATGACAAGATCCATGCCGGCGGCTGCCGCTGATGGCGTGGGCGCGCTCTTGCCGCCATGCGCGGCGCCGATCTTCTCGGCCCACTGCGTCGCCTTCGTGCCCGAGCGGTTGTAGACGGTTACCGCATGGCCGGCTCGCGCCAGATGTCCCGCCATCGGGAAGCCCATCACGCCCAGGCCCAGAAAGGCCGTCTTCTTCGCCTCCATGCACGCTCCTCAGGTTGGTGTTGTCGATCCGCGCCGGGGGCGGCGCTCCCACGGGCTCATCGCTTGCCAAGCGCCGCGCGGGCGGCGCGGATCGCCGCGCGCACGCGCACGGGAGCCGTCCCACCCGGGCTGCGACGGCTCGCCACCGAACCTTCGAGCGTGAGCACGCTGAAGACGTCCCCTTCGATCTGCGGAGCGAATCGCTGCAACTCCTCGAGTGGGAGGTCCTGCAGATCGCAGCTCTTCTCGTCGGCTCGCCGGACGGCTCTCGCGACGGCTTCGTGCGCGTCCCTGAACGAGAGGCCCTTGCGCACCAGATAGTCCGCGAGGTCGGTGGCGGTCGCGAAACCCTCGCTCGCGGCGGCGCGCATCCGCTCGGGCACCACCTCGACCCCAGTGGCCACGAGCTCGGTCGCAATGGCAAGGCAGTCGCTGAGTGTATCCACGCTGTCGAAGAGCGGCTCCTTGTCCTCCTGGTTATCCTTGTTGTACGCCAGCGGCTGCGCCTTCATCAGCACGAGCAGCGCTGTCGCGTGCCCGATGACGCGCGCACTCTTGCCGCGGATCAGTTCCGCAACGTCAGGGTTCCTCTTCTGCGGCATGATGGAGCTTCCGCTGCAGAAGCGGTCGGCGATCCGCACGAAGCCGAATCGCGGGCTCGACCACAGTACGAGCTCCTCGGCGAGGCGGGAGAGGTGGACCATGGCGAGCGCGGCGGCCGCCGCGAATTCGACCGCGAAGTCGCGGTCCGACACGGCGTCGATCGAGTTTTCACACAGCGCTTCGAAGCCGAGCGCCGTCGCCACGCGGCGGCGGTCGATCGGAAAGCCGGTGCCGGCGAGCGCTGCGCTTCCGAGGGGAAGTCGGTTGACCCGTCGGCGACACTCTGCCAGTCGTTCGCTGTCGCGCGCGAGCATCGCCTCGTAAGCGAGCAGATGGTGTCCGAAGGTCACGGGCTGACCGACCTGCAGATGAGTGAACCCGGGCATGATTGTCTCGGCCTGCTTTTCCGCGAGGTCGAGCAGCGCGATCCGCAGCTCGCGCAGTCGGCCCGCGAGCATGTCGATGGCACCCCGCAGCCATAGCCGCAGATCGGTAGCGACCTGATCATTGCGCGAGCGCGCCGTGTGCAGCCTCTTTCCGGCGTCGCCAGCAAGCGCGATGAGCCGCTGCTCGATGTTCGAGTGAACATCCTCGAGATCGCGCCGCCAGACGAACTCGCCACTCTCGATCTCGCGGCGGATCTGGGCCAAGCCGTTCTCGATGGCCGCGAGATCCGCTGCCTCGATGATGCCGGCCGCTGACAGCATCCTGGCATGCGCCAGGGAGCCATCGATATCCACGGTGGCGAGGCGTCGATCGAAGTCGACCGACGCGTTGAAGCGCTGCATGCGCTCCGACATCGGCTCGTCAAAACGGCCGGAGCGGCTGCGAGCAGGCGGTGCGTCGCGATCGGGCTTGCGGGTCGCCATGGCTTGCCTCACCGGGGGCTCTTGCCCACAATAACCGGCGGCAACGAATTGGTACTGCCGCGCCCGGAGCGCGAGGCGTCTCGATTCCGGATCGACAGCCAACGATGCGCGCGATTATAAATCAAAAGGCCGTCCCGCTCCGTCTGCCGGAACTGCGCAATCTCGGCACCATCCTGCGGATCCTCCTTGCCGTCAACGGATTCGCTCTGCTTGCGGTGCTGGCCCGGGAGCCACACTGGAGTCGGGCTGCGTCGGCATGGTTCGAGACGGCCGCGCTGCTCGAGCCGCATCTGCTCGTCAACCTGCTGCTGCTGTACATCCTGGCGCCCTGGCTGGAGCGGCTGCCGTACAAGATCGGCGTGCTGTGCATACTGGCGTTGATCGCGGTCGTGACGTTGGGCCTTAGCTCCGCCTTCGCGGCGCTCCGCCTCGACCCTTTCGCGGCCGCACCTTCGCACCAGGTCGCTTTCGCGCTGTTCTCCGCCGCGGGGATGCTCTTCTACTTTCACCTGCGCGCGAAAGCCCTGTCGCCGGCAATCTCGGAAGCACGGCTGCAGGCACTGCAGGCCCGCATTCGCCCGCACTTCCTGTTCAACAGCATCAACGCCGTTCTGTCGCTCATGCGGCGAGAGCCGCGCCGCGCCGAGGCGGCGCTGCAGGACCTCGCCGATCTGTTCCGCGTGCTGATGCGCGACAATCGTCAGCTTGCCCCGCTGGGCGATGAGATCGAGCTCTGCAGACAGTACCTCGATCTGGAGAAGCTCCGCCTCGGAGAGCGGCTGCTCGTCGAGTGGCACACGGAGAACATGCCACGCGATGCCCTGGTGCCGCCACTCGTGCTTCAGCCGCTGCTGGAGAACGCGGTCTACCACGGCATCGAGCCGTCTAGCGCGCCGGGGGTGATCGCGATTAACATCTTCCTGCGTCGCGGCGAAGTGCACGCCATTTTGCGCAATCCCTATCAGGCTGTCGGCGGTCATCACGCGGGCAACAAGATGGCGATGGACAACATCCGCGAGCGACTGGCCCTGCATTTCGACGCCGAGGCGAGCCTGGAGAGTCGTTTGAACCGGGAGAGCTACGAGGTGCACATCCGTATGCCGTATCGGCCCGCCGCACTGCCGCAGAGCGAGCATGAGTGAGGCGCCGCTGCGAGTGCTCGTCGTCGACGACGAGGCGCCGGCGCGCAGGCGCTTGCGCGAGCTGCTCGATGATTGCGCCTCGGCCCTGCCGCTGGTCGTGATTGGTGAAGCGGCGAGCGGGCGCGAGGCGCTGGCGCTGCTGGGCACCACTCCGACCGATCTGGTGCTGAGCGACATCCACATGCCCGACATGGACGGCATCGAGCTCGCCCGGCATCTGCTCAAGCTTCCGCTGCCCCCGGTGCTGATCTTTACTACCGCCTACCACGAGCACGCGATCGCAGCTTTCGAGGTCCATGCCATCGACTATCTCGTCAAGCCCGTGCGCGTGCAGAGACTGCTTGCCGCATTGCAGAAGGTGCCCCGGCTCAAGCCTTTGTCCGAGACCAGGCTCGACCGCCTGCCGGCGGCGGCGCGCCGGTTCCTGTCAGTGACCGAGCGCTCGCGCGTTGTGCTGGTCCCGATCGAGGAGGTCATCTACCTGAAAGCCGAGCTCAAGTACATCACCATCCGCACCGCCGAGCGCGAATTCCTGCTCGAGGAGTCGCTCACCAAGCTCGAGGAGGAGTTCGGGGAGCGCTTCGTGCGCGTTCATCGCAACTGCCTCGTCGCGCGCGACGCAATCCGCGGCTTCGAGCGCCAGGTGAGCGCGGACGGCGACGCGCACTGGGAGGTGCTACTTCGCGGCGTGAACGAGGCGCTGCCCGTGTCTCGGCGCCAGCAATTCATCGTGCGCGAGATCGGACGCGAGCATGGCGGCTGAGGTCGTGCGTCGCGCCGGCAGCGGTGCGCGCACCCTGATCTGCGGGTCGCTCGCGCTCGACACGATCATGGTCTTCCCCGACCGTTTCGCGCGGCACATCCTGCCGGAGCAAACGCACGTCCTCTCGGTTTCCTTCCAGATCGGAGAGATGCGCCGCGAGTGGGGAGGAACCGCCGGCAACATCGCCTACAACCTCAAGGCGCTCGGCGGCGAGCCGGTGGTGATGGCAACGCTGGGCGATGACGGACAAACTTACGTCGAGCGTATGCGGACGCTGGGGATCGGCACGGAAGGCGTGCGCATCGTTCCCGGCGCCTATACGGGACAAGCATTCATCATCACCGACCTCGACGACAACCAGATCACCGCTTTTCATCCCGGGGCGATGAACGAATCGCACCGCAACCGCGTAGCGGATGTCGGCGATATCGCCCTGGGGATCGTCGCGCCCGATGGAAGGCAGGGCATGTACGAGCACGTGCGCGACCTCGACGGCGCCGGGATTCCGTTCATCTTCGATCCGGGACAGGGCCTGCCGCTTTTCTCCGGGCCGGAGCTTGTCGAGATGATCGATCGCGCGGAGTACGTCGCGGTCAACGATTACGAAGGGCGGATGCTTTGCGAACGAACGGGCCTCGCGCTCGAGGCCATCGCGGAGCGCGTGCAGGCGCTCGTCGTAACGAAGGGTGGTGACGGATCGCGCATTTACGCTGCCGGCGCCGTGATCGACATACCCGCTGTGGAGCCAGCGGGCCTGGTGGATCCGACCGGGTGTGGCGACGCTTACCGCGCCGGACTGCTTTTCGGTATCGCGTGCGGGTGGAGCTGGGAGCGCACCGGGCGCCTCGCCTCTCTACTCGGCTCGATCAAGATCGCCTCGCGCGGAGGCCAGAACCACAGTCTCGAGCGCGCAGCGATCGCCGCGAGGTACGCCGCGGCTTTCGGCGAGCCGCTCTTCTAGTCCGTCGCGACTGGCGCGACGGCGGCTCGGCCGGGGACCTGGAATACCCGGCGGTCGTCGAGCCTCACCGCCGTCAGGGTGCCGCCCCACAGGCAGCCGGAGTCGAGCATCAGAACGTTCGGCGCGAGCAGCAGGCCGAGTGCCGACCAGTGCCCGCAGAACACCGTGACACCGGCGGACATGCGCTGCGCGTGTGCGAACCACGGCGCGTAGCCGGCCGGGGCGTGCCCGGGGCCGCGCTTTTCCGCGAGGGTCATCGTGTCATCGCCGCCGCAGAAGCGCAGCCGCGTGCAGGCGTTCACGATCACTCGGAGCCGGTCGTAGCCCGTGAGCGCTTCGCTCCAGCGCAACGGCTCGTCGCCGTAGAGCGTGCGCAGAAACTCGTCGCATCGCTCCGAGGCGAGCGTCGTCTCGACTTCGTGCGACAGGCTCTCTGCCTTCTCCGGCGTCCACGACGGCAGGAGGCCGGCGTGCACGAGCAGCATGCTGCCTTCGCGCACGACGAGCGGGCGCCGGCGCAGCCAGTCGAGCAGCGCGGGACGGTCGGGCGCGGCGAGGATGGGCGCCAAGGTGTCCGCTCTGTGCGGAGCTTGATGACCCGCGGCGACGATCAGCAGATGCAGATCGTGATTGCCCAGCACTGCCGTCGCCGCAGCGCCGAACGACATTACGGTGCGCAGGACCGATAGCGAATCGGGCCCGCGGTTGACCAGATCGCCCACCAGCCACAGACGATCTCGGGCCGGATCGAACGCGATCATGTCCAGGAGCTGCCTGAACTCGTCGTAGCAGCCCTGAATGTCTCCGACGACGTAGTGGCTCATTGGCAAGCCGAAGGACGGCGGGCCGATTCGTTGCGGGAGGAAAACGCGCGACCGCGAAGCCGCTCGCTACTTCTTGAGCGTAAGGATCCAGCTCACCAACGCCCGTACGTCCGCATCGGGTGCCTGCGCGTTCGGAGGCATCGGGATCGTGCCCCAGACGCCGGCACCTCCTGTCTTGACCTTCTGGACCAGCTTGGCGAACGCGTCCTTGTCGCCGCGATATTTGGCCGCCACGTCCTGGTACGCGGGTCCGACAATCTTCTTGTCGACCGCGTGGCAGGCCGCGCATCCGTCTTTTTGCATCAACGCGGTCGCGCTGCCCAAGTCGAGTGGGCCAGCGCTCGCGGGCGCTGCTGCGGCGGCAGGCACGGGCGACGCCGCCGCTGCTGCGACTGGCGGCGGAGAAGACGCAGCAGGCGCGGCGGGAGAGGTCGGTGCGGGCGGCTCCTTGAAGCTCGCGCCCGCACGATTCGCCATGTACACGACCGCGCGCTCCAGCTCGAGATCGCTCAGATCCGGCGAGCCGCCCCTTGGCGGCATCGCGTTCTTGCCCTTGATCGCGCTCGCGTAGAGCGCATCGATGCCGGCATTGATTCGCGCCGACCACGCAGCCTTGTCGCCGAACTTCGGAGCGCCGGCAAGGCCAGCCTCGTGACAGGTTTTGCACACGGCCTGATACACCTGCTCTCCGCTCTTGCTTCCGGTCGCAGCTTTGGCCTCCGCGAGCGTGACCCGACCGACGGGCTGGATACGATCGAGCACCTCGGCTTCGGACTGGGATCCGGATCCGGGCGTGATTCCTGTCACGAGCTGCGAAAGGAGCACGATGAGCGTCACCGGGATCGCGAACGCAAGCGCGACGACAATGGCGAGTTGCTTCGGCGTCTTGATGAAAGAGCTGTGCTCGTCGCTCATCGAACCTTCCTCGGAAGGGCGGCACGCTGACATGGCCGCGGACAAAATATCAAATTATAGCGTTCGACGCCTCCTGCGGCGAAGTCCGATGGACGTCGCTTCTCTGCGCGCGGTAAAATCCGCCGCGTGCGCCCGTAGCTCAGTTGGATAGAGTGTTGGTTTCCGAAGCCAAAGGTCACAGGTTCGACTCCTGTCGGGCGCGCCACCGATAACTTCGCTGCCGCAATCCCGCGCCTCACCCGCCGACCTCCACGCTCGTAACGCCTCGGCAGCTCGTGGACCGCAATGTGGCGGTCGGGCGCGCGAGATAAGGCGCGCGCTGACCGCGTTCGACGAGATCGACCTGCCGCAAGACGCGCGCCGCACCTCGCGTCGCTATTCTCCGTTCGCCTGAGTCGCGCCGAACTGCGCGGCAACACTCGTGCATCAGGTTCCCACGCGCGCTCTGCGCCGAGAGCTCGCTCGATCGGCAGCACACCTGGCGTCGATCGCGCCATCTGGCGATATGTCGCTGAACGCGCCGCAAGAACCTGCGCGGATCCGAGCGGCCCGAGGGGACCGAGCGCGCAACGCGACTCGGCCTCGAGCGCGAAAGAGCTCCGCCCCTCTCTGCGGGGGCCACAACGACCCGTAAAACAATGAGTTCGATGCCGTTGGCATATCGACTGGAACAGACCCCGACTGCCCTCGCGGAGGGGTTGAGTGCAGGTTACGGGCGATTGCTGATGCGAAACTTTCAAAAAGCATGCTAACTCACTATTTATATTGCATATTTGTGATTAGTACAACAAATGCTGTAAGTCCTTGTTAAAAAACCAAAATCAATGTTGACCGGGTCAATCGATTCTCCTATAGTGGCAGACGGTGGGTAAAAGTGGGTCAAAGTGGGCGCTCACCGCAGGGCGGCGCTCTAGGAGGAAGCGTGGTGTTTCGAGGGGTCACGCATCTTGCGCTCGACAACAAAGGCCGCCTGGCGATTCCCGCTCGCTATCGCGACACGCTCACGCATAACGGTGAGGGGCGACTGGTTCTCACCGCCGACCCTGGCCACTGCCTGTTGCTGTATCCGCTGCCCGAGTGGGAGCCGATCCAGCAGCGACTGATGGCGCTGTCGAGCTTCAACGAAAAGATTCGCAGTCTGCAGCGTCTTCTCGTCGGTCACGCGGATGATGTTGCGCTGGACGGCGCCGGACGAATACTCGTGCCACCCTCGCTGCGGCAATTCGCAGCACTCGACAAGCACGTAGTCCTCGTGGGTCAGGGCAAGCGATTCGAGCTCTGGGACGAGACGAAGTGGCAGGAGCGCACGGCACAGGCGGTCGCGTTTCCCGCGGACGGTCTGCCGCCCGAGCTCGACGGTTTCTCGCTTTGACCGCCGATGCGGCGCATCGACCGGTCCTGCTCAACGAAGCCGTGGCTGCACTGGCGATCAAACCGAGCGGCGCCTACCTCGACGCGACGTTCGGTCGCGGCGGACACAGTCGGCGCATCCTCGAGTTGCTTGATCGCGGTGGCAGGCTCATTGCCATCGACCGCGATCCGGCCGCGCAGACCGAAGCGGAACAATGGCGCGACCCGCGCTTCCGTTTCCACCGCGCGTCGTTCTCCGCGCTTGCCGAAATCCTCGATGCGGAAGGGACCGTGCAAGTCGACGGCGCGCTTTTCGACCTCGGCATGTCCTCGCCGCAGGTCGACGATCCTCAGCGCGGCTTCTCCTTCCGCAGCGATGGCCCGCTCGACATGCGCATGGACCCCTCGCACGGGCAGAGCGCCGCGCAGTGGCTAGGCTCGGTGACCGAGCGAGAACTCAGGGAGGTAATCGCAAACTATGGTGAAGAACGGTTTGCTAAACAGATTGCAAGAGCGATTGTTGCGGCTCGCTCGCGCGAGCCGGTCCTCCGCACGCGGCAACTGGCCGCGATCGTTGCCGAAGCCATCGGCCCGCGGGCGCAGCGCGATCGGAGTCAGGATCCGGCCACGCGGACTTTCCAGGCTATACGGATTTACATCAACCAGGAGCTCCAGGAATTGTCGGTAGGGCTGGAGCGCGCGCTGCCACGGCTCGCCACCGGAGCGCGTCTCGTGGTGATCAGTTTCCATTCGCTCGAGGATCGCCTCGTCAAGGATTTTCTCCGCCGTCACGCGCAGCCGTTTGGTGGCGACATCCGGCTGTCTCGCGTGCCGATCGCGGCAGCCGCGCTACCGGTGCCGCCTCTGCGACTCGTCGGCCGCGCCCAGCGTCCGAGCGTCGCCGAAGCTGCCGCGAATCCGCGCGCGCGCAGCGCGCGGCTGCGCGCGGCCGAACGCACTGCAGGACCACTCGGATGATGGTGCGGCTGAACCTTCTGCTGCTCGCCGCGCTGATCGCTTGTTCGCTCTCGCTGATCACGTCGCGACATCAGGCGCGCGAGCTGTTCGTGGAGCTGGAGCGCCAGCAGGGGCAAAGTCGTGCCTACGAGATCGAGTACGGCCAGCTGCAGCTCGAGCAGAGCACGTGGGCAGCGCCTGAGCGCGTGGAGCGGCTCGCGCGCGAGCGACTGAAAATGCAGATTCCGGGGCCCGGGCGCATTCAGGTCGTGACCGGGGGACAGAAATGAGGACTCCGGCCGCGCGCGGCGCCGTCGCGCAGTCCGCCCTGCCGAGGCTGCGGGCACCGCTGGTGTTCGGCGGATTGCTGCTCCTCTTTGGGGTCCTGCTCGCTCGCTCGCTGTATCTTCAGTCCTTCAACAACGAGTTCCTGCAGGGCCAGGGCTCCTCGCGGTATAGCCGCGACCTGGAGATTCCGGCGCATCGGGGCCGGATTCTCGATCGCTTCGGCGAGCCGCTGGCGATCAGCACACCGGTCAAGGCGATCTGGGCCTGGCCGGACAAGGTGGAAGCTTCGCCGCAGCAACTGCGCAGCCTCGCGGCGTCTCTCGAGATCGACCCGTCCGCGCTGGAGGCCAAGCTCGAGCACGGGGACGACTTCGTCTATTTGAAGAAGGCGGTTGCTCCGGAGGTCGCGGCGCGGGTCGCCGCCCTCGGGATCAGCGGCGTGCACGACGACGATGAGTACCGGCGCTATTACCCGGGCGGCGAGGTGATGAGCCACGTGCTCGGCTTCACTGGCGACGGCGATGTCGGTCTCGAGGGCCTCGAACTCGCGCAGCAGCCATGGCTCGGCGGAATTCCCGGCAGTCGCCGAGTCATCATCAACCGCCGCGGCGAGGTCGTGGAGGACGTCGCGAGCATTCGTGCCCCGCAGGAGGGACGCGATCTCGCGCTGTCGATCGACAGCCGCTTGCAATATCTCGCCTTCCGCGAGCTCAAGGCCGCGGTCGAGGCAAACAAAGCCAAGGCCGGCGGCCTGGTCATGCTCGATCCCCGCACTGGCGAAATTCTCGCGCTGGTGAACTGGCCCTCGTACAACCCGAACAATCGCGCGCGTGCGACGCGCGACCGATTGCGCAACCGCGCCCTCACCGACAGCTTCGAGCCGGGCTCGACCCTGAAGCCCTTCACCATCGCAACCGCGCTCGAATCGGGGAAGGTCAGCCCGAAGTCGATCGTCGACACCTCGCCGGGCACGCTCACCATCGGCAATGCCACGATCCACGACGCGCATCGCAGCGGCCCGCTGACGGTGGAGGAGGTGATCCAGAAGTCCTCGAACGTCGGCGCGGCGAAACTCGCGCTCACGCTGCCCCCCGAGGCGATGTGGGACACGCTCTCGGGCGCGGGCTTCGGCGTGCCGCCCAAGACCGGATTTCCCGGCGAAGTCGCGGGGAGGCTGCGTCCGGCGAAATCTTGGCGGCCGATCGAGCAGGCGACGATGGCCTATGGACACGGTATCTCGGTGAATCTCGTGCAGCTCGCCCGCGCCTACACGATCTTCGCAACCGACGGCGAGCTCAAGCCGGTGACGCTCTTCAAGGAGGCGGGCCCGGTAGCGGGTCGCCCGGTTCTCAAACCGGAGATCGCGCGCGAGGTGCGGCACATGCTGGAGATGGTCGTCGGTCCTGGCGGTACCGCGCCCAAGGCGCAGGTGATCGGTTACCGCGTCGCGGGCAAGACGGGAACGGCGCACAAGCTCGAAGGCGGCAACTACGTCAACCGCTACGTCTCGTCGTTCGTCGGCTTCGCCCCGGTCTCGAATCCGCGCCTGCTGGTGGCGGTAATGATCGATGAGCCTTCGGCCGGGCAGTACTACGGCGGGAGCGTAGCGGCGCCTTGCTTCAGCAGCGTCATGGGAACGGCGCTTCGCCTGCTCGGCGTGGCACCGGATGCGCCGAGCAACAACGTGATCCTTCCTGCGGAAGGAGCGGAGATACAAGAGGAAACATGAGCAGCGCGACCGCTCAGGACGCCGACGCTGCCGCGCTGCTTGCACCGTTGCAGGCGCCGGTATCGCGCGTGGTTGCGGATAGCCGTCGAGTGCGCCCGGGCGACGCGTTCGCAGCCTATCCCGGCACACGGGAGGACGGCCGTCATTACATCGGCGACGCGATCGCGCGCGGGGCCCGCGCAGTGCTGTGGGAGCCTCACGGATACAGTTGGAATCGCGAGTGGAAGGTCCCCCACGTTCCCATCGAAAACCTGAAGGCGAGGCTCGGCGCGATCGCCGATGAAGTGTACGGGCATCCGTCGCGCGAGTTGTGGATCGCGGGCGTGACCGGCACCAACGGCAAGACCTCGTGCAGCCATTGGATCGCCGCGGCTCACGACGCAGCGGGAAGGCGCTCCGCACTTGTGGGGACGCTCGGAAGCGGGTTGTGGGGAAAGCTGCAGCCGGCCACCAATACGACCCCGGACGCGGCGGAGCTGCATGAGCTGCTGCGCGCGCTCAAGAGTTCTGGCGCCGAAACAGTGGCGATGGAAGTGTCCTCGCACGGCCTGGATCAGGGACGGGTCAATGCCGTGACCTTCGATGTCGTGCTGTTCACGAATCTCTCGCGCGATCACCTCGACTATCACGGCACGATGGCGGCGTACGGAGCGGCGAAGGCGAGGCTTTTCGCCTGGCCCGGTCTTCGCGTCAGCGTCGTCAACGCCGATGATCCGTTCGGCCAGAGTCTGATCGACATGGCGCGCGCCAAGGGACGCAAGGTGCTGACCTATGGCTTCGGCGCGGCCGATGTCGGCGGCGGCGGCCTCGTCACCTCGGCTTCAGGCCTCGCCTTCACGGTCGAGACACCCTGGGGCAAAGGCGAGATACACAGCGAGCTCGTAGGCGCTTTCAACGCCGCCAATCTTCTCGGTGTGCTCGGCGTCTTGTTGGTGAGCGGTGTGGCGCTGGAGCCGGCGCTCGCCTTCCTCGCGCGCGCTGAAGCGCCGCCCGGGCGAATGCAGCGCCTTGGCGGCGGCGGCGCTCCGCTGGTGGTGGTCGACTATGCGCATACGCCCGACGCCCTGGACAAGGTGCTGAGCGCGTTGCGCGCGGCGGTTGCGTCTGGCGGCGAGCTCGTATGCGTTTTCGGGTGCGGCGGCGATCGCGACCGCGGCAAGCGTCCGGAGATGGGCCGCGTCGCGGCCCGCCTGGCCGACCGGGTGGTCGTCACCAGCGACAACCCGCGCAGCGAGGATCCGGAAGCGATCGCGAGCGATATCGTGCACGGCATTCGCAGCACCGGAAACCGACGCTATGCGGTGGAGCTCGATCGCGGCAGCGCGATCGCGAGCGCCATCGGCGAGGCGAAGGCCGGTGACGTCATCCTCCTCGCGGGCAAGGGGCATGAGACGTATCAGGAGCGCGCCGGCACGCGCGCGCCGTTCATCGATGCGGACCACGCGCGGCGGGCGCTGGCGGCATGGAGCGAACGATGATGGATGCCGCAACCGCCATACGCGCCATCGCGGGCAAGCTCATCGGCGCGAACGTTCGCTTCGAGGGCGTGGCGACCGACTCGCGTACGCTCAAGGCCGGCGAGCTGTTCGTCGCGCTCAAGGGTAGCCGCTTCGACGGGCATGACTTCGTTGTGCAGGCGCTCGAGCGCGGGGCAGCGGCGGCGCTCGTCGCAACCGACCGGGCGGGCGCGTACGAAGGACGCATCGCCGGCAGTCTTCTCAGTGTGCCCGACCCGCTGACGGCACTCGGCGCGCTCGCGGCGTACTGGCGCCGCGGCTTCGAGCTGCCCGTGGTCGCGATCGTCGGCAGCAATGGCAAGACGACGGTGAAGGAGATGGTCGCCGCAATCCTGCGGGCGCAATTCGGCGCTGCGCAGGTGTTCGCCACGCCGGGCAACCTCAACAACGAGATCGGCCTGCCGCTATCGGTGCTCGGCCTGCGCGCTGCCCATCGCGTTGCTGCGTTGGAGATCGGCATGAACCACCCGGGCGAGACCGCCGCGCTCGCCGCCGTCGCGCAGCCGACGATCGCCGTGATCAACAACGCGCAGCGCGAGCATCAGGAGTTCATGCGCAGCGTTGCCGACGTAGCCGCGGAGCACGCGGCCGTGCTGAACGCTCTGCCGCAGGACGGGATCGCAGTGATCAATGCCGACGATGACTACGCGGCGTTCTGGCGGGAGGTCGTCGGGCGGCGCAACGCCGAAGGCGCGAGCCTTCAGCTGCGCGACTTCGGCTTGCTCTCCCCGGCCGCCGTGTCGGCGCGCTATCGCGCCGAGCAGTGGGGGAGCGTGATCGACGTCGAATCGCCCGCTGGAACGGCAAAGATCGAGCTTTACTCGCCGGGACGCCACAGCGCCGCGAACGCGCTCGCCGCGATCGCCGCCGCGACCGCCGCGGGCGCGGGCATCGATGCGGTACGCCTGGGACTGCAGCGGTTTCGCCCGGTTGCTGGGCGCCTCGAGATGAAAAGCGGCCCCTCCGGTATCGCGATCATCGACGACACGTACAACGCGAACCCGGACTCGGTGCGGGCGGCGATCGCCGTGCTGGCCAAAGCGCGCGGCGGACGCTGGCTCGTCCTGGGCGACATGGGCGAGGTGGGCGCGCACGGCCCGGCGTTTCATCGCGAGATCGGGGAGTACGCGCGGGCCGCAGGGGTCGATCGGCTGCTCACCACCGGCACGCTGGCCAGCCACGCGGTCGCAGCCTTTGGGCCGGGCGGCGAACACTTCGATCAGGTCGATGAGCTCATCGCCGCCCTGCGCGAGAAGCTGGGAGAGGAATCCGCAGCGGCGACGACGCTCCTCGTCAAAGGCTCCCGCTTCATGCGCATGGAACGCGTCGTCGCCGCGCTGACCGACGGCGCGGTGCAGGACGTTCACTAATGCTTCTCGCCCTCGCTAACTGGATCGCCGCGGACGTCAGGACGTTCAACGTCTTCAGCTATATCACGCTGCGCGCCGTACTGGCGACGATGACGGCGCTCGTGATCTCGTTCGTGGTCGGACCGCGCATGATCCGCAAGCTGGCCGAGTACAAGATCGGCCAGGCGGTTCGTGACGACGGCCCGCAAACCCATCTTGCCAAGGCCGGGACCCCGACGATGGGCGGCGCGCTCATCCTCATTTCGATCGTCATCACTACGCTGCTGTGGTCGGATCTGCGCAACCGCTTCGTGTGGGTGGTGCTGATCGTGACGCTCGGCTTCGGCGCGATCGGCTGGATCGACGACTATCGAAAGGTCGTCTACCGCAACCCGAAAGGATTGTCGGCGCGCACGAAGCTCCTGCTGCAGTCGGCGATCGGGATCGTCGCGGCTGTCTATCTCGCATTCTCGGTCTCGGCGCCGTCGAACACGCAGTTCCTGCAGCTGTTCCTGGCCTGGATCGCCAGCGGCTTCAACCTCGATCTGCCCCCGAAGGCAGCGCTTATCGTGCCGTTCTTCAAGACCGTGAGCTATCCGCTGGGTGTGTGGGGTTTCATCGCGTTGTCGTATTGCGTGATCGTGGGTTCGAGCAATGCAGTCAACCTCACCGACGGGCTCGACGGCCTCGCGATCATGCCGACGGCGATGATTGCGGGCGCTCTCGCCGTCTTCGCTTACGCCACGGGGCGTCCCGACTACTCGACGTATCTGCTGCTTCCGCACATTCCCGGGGCCAGCGAGCTCATGGTCTTCTGCGGATCGGTGGTGGGAGCGGGTCTGGGCTTCCTCTGGTTCAACGCCTACCCCGCCGAGGTCTTCATGGGCGACGTCGGAGCGCTCGCGCTCGGCGCCGCGCTCGGTGCCATCGCAATCATCGTCCGCCAGGAGATCGTGCTTTTCATCATGGGCGGCGTGTTCGTGATGGAGACGCTTTCCGTCGTGATCCAGGTGACCTCGTTCAAGCTCACCGGCAAACGCGTCTTCCGCATGGCTCCGATTCACCACCACTACGAGCTCAAGGGGTGGAAGGAGAATCAGGTCGTGGTCCGCTTCTGGATCATCACGATGCTGCTGGTGCTGTTCGGTCTGTCGACGTTGAAGCTGCGCTGACCATGGACATGCGAAACCGCCGTGTCGTCGTGCTCGGGCTCGGAGCTACCGGTCTCTCGGCGGCGCGCTGGGCGGCGCGCCGCGGGGCGCGGGTCGCGGTGGCCGATACGCGGCCGGATCCGCCGCGCGCGGCCCAGCTGCGCGCTGAGCTGCCGCAGATCGCGATCACTACCGGCCCGATCAGCGACGCGACGCTCGCGGGGGCGGAGCTGATCATCATCAGCCCGGGCCTCGCGAAGGACCAGCCGTCGATTCTCGCCGCCGTCGATCGAGGCGTCGAGCTCGTCGGCGATATCGAGATTTTCGCGCGGGCGCTCCCCCCGGGCCAAAGGCTTCTCGGCATCACGGGCTCCAACGGCAAGACCACAGTCACCTCTCTGGTCGCCGAGCTCCTCCGCGCTGCGGGGCTGCGCGTCGCTGCGGTTGGCAACATCGGAGAGCCAGTCCTCGATGCACTGGGTGCGTACGAGCGGGGCGCGCCCTGGCCGGACGTCCTCGTAGTCGAGCTGTCGAGCTTTCAGCTCGAGACGACCACGAGCCTCAAGCCGTCGGCGGCGACCGTGCTCAACGTCACGGAGAATCACCTCGACCGTTATGCGGGCATCGACGCCTACGCGGCGGCGAAAGCACGCATCTTCGCTGGAGGAGGCGAGCAGATTCTCAACCGCGACGATCCCCGCTCGCTGGCGATGAGGCTGCCGGGACGCGTCGTGCATACCTTCGGCGGCGGGATCCCGGAAGGTGAAGACGACTGGGGCCTCGTGCAGACCAAGGGCTCGCTCCGGCTCGCCCGGGGTGGCGCACTGCTGCTCGCGGCGAGCGAGCTTTCTCTCGTCGGCAGACACAACCTGCTCAATGCCCTCGCGGCGCTCGCGCTCGCCTCCACGGTAACCAAGATCGACAAGAAAATCCTTGGCGCGTTGTCCGCCTTCCGGGGTCTGCCACACCGCATGGAGCGCGTGGCAGAGATCGGCGGCGTTCTGTTCGTCAACGATTCCAAAGGCACGACCGTGGCCGCGACGCTGGCCGCGCTCGATGGTCTGGAGCGCCCCGCTGTGCTCATCGCGGGCGGCGAAGGCAAGGGGCAGGACTTCGCGCCGCTGAAGGCCGGCGTGAACGCCCACTGCCGCGCGGTCGTGCTGATCGGGCGCGACGCACCGGCGATCGCTGCGGCATTGTCGGGCGCGTCGCCACCCATCGAGGCCGCGCCAGCGCTCGAGGTGGCCGTAGCGCGGGCCGTGACGCGAGCCCAGCCGGGCGATGCCGTGTTGCTGTCGCCGGCGTGTGCCAGCCTCGACATGTTTCGCGACTATGCCGAGCGTGGAGACCGGTTCAAGGCTGCGGTAGCCGCGCACGCACGGGAGGCCGCGCATGCCTAGGGATACGGTGCTGCGCGCGGCGCTGCCCAGGCTCTCGTTCTTCGCCGCCTCCGCACGCCGGCCGCGCGCGATGCTCACCTACGACGCGACGCTCGCCTGGGCTGCACTGCTGCTGCTCGCCATCGGGCTGGTGATGGTCTACTCGGCCTCGATCGCAACCGCCGAAACGTCGGCTTTCACCGGCTACCACGCGTGGTACTACCTCGCGCGACAGGCGCTGTTCGTCGCGGTCGGGGTGACGGCAGCGCTGGTTGCTTTCCAGATTCCGCTCAAGGCGTGGGCCATCCTCGCGCCTTACCTGTTCGTCGCCGGAGCGGCGCTGCTCGCGGCGGTGCTCGTTCCCGGCGTCGGGCGTTCGATCAACGGCAGCAGGCGCTGGCTGCCGCTCGGGGTCGCGAATCTGCAGCCCTCCGAATTCATGAAGCTCTTCGTCGTCCTCTACGCGGCGAGCTACGCCGTGCGCAAGGCCGAGTTCCTGCACGCGCAACAGCCGCTGAGACAGACGCTGCTGCGCGGGTTCCTGCCGCTGCTCGCCGTGATGATCGGCACCGGCGCGCTGCTGCTGCACGAACCGGATTTCGGCGCCTGTGTGGTGATCATCGCCATCGCCTTTGGCATCCTCTTCCTCGGCGGTCTCGACTGGCGGCTGCTGAGCGCGCTCGGCGTGCTGCTGCCCGTGGCGCTCTGGATTCTCATTCGCGCCGCTCCCTACCGCCTGCAGCGCTTCACCGCCTTCCTCGATCCCTGGGGTGATCCCTACGGCAAGGGTTATCAACTCTCGCATTCGTTGATCGCCTTCGGCCGCGGCGAATGGTTCGGCGTGGGTCTCGGCGCGAGCGTCGAGAAGCTCTTGTACCTGCCGGAGGCGCACACGGACTTTCTTCTCGCCGTGCTTGCGGAAGAGCTCGGCTTCGTCGGCGTCACGGTGGTGATGGCGCTGTTCGCCTGGGTGCTCATCCGCGCCTATGCGATCGGCCGCCAGGCCGACCGGCTGGGAAGGCCCTTCGCGGCGCTGGTGGCGCATGGCATTGGCATCTGGCTCGGCGTGCAGACCTTCATCAACGTCGGCGTGAACACCGGCGTGCTTCCGACCAAGGGCCTCACGCTGCCGCTGTTGTCGTTCGGCGGCAGCGGCATCGTCGCCAACTGTATCGCGCTGGCCATTCTGCTGCGCGTCGATTACGAGAACCGGCGGCTGCTGCGAGGGTTCACCGCATGACGGGGACGGTGATGATCACCACCGGCGGCACGGGGGGCCACGTCTTCCCGGGCCTCGCCGTGAGCGCGCGGCTTATCGCCAAGGGGTGGCGGGTGTTCTGGCTCGGCACGCGCGAGGGCATGGAGGCGAAGCTCGTGCCGGCGCACGGGCTCGACTTCGAGGCGATCCACTTCGCGGGCGTTCGCGGCAAAGGCGCGAAGCGGCTGCTGCTTGGGCCGTTCGCGCTGCTCGCGGCTTTCGCGCAGAGCCTGCGCGTGATACGACGGCGGGCCCCCGATGTGGTGCTCGGTCTCGGCGGCTTCGCTTCCTTTCCGGGTGCCCTCATGGGGGTGGCATGCAGCAAGCCGCTGGTCATTCACGACGCGAACGCTGTCGCGGGGCTCGCTAACCGGATCCTCGCCTACGGCGCGGATCGCATTCTTCTTGGCTTCCCCGACGCGCTCGCCGGGCGCCACGCGGCGAAGGTGGAGTGGGTCGGCAACCCGATCCGCGACGACATCGTCGCGCTTCCGCCGCCCGAGCAGCGGTTTGCGGGTCGGACCGGGCCGCTGCGCATCCTCGTGCTCGGCGGCAGCCTCGGCGCGGCCGCATTGAACAGCTGCGTTCCGCAGGCGCTTGCGCTGCTGCGTGCCGATGAACGCCCCGCGGTCACGCACCAGGCCGGCGAAGCGCACGTCGATGCGCTGCGCGCCGCGTACGCGGCAAACGGCGTGGCAGCGGAGTGTCTGCCGTTCCTCGATGACATGGCGCGCAGGTACGGCGTGGCCGACCTGGTTATCAGTCGCAGCGGCGGGCTGACGGTTGCCGAGCTCGCGGCAGTCGGCGTGGGCGCGCTCCTCGTGCCGCTGCCGGGCGCGATCGCCGACGAGCAAACGCACAACGCACGGTTTCTGGTCGACGCGGGCGCAGCGGTTTTGCTTCCGCAGCGGGAGCTCAGCGCTGAGCGCCTGGCGGAGTTTCTGCGTGGCAGTTCGCGCGAGCGGCTGCTCGCCATGGCCCAAGCGGCCCGACGCGTGGCGCGCGCGGACGCGACCGAGCGTGTCGCCGAGGCGTGCATCACCGAGGCGCGCGGGGCATGAGGCACAAGGTAAGACAAGTGCATTTCGTAGGCATCGGCGGGGCGGGAATGAGCGGAATAGCGGAGGTGCTCCTGACGCAAGGCTATCGAGTTACCGGCTCGGATCTCGCCCCAAGCCCGGCCACACGGCGCCTCGCCGAGCTGGGGGCGCGTATTCACGTCGGGCACGCGGCCGAGAACATCGCCGGCGCCGACGTGGTCGTAGTCTCCTCGGCCGTCGCTGCAGACAATCCCGAAGTTCTCGCTGCTCGGGCCAAAGGCGTCGCGGTCGTTCCGCGCGCGCTGATGCTCGCCGAGCTGATGCGCTTGAAACAGGGCATCGCGGTGGCGGGCACGCACGGCAAGACGACGACCACGAGCCTCATCGCGAGCGTACTCGCCGAGGGCGGCCTCGATCCGACGTTCGTCATCGGCGGCAGACTGCTCGCCGCCGATGCGCACGCCCGGCTCGGCAAGGGCGAATTCCTCGTCGCCGAGGCGGACGAATCCGACGCGTCGTTTCTCTTTCTGCAGCCGGTGCTCGCGGTGATCACCAACATCGATGCCGACCACATGGAAACCTACGGCCATGACTTCGCGCGGCTGCGCGAGGCGTTCGCGAATTTCGTGCAACGGCTCCCCTTCTACGGGGTCGCGGTGCTGTGCATCGACGACCCGAACGTGCGCTCGCTCTTGCCGGCGCTCGCAAAGGCAGTCGTGACCTACGGGCTCGCGGAGGATGCACAGCTCGCCGCACGCGGGGTCGTCCACGTCGGGGGCCGCATGCGATTCGTGGCGCAGAGCGCCGGCTCGCCCGAGCTCCCGATCGAATTGAACCTCGCCGGCGTGCACAACGTGCGCAATGCGCTCGCGGCGATCGCGGTGGGGAGAGAAGCCGGCGTGCCCGACGCGCAGATTGCGCGGGCGCTCGCGGAGTTCCGGGGCGTAGGGCGTCGCTTCCAGCGCTACGGCGACGTCGCACTCGGCGGCGGCGGACGCTACTCGCTGATCGATGACTACGGCCATCACCCCGCCGAGATGGCCGCCACGCTCGAGGCGGCACGTGCTGCCTTCCCCGGCCGCCGCCTCGTGCTCGCTTTCCAGCCCCACCGCTACACGCGAACGCGCGATCTGTTCGACGACTTCGTCCGCGTGCTCGGGACCGCGGACGCGCTGGTGCTCACCGACGTCTATCCGGCGGGAGAAGTGCCGATCGCCGGCGCGGACGGCGGCGCACTCGTTCGCGCGCTCCGTGCGGCGGGCAGGGTCGAGCCCATGTTCGTGGAGGACGTCGCCGCAGTGCCGGCCGCGATTCGGGCGCTGGCCAGAGATGGCGACGTCGTGCTCGTTATGGGAGCGGGCTCGATCGGCAGCGTTCCGGCGCAGCTGACCGGAGCGCGTGTGCAATGAACATGGTCGAGCCTAAGCACTTCATCGGTTTGCGCGGCACGCTCGAATTCGACGCGCCGCTCGCAAAACACACGAGCTGGCGCGCGGGCGGCGGCGCTGACATCGTCTATACCCCCGCCGACCGCGACGACCTCGCGGCGTTCCTGCGGCAGCTGCCGATCTTCGAGCAGGTGACGCCGCTGGGGCTCGGCAGCAACACGCTCATCCGCGACGGCGGCGTGCGCGGCGCCGTGATCCTGATGCACGACCCTGGCGGCGTGCTTGCGGTCGCAGACGGGCTGGTCTACGCCGAGGCGGGGGTGGCCTGCCCGAAGCTCGCGCGTTTCGCGGCCCAGCACGGCTGTGTCGAGGCGGAATTTCTTGCCGGCATTCCCGGCACGGTCGGCGGTGCTCTGGCCATGAACGCTGGCTGTTACGGCGGGGAGATCTGGAGCTACGCGGCGCGAGTGGAAGTGCTGCAGCGTGACGGCACGTTCGCCGTGCGGACTCCCAAGGATTACTCGATCAGCTATCGCAGCGTGCGACGTGCGGATGGGCGCGCAGTCGGCGAAGTGTTCACCGCGGCCTGGTTTCGCTTTCCGATGAGCGACAAGGGCGGCGCCCGGGAAAAGATCAAGGAACTGCTCGCGCGCCGCCTAGCCACGCAGCCGCTCGAGTTGCCCAATGCCGGCAGCGTCTTCCGCAACCCGCCGGGCGCCCATGCCGCGCGCCTGATCGAGACCGCCGGGCTCAAGGGTTACACAGTCGGCGGCGCGCGCGTGTCCGAGAAACACGCGAATTTCATCGTCAATGCAGAGCGCCGTGCGACTGCCACCGACATCGAGGCCGTGATCGAGCACGTTCGACGCGTCGTGGCCGACAGGACGGGCGTCGCACTCGAACTGGAAGTGAAGATCATCGGCGAGGCGGCGCGGTGAGCGAATTCGGAAAAGTGGCGGTGCTGATGGGTGGGCGAGCCCGACGCGGTGCTGCGGAGCAGCCGGTGCGGGAGGGCGAAGCTGCCGCCCATCGACTCTACCGCGCGTCGTGCAGCGCAGGAATCGAATGAGCGAATTCGGAAAAGTGGCGGTGCTGATGGGCGGCCCCTCCGCCGAGCGGGAAATCTCGCTGCTCTCGGGGAACGCTGTCCTCAACGCGCTGCGCGAGAACGGAGTGGACGCGCACGCGTTCGATCCGGCCCAGCGCTCCGTGTACGAGCTGAAGCGGGACGGCTTCGCTCGCGTCTTCAACGCCCTGCACGGGCGCTTCGGCGAGGACGGAACGGTTCAGGGCGCGCTCGAGGTTCTCGGCATTCCCTATACCGGCAGCGGCGTGATGGCCTCCGCCCTGGCGATGGACAAGTGGCGCACCAAGCTCGTCTGGCTCGCGAGCGGAATCCCCACCCCCCGCTACCGCGTGGTCGACGCCAAGACCGATTGGTGGTCGGTCGTGGCCGAGCTGGGCCTGCCGCTCATCGTCAAGCCGGCCCGCGAAGGATCGACGATCGGCATAAGCAAGGTAACGACCGTCGATCACGACGAGCTCGCGCACGCGTACGACGAGGCCGTCAAGCACGACGCGCTGGTACTTGTCGAGGAGTTCGTCTCGGGCACCGAGCTGACCGCATCCATTCTCGACGAGCGTGCTCTGCCGCTCATCCGCATCGAGGCGCCGCAGGGCAACTACGACTATCACCACAAGTATTTCTCCGATGAGACGCGCTACTTCTGCCCCTGCGGCCTGCCGGATGCGGTGGAGGAGGCCATTCGCGCGCAATCCCTGGCGGCATTCAAGCTGATCGGCGGCGCCGGATGGGCACGGCTCGATCTGATTCTGCGCGCCGACGGCAGCTGGGAGTTTCTCGAGATGAATACCTCGCCCGGAATGACCGCGCATAGCCTCGTACCGATGGCAGCGCGGCAGGCCGGGATGTCCTTTCCGCAGCTCTGCCTGCAGATCCTGCGAGGCGCCCATGTGGGATGACCCGCGCAAGCTCAACGCGCTCGCGCTGCTCTTCCTCGTGATGGCGGTCGCGATGCTCGCCTGGGGCGTGATCGCATGGGCGGTGCGCCAACCCGCATTCGTGATCCGCCGCGTGGTGCTCGATGCACCGCTCGCTCGGGTAAACCCGGCGCACGTCGCAGCCGTGGTCAGGGAAGAGCTCCGGGGGACATTCTTCACCATGCGGCTTGACGAGGCGCGCGCCTCGCTGCAGCGCGTGCCATGGGTGAAGAGCGTCGCACTGCGTCGTCACTGGCCGGATCGGCTCGAGGTGAGCCTCGTCGAACACGAGGCGCTCGCGCGCTGGAACGAATCGGGCCTGGTGGACACCGAAGGTGAAACGTTCAGCGCCGACTATGACGGCGAGCTGCCTCAGTTCATCGGCCCGGAAGGTAGCGCCACCGAGCTCGCCTCGAGGTTCCGCGAGTTCGGGACCGCGCTGCGAACGCGTTCGCAAGCGATCGCCGAGCTGCAGCTCTCCCCGCGCGGTGCATGGCGGCTGCGCACCGCGGGGAGTGCGCCGCTGACCATCGAGCTCGGGCGCAACGCTCCGGGCGAGCAGCTCGCGCGCTTCGTCGCGTACTACCCCCGTACCGTCGGCGCGCTCGCCCGCGGCGGAACGCGGGTCGAGTACGTCGACCTCCGCTACAGCAACGGATTCGCAGTGCGAGTGCCGGGCTTCGTCGAAAAAGCCCCGCGGAAGAGCAGCTAGGAGAGGGCCGCATGGTGAAGGACAGCAAAAATCTGCTCGTGGGACTCGACATCGGCACATCGAAGATCGTCGCCATCGTGGCCGAGCTCACGCCCGAGAAGCGGCTCAACATCATCGGACTCGGCGTGCAGCCGTCGCGCGGGCTCAAGAAGGGCGTGGTCGTGAACATCGAGGCGACCATGGCTTCGATCCAGCGCGTGCTCGAAGAGGCCGAGCTGATGGCGGACTGCTCGATCACCGATGTCTACACGGGGATCGCCGGCGGGCACATCCGCAGCCTCAATTCGAGCGGCATGGTGGCCATCAAGGAAAAGGAGGTCACGCAGGCGGACATCGATCGCGTGGTCGAAACGGCCAAGGCGATCGCAATCCCGAACGACCAGCAGATCCTGCACATCCTGCCGCAGGAATTCATCGTCGACGGGCAGGAGGACGTGCGCGAGCCGCTCGGGATGAGCGGCGTGCGGCTTGAGGTGAGAGTGCACATCGTGACCGGCGCGGTGTCAGCGGTGGAAAACATCACCAAATGCGTGCGCCGTTGCGGCCTCGAGGTGAAGGACGTGATCCTGCAGCCACTCGCGTCGGCGACGGCAGTGCTCAACGAAGACGAGAAGGAACTCGGCGTATGCCTGATGGACATCGGCGGGGGCACGAGCGACTTGGCCGTCTTCACCGGAGGGGCCATCCGCCACACCGCCGTGATTCCGATCGCGGGCGATCAGGTGACCAACGACATCGCGATGACCCTGCGCACGCCGACCAAGGACGCGGAGGAGCTGAAGCTGCGTCACGGCTGCGCCCTGCGCCAGCTCGCCGATCCGAACGATGTCATCGAGGTCCCGGGCGTCGGAGAGAGAGGTGCGCGCAAGCTCTCGCGGCAGATGCTGGCGGAGGTGATCGAGCCGCGCATCGAGGAGCTCTACACGCTTGCTCAGGCCGAGCTGCGGCGCAGCGGATTCGAGGAGCTGCTCTCCTCGGGGATCGTGCTGACCGGCGGCACCGCGATGCTCGCGGGCATGGTCGAGCTGGGCGAGGAAGTCTTTCACCTGCCGGTGCGTGTCGGTGTGCCGGCGTATGTCGGCGGGCTGGCGGATGTCGTGCGCAGCCCGCGCTACGCGACTGCTGTCGGGCTGCTGCTCGACGGGCGCGAACAGTTCCTGCGCGCGGAGGCAGCGCGCGCGCAGGGCGGCGGGTTGACCAATGTGGCGCAACGAATGAAGCAGTGGTTCAAGGCGAACTTCTAACTAGAAGTCCAGACAGGAAAGGAGCGCATCATGTTTGAGATCATCGATCAGAGCCCGCAGGAAGCGGTCATAAGAGTCATCGGCGTAGGCGGCTGCGGCGGCAACGCGGTCGAGCACATGATTTCGAAGGGCTTGGCCGGCGTGGAGTTCATCGCCGCAAACACCGACGCCCAGGCCTTGAAGCGCTCGACGGCGCGCGTCCAGCTGCAGCTCGGCAGCAGCCTGACGCGCGGCCTGGGGGCAGGCGCGCGACCCGAGATCGGTCGGGATGCGGCCATGGAGGACCGCGAGCGGGTCGCCGAGGCGATCGAGGGCGCCGACATGCTCTTCATCACCGCGGGCATGGGCGGTGGCACCGGCACCGGCGGGGCGCCGGTCGTCGCCCAAGTGGCAAAGGAGCGGGGGATCCTTACGGTGGCGGTCGTGACGCGACCGTTCAAGTTCGAGGGCAAGCGACAGAAGGTAGCGCAGGCGGGTATCGACGAGCTCGCGAAGATCGTAGATTCGCTGATCATCATTCCGAACGACAAGCTCATGCAGGTGCTCGGCGAACAGGTCTCCGTGCTCGATGCATACGCCGCGGCGAACGACGTCCTGCACAGTGCCGTGGCTGGCATCGCGGAGGTGATCAACAATCCCGGGCTCGTCAACGTCGACTTTGCGGACGTGCGCACGGTGATGTCTGAGCTCGGCATGGCGATGATGGGCTCGGCCACGGCGGCGGGCATGGACCGCGCCCGCCAGGCGGCCGAACGCGCCGTGGCGAGCCCGCTGCTCGAAGAGGTGAATCTGTCCGGCGCGCGCGGCGTGCTGGTGAACATCACCGCGTCGGCCGGACTCAAGATGAAGGAATATCACGAGGTGATGAACACGATCAAAGCATTCACGGCGGAAGACGCGATGGTCATCGTCGGCACGGTCATCGACGACACGATGGAGGATCGGCTCCGCGTCACGATGATTGCCACGGGGCTCGGCGGCGCCGCCACGCGCTCGCGCCAGCCACGGCTCGAGGTCGTCGAGCAGGTGCTCGAGCGCACCGGCACCGACGGAATGGCGCCGGCAACCGAGCCGGTCGACTACGACCGCCTCGAGCGCACGCCGGCGGTTATCCGGCGCGGTCGCGGCCCGGCGTCGGGCGCCACACCCGCGCCCGGCTTCGACCCTACCGATATTCCCGCCTTCCTGCGCAAGCAGGCCGACTGAATCCGGAGGAGAGCTATGCTAGAATTACGCAGAAAATCATTGACCGACAGGGGGTTGCGTCCCGGGCCGCCTCTCGGAGCACTACTGACATGATTCACCAACGCACCCTGAAGAGCGCGATCAAGACCACCGGCGTGGGCCTGCACACCGGCGCCCGTGTCGACCTCACTTTGCGGCCCGCCGCCCCGGATACAGGGATTGTCTTCCACCGTGTCGACTTGGCGCAGCCGGTGGCGATCCCCGCGCACGCGCTAAGCGTCGGCGACACGCGCCTTTCGTCCTCGCTCGAGAAGGATGGTGCACGCGTCGCAACCGTGGAGCATCTGATGTCCGCGCTCGCCGGCCTCGGCGTGGACAACCTGCACGTAGACGTGGCCGGCCCCGAGTTGCCGATCATGGACGGCAGCGCGGGTCCGTTCGTCTTCCTCCTTCAATCGGCAGGCATCGAGGAACAGGCGGCGCGCAAGCGCTACCTGCGGGTCAGGGAGCCGGTCGAAGTGCGCGAGGACGACAAGTGGGCGCGCTTCGAGCCGCACAACGGATTTGTGCTCGACTTCACGATCGATTTCCCGCACCCGGTGTTCGGCTCCGAGAATCGACATGTGGTCATCGATTTCGCCGAACACTCTTACACCAAGGAAGTGAGTCGCGCACGCACCTTCGGTTTCATGCAGGACGTCGAAGCGATGCGAGCCGCGGGGCTCGCCCTCGGCGGCAGCCTGCAGAACGCAATCGTGCTGGACGAGACGCGCGTCCTGAACAGCGAGGGATTGCGCTACGACAACGAGTTCGCCAAGCACAAGGTGCTCGACGCGATCGGCGATCTGTACTTGCTTGGCCACCCGCTGATCGGCAGGTACGCCGCGTTCAAGCCGGGGCATGCGCTGAACAACAAACTCTCGCGCGCGCTGCTCGCTCGGCCGGAAACCTGGGAGCTCGTGAGCTTCGACGCCTCTGCGGACCTGCCGAGCGCCTTCCGCGGCTGGCAGCTGCAACCGGCCTCTTAGCCGTCTTCCTCGCCCGCCCCCGGGCCCATCGGCGCCGACCGCGATTCGGCGTCGTCGTGCAATGGATCATCGGCGCGCGCGACGGTCCCTGCGCTGCGCCCGGCCAGACGCAGCAGCGCCTCGCGCAACGCAGGGTCCTCGAGCTTGCGGGCGGCCGCTGTCAGTCGCGCGGCCGTATCCCTATCGATTTGTTTTGGAAGGGCTTTCGCTGGACGCGGAGGCGCCGAGCGGGCTTGCACCCGGATTCGTATTACAGTAAATTTGCAGCCGCCGTGCTGCAGGGCCGCGAGTAACGTGGGGGCGTGCTGGCGGAGGAGTGCGGCGGCGGCGCCGCTGGTCGCGATCAGGGTCAGTTCCTGGGCTCCTGCGACCACGGCTCCAACGTGGGGCGTCAGAGTCTTGGGCAACTCACGCTGAACAAGCTGCAGAAGGGCATGCTCGCGCTGGCGTCGCTCGGTCCAGCGAGAAAGCGCTGCTTCACCAACCAGTATCTGTCGCAGAGGGCGCACCGCTCCAGCGGCCGAGCAGGAAGGGCAGGGAAGGTCATTTGAACATAATCGTCGTATCTGACGCCACAGCGCGCGCCCGAACCCTGACGCTGGATTGGCGCCACTGGACCTTCGGTGGCCTCGGCCTGCTGGTCCTGTTCTTCTCCTTCACGCTGCTGATCAACTATTTCACCCTGCGCTACGCCGCGTCCATAAACCATCCGCTGTTGCAGGCGATCCTGCTGGCGGATCAGAGGGAGGAGGCACAGAAAGCGCAGGAGGCGGTACAGGGTCATCTCAACGCGATGGCGGTCAAGCTGGGCGACCTACAGGCGCAGCTGCTCCGCCTCGACGGGCTCGGCGAACGCCTGGCCAAGATGGCCGGGCTGAAACCGCAGGAACTGCCGCCGCCGCTCGAGCCCGGGAAAGCGCCTGGCCGCGGAGGTCCCGCGCCCACGCTCTCGCGTGATCTCTCGGTGGAGGAATTCAGCGGACTGTTAAGCGAGCTGTCGCAGCAGATCGAGCAGAGATCGGATCAGCTCGTCGTGCTCGAGGCGCTGCTCGTGAACAGCTCGGCCAACAAGAAGTTCCTGCCGACGCTTGCCCCGATCGAGGATGGATGGTTCTCGTCGAACTTCGGCTGGCGCATCGATCCGTTCAGCGGGCAGAAAGCTTTCCACGAAGGCATCGATTTCCCGGCCAACGTCGGCACGCCGATTGTCGCCGCCGCGAGCGGCAAGGTCATCTTCGCCGACGTGCATCCTCAATATGGTAAGATGATTGAAATTGACCACGGCAACGGGCTGGTAAGCCGCTATGCGCATGCGTCGAAGCTGTTGGTCAAGGAGGGCGACCTGGTTGTGCGCGGCCAGGAGATAGCGCGAGTGGGAGCGACGGGCCGCGCGACGGGGCCGCACCTGCACTTTGAAGTGCGCCTGAACGGCGTGCCCCAGAACCCCGCACGATTCCTGCAGCCGGTCGGCTGATTTACCGAGAAGCGCAACGGCAAGCGAGGGGGTGAGGGGCGTTCCTCACCCCTTGCTTTTTCGTGCAGCCGGCTTCAGTTAGCAACGATGATTCCCAATATCCTCACCAAGATCTTCGGCAGCCGCAACGAGCGCTTGCTGCGCCAGTATTCCCAGGTCGTGCGGCGCATCAACGCGCTCGAGTCGGCACTCGCGGCACTTTCCGACGCCGAGCTCGCCGGGAAAACCGTGGTGTTGCGCGAGCGCGTCGGCAACGGGGAGGAGCTCGAATCGGTGCTTCCCGAAGCATTCGCCGTCGTGCGCGAGGCCGGCAAGCGGACGCTGCAGATGAGGCACTTCGATGTGCAGCTCATCGGCGGCATGGTGCTGCATCACGGCAAGATCGCCGAGATGCGCACGGGCGAGGGCAAGACGCTGGTTGCGACGTTGCCTGCATATCTCAATGCGCTGACCGGCAACGGCGTGCATATCGTGACGGTCAATGATTATCTTGCCCAGCGCGACGCGGACTGGATGGGACGCATCTACCGCTTCCTCGGATTCAACGTAGGCGTCAACCTCTCGCAGATGGCGCATTCCGACAAGCAGGTGGCGTACGCTGCGGACATAACCTACGGCACCAACAACGAGTTCGGCTTCGACTATCTGCGGGACAACATGGTGTTCACGTCCGCCGAACGCGTGCAGCGCGGGCTGCATTACGCCATCGTCGACGAGGTCGATTCGATCCTGATCGACGAGGCCCGCACGCCGCTGATCATCTCGGGGCAGGCTGACGATAACGTCGAGCTCTACTATAGGCTGAATGAAATCGCCCCGCGACTGCAGCGCCAGGCCGAGGAAACCGGCCCGGGGGACTACTGGGTCGACGAGAAGGCGCACCAGGTGCTTCTCTCCGAGCAGGGCCACGAGCGCGCCGAGCGCATCCTCGCCGATGCAGGGCTGCTGCCGGTCGGCGCCAGCCTCTACGACGCGCACAGCATTTCGCTCATGCATCACCTCTACGCAGCCCTGCGCGCGCACGCGCTGTACCACCGCGATCAGCACTACGTTGTGCAGAACGGCGAAGTGACGATCGTGGACGAATTCACCGGTCGGCTCATGGCCGGGCGGCGCTGGTCGGACGGGCTGCACCAGGCCGTGGAGGCGAAGGAGGGTGTGCCGATCCAGCGCGAGAACCAGACGCTCGCTTCGATCACGTTCCAGAACTACTTCCGGATGTACGACCGGCTCGCCGGAATGACCGGCACCGCCGATACCGAGGCATTCGAGTTTCAACAGATCTATCACCTCGAGACCGTCGTTATTCCGACGCACCAGCCCATGATCCGCAAGGACGAGAACGACCTCGTCTTCCGCACCTTCCAGGAGAAAGTGGACGCAATCATCGGCGACATCAGGGATTGCTACGAGCGCAGTCAGCCCGTGCTCGTCGGAACGACGTCGATCGAAAACTCGGAGCTCCTTTCCGGGTATCTGGAGAAGCAGAAGCTCCCGCACCAGGTGCTCAATGCGAAGCAGCACGCGCGCGAAGCGGAAATCGTCGCCCAGGCGGGCCGCCCGAAGATGGTCACCATCGCAACCAACATGGCGGGCCGTGGCACCGACATCGTGCTCGGCGGAGCGGTCGAGCCGCAGATCCTCAAGCTGCGGGAGGATCCGGAACTCCCGCAGACCGAGAAGGATCTGCAGATCAGCAAGCTGCGCAGCGAGTGGCAGGTGCGTCACGACGAGGTGATCGCGGCCGGCGGCCTGCACATCGTCGGCACGGAGCGACATGAATCCCGCCGCATCGACAACCAGCTCCGCGGCCGGTCGGGGCGCCAGGGCGACCCCGGGTCGTCGCGGTTCTACCTATCGCTCGAGGATCCGCTACTGCGCATCTTCGGCGGCGAGCGACTCTCCGCGATCATGCAGCGCCTGAAGATGCCCGAAGGCGAGCCGATCGAGCATCCTATCGTCAACCGCTCGATCGCAAAGGCGCAGAACCGTGTAGAGTCGCGCAACTTCGACATCCGCAAGCAGCTTCTGGAGTACGACGACGTGGCGAACGATCAACGCCGCGTCATCTATCAGCAGCGCGACGAGCTGCTCGAGACCGAGGACATCTCGGGGACGATCCGCAACATGATCTCGGGGCAGATCGAGACCGCGGTACGCGTCTACATCCCGCCCGAATCGGTCGAAGAACAATGGGACATTCCCGGCCTGGAGGCGGCGCTGGCGGCGGAATACCATACGGGTGCGCCGATCGCCGAGTGGATGAAGACCGAACCCGAGCTGTCGGACGAGACGATCCGCAATCGCGTCGGCGAGGCCGCGCTCGCCCAGTACGAGAAGAAGGTGGCGCAGGTGGGCGGCGAGCTGTTCCATCCGTTCGAGCGCAACCTCATGCTGCAGACGGTCGACAAGCACTGGCGCGAGCACCTGGCGGCGCTGGACTATCTCCGCCAGGGCATTCACCTGCGCGGTTATGCGCAGAAGAACCCGAAGCAGGAATACAAGCGCGAAGCTTTCGAGCTGTTCTCGGACATGCTCGACCGGATCAAGCACGAGGTCGTCCAATACGTGCTGACGCTCGAGATTCGAACACAGCAGGACGTCGCTGCCGTCGAGGAAGCGCCCGCCATGTCCAACGTGAGCTACCAGCACGCCGACTACGACGAGGCGCTGGCCGCGGTTGCCGACGCGCCCCGGGTCGCGGCCTCGCCCCCGCCGTTTACGCGTGCCGGGCAGAAGGTCGGCCGCAACGACCCCTGTCCCTGCGGCTCAGGGAAGAAGTACAAGCACTGTCACGGCCGCATCTGACGAAGCCAGCGCGGCGCGATCCGCAGGGATCTGAGCGGTCAATGCCGGTCAACTACAAGCCTCCAGCGCCCGACGAGCTGCTACCGGTGCCGGGCGTGTCGCTGGGCACGACGGCCGCTGGCATAAAGAACTGGTCGCGTGACGACCTGCTGCTGGTGCGGCTCGCACCGGGTGCACGAGCTGCGGGCGTTTTCACCAGGAACCGGTTCTGCGCCGCGCCGGTGACGGTCTGCCGCGAGCATCTTGCGCGTTCCGAATCGATCGGCGCGCTGGTGGTGAACGCGGGCAACGCCAACGCGGGCACTGGCGAGCGCGGTCTCGCCGATGCTCGCGCGATCTGTGCCACTGCGGCGGACCTCGTCGGCTGCAAGGCCGAGGCGGTGCTCCCGTTTTCGACGGGGGTCATCATGGAGCCGCTGCCGCTCGACAGGATCCTCGGCGCTTTGCCTGCATGCCGCGACGCCCTGACCGAGACCGGCTGGTACGCCGCCGTGCGCGCGATCATGACCACCGACACCGTTCCGAAAGGCGCGTCGCGTCGCATCCTGGTCGACGGCGCGTCGGTGACGGTCACCGGGATCGCCAAGGGGGCGGGCATGATCGCTCCGAACATGGCGACGCTCCTTGGCTTCGTCGCGACCGATGCGCCGATCGCAGCGCCGCTCCTCTCCGAGCTGACTGCCGAGGCGGCGCGATCGTCGTTCAACCGCATCACCATCGACGGCGACACGTCGACCAATGACAGCTTCGTCGTGATGTGCTCCGGCCGTGCGCCGCTGGCGCCGCTCGAGCGTCGCGACGACCCGCGCCTTGCGCCGCTGCGCGCGGCGATCGAGGCGGTAGCGAGCGAGCTCGCGCTGGCGATCGTGCGCGACGGCGAAGGCGCGACGAAGCTCATCAGCATCACGGTGGAAGGCGGGCGCGACGCGAGCGAGTGCGACCGTGTGGCCCGCGCGATCGCGCATTCGCCTCTGGTCAAGACGGCCTTCTTTGCGTCCGACCCGAACCTCGGCCGCATCGTTTGTGCGGTCGGCAATGCGGGCATCGGCGACCTCGATCCGCGCGGCGTTTGCTTCTGGCTGGACGATGTTGAGGTCGTAGCGGGCGGCGGTCGCGCTGCCTCGTATCGCGAGGAGGACGGCCAGCGGGTCATGGCCAAGCCGGAGATCGCCGTGCGCGTGTCGCTCGGGCGGGGCAGCGCCCGAGCGACGGTCTTCACCTGCGACCTGTCGTACGACTACGTCCGCATCAACGCGGATTATCGAAGCTGATGGCGAAAAAATCCGCAAAGGAGCCGCTATCGCGCGTCCTAGAGCGCGCGGAGGCCGTGCTGGCGCGCTTGGAGGCGTGGCTGCCCGCGCCGCCGCCGGAGCCTGACTGGAGCGCGCACGCATTCCGCTGGCGCAGGCGCGGTGAGACCGGGTTCCTGCAGCCGATCCGCCACCCTCAGACGATCCGCCTCGACAACCTCGTGGCGATCGACGAGCAAAAGCACGCCATCGATATCAACACGCGCCAGTTCATGGCAGGCCTGCCGTCAAACAATGTGCTGCTCACGGGTTCGCGCGGCACGGGCAAGTCCTCGCTCGTCAAGGCGATGCTGGTCAAATATGCGCCCCGGGGGCTGCGGCTCATCGAGGTCGAGAAGAGCGATCTTGTGGATCTGCCCGACATCGTGGAGAAGATCGCCGGAAGGCCGGAGCGGTTCATCGTCTTCTGTGACGACCTCTCCTTCGACGCGAACGAGCCGGGCTACAAGGCGCTCAAGGTGATGCTCGACGGGAGCCTCGTGGGGCCCTCCGTGCACGTGCTGATCTACGCGACGTCGAACCGCCGCCACCTCCTGCCGGAGTATTTCAGCGAGAACCTCGAAACGCGCCACGTGGGCGAGGAAGTCCATCCCGGCGAGGCGATCGAGGAGAAGATCTCGCTCTCGGAGCGCTTCGGCCTGTGGATCTCCTTCTATCCGTTCACCCAGGACGATTACCTCGCGGCGGTGGATCGCTGGCTTGGCGTGCTGCGTGCGCGCATGCCGCGCGAGGCGCAGGGTAGGGAACGGCTCCATCGTGAGGCGATCCAGTTCGCGCTGCAGCGCGGCTCGCGCAGCGGCCGCGTCGCCTGGCAGTTCGCGCGGGCATACGCCGGACGCAGCGCGCTCGGCGCGGCACGCTCCCGTTGAGCGAGGGCCCCGTCGTCTGCGTGGCTGCCGCGGTGTTGCAGCGGCCGGACGGACGCGTCCTCCTCGCGCAGCGGCTTCCGGGAACGCCGTTTCCCGGGTACTGGGAATTCCCCGGTGGAAAGCTCGAACCTGGCGAGTCGCCGCGGCATGCCCTGATGCGCGAGCTGCGCGAGGAGCTCGGCATCGAGACGCTGCGCGCTGCGCCGTGGCTCACGCAGCGCTATCGCTATCCGCATGCGCACGTGGAGCTGAACTTCTTCCGGGTCTTCGAGTGGCGCGGCGAGCCGCACGGCCGCGACGGACAGGCGCTGTCCTGGCAGGTCCCCGGCGCGTTCGACGTCGCGCCGCTGCTGCCTGCCAATACGCTGATCCTGCGCGCTCTCGAGCTGCCTTCGGTGTACGGGATTTCGATGGCGGAGGAGATGGGCGAGCAGGCCTTCCTCCATCGCGCGCGCCGGGCGATCGACCAGGGCCTGCGACTGATACAGCTGCGGGAGAAGAGCTGGCCGGCCGCGCGCCTCGAAAGGCTTGCCGCGCAGCTTCTGCCCATCGCGCACGGCGCGAACGCGCGCGTCCTGCTCAACGTCGACGCGGAGCTTGCGCGACGGCTTGGCTGCGACGGCGTGCATTGGCCGGCCGCTGCGCTGCTCGCGGCGCGTGCGCGCCCCGAAGGCTTGCTCTGCGCCGCGTCCTGTCACGACCCGGGCGAGCTGGCGCGCGCTGCAGACCTCGGACTCGACTTTGCCGTGCTGGGGCCCGTGGCGCGCACACCCACGCATCCGTGGAGCGAGCCGCTTGGCTGGCAGCGCTTCGAGGCGCTGCTTCGCGGCAGCCCGCTGCCGGTCTATGCGCTCGGCGGCCTTACCGCGGGAGATATCGGCACTGCGATCGATCACGGTGCCCACGGCGTGGCGCTGCGCCGGGCAGCTTGGCAGGCCTAGATCGCCTCGGGCGCGGCGAGCTAGCTCGTCTTCTCTTCGTCGGACGCCTCGCCTGCCTTGGTCGCCTCCTGTGCCACCGGCACGCGGTACGACTCGCTCGCCCACGCGCCCAGGTCGATAAGCCGGCAGCGTTCTGAGCAGAACGGTCGAAACCGGCTCTGCGGCGCCCACGGAACCGGAGCACCGCATTGGGGGCAGTTCACCTCGCGCGATTGAGCCATCGCCGGTTGAGAGAATGCAAACCGTGCTCCCGGGTCAAGTCCGACGCCTCGCGCCCGGCTGACGGATTCTTCGGTTCGGTACGGCCCTCGATCATCATGTCTCTCCGGTGCCAGGCTGGCAATCACCTCCGCTTGCCCCAGGTGAACACCGATGTCATCGCGAAGTTGAACACTGTTCCGACCAGTATTCCGGCGAGGCCCGAGATCCACCAGGTGTAGGCGTGCGCGAAGAGGACCGATGCAACCCCCACGTTGGCCGCTGCACCGACGCTGCATACGGTGTAGAAGGTCACGAGACCTCTCCCCCATCGCCAGCCCCGCAGGCGCTTGTCTCGATATGTCAACGAATTGTTCAACAGGAAGTTCGTCGTCATCGCTACGAGCGTTGCCGCTGCCTGGGACGTGTTGAACTCAAATCCGAGGAGCTTGTAGAGGACCGAAAGCACCGCAAAATGCACCAACACACCCGTTCCGCCGACGATCCCGAAGAGCAGGAAGCGTGGCGGGACAATATGACCGATGAGCTTATCCGCGAGCAGCATGCCGTACTCCCACAGTACGAGGCTGTCCAGTTTGCTCTCTCCGTGGAGTCGGTTTCGAAATGTGTACGGGAGCTCGGCGCAGCGGAGCACCTTCGGGCTGGATGCAAGGTAGTCGAGCAGTATCTTGTACCCTTCTGCGGACAGGCGCGGCGCTGCTTCCTCGAAGAGATCACGGCGGGTCATGAAGAAACCGCTCATCGGGTCTTGCAAATCCTGCGCCAGAATCAGCTTTGACAACCGCGTTGCGAGCTTGCTCATGCGGGCGCGCGCTTGTGTCCAATTGCCCACGCCGCCGCCGTCCATGTAGCGCGAGGCAACCACGACATCGGCTTTGTTGGATTTCAACGTGTCGAGCATCTTAGGCAGCAACGATTCATCATGCTGCAGGTCCGCATCCATGACGGCCACGTACTCTGCGTTCGTTGCGAGTACCCCCTCAATCACGGCACTTGCGAGCCCGCGCCGGCCGATCCGCAGCAGGCAGCGGACTCGCGAGTCGCCTCTTCCCACCTGCCGAACGATCGCGGCGGTGCCGTCGGGAGAATGGTCGTCGACAAATATCACCTCATAGTGCAGTCCCGCCAGGAGGCCCTGAAGTCTGGACAGCAATGGACCGATGTTTTCGGATTCCTTGAACGTGGGAATCACCACGGCGAGTTCGGGAGACCCCATCGGGAACCACGCGGGAGCTCCAGCGCTCTCTTTCGACCTTCCCGCGGCAACGACGGATTCGTTCATGGAATGCGGCGCCTGCAAAAATGATCAAGGGAGCGCGGCACCGATGTAATCAACGTTTGTAGACCGAGATGGTGCGTCCCTGGAAGACCTGGACGAGCTGCTTTGGAATCGGCGTGTCCAACTGTTGCGCATCCACCAGAAAGAAATAATCGTAATTGCTCACGATCGCGTCCCACTTGGGCGACAGGTGATTTGGCAATACCTGACCCACGGACAGGTTTTGTAGCGCAGCGCCGGCTTGCGTGTAGCTCATTGTAAACTCACTCGAACTGAATAGATAAGGCACATACAGGTCCTTTTTCATGACCGCCAAGCTGGGTAAGTAGAAAACGGGACGCAAGCCAACGATGCGCTGCTT
>DATJZM010000151.1:0-10200 GCA_035499135.1 Casimicrobiaceae bacterium | reverse complement strand
CGAGAAGACCGGCGGCCGCCTCGAGATGCAGGTCTTTCCCGCCTCGCAGCTCGGCACGCAGCGCGACATGATCGAAGCGCTCGGCTCGAACGCGCTGCAGCTCTACACGGACGGCGCGGGTACCTTCGGCTCGTGGGTGCCGGCGATCTCCGTGCTCGAGGCGCCGTACATCTGGCGCGACGCGGTCCACATGACCGCCGGAATGGCGAGCCCCGAAGCGCAAAGGCTCTTCGCCGAGCTCGTCAAGACGCGCAACATGCGCATCATCGACACGATCTACTATGGCACCCGGCACCTGACGACCGCGAGCAAGCCGGTGAAGGACCCCAAGGACCTCATCGGCTTCAAGCTGCGCGTGCCGCCGGTGGACGTCTTCAACGCCATGGCCGAGGCCTGGGGCGCCCGCCCCACGCCGATCAACTTCGGCGAGCTCTACCTCGCGCTCAAGCAGGAAGTGGTCGACGGGCAGGAGAATCCGCTCCCGACCATCCAGTCGGCGAAGATCTACGAGGTGCAGAAATACCTCGTGCTCACGGCACACATCATCACGCCGCGCTTCGTGGTCGTGAACGAGCAGTTCTGGCAGGGGCTTCCCGCCGCCGACCGCGCCATCATGCAGGCGGCAATCGCCAAGGCCGTGATGACCGCCAACGCCGAGATCATCAAGCAGGAGAACGAGCTCGCCGACACCTTCGCCAAGGGCGGGATGACGGTCATCAAGCCGGATGTCGCTGCGTTCCGCGAGCCGGTGGTGAAGCTCGTGCCGCCGAAGTTCGAATCGCGCTGGGGCAAGGGGACCTACGAGCGCCTTCAATCACTGTGACGTGTAAGGGCATCACGTCGGGGTCGTTCCGGCGGAGGCCGGAATCCAATTTCGAATCGCACCTTGGGCCCCGGCCTGCGCCGGGGCAACCGTAAACAGGGCGCCACCGCTGTGCTGAGACTCGCCGAGAGGATGCTCGACGCTCTCGCGGTCGCGCTGTTCGCTCTCATGTTCGGCGCGGTGATCCTGCAGGTCGCGTTGCGCTACGTCTTCAACCACCCGCTGGTCTGGACCGACGAGGCAGCCGCCTATTTCCTCGTCTGGATCTCGTTCCTCGGCTGGACGATGGCGTCGCGCAAGCGCATCCACATCGGTATCGCCTTCCTCGTCGAGCGGCTGCCGGGCGGCGCGCGCCGCGCGCTGCACGCCTTCTGGGCCGCTGCGGCCGTCGTCTTCGCGATCGTGCTCTTCGTGGTGGGGATCGCCATCACACGGGCCAATGGCGACGTGCGCATGGTCTCGATCGATTTCACCTTCTGGCCGGTGTATCTCGCCGCGCCTACCGCCGCGGTGTTCCTGTTCGTCTATGCCCTGCGTGATCTCCTGCAGATCGTGCGCAAGGGTGACATCAAGGCGACCGAGGCCCAGCTATGACGACGGCGATGACGCTGATCCTCGCCATCTGGGCGACGGCGCTCTTCGCGGGCGCACCCATCTGGCTCGCGATGGCGCTCGCCGGAACCGCCTTCGTGCTCACCGAGCACATCGACTCGATCATCATCGTGCAGCAGCAGGTGTCGGCTGCCAACTCCTTCACCTTCGTCGCGGCGCCGCTGTTCATCCTGATGGGCCACGTGATGAACAACGCAGGGGTGACGAACCGCATCTTCGACTTCGCCCTGGCGCTCGTCGGCTGGCTGCGCGGCGGCTTGTGCCACGCCAACGTGATCGCCTCCATGATCTTCGCCGGGATGTCGGGCTCGGCGGTGGCCGAGGCGGGCGGCCTCGGGACAGTGGAGATCCGCGCCATGCGCGACGCGAAGTATCCGATCGACATGGCCGCCGGCCTGACCGCCGCCGCGGCGACGATCGGACCGATCATTCCTCCCTCATTGCCGATGGTCGTTTACGGTGCGGCGGCCGAGGTATCCGTCGGGAAGCTGTTCATCGCCGGCGTGATCCCCGGCGTGCTGATGGGCCTGGCGCTGATGATCCTTTGCAGCACGATGGCGCGCCGGCTGAACCTGCCCAAGGGCGATTTTCCGTCCCCGCAGCTGATCTGGCGCAAGTTCAGAGACGCCTTCTGGGCACTGATGACGCCGGTGGTGCTGCTCGTCGGGATGATGTCCGGAGTGTTCACGCCGACGGAAGCGGCCGCGGTGGCCACGCTCTATGCGTTGATCCTCGGCCTCTTCGTCTATCGCAGCTTCAGCCTGCGGCGCCTGCCGCGACTGATCCTCGACACCATCGAGACGACCGGGGTCGTGATGACCCTCGTGATGGTGGCGAAGCTCCTCGGCTGGTGCCTGGCGATCTCGCGCATCCCGCAGCTCGCCGGCGAAGCGTTGACCGGGCTGAGCGCGAATCCGCTGGTCTACCTGCTGATCGTCAACTTGCTTCTGCTGTTCGTCGGCTGCTTCATGGAGGGCATCGCGGCGATGCTGATCCTGATCCCGATCCTCGTGCCGGTGGCGATGAAGCTGGGGATCGATCCCGTGCACTTCGGGCTGGTGTTCGTGCTGAATCTCATGATCGGAACGGTCACGCCACCGGTTGGCGTCGTCCTCTACGTGGTCTCGAACATCGCCAAGATTTCCTTCGAGCGGATCTCGCGCGCGATCGTTCCTTTCCTGATACCGCTGCTGGTCGTGCTCGCCGGAATCACGCTGTGGCCGCCTCTCACGACGTGGCTGCCGCGACTGCTGATCGGTCGCTGATGCCGCGGGCGCGAGCGCGGCCGCGCCGGGCTAGAAGGTGTGGCGCTGCAGGCCCGCTCGATGAAGGATGGTCGTCGCGATCTCCTCGATCGAGCGGTTCGTCGTGTCGATCGTGGGGATGCCCTCGCGCTGCATGAGCTGAAGCGCTTCGCGCACTTCGGTGCGACAGCTTTCGAGCGCGGCGTACTTGCTTCCCGGGCGGCGCGTCTCGCGAATCTGCCGCAGGCGTTCGGGATCGATGGTCAGGCCGAACAGCTTGTTCTGGTAGGGCTTGAGCGATGCGGGAAGGTTCCCGTCCGTGAAGTCGTCGGGCGTGAGCGGAAAATTTCCGGCGAGAATGCCGAACTGCAGTGCCAGATAGAGCGTCGTAGGAGTTTTTCCGCAACGCGAGACTCCGACGAGAATTACCTGTGCCCTGCCGAGGTCGCGCGTTGCGGCACCGTCGTCGTGCGCCTGGGCAAAATTGATCGCCTCCATGCGCGCGAAGTACTCCATCGAATTGGCGATGCCGTGCGAGCGCCCCGCGGCGTGCGACGACTTCGCGCTGAGCTCGGCCTCGAGCGGCGCGATAAAAACCTGAAAGAGGTCGAGGAACAGCGCGTTCGCGCTGCCGAGCTGCGAGCTCATCGACTCGTCGACGATCGAGCTGAACACCAGCGGACGCCGACCTTCGGCGGCAGCCGTCTGATTGATCACCGCCACCGCGTCGGCGATCCGCTCGGGCGTGTCGACGAACGGCAGCGTGCGCCGCTGGAAGTCGATCTGCTCGAACTGTGATAGCAGACTGTTGCCCAACACCTCCGCCGTGATGCCGGTGCGGTCCGAAACGAAGAAAACGGTGCGCCGGGTGGCCGAAGCTTCGGAACTCACCAGTCCTTCCAGACCGGTTCCACGCCCGCCGGCAGCGGCGGCATGTCGCCGAGGTCGGCCCAGCTCTCGCCCGGTCCGTGATAGTCGGAGCCCGACGATGCGAGGAAGCCGAAGGTGCGTGCGTGCCGCGCAAACTCGTCCACCTGTGCGGCGGTGTGGCTTGGGGAGAGCACTTCGATGCCGTCCCCGCGCGAGTCCCTGAATTCCCCCAGCAGCTCGCGCATCGCCGCCGGGCCGACCTTGTAACGACCTGGGTGAGCGAGGACGGCGAAGCCTCCGGCGGCGTGAATCCAGCCGATCGCCTGCGTCATCGGCGTCCACTCATGATCCACGTAGCCGGGCTTGCCTTTGACCAGGTAGTGCCGGAACACGTCCTTCATGTCGCGAACGTGACCGGTGTCGACCAGGAAGCGCGCGAAATGCGTCCGGCCGATCAGGCTCGTGCTGGTGACAAAGCTCATCGCGCCCTCGTAGGCGTCGGCAATCCCGGCCGCGGCAAGCCCGTCGGCGATGCGGCGTGCGCGAGCGGTCCGCCCGCTCCTGATGGCGGCGAGGCCGTCGCGCAGGGCCGGACAGCTCGGATCGATCCGCAGGCCGAGGACGTGCAGGGTGATATCGCGCCAGCTCACCGAGAGCTCGGAACCGCCGATGAGCCGAAGTCCTGTCCCGCGAGCGGTCTCATTCGCTTCCTCGAGACCCGCAAGCTCGTCGTGGTCGGTGAGCGCGAGCACGTCCACGCCGCGCTCCGCTGCCCGCCGAACCAGGTCAGCAGGGCTCAGCAGGCCGTCGGAGCAGGTCGAGTGACTGTGGAGATCGTAATGCGGCATCGGACGGTGGGGGAGGCCGGGCCGCCGGATCGCCCCGAGATGCCGGCGCCAGGCGAAACGACCGGCCCATTCTAGCAAAACCGCTGCCACTGCCCGAACAGGGCGGGTTTTTGGACATTCCGCGGGTCCGCTGCGGCCTGCCGCCGGTCAGACGGCCGCCCTTTGCGGGGTTGCGCTCCGAACAGCTTTGGTCAACAATTATGCCAATGGTATTGGCCCCGGCGCGGCCTTCGTTGCAGTTTGTAAAATCTTCAGGGGGCGGCCGCAGTCGGGAACGTCGGCGAACAAACCGAGAAGAATGCCGTGAAACTCTTTGATCGGGTTCTCAATCCGCGTGAGATTCGGCGCCGCCTTGGCCTGAATCAGGAGCAGTTCTGGACTCAGATCGGGGTCACCCAGAGCGGCGGCTCTCGTTATGAGAGTGGACGCGAGATGCCGAAGCCGGTGCGCGAGCTCCTACGCCTCGTGCACGTCGAGCAGGTCGATCTCTCGCAGGTGAAGCGCGTCGACTTCGAGATCATCAGCTATCTGAAAGAAGCGCATCCCGAGCTCTATCGCAATTTGCGCCGGGCCGCACGCAGCAAGCACCGCCGCGCCGACGGCGATCCGGCCGCGCCCGTGACGGAGAGCGAAGGAATGCGCCAGCCAGAAACCGTCGACGACGGCGACTGATTTCCTGACTTCCGCAGCCTCCGGTTAGAATTCCGGCGCGCATCATGGCGCGCGATGGTCGCCGCCGCCTGCGCATAACAGGCAGAGGGGCGGATGAGCGAGCAGCAACGGGTGATCGGCCTCGATCGCCTGCGCATGTCGGATGTCGATCGGGTCGGCGGCAAGAACGCGTCACTCGGCGAGATGATCAGCCAGCTTGAGGCCTCCGGCGTGCGCATTCCCGGCGGCTTCGCCACCACCGCGTTCGCCTTTCGCGAATTCCTCGAGGCGGGCGGACTCAGGAAGCGGATCGACGAGGCGCTTGCGCATCTGAGCGTCGACGATGTGAAGGCGCTCGCGCGGATCGGCGCCCAGATCCGCGGCTGGTTTGGCGAGGTGTCGCTGCCCCCTGCGCTCGAGCGCGAGCTGCGCGCGGCTTACGCGGGGCTCTCTTCCGATGCTGCTTGCACTGTCGCGGTGAGATCATCGGCCACCGCCGAGGACCTGCCTGGCGCCTCGTTCGCTGGTCAGCAAGAAACATTCCTTAATATCAATGGCATAGATAATGTTCTTCACGCGGTAAGGGAGGTTTTTGCATCCCTCTACAACGACCGGGCCATCGCCTACCGTGTGCACCAGGGCTTCGACCACGCGAGCGTCGCGCTCTCTGCGGGGATACAGCGCATGGTCCGCAGCGACAGCGGCGCGGCGGGCGTGATGTTCACGCTCGACACGGAATCGGGCTTCGATCGCGTCGTGTTCATCACCGCCTCGTACGGGCTCGGCGAGACGGTGGTGCAGGGCGCGGTGAACCCGGACGAGTTCTATGTCTACAAACCGAATCTCGAAGCCGGCCGGCCGGCGCTCCTTTCGAAGACGCTCGGCAGCAAGGCGACGAAGATGATCCATACCGCTGACGCGCGCGCGGGGCACTCGGTGAAGACCGTTGAAGTCCCGGCGGCGGACCGGCGTCGATTCTCGATCAGCGATGCGGAGGCCGAGGAGCTCGCGCGGTATGCCGTGGTGATCGAGAAGCACTACGGGCGCCCGATGGACATCGAGTGGGGACGCGACGGCAGCGACGGCAAGCTCTACATCCTTCAGGCGCGGCCGGAAACCGTGAAATCGCAGCACGGCACCGAGCAGCTGCGCCGCTATCGGCTGGCGAAGCGCTCAGCGGTCCTCGCCAGCGGTCGCGCGATCGGGCAGAAGATCGGGCAGGGCAGGGTGCGGATCATTCCTTCCGCGACGCAGATGCACCAGGTGCAGGAGGGCGACGTGCTGGTCACCGACATGACCGATCCCGACTGGGAGCCGGTGATGAAACGCGCCGCCGCGATCGTCACCAACCGCGGCGGGCGTACCTGTCACGCCGCCATCATCGCCCGCGAGCTCGGCATTCCCGCGGTGGTCGGCTGCGGGGACGCGACCCGCGTGCTCGAGGACGGTCGCGGCGTGACCGTCTCGTGCGCCGAAGGAGACACCGGCAACGTCTACGACAGCCTCCTCGAGATCGAGATCGTCGACGTCGCGCTCGAGCGCATGCCCGCGGCGCCGACCAAGATCATGATGAACGTCGGCAACCCCGAGCTCGCATTCTCGTTCAGCAGGCTGCCCAACGAGGGGGTCGGACTGGCGCGACTGGAGTTCATCATCGCGCGCAACGTCGGCGTCCATCCCAAGGCGCTGCTCGGCTACGACGCGCTGCCCGCGGAGCTCAAGGCGCAGATCGGCGAGCGCATCGCCGGTTACCCCAATCCGGTCGAGTTCTACGTGGCGAAGATCGCGGAGGGTGTAGCGACGATCGCGGCGGCGTTCTGGCCGAAGAAGGTGATCGTGCGTCTCTCGGACTTCAAGTCGAACGAATACTCCAACCTCCTCGCCGGCGACCGCTACGAACCGCACGAGGAGAACCCGATGCTCGGCTTCCGCGGCGCGTCGCGCTACGTGGCCGAGGAGTTCTACGACTGCTTCGCGCTGGAGTGCCGGGCGCTCAAGCGGGTGCGCGACGACATGGGCTTCAGCAACGTCGAGATCATGATCCCGTTCGTGCGCACGATCGCAGAGGCCGAACAGGTCTCGGCGCTGCTCGCGAAGAACGGTCTCGAGCGCGGCAGAAACGGGCTGCGCCTCATCATGATGTGCGAGATCCCGTCGAACGCAGTGCTCGCCGACCGCTTCCTCGAGCACTTCGACGGCTTCTCGATCGGCTCCAACGACATGACGCAGCTCACGCTTGGCATCGATCGCGACGCCGGCGGGGCGATGGCGGGAGCATTCGACGAGCGCGACGACGCGGTGAAGGCGATGCTCTCGCTTGCGATCAAGGCTTGTCAGAAGGCTGGCAAGTACGTCGGGATCTGCGGTCAGGGGCCGTCCGATCACCCGGACCTCGCGCAGTGGCTGGTCGAGCAGAAGATCGAGAGCATGTCGCTCAATCCGGACACCGTGATCGAGACCTGGCTTGCGCTGGCCAAGCGAACGCCCTCATAGCCTGCCTCATCCGTACGTCTGATTGACGCGTGTCACTTGCGCGCGCCCAATCGGCGCGCATGGAAGGGCCCCCGTCGCTGCGCATGGAGCTGCATCCGTCGCGGCTCGCCGGCGCGTTCATCGCGCTGACGCATCTCGCGACGGCGGCGCTTGTCGCATGGCTGGCGGGGAGCGCCGCCGTGCGGGCAGCCATCGTGATCGCGATCGGCGCGCACGCTCTCCGGGCGCTGCGTGAGTCTTCGCTGCGGAACCTGCAATCGTCGATCGTTGCGGCCGAGCTCCACATCGATCGGCGCATCACGCTCTTCCGCCGCGATGGCGGCCGGGTCGAGGCCCGCGTGCACGCGGACGCCTACGTGGGCGAGCGCCTGGTCACGCTCGTCGTTCGGCGCAGCGGAAGCTGGCGGAGCTGCGCCTTGTGGCTGCTACCGGACATGGCGGCACCCGGCGAGCTGCGAGCGCTTCGAGTCCTGCTGCGGATGGGGCGCGAAGGCGAAGCCCGGCCTCACTAGCGAACGGCGGCCGGCGACCCAGCGGATTGCTTCTTGATCACCTCGAATGTCGTCCAGACGAACTCAGCCTGCGCCTCGAGAGGTTCCTTGACGCGGAGCGTGTAGCGGGTCGCGGGTGACAGCAGGGTCATGACACGACCCGGCTTGAACTCGCGCGCGGGCAGGAGCAGCGTCTTGATCGCAAGCTTCGGAAACCGAGCGCTCTCTCGAAGAAAGATCGCGGCATAGCTGTCCTGATGCTCCGAGGTCGGCGCGCGCGATGGTTCACGCTCGGCGACGATCGTAACCCCCTGAGGTTTGCGTCCGATGTGCTCGACGCCAATCTCGATGTTGTTACGCAGCAGTCTCCTGAGCCGCCGGATCACCGCAATGGTCCATTGGGAGTCATCGCGATCGCGCAACACGATGAGCGACCCCGGGAGCATGCGGGCGATGTCGTCTACCCGTCCGCGCAGCAGCGTGCCGGAATCACTGCGATCCTTGACACGCCACGTGGGAGATGACCCGCCCGAGGCATCGCCGAGAGAGATGGGGCTTGGCCGAAAATCGCCATCGCCAATGACCCCGGCGGCTCGCCAAGGACCGCTTACATCGGTGATGGTTATCTCATCGGTAACCGGCACGCGGCTCGCAGCCGCCGCCATCCGCCATTCCTCGTGCAGTGTGCGGATGATGGATGGCAGGCCGGCGACAACCTGCGCTGTCATCAACGCCACGGCCTTGCGCTCCCCGCGACGCTCGATGTGCACCGGCTTCGACGAAAAGAGCCCGCGGAGCTTGGCCAGCAGGGCGAGTTGTGCGGGATGCGCAGCCGAGCCACGGCCGTGCACACCGGCAGCCGAACCGCGCAATGCGGTGACCTGCTGGTCGATCAGCGCCAGCAAAGGCGTGGAATCGAGGTAGAGCGGCGCTCGCATCGGTTGAGACGCTGGCCGTTTGAGTCCGTCTGTGTCGTTCAGGTCCACGACGAACCCTTCTCCCTGCTTGCGCGTGCCGCCGCCAGGCTGCAGCGAAAGCGCGTCGCACCACACCGACAGCCACTCGCGCGCCCAGAATGCTTCGCGCGGCATGAACTGCCCACTGTTCATCAGCTGCAGCAAGAGAATCTGAATGAAGAGACTGTCGAGCGTGCCGGCCGGACCCCCGCGCCCCGCTTGCGTGCGACGTGCGGCAAGATCCCGCGACTGGGCGAACCTGTACGCATCGTACAGATCGCGCCACCAGCCGGAGGCAAGCTGCTCATAACGGAAAAGGGACAACAGGCCTTCCGCGTTGCGATGGCGGAAGAGCTGCACGAGAACGACCGGGGCGAAATCGAGCCAGATTCCGCTCGACGTTCGCTCGCGTATATGCCGCAGAAAGTGCGCGTAGGCACGCCCAAACGCGCGGCTCAGATCGAGAAGCGAGTCCCAAATGGCGCTGTCCGGCGGCCAGGAGCGCGAGCCGCGGTCAACCGAGTTGACCAGCAGCTCCTCGTGCAGCTTCTCGGTGCGCCGATCGAGCGTGAGCAGCACGTTAAGTTGGCCGGGACTGGGATCCGGATTGCGAGGGAGCGTCGCGAGCGCCTCGGACAGCGCCCCCAGGGTTCCAAGAGGATCGTCCAGCGGCAGCGAGCGCGCGAAATGGTCAGCGGCCGCGTCGTTGGTGAGCGGATCTTTCCCAGTGCTGCTGCTATCGGAGGTGAGAAACGCGAACATGGCGATTGCTTTTTTGGCGTCACCATACGCAAAGCACAAGTCATGCCAAAAACATTTGGTTGTACACCGCAGCATGTAGCCGCAGCGAGCGCTGCAGCTCTGCTGTGATCTCAGCGGATCTCGCAGCGCTGAGATCAGGTCAGGGCGCTCTGCAGCCAGGCCTGCGCGTCGACGACGCCGCCGCTTTCCGACTTCGGCTGTCCGTCGAGGAGGTATAGATACAAGGGGACCAAAGCCTCTGGCGCGGGCAGCTTCATCACGTCGTCGCCGGGATGGGTCTGGGCGCGCAGCGGCGAGCGCATCGGGCCCGGCACGACGCCGTTGATGCGCAGATTCGCATCGCCTTCCCATTCGTCGGCGAGGATCGCGAGCAGCGCGGACAGGCCGGCCTTCGCCACCGCGTAGCCGCCCCAATAGGCCTTCGGCTCCTGGCCGCGGGTGTCGAGCGTA
>DATJZM010000150.1:0-2754 GCA_035499135.1 Casimicrobiaceae bacterium | reverse complement strand
TGCGCTCATCGAATGCCTCCGCGATTTGGCGCGACGATGCGTGTCACATTTGGAGAGTACCATCGCGCAATGGCCATCCGCGTCGAATGCTACGCCGGCTACCGCAGCGAGCAGGAGCCGCTCGCCTTCTGGTGCGGCAAGCGGCGTCTCGAGGTCCGCGCCGTCGTCGATCGTTGGTACGCGCCCGCGCAACGCTGGTTCAAGGTCGATGCGGACGACGGGGACGTGTACGTCCTTCGCCACGACCAGGCGAGCGGCGATTGGGAGATCGCGGCCTTCACGGCACGCCGACACGCCGCAACGCCGTGACGACTCTCCGCAACGTCCGTACGCTGACGCGCTATAGGGCGTGGGCCGACGGCAGGATCTGCGGCGTCACGGCGTTTCGCCGAGGCGCTGTTCCGCCGCGGCGACCATCGCCTTGAAGCGCGGATGCTCGCGGATGGGGTCGAGGTCGATGTCGACCTTGGTCCATTGCAGGGCTTCTTTTCGGATGCGCGCGAACCCCGGCTCCAGGATGTCGAGGGCTGCGTCGAACTGGCGCAATTCGCTTACCAGCATGCAGGCGAAGTTATAGCGCATGTTGAAGTTTTCCGGGTCGAGCAGCATGGCCCGCTCCATCCACTCCTTCGCCCGTTCGTGCTCGCCCAGCGCTGCGAGTGCGCCCACGCCGAAGCTCAGCGCCGACCCGTTGTCCGGATCGAGCGCGACAATCCGCTCGATGCGCTCGAGCGCGCGCTTGGCGGCGCGCTGGGCGCCGTCCTTGTCGCCCACCGCGTTGTAGCAGGCGATCACCATGCCGGCAGTCATGTAGCTGTTGTCCATGACCGAGGTGGCCTTCTCGTAATACGGTATCGCCTCGCCGGCCCGGCGCGACGTGTAGAACCACGTCGCAGCGGTGCGGTTGGCTTCGTAGGACTCGGGGTCGAGCGAGAGCGCGGTCTGGACTTCCCGCCAGGCTTCCTCGCGCTCCCCATCGCGGATCAGCACTTCCGCCCGCGCGGCGTGCGCCTCGGCCAGGTTCTCATCGAGCGCGATTGCTCGCTCGGCGGCGGCGCGGCCGCCGTCGTTGTCCCGGTTGTGATGAAAGCGCAGCGTCCCCTGCGCCAGAGCCATGAGCGCCCAAGGATGCGCGTAATCGGGGTCGATCTCGGTGGCGCGCTGGCACAGGCGCAGGATCGCGTCGCAGCGCCGTGCGTCCCCGAAGTTGCCGGTGGTGGCGTATTGCCGCGCCATCAGGTACAGCTTGTAGGCCTCGGCGCTGGTCGTCCCGCGGTGCTCTATGGCCTTTTTCTCGTCGGGCAGGAGCTTGAGCTTCAACGCGTTGACGATCGCCTGCGAGATCTCGTCCTGCAACGCGAAGATGTCGTTCAGGTCGCGGTCGTAGCGCTCGGCCCAGATATGGCCGCCGGTGGTGCCGTCGATGAGCTGCGCGGTGATGCGCACCCGTCCCCCTGCCTTGCGCACGCTGCCCTCGACGACATGACTCACGTTGAGCTGTCGGGCGACCTGCGGCACGTCGACGTGCTTGCCCTTGAACATGAACGCCGTGTTGCGCGCCGCGACCCAGAGCGCGGACACCTTGGACAGGTCAGTGATGATGTCCTCGCTGATACCGTCGGAGAAATACTCCTGTTCCGGATCGCCGCTCATGTTGGTGAACGGCAGTACACAGATCGCCGCGCGGCGCTCGGCGGGCGCGGCGGCAGCCGCGATGGGCGCGCGGCCCGCCGGGCGCACGACGTAGACATGCACCGGACGCTGGATGTTCTTGACCTGGTGCTCGCCTATGTCCTCGAGGGTGTATGGCACCTTGCCCGCGACGTGGTCGCGCACCGTGGCCGAGATGGCGACGCAGCCGACCGGGGCGATCGCCTGCAGTCGGGCGGCAACGTTGACGCCGTCGCCGTAGATGTCCTCGCCTTCGACCATCACGTCGCCGAGATTGACACCGATGCGGTAAACCAAGCGCTTGTCGCTCGCGCTACCGGTCTCCGCGCCGGCGGACGCTTCCTGGATGGCTAGCGCGCAGGTGACCGCATCGAAGACGCTGCCGAACTCGACCAGCGCACCGTCGCCCATCAGCTTCACCACCCGGCCGCCGTGCGCCGCGACGCAGGGATCGAAGACGCGCCGACGGTGGTCCTTGAGCCGCTCGAGCGTGCCGGCTTCGTCGGCCTCCATAAGGCGACTGTAGTCAGCGACGTCGGCTGAGAGTATCGCGGCCAGTCTGCGCAGCATCGTTTGGTTTCGGACCCGGGACGACGGGGCCGACTCGGCACATGGAGTTGCTTGAGTCGAGCCGCAAGTATTGTGGGTTCGGCGGCGGGGGTCAACCTCAGTAGAACCGCACGGCCGTGTCGAAGTGCCACGTTCGGCGAATCTCGATCACGTCGTAGTCGCGGACCAGTGCCGGCGGGAACGCCTGGTAGTGCTCGTGGCTCTTGATGATCTGCCGTATCGCCTCATCGACTTCCGGCACGCCGCTGGAAAGAACGAAGGTCACCGACTCCACGGATCCGTCGCTTCGAATAGCCACCGTCACCATGGGATTGGTATGAGGCCGCTTCGCCACTTCGCGGACCGTTTCGGCAGGCGTGTTGAGCTGGATCTTCCGTTCCCACGCCTCCGCGTACAGGACGAGATCGACGTTGGAGTCGGCTCGCCCCCATAGCCTGCCTCGACGTGCGGTGCTCAACGACAGGGGCAGCACGGGGCGCAACGGCGCGACTATCGAGGCCTGTTCGCGCTGAG
>DATJZM010000149.1:0-2183 GCA_035499135.1 Casimicrobiaceae bacterium | reverse complement strand
CGAAGCCTTCCTCGGTGAGCCGCCGCAGATACGAAGTCGGCGTCTCTCCTGCCGGCACGATCTCTTCGGGGTATTCGTAGCGAAGCTCGTCGAGAGAGAACCGGCAGCGCTGCGCGACGGCGAGCGTTTCGGCGATCCAGGCCTCGGGATAGAGACGCCGCAGGGTTTCGAGCGGCCGCAGGTGCCGCTCCCCGTTTGGATGCAGCGCGTAACCCGCCTGCTCGACCGTCGTCTTCAGCCGGATCGCGGTCAGCGTGTCCTGCAGCGCGCGCCGCTCGCGCACGTGCATGTGCACATCGCCGGTGGCGATGATGGGCAATCCGGTAGCGTCCGCGATGGCGATCAGCTTTTCGCAGCGCCGCGCATCGTCGGCTTCGAGCACGCGCTCGGCGGCGATCCACAGCGCACCCCGAAAGCGCGTGGAGAGCCAGCGCGCTTCGTCGATGTCGGACCTCCGCCCGGGCAGCCACAGCGCAAGGCAACCTGCGATGCCGTCGCCCAGATCGGCGCGGGTCAGGCGATAGCTGCCCTTGACGGCGCTGCGCCGGCCACGCGTGATCAGTGCCGCGAGGCGCCCATAGCTCGTGCGATCGGTGGCGAGGAGCACGAAGCGCAGCCCGTCGTCGAGCTTGAACTCGCTGCCGATGAGGAGCGGCAGGCCGCACTTCTTCGCCTCGACATGCGCGCGCACGATGCCGGCGAGCGAGCACTCGTCGGTGATCGCCAGCGCTGCGTAGCCCAGCTCCCGCGCCCGGACAATGAGCTCCTCGGGATGCGAAGCGCCGCGCAGGAAGGTGAAGTTGGAGATGCAGTGCAGCTCGGCGTAAGGCATGGCATCACGCGAATACTCCGTGGACGAACCATTCACCTTGCCGCTCGCGAAAGAGCCACAGCGTCTCGCCGCGCGTGTTGCAGCCGACGAAATAATCGCGGCCGATGTCGTTGCCGTCCCACCATCCGCTCTCGATGCGCTCGGGACCGGACAAGAGCTTCAGCTGCGCCGCGGCGGGATCGGTGCCGAGCGCACGCGGCGAGCGAAGCAGCCATAGCGGTCGCACCAGGGCGTGCGCACCACCATTTCCGACCCGCGCCGCAAGGCCGACCGCCATGATCTCGCCCCCGGACAGTTCCGGCCGGTGGTCGGCGCGGAGCTCGAGCGTGCGCACCGCATACTCGCCGAGGCGCGCGCGCAGGCGCTCGATCAGCTGCGCCCCCGCTTCGCCGCTGCGGCCTTCGACAGGAAAGAAGTCGCTTTCCTTTGCGCTCAAGGGGGCAGTCTCCTCCGAAGCGAGCCGGATTGCTTCGACCCGGTCGGGCAGCGGCTCGCGCGCGAGCCGCTCCCGCAGCACGTTCATGATGTGCTCGACCTGGCGCGTCGCGGTGAGACCCAGCAGGATCGAGGTCGGCGGCGCATCCTCGTGCACGAGATCGCAGCGCAGGCGCGTAACGCCCGAGCCGCGCCCATGCAGGAATCCGGCCAGCTCGGCGACGAGGCGCTTGACGCCGAACAGCAGCGCCTCGACCTCGTCGATCGGCGCCGGCAGCTCGAGCTGTCCGTGATAGCGTTCGGGCGGAATGAATGGCGGGCGAGGATCGGTCAGCGCGCCCCGGGCGCGATCGATTTCGTCGAGCAGTGCCTGGCCGAAGCGGCGCGCGGCGCCGTCTCGAGGCAAGTCGAGAAACTGTCCGATCGTGCGCACGCCGATTCCCGATAGCGTGTCCAGCACGGCGTGCGCCTCGGGGACGAGCGCAATAGGCAACGCAGCGAGCTGGCGCTCGCCTTCAGCGAGATCCTCGACGACGATCGCTCGCCCCGCCCGAGCGAAGAGGCTCGCCGCGCCTGCGGTAGGCGCAGTGGCGACGATGCCCGGATAGCCGATCGACGCGAGGCCGATGTCGATGCGGCCGAGAAGCTTTTCCAGGCCGCCGAAATAATTCACGCCTCCGGCGATTTCCAGCAGCACGCAGGCCGGCGGCTCGAGAGCGATCGCCGAAGTCCACTGCCCCGCCCAGAGCGCGATGCTTTTAAGCGCATGGCTCTCTGCGCGCTCGTCGCGCAGATGGATCGCGACGTCAGGATCGAGCGCGAGCGCCGCAGCGAGCGAAAGTCCGGGAACGATGCCGCGCTTCCTGGCTGCGTCGCTGGCGGCGACGACGTCGGGACGATGGCTCGCGCTGGCCAC
>DATJZM010000148.1:0-17131 GCA_035499135.1 Casimicrobiaceae bacterium | reverse complement strand
GTACAGATCGCGATGCATCTCCTTGCCGCGACCGATGGTCTTGAGCTCGAGCTGCGTGAGCCAGGTGTCGTCGGGCAGCACGCGCGTCACTTCGTCGAGCACGCTGACCGCATTCGGATACGCGTATTTCTTGGTGAGGATGTAGTTGTAATCCGCCTGCATGCCTTCCAGTTGCGTGCGCACGCTGTCCGCCGCGAGCGCGCCCTGGCGCGCCTCGACGTCGATGGCATTGAGGGCGATCGCGTACTCGCGCTTCTGTACGAGTGGCACGATCACGGCGGCGAAGCCGAACAGCCCGATCGCGGCGATCGGCGCCCACAGCTGCCAGCGCCGCCAGTGCAGTTGTCTCGGGCGCACGCCGTTGGGAAGCAGGTTGAGCCGCGTGCGCGCCGTCGGCGGTCCGGGCACGATGGCCACGGGCACCGCGCCCCAATCCTCGACGCGACGGTGCGCATCGTCGACGACCGTCTTGAGTGCTGCCGCCCAGTCGACGTAGAGCAGCTTGCGCTGTGCATCGCGCCTGACGACAACGGCGTCGAAATAGAGCTGCTCGGGGCGAAACGGCGTGTGTCGATCGAGATCGTAGACGAGCGTCTGTTCGAGATTCTGCTCGACCGCTGCGGGCAGCGTTATCTCCTTGCGCAGCACCTGCTTCGCGCCAAGCGCGACGAGAACCCTGGGCGCCGTGCCGCCTCCGGGCGTGTTCGCGGCAAGCCGACCGACCGCTTCGCGTCCCGCCGCGAGAACCGAGGCAGCGTCGCCATTCAGCGACACCCTCTCCGCGATGACGAGGCGCGTGCTGGGGCCCTCGCCGAAATCGGGGCGCCAGAACACCGCTTCGCCGTCGACGAGCTCGATCACGGGTCTTGCGAAGCGGCGCTGGACGGCGATGAGTGATTTGCTCGGCAGGAGAGGCGCGAGCTCGCCCATCCACCAGCGCCAGAAGCGGGGAAGGCCCGCGCGATTTGCTGCATCGCGCAGGTATTGCCTCCAGTTGTCGATACCGAGCTTCATTCCCTTTACTGTCCTCGCCTTCCCAAGACGACCGCCTGCTCAAGACAGCGGCGGCGCGCGATGGTTCGCCGCCCTCACTGCGATGGCGGCGGTGTCAGGAGCTTCTGATCCCCTTCCTGCCACAGCAAAACGCTCACCGGATGCAGCGGATCCACCGCTCCCGGCCGCATAACCGCTTCGCGGATGAACGTCGTGCCATCCGCCGTCGTCACCTCCGCGCGAACGCGCCACACGTTGATCTGCGCGGCCCCGCCCGCGAGCGGAAACGGAGGCACCGGCAGCCTCTGCGTCAGCGCGTCGTTCCTCTGCGTGAGGTACGCGTCGACCACCTCCGGCGTCGCATTGGGCAACGCGAGCAGAACCGTGCGCGATGCGTAGGCGGGATTGACGCCGGACTGCTTGCTGAACACGGTCAGGCTTCCGGCAACCGCCGCGTAGATCGCGGGCGTCATCCCCATCACCCGCTGCAGCTCCGCGACGGTCTCGAACGGTGCATTGGCGGGCTTGTACTTCAGGCCGGCCTGCTCGTAATCCGCCGACTCCGCACCGTACGGGCGCCTTAGGTCGTCGGCATCCTTCCAATCGCCGATCGCGTCGACCAGGTGCGCTGCCGTGTCCGCGTCGACGCCTGCGGCCGTCTGGAAGAGATTCTTCAGCAGCGAATCCGGTGCGGCGTTGAGGTCAATTTTACCAGACTCGTCGATCGCATTGGCCGCGATCGTCGCATCACCTTCCTGCCATGTATGCACGGCGCCGTCGGCTTGCCAGGCGTCGTTCGGCTGGCGCAGGCGCATCAGCTCAAGGACCACGCGCGACACCGCGCCGTCGGCGATCGAGCGCGCCTGCGCGAGCCCGACCGCATTGCGTGCGGCGAGTGCTTCCGTGCGCATGCTGTACGCGAAGCCCGAAGCGATCACGGTAAGCAGGACGACGAGCCAGAGCACGAGGATCAGCGCGACACCTGCCTGCGCGCGCGCCGCGGGCGCGCCGTGGAAACGCTTCATCGCCGGCTCTCCCGGCAGAACTGCCATAGCTGCGGCCAGATGGCGAGCGCTGCCGCGTAGCGCTGGAGAAGCTCCCGCAGTGCGGTGACCGCCGGCGCGCGCGAGCGCACGGCCGCGTCGTCCAGGGCAAGCGCAGGCGAGTCGAGCCAGGGCGCGAGCAGCCGCTTCCAGCCCGCCGGCAGGGCTGCGTCGTCGAGCTGCGCCTGGATCGCGAAACGCAGTCGGCTTGCGACGTCCATCTCGTGTCCCACGATCGTCTCCGCCAAGCGCGTCTCGCTCGCCGCGGCGAGATCGGCGAGCAGCGTTGCCGCCGCCGCGAGGCGACGCTCGGGCTCCTCACCGATGCACGACGCCTCGTTGCGCTCGAGGTAGCCGATGATGAATCCGAGCGGCTCGGGGCCGACCGCATCACCGGCGCCAAGCCATTGCCGCGCCGGCTCGCGCCGATGCAGCAGGGCAAATGGCAGATCCACCTGCCATGCGTACGGATGCATCCAGTGAGCGAGCGCGCCGAGCAGCAGATCCTGGCTGCGAAGGCCTCTCGTCGTCGGGGGAAGCAGCCGCGAATTGTCCAGCCCTGCGATCGTGGTCAGAGTGAATTGCCAGCGCGGTGCGAAGCGCAGGCGCGCGTGGCCGCGCCAGTTCACGCGGCCCGCGAATGCCCAGGCGGCGGCCTGCGGGTGCGCGGCCAGCCATTCTCGCGATGCCGCTGGGAGCTGAAAATGCTGCAGAGGCAGAGGGTTCGAGCCCGGATCGCCGCAGGTGTGGCTATGCGTGAAAATGACGTGGGCCCCGGCGGCAAAGCGACGCGCGTCAATCGCGGCGATCTGCATCGCAGCGAGCGATCCGCTGCGCGTTTCCGCTCGCGCCCATGCATCAGCCATCGGCAGGCCAAGCCACTGCGCATGCTGTGCGATCGGATCGAGGTCCGCCGCCGCGGGGCAGTGCGCGAGCAGCGATTCTTCGCCCTCGTACCACGTGAGCTCGTCGACCCCATCCGACACCGCGAAACCGTCGCCGGCGAGCGGTGGCCGGCGCGCATCGATCACCGCGTCGTCGTCGAAGCTCACGAACGCGCGCCCCGCGAGGAGCAGCAGAGCATGGTTCAGAGGACGTCCCGGCGTGGCCTCCCCCGTGTCGCCGGGCGCGAGCAGCCACTCGATCTCGCGCGCAGCGCGCGGGAATTCGGCGAGCAGCTTCGCTTGAAGCCCCGCCGCAGCCGCGCGATCGTGATGCGTGATGTCGAGACGCGCCTCGGCGATCGCCGCGCGGTTCTGCTCTTCCTTCGCGCGGTCGTGCGAGTCGTCGATGACGATCCAGCACCGCCTCTCGCTGCCGCGAGCCTCGAGTTCCTCGGCGCTCTTCAGCAGTCGCGCGAGGAGTCGCGGGCGATCGGCGGTCCGGATTACCGCGCCGCCGAGCGCGACCGGTGCGGTGCCCGCAGGCTTTCCGAACCTCGCCGTGAGCTCCGTCACGGAGAGCAGGATGCCTGCGCGCGCGCAGCGCTCGAGGAGCTCGCGCATCGCGGCGTGATGCGCGGCCGGGGCGCGCAGCCGCGCAGCGGCGCGAAGCACATGCTGTGCGAAGGGCAGGCAGCCCTCGCACGCCGAGAGCACGGCGTGCTCGCCGGACGAGACCTCGAGCGCGGCGCCGTTGAGGGGATTGCGCACCAGGCAGCGCTGCGGCGAAAGAGGCAGCGTGGCGAACTCGGGGACGAGCCAGGCGTCTGCCGCCTGTGCGGCCGAGGTTACGCGCAACGCGAAGGCGGCGTTCGGGTCGCGATCCACGGCTTCAGGTGCAACGCTGCGCACTGAGATTCCAGCTGGGGCAGCCGACCTCGGGAGCGAGACGCGGCTCCACGATCAGCGTCGGCCACGGTGCGCCGACAGCGGGCGTGACGTCGATGCGGATCAGATCCGGCAGTCGCTGCGGATCGTCCCAACGCTCGCGCCAGGTCGGATTCATGGTAAGCGCGGCGCCGGGGTCGCGTCCGTAGTAGGAGAAATGCACTTCGGCGATGCGGTCCGCAAGCACCGAGAACTCGGCTCCGCCGAAGTCCGGCAGCTGCGTCGCCGCGTAGTCGGGAATGAGCCGCGAGAGCATCAGTCGCGAAGTGTCGCCATTGGACATGAGCGCGACGCGGAAGTAATACATGCCTGCGCCGGCCCGGCCCGGCAGCGCCGCCGCGTAGGCGAACGAGTCGCGTTCCCCGGCGAAGTACAGCGGCTTGTCGACGGCCTTCTGCATGCGCAGCGGATGCTGAGAAGTGAGCGTGCGCCGCAGGAAGTCCTGCGTGAGGCGCATCTCCGAGGTTTGCTGCACCTTGGCCTCGCCGCGATCCCAGCTCGCGCCGGCGAGGGACAGCGACCCGTAGAGCGTCGAAGCCATCAGCGCGAGCAGGACGAGCGCGATGGAGAGCTCGATCAGCGTGAAGCCTGCGCTGCGGCCGGCGGCGCGACCCTTCGCGAAAGCAGCTCGTTGACCTCGAGCGGCGCGCATCGAGTGCTCCTCAGCCGGCCCGCGTCGCGGAGATCGCGCGCGCGGCTGGGAGCGACGAGCGCTCGATTCGCGAGCGCAGCAGCTGCCGCAGTCGGCTCTCGAGCTCGCTCGCGTCCGGGTCGCCGGCGAGGTTGTGCTGCTCCAGCGGATCGCGCTCCAGATCGTAAAGCATGAAGGTCCGCGACACGCCGTCGAGCGCAAGCTTGTGCCTGCGCGTGCGTAGCATCGTCTGGTTCTCGCGATGATGCTCGACCTCGCTCAACTGCGCCTCCCTCAGCTCGCCGTTGCCGTGCGACTGCAACAGCGGCCAGAGCGACCGCCCGGCGCAACGCGACGCGGGCGTGCAGCCCGCGGCCTCGAGCAACGTAGGCAGGATGTCGATGCTCTCGACCAGCGCGTCGCTCACAGCGCCTGCCTCGATGCGGCCCGGCCAGCGCATGAGCAGCGGGATGCGCACGGCCGACTCGTGAAAGGTCCCCTTCCGTATCCGCCCGTGATCGCCCAGCATCTCGCCGTGGTCGGCGAGAAAGACGACGATCGAGCCGTCGAGCATGCTTCTGCGCTCCAGGGCGGCGAGCAAGCGTCCGACGTGCTCGTCGATGAGCGAGATCTTGCCGTAGTAGTTCGCCCTGATCTGCGGGATCAGCGACAGCTGCTGAGCCGAAAAGGCCTCGAATGCCGCCTTGCGCCTCACGCGCGAGGAGAGCTTCCCGTTGAACGGAGGCACGGGAATCGGCGGCGGCGTCTCTTCGGGCGCGTACATCGTGGCATAGCTGCCGGGCGCGTCCCAAGGCTCGTGCGGACCGGGGAAGCCGACGAACAGACACATGGGGCGCTCGTCGCGGTAGGCGTCGACGAACTCGACGGCGCGCCGGCCGACATAGCTGTCGAGGTGGTCGTCGACGGCGAGCGGGCTCGGGCGGACCACCCAGTCACCGGCCGCTGCACGGCTCGCGAGGTCCTCTCGCACCTGATCCCATACGCCCTTGCGCTGCCACTCGTCGCTCAGGTAGGACGTCGTGAGCCCGCTGCCGAAGGGGCCGGGCACTTCGTGCACGTGCTCGAAACCGCGCTCGCGCATGTACGCCTCGCGCTCCCGCAGATCCATGCCGCGGTGCTGCTCGTAGTAGTGCGCCTTGCCCACGAGCGCCGTGGAATAGCCCTCGCGCTGAAGCGCCTGGAAGAGGGTAGCGTCGCTCTCGGCCAGCGATCCCGCATTGCCCCACACCCCGTGATCGTGCGGATAGAGCGCGGTCGCGAACGAAATGCGAGCCGGCATGCACAGCGGCGCGACGGTGACCACCTGCGCGAATCGCGTGCCTTCCCGCGCGATGCGATCCAGGTGCGGAGTCCGGATCTGCGGATGGCCGGCGCAGCTCAGGCAATCGGCCCGCTGCTGGTCGGTCATGATGATCAGGATGTGCGGCTTGTCGCTCCGCCCAGAGCCTCCTGCAACCTGCGCGCTCATGAGGGCTGCCTAGAGGCGAGGCGCACCGTCGCCAGGCTCAGCGAGCGCTGCCTGCCGAACGCGCCGGGCCAGGAGACGGTGACGGAGATGCGCCAGAGGCGCACCGAGGTCATCTCTATGAGGCGCTGCTGGTCGGGCGTGCTGTCGGGCGCGACGTAGGGTTCGATCCGCGTCACCCAGTTGTACTTGCCGTCCTCGGAGCTGCCCTGATCGCCTCCTTCACGCAGCGGCGGGTTCTCCACCGCCGCCTCCGCAAGACGGCTCTCGGCGAGCAGCGCGGCACGGCTGTACTCCTCGGCCAGGGCGGCGTTGTTCAACGCTCCGCCGAATGCCTGGAAGAGCGCCGTGCCCACGAGCGCCAGGATCACGAACGCGACCAGCACTTCCAGCAGCGAGAAGCCACGCGAGCCCGCAGCGAGGGGCCCCGCGAAGCGGGGATCGCGCGTGGCGAGTCGTGGCGCTGGCGATACGCCTCGGGCAGCATCCCGCAACGGTTCAGGGAGCCAGCCCCGCGCGAGGCGGGGCCGGTGGAGCGCGGTCATTCGAGGATCGCGACGCGGCCGGTAAGCCAGTCAACATCGACGTCGAACTTGCGCTCGCCCGAGGCGAGCGTGATCCTTCCGCCGTTCGATCCGCCGTCCGGATAGAAACGGATGCCGCCGATATTGTCGCTCACTATGTCGTACTGGGCGGTGAACAGCTTGATGTCGATCTGCGGCGACAGGGTGTGCACGCGCGTGTCCGGAGGCACGGTGAAGGCGCGCGCCGCCACGTCGAGCTGCAGCATCGATTCGGTGCGCTGCGTGATCGCCTGCGCGCGCGCGGCGCGCAGGCCCGCCGCGACCTCGCGCGCGGCGCTCTTCAGCTCAGTCGTCGACGCCCCCGTGCCGCCGAAGATGGGGATCGTAATCGCCGCGATGATGGCCATGATCACGAGCACGATCAGAAGCTCGAGCAGGGTCATGCCGCGGGTGTCGCTTCGCCTCATTGATCCCAGCTCGTGATGTCCTTGTCGGCACCGTCGCCGCCTTCCTTGCCGTCCGCGCCGTAGGAGACGATGTCGTAGGCCCCGTGCTGCCCCGGAAAGGTGTAGAGGTAGTCGTTGCCCCAGGGATCCTTCGGCACGGTCGCCTTCTTCCAGTACGGGCCGTTCCAGTTGGTCACCCCGGCGGGCGCCGTGATCAGGGCCTGCAGTCCTTCCTGCGAGGTCGGATAGCGCCCGACCTCGAGCTTGAACAGGTCGAGGGTCTGCCCGATCTGCCCGATCTCGATCTTGGCGGCGTCGCGCTTCGCCTTCTCGCCGCGCTGAATGAAGTTGCCGCCGACGATGCCCATCACGATGCCGATGAGCACCAGCACGACGAGAATCTCGATGAGCGTCATGCCGACGTGACGCGCGCGTCCTGCGTTCCCTTGCCCGAGCCTGCGAATTCTCATGAACCCTCTCCTGAAATCCTGTGCGGACGGCGCGCTCAGCCCACCAGCTCGGTCATGCCGATGATGCCCATCCAGATGGACAGCACGATGCAGATGACCATCACCGCAAGCCCGACGATCAGCACCGGCTCGAGCACGGCGAGGAAGCGCCGCACCGCCATCGCGACTTCGCGATCGTAGACGTCGGCGACGCGATTGAGCATCTCCTCGAGCTGCCCCGACTCCTCGCCGACGAGAATCATCTGCGTGGCGAGCCGCGGGTAGACGCCGGTCTCGGCGAGCGGGCGGCCGAAGCCCTTGCCTTCGCGCAGCCGCGTGACCACTCCGTCGAGCGCGTGCGCGAGCACGGTATTGGTCATGGTGTCCTTGACGATCGACAGCCCGGCGAGCAGCGTCACGCCGTTGCCGAGCAGCGTGGCGAGCGTACGCGCGAAGCGCGCGACCTCGACCTTGGAGATCACGTCCCCGATCAGCGGCCAGCGCAGCAGCCGCTCGTCCCAGCGAAAGCGCACCATCGGGCGCGAGAGCCAGCGCCGGAAGAGCCAGACACCGGCCACGACGCCCGCCACCATGAGCCACCAATACTTGCGCAGTCCGGTCCCGGCGACGATCACGATCTCGGTGGGCAGCGGCAGCGCCTTGCCGGCCTGGGCAAAGGTCTGCTGGAACTGCGGCACCACGTAGACGAGCAGGATCATCACCGAGGCCACCGCAACGCAAACCAGGATCGTCGGGTAGATCAGCGCCGACTTGACGCTCTCGCGCAGCTCCTTGTTGCGCTCCATCGTGTCGGCCAGACGCGTAAGCACGGTGCCGAGCGCGCCGCCGGCTTCCCCCGCGCGCACGATGTTCACATAGAAGCGCGAGAACACGTCGCGGTGCATGTCGAGCGCCTGCGAGAGCGACCTGCCGCCGCGCACGGCGTCGCGCACCGCCTGCAGGAGCTTCGCCACCGGTGGCACGACAGCGAGGCCGATCAGGATCTCCAGCGCGCGGTCGAGTGGAAGACCGGCCTTGAGCAGTGTCGCCAGCTCCTGGGTGAACGAGAGCACGTGTGCGCGCGTGACGCGGCGCGGCGTGAACCAGCCCCGGCGCGCCGGCGCCCGCCGCCCTGCGATGCTGCGGTCGACCGCCGCTACGACCTGCATCGGCATGAGCCCACGGTCGCGCAGCCGGTCGACGATCTCGGATTCGTTGGCCGCCTCCAGCTCGCCGGCATCGATGTCGCCGGCGCTGTTCACCGCCTTGTATCGATAGATCGGCATCAGTGGCCAACCGGCGGGGCTGCGCAGTAGCTGAGCATCGTCCCGTCAGTCTTCGCGGGTGACGCGAAGGACTTCCTCGAACGTCGTGACCCCCGCGAGCGACTTGCGCATCCCATCCTCGTACATCGTCACCATGCCTTCCTTGATCGCTTCGGCCCGCAGCTCCGTCGCAATCGCGTGGCGCATGACCAGGCTGCGCATCGGGTCGGTCATCGGCATCATCTCGATGATGCTGATGCGGCCGACATAGCCGGTCTGCGCACACTCCTTGCAGCCCCTGGCGTGATACAGCGTGACGTCGCCTCCGTTGGCGAACTTGGCGAGCCCGAGCTGCTCGACCAGCTCCGGCAGCGCGGTGTACGACTCCTTGCAGTGCGGACAGAGCGTGCGCACGAGCCGCTGCGCCTGGATCCCGATGACCGTCGAAGTCAGCAGGTAATCCTCAACGCCCATGTCGAGCAGCCGGTTGACCGTCGAAGGCGCGTCGTTGGTGTGCACCGTGGAGAGCACCAGGTGGCCGGTGAGCGCGGATTGCACGGCGATCTGCGCGGTTTCGAGGTCACGGATCTCGCCGATCATGATCACGTCGGGGTCCTGGCGCACGATCGAGCGCAGGGCGTTGGCGAACGTGAGGTCGATCTGCGGCTTGACCTGGATCTGGTTGATGCCGGGCATCTGGTACTCGACCGGGTCCTCGACGGTGAGGATCTTCACGTCGGGCTTGTTGAGCCGATCGAGGGCGGTGTAGAGCGTGGTCGTCTTGCCGCTGCCGGTCGGCCCGGTGACCAGGAGGATGCCGTGCGGCTCGAGCAGCACCTCGAGGAACTTCTCGAGCGTGTCGTCCTCGAAGCCGAGCCGCTTGAAATCGAGCGCGACGCCACCCTTGTCGAGGATACGCATTACCACCGACTCGCCGTGCATCGTGGGCACGGTCGAAACGCGCAGGTCGATCTCCTTGCCCTGCACGCGCAGCCGGATGCGGCCATCCTGCGGCAGCCGACGCTCGGCGATGTCGAGGTTGGCCATGATCTTGACGCGCGAGATGACCGCCGCAGACAAGCGCCGCGGAGGCGATTCGATCTCGTGCAGCACGCCGTCGATGCGGTAGCGGACGATGAGGCGATTCTCGAACGGTTCGATATGGATGTCGGACGCCCGCGTCTCGAGCGCGTTGGTGATGATGAGCGAGACCAGGCGGATGACCGGCGCCTCGGAGGCGAGGTCCTTCAGCTGCTGGACGTCGGCATCGAGAGAGAGCTCGTCGCGCTGTTCGACGCCGTCGACGATCTGACCGAGAGCGGAGCGGCCGGCGCCGTAGAGGCGCTCCAGCGCGCTCTCGAGCTCGGTGGGTATCGCTACCCGCGGCGTGACCCTGCGCCCCGTGACCATCTCGAACGCGCTGATCGTGTACGCGTCGGTCGGGTCCGCCATGGCCAGCGCAAGCTCGTGCTCATCCTCCACGAGCGGAAGCGCGCGGGCTTCGCGCAGGAAGCGCGCGGAGACGCGCTCCTCGAGGATCGGCAGCTCAGGGTATCCGGCCGCCTCCACGAGCGGCAGGCCGAGCTGCGCCGCGAGCGCCTCGGCAACGTCGCGCTGCGCGCAAACACCCAGTGTGACCAGCAAGGCCCCGAGCTTCTCGTGCGTCTCTTGCTGCAGGCGCAGCGCGCGCTCGAGCCCGCCGGCGTCCAGCTTGCCGCGCTCGATCAGGATCTCGCCGATTCGCTTCCCCGCAGGTGCTGCTTCCAAAGCGCTGCAACCCTCTGTGGTTAACAGAAAATTCTACCATGCGGCCCGTTCCCGCCGCGATGCGTTGGACGCCCGCGTTCGGTTTCGGTTCATTGCCGCGTCCGCCTATAATGTGCGCCCGTAACGCCGCTAGCTCGAGCCGGGGCAGGAATGCTTGACAACGAAATGCGGCTCGCGTTCGACAAGGCGCTCGAGCTGCACCGGCACGGCGACACGGCGGCCGCGGAAGCGGTTTACCGCGCGCTGTACGAGCAGCAGGCGCACCCCAAGCTCGCACACATGCTGGCCGTAGCTCTGCACCAGCAGCAGCGCTCCGGGGAGGCGCTCAAGTGGTTCGAGCTTGCCGCGGCTCGCCCCAGCGCAACCTTTCATGCCAACTACGCCGCGGCGCTGCTCGCGCTAGGGCGTGGCCGCGAGGCGGAAGCCCAGTCGCGCCTCGCGCTGGCGCTGCTGCCGAGCCACCCGGGCGCGCGCCTCAACCTCGCTCTCGCGCTCGAGACGCAAGAGCGCTTTGCGGCGGCGGAGGAGGAGTTCGCCGCCCTGACGAGCGTGCCCGGCTTCGTCGAGCCGGGCCAGCGCGGACGCATACGCTGCTTGCTGCATCTGGGGGAAATCGAGCACGCGCGCGAGGCGCTCGGCGAGACGAAGGGCGAAGACACCGAGAGCGCCCTGCTCCGCGGCGAGATCGCACTCGAGGCCGGACAGCTCGGCCTCGCCGAGTCTGCGCTCAACTTCGCCGCCGGGTCTGCGCCGACCCGTGCGCGAGCCAGCGTGCTGCGGGCCCGGCTCGCGCAACAGAAAGCGGACCACAGCACCGCCCTAAGCCTGCTCGAGCGCGCTATCGAGCGCGACCGCGAGGACCGTGCGGCGACTCTGCAAAGCGCTGCAGTTCTGCTCGACTGCGGCGAGGTCGCGCCTTGCCTCGGTCGGCTGGAGGGTTGGATCGCCGAGCACCCCGAGGACAGTGAAGCGCACTCGCTGTATCTGCGCTGCGCGCAGTATTCGCCCAAGTTCGACGCGGCCAAATTGCTCCTGGCGCACCGCGGGTGGGCCCAGAAGCACGCCGCGCCTGCCGAGTTCGTTGCTCCGCGCGAGCGGCGCGCAAATGAGCCGCTGCGAATAGGCTGGCTATCGCCCGCGTTCCGCAACGGGCCGCTGCAATCGTTTGTTCTTGCCACCCTTTCCCAGCTCGGCGAGCGTGGCCTGTCGTTCAACGTCCTCTACAACTCCAATCCGCGCCGCAACCCCTCGGCTGCCGCGTTTCGCGCCGCCGCCGATCACTGGGATGATGTCGCTGAGCTTGACGCTGAAGCTTTGGTTCGCCGCATCCGCGAAGATGCGATCGACGTACTCGTTGATCTCGCAGGACACGCGCGCGGTGGTCGTCTGGCCGCTCTTTCGCGCCGCGCGGCGCCGGTGCAGGTCACCTGGATGGATTCCTTCGGGACGACGGGCATCGACGCGATGGACTTCGTGCTCACCGACGAGGTGTCGAGCCCCCCGGGCAGTGAATCGGGATTCACCGAGCGCCTGCTGCGGCTGCCGCATCCAAGGCTCTGCTATCTGCCGCCCGTGCCCGCCGAGCGCCCTGAGCCGTCGGCGCGCCGCTTCATCAGCCTGAATCATCTGGCAAAGCTGAACGACCAGGTGATCGAGGCGTGGGGAAAGATCCTGCAGGCGGTGCCTGGCTGGACCCTGTACCTGCAGGCCCGTGCGGCAGACGATGCGGTCGTGGTCGCGAAGCTGCGCGAGCGCTTCGCGCGGAGCTCGGTCGAGTCGCAGCGCATCGAGTGTGCAGGATATTCGTCGCTGCCCCTGGCGCTGCGCGCCTATCGCGATGCGGCGATCGCGCTCGATCCTTTTCCGTTCGCGGGCGGCGCGAACAGTTGCGATGCGCTGTGGATGGGCCTCCCCCTCGTGACTCTGCCGCGGGACACCCTGATGAGCCGCCAGGGAGCATCGCTGCTGCGCACACTCGACCGCGAGGCGTGGATCGCCCGCGACACCGAGGACTACGTCGCGATCGCAATCGGGCTCGCGACCGACGTCGCCGCGCGCCGGGGGTGGAGTGAGGTCGCGGCCGCGCGCGTTGCCGAATCGCTGTGCGATGCGTCGAGGTTTGCCACGGAGCTCGTTGCGACGCTGGAAGAGGCCTGGAAGCTGCGCGCAAGCGAGGGATTTCCTGCTGTTTCGCGCTGAGTCAGAGTATCCGCCGGCGCTCGCCAACGCGCTGCATGGCGCCCTCGAAGTTTTTTGGCGTCGCAGTTCCGGTGAAGAGGCTGCCCGCCTATAATGTGCGCCCGTAACGACCGGTTGCGCGCCATGCGCGAGGCCCGGCACGCACGAGATGACCCCCGCGAAGACCGATCCCGACGCACCGGCGCCGGCCGCCGTCCCGACTGCCTCGGAGCAGGCGAAAGCGGCCCTGGATGGGCTGCAGAGGTTGTTTGCGTCCGCGCCCGAGCGCGTCGCCGCCTATCGCGACGCCTACGTGCTCGGCACCGATCTCCTGCGAGCGCTCGACGCGAGGATCCGGGAGCTCGACCCCGGCGGCGAGGTGAACGCCGCACAGCTCGCCTCGGTGTGCATTCTGCTCGGCCCCTACCGCAACCTCACCACCCTCACTTCGGCCGTGCTCAGCCTGCACCCGCAATGCCTGGTGCTGAACCACGCCGCGATACGAACACTGCCGAACGCAAAGCTCAACTTTCTCGCCAACTATTCGCGCGACAAGTTTCAGGAGTTCGTCCGTTATGCGTGCTACGCCTCGCACGGCGGCACCGGGGGACAGTACGGCGGCGATATCCATCTATCGCACGGCTTCGAGCGTGAGGCGATGCGCGCGGCCGAGGCGAAGCTGCAGAGCCGCGGCCGGGGGCCGGTGAAGTGCATCGTGTGGAAGGACTCGCACCTGGTGACGAATTTTCTGCGCGAGGCGCGCGTGGACGTGGCCGCGCTCCTGCGACGCAACGACCGGGTGAAGTTCATGCTCCCGGTGCGCAACCCTATCGACTGTGCGATTTCCAATCTGCAGACCGGCCACGTCGCCTTCTTCGATCCTGCGCGTGGCCTGTCGTCCGGGAGCCCGGTGGAAGAAGTCGTCGCGGGCATCCTCGACGAGATCGCCTGGTTTCTCGCGCTGCGCGACAGTTCGGGCCGGCCGGAGAATTTCTTCCTCTACTTCGAGCATGAGGCAGGCCGGGACGTCCTTGAGCGAATGCTCGATTTTCTCGGCCTGCCACGCGACGAAACCTATCTCGCGGCAGCGGCCGATGCGTTCAAGGTGAGCGGCAACGCGCGTGTCGCGCAGCCCATCGAGGGTTACGCGGGCGAGGTGAACAGGAAGTTCGAGCGCTACCCCGCGATTCGCGACGCGCTGCTCAAGTTCGCGCAACGCTGAAGGCGGCCGAAGTGTCCGCTGTCCGGCTGATTGCCTTCTACCTCCCGCAGTTCCATCCGATCCCCGAGAACGATGCGTGGTGGGGCGAGGGCTTCACCGAGTGGGTCAACGTGCGGCGGGCTCGGCCGAACTTCACCGGCCATCATCAACCGCACGTGCCGGCCGAGCTCGGCTACTACGACCTGCGCGATCCCGCGGTGCGTGCCGCCCAGGCGGAGCTCGCGCGCACGCATGCAATCCACGGCTTCTGCTACTACTACTACTGGTTCAACGGGCGCCGCCTGCTGCACCGCCCCCTGGACGAGGTGGTGCAGTCCGGCAAGCCGGATTTCCCTTTCTGCGTCTGCTGGGCGAACGAGAACTGGACCCGCCGCTGGGATGGCGGCAACGACGAGCTGCTGGTTGCGCAGAGCTACTCGCCGGAAAATGAGCAGCGGCTGATCGCCGATTTGCTGCCGCTGTTTCGCGATCCGCGCTACATCCGCGTGAACGGCCGCCCGCTCCTGCTCGTGTATCGGGCGAACCTGCTGCCGGAGCCACGACGCGCTACCGATACGTTCAGACGCGTCGCGCGCGAAGCAGGCGAGGCCGAGCCCTATCTCGCGATGGTGCACGTGCCGCAGATGCCGCCTCCGGGAGAGCTCGGTTTCGATGCCGGCGTCGAGTTTCCGCCGCATTCGACCGAGGTGAACACGCTCACCGACCAAGTCGAGAAGCTCAACCCGAAGTTCACCGGCGATGTCTGGGACTACATCTCGGCGGCCCAGTACGCGATCGCCCGGCCGCTGCCCCCGTTCCCCCTCTTCCGCGGCGTCATGGCGGGCTGGGACAACACGCCGCGGTTGCAGGACATCGGGCAGGTCTTCGTCAACGCGCACCCGGAGAACTATCGCCGCTGGCTCGCCGCCGTGGTCGCCCAGACGCGCAATACGCGGCCCGAGGGCGAGCGCATCGTGTTCATCAACGCCTGGAACGAGTGGGGCGAAGGCTGTTACCTCGAGCCGGACGCGCAGTTCGGGCGCGGCTTCCTCGAGGCGACGCGCGTCGCCCTCGAGGGCGACGGGCGCGGCGGCTAAAGCGCATGGACGAGGCGCTCCGGCAGGCTTTCGCGCAAGCCCTCGAGCTGCACCGGGAGGGCGATCCGGCGGCGGCGGAGCGAGCCTATCGCACGCTCTACACGCAGGCAGCGCACCCGAAGATCGCCCACATGCTGGCGGTTGCGTTGCACCAGCAGGATCGCTCGCTCGAAGCGCTTGCGTGGTTCGAACGGGCGCAGACGCGGCCCTCGGCCGCGTTTCACGCGAACTACGCCGCGGCGCTCCTTGCCGTGGGACGCGGCACGGAGGCGGAGGGCCAGGCGCGGCTCGCCCTTGCCAACGCCCCCGATCACGCGGGCGCGCGCATGAATCTCGCCCTCGCGCTCGAAGCGCAGCAGCGATTCGACGCCGCAGCCGCCGAGTTCGCTGCGCTCGATTCGAAGCCCGAGACCCGCGCGAGCGCGCGCCGCGGCCACATTCGCTGTCTGTTGCACACGGGTGAAATCGAGGCAGCGCGCGCGGCACTCGGCGAGCCGAAGCAGGACGACGACGCGGAGAGCGCGCTGTTGCGCGGCGAAATCGATCTCGAAGACGGCCGATTCGACTCGGCGCGCAGTGCGCTTGCGCGTGCAGCCGAAGCGCCTTCCACACGGGTTCGGGCCTGGGTGCTGCAGGCCCGCCTAGAGCAGCAGCGCTCCGACCGCGGCACGGCGCTCGCTCTGCTCGACCAGGCGATCGCCAGCGACGGCGGCGCTCCCGCGGCGCTGCAAGCCATCCTGTTGCTCTTCGAATGCGGGAAGGTGACGGCGTGCCTGGATCGGCTGCAGCGGTGGATCGACGCGCATCCGGGCGACGCAGAGATGCATTCGCTGTACCTGCGCTGCCTGCAGTACGCCTCCAGCTCCGACGCGGCGAGGCTGCTCGCCGCGCATCGCAAATGGGCGCAGGCGCACGCCCTGCCGGCGGAATTCGTGTCGCCTCGAGCGCGCGCGCAGGACGAGCCACTGCGGGTCGGCTGGCTCTCGCCCGCGTTCCGCAACGGACCGCTGCAGTCGTTCTTCGCCGCAACCTTGCGCGAGCTTCGCGAGCAGCGCCTGTGCGAGAACGTCCTCTACAACTGCAGCCCTCGGCACGAGGCTTCCGCGCAAGCCTTTCGCGCCGCCGCGGATCGTTGGGAAGACGTCGCCGGCCTGGACGATGCGATGCTCGTGCAGCGCATCCGCGCGGACGGCATCGACGTGCTTGTGGACCTCGCCGGTCACGCCCGCAACGGACGGCTTGCCGCGCTCGCGCGCCGCGCCGCGCCGGTGCAGGTGACGTGGCTCGACTCGTTCGGGACGACCGGCATAGACGCCATGGACTTCGTGCTGACCGATCGCGTCGCAAACCCGCCCGGCAGCGAATCCGGCTTCGTCGAGCGGCTGCTGCACCTGCCTCGGACCCGCCTCTGCTATCTGCCGCCGCTGCCTGCCGAGCGGCCGAATCCGGCCTCGCGTCGCTTCATCAGCCTCAATCACTTCGCCAAGCTCAACGACGAGGTGATCGCCGTCTGGGCCGAGATCCTGCGTGCGCTCCCCGACTGGACGCTGCACCTAAAGGCCCGCGCAGGCGATGACCCGATCGTGATCGAGCGATTGCACGAGCGATTCGCGCAGCACGGCGTCGACGCGCGCCGCGTCGAGTGCGCCGGCTACGGAACCGTCGCCGAGGCGCTCGCCGCCTATCGTACCGCCGCCATAGCTCTGGATCCCTTTCCCTTCACCGGCGGCGCCAACAGCTGCGACGCGCTGTGGATGGGTCTGCCGCTGATCACCTGGCCGCGGGATACGCTGATCAGCCGCCAGGGCGCTTCCTTCTTGCACGCGCTCGATTGCCACTCGTGGATAGCGCGCGACGCCGAGGACTATGTCGCGATCGCCTGCGGACTCGCCGGCGACGTTGCGGCTCGCCAGCGCTGGAGCGAGATGGCGGCGGCGCGCGTGGGCGAGCGCCTGAGCGATGCGCGCGCCTTCGCCGCCGACCTCATCGCTGCCCTGCGCCACGCATGGGACGTGCGCGCGGGCGAGAATTTCCGCTCCGCCTCGCGCTGAACGATCAGCGTCGCGCAGCCAGATAGGCGTCCCAGGCCTCGAGCATCAGCGCTTCGAAGTCGCGCGCGTAGCGGGTCATGTCGAAGAGCGGGGAGCTTTGGCGGTTGGCAGTAAGGCGCGCCCGATAGGCGGCGAGCAGCCCCGGCTCGCGGGTGAGCTTCAGTGCCAGCG
>DATJZM010000147.1:0-7059 GCA_035499135.1 Casimicrobiaceae bacterium | reverse complement strand
GATTGTAGAAACTGACGTACTCGATCGGCGGCTTTTTTATCGAATGGCACGGTTAGCCCAGTTGGTTGCGTCTTGGAATTCACTTCGTGATAGCTTCTGCGATCACGCGCTCGGCCGGCACCAGATTGTTCAGAAGCTCAGCAGACAGCGAATGGCGCCCAACGATGTACGCCGCAGCATTGAAGCTCACCATGACTTCGCCAGGCGAAGACTCCGTTACCAAGACCTTGAGCGGCAAGTCGAGCGCGGACAGAGGCTGCTCGACCATAAGGGGCGTACCCACTCTAGGATTGCCAAAGAGTACGAGCGTGGCCGGAGGCATCTTCAGACCCACTGCAGCAGCCTCGGCCCGTTGATCGATTGTCGCGAACACTTTGAGGCTGTGGCTAGCGAATGCGGAAAGCAACCGTTGCACCGTCTCTGCGAAGGCATACGGACTACGGATGCTAACGGTGCCGCCCGAGGCGGATGTCGTCATATGCCGCCCATGTGCATGAGATGCCTAACGGACCAAGCTAAGCGGCCGCGAGCGGACAGCCCGAGAGCGCCGCCGGCGAGCGGTCCGGTTGAGCGAGAGGTTAGGCGTCATTTGCCCTTAGCACGGACCGCCGCGGCCGCCTGGCGCGCGAGCTTAGCAATCTTTGGGACGTCGGCCGACGAGTGGAACTCCAGTTCAAGCCACTCCGACCTTCCTGTGCGAAAGTGCGCACGCGGATCAGCACGCAGCTTGGCCTGAAGCAGACGCGGAAGACGTAGATCGATCAGCGATGCCGAGTGCAGATGAGCGAATTCGCGGCCGGCGACACGCCAAGCCGGATTGCTGCCTGATCCGAAGCGCGAGCTTCCGACCTCGACCCCTGGGATTGCGGCGAGCGCGACGCAGAGCTTGTCCCTTGCACTCATCGTCGTTTGACGCCTAACGAACCAGGCCAACCGGCCGCGAGCGCACGGCGCGACAGCGCCGCCGGCGAGGCGTCCGGGTTGAGCGAGAGGTTAGGTTGCACGATGCGCTAAACACCCTCTAGAGTGAACAACATATCGAGATCGCTAGTGCACTCCTTGCGAAGGGCGATCAGGGGCTGGTATTCAGGCGAGGTGTACCAAGCGTTGAGGGAGCGCATGTCGGGGAATTCGATGATCACGACTCGCTCTGGCCTCCAATGCCCACCTTCGGGCAATTTGTGGCTGCCGCCTTTCGTTAGGTAGCGGCCGCCGTGTTTCGCGATCATCGGGGCAGCCTTGGTTCGGTACTCTTCGAACTTCGGTTGGTTGGTGATGATGTGCTCTGCAATCAGATAGGCTGGCATCGGGAAACATCCTCCATGTCTCGCGGTCGACGTGATCGTGCAACCTAACGAACAGAGCTAACCGGCCGCGAGCGGACGGCGCGCCATCGCCGCCGGCGAGCGGTCCGGTTGAGCGAGGGGTTAGGCTGCAAACCATTCATATTCTTCGCCGCCGCGCGCGTTCACTAGTCGATTTCGACCAGAAAATTCGCATCGAACTGGGGATTCTCGTTCACCCCGTCCTTGGCATAACCCCGTGGATTGCACACCACCCGCGTTCCATTCAGGACATAGTCGAAGCTGTCGTGCGTATGTCCATGTACCCATAGGCATGCGCGAGTCCCGTCGGCCAGGCGCTCGGCATCGGATACGAAGCACGCGTTCAGGAGCGAGTCCGCAAACCTCGGGTGGATGCTTTTCCTGGATGGAGCATGGTGGGTAATCACAACGGTCGGCCCGGCATACGGCTCGGCCAGTTTGTGCTCGAGCCAACCAGCGTGGATGTCGAATAACGCCGCCGAATCGGCGGGGGAGAACAAACGTTCGTCTGGGTCGTCAATGCGGATCCTGCTGAAATCGCGCATGAACTTCAGCGCTTCCTGTATCGCCGCCGCCCGCTTCTCGCCCTCGCCGAACAGCATGAAGTCTGTCCACAGCGTGGTTCCGAGAAACCGCACGCCGTCAAAGATGACTTCGTCGTCATCGAGCACGCGGACATTCGTCCCAGCGCACCGTCGCTTGAGTTCAGCGACGGCGCCGGTAATGCTGCCTCCGTAGAACTCGTGGTTGCCGACGACGTAGAACACTGGTTTGGCAAGGCCCAGTGCCCACGCGACAGCTTCCTTCGGACGGGCAACATCACCTGCCAGAATGACCGCATCGGCGTTGTTATCCGGTATCGGCAAGGTGCCGAGGCTCAGATGCAGGTCGGAGAGGACATTTAATTTCATCGCTGTGCCACGGCCGCGCGACTGAATCGACATCGGGCGCATCCGCGCGGCGGCGAGTTCAAGCGCGAGCGGAATGCGTCTAGGTCAAACGCGCCCATGATGTTTGCAGCCTAACGAACAGAGCTAACCGGCCGCGAGCGGACGGCGCGCAAGCGCCGCCGGCGAGCGGTCCGGTTGAGCGAGTGGTTAGGCATCGCTGGATTGCCACTCGACATGGGTGTAACTCTGCTTACGAGGCGGGCTTTTCGCTCGGTTGCGAAGGCTCCGCGCTCGCGGCCGACGTGGCTTGAGCGGGATCCGGCTTACGTTGGCGTTTCGCTTCCTTCCTCTGTTTCTTCACCAGGTCCCGCTGTCGTTTCGCGAAAGCGTAGTTCGGCTTGGCCAATTGGGTGACTCCTCGATGATAGGAAACGAGCCTAGCGTAACCGATTGCGCGAAAGAGTGCTGCGACGCCGGTAGGAACAAGCTTGAGTAGCGGCCGCCCGGGCGCGAGACGTGGTCGAATGGCGGTCGAGTACGTTCCGCGATGGCTAACGAACAGAGCTAAGCGGCCGCGAGCGGACGGCGCGTAATTTGCGCCGCCGGCGAGCGGTCCGCTTTACACAAATGTCCGAAGTGCGGAATGGTTTACCGATAGGAGCCCAAGCGCTGGGAGGTTTCGGGCAAAGTGGCTGATTGTGCCGGCGATTGGAGCAATTGCAGTTCTCTCGGGACTAGTTTCCTGATCGGCATTAAACCTGAGGAGCAATGCCCGGACAAGGTCGAAGTTTGTTCAGGCAGCGGGTTGGGTTCGACTTCTCGGTCACACGTCTGAAGCGGCGGACCGTCCCGTTCGCCGCGATGGCGGACATTGCGCCGACACTGGTCAGTGGGCGCTACCGGCCAGAAGGCGGCTAGTCCGCGCCAAAGCGGTCGCCCGATCTTGCCGCCTCCCGGGTCCGGCGCCAGACACAACCAGCCCGGCCGTTCGCGTCCCGATGGCTACGCTGCGACGCGCAGCGGCCACCAATCTCCGTCAACCGAGCAGCGTACCGGCCGAGATCGAACAGAACAGATCCCCGGCGAGAGCCACAAAAACCGAAACTTGTGACGCGAAATCGTAAGACTCCTCTTTGACCAAAGTCAATGATCTGCATGGGATCTCTGTTGGCGACGACCCTAGGGGCATGGCATCATTTTGTGAGCTGGTTCGCGCGAGTGGCTGCTTGGATACTCGCTAGACAGAACCAGCACATTTGATCGCGTTCAGCCGGCCCCGTGACGCCCGTTACCGCGCCTCGGCGGTTAGCGTGCGCACGCGTCTTCGTTCAGTCAAGGGGAAACCAAAGAGATGAGAATGCCCAACAGAGTTTTTGGTCCTGCGTTGGTCGCGATGATCGCTATTGTGACTTCCACGAGTGATGCGCAGACGCCCGCCAGTACGCCGAGCACTGCGCCGAAATACGCGCCCGATGTGCCCGCGAAGATCACGACACCCGATACGGTCGAGACTCGCATCGGCACGCTGCGCTTCAAGGATGGCGCGCCCGATCCAGCGACGGTCCAGCTCGCCTACGACCAGATCGACTTCAGTCGCGGCATCGACGCGTTTCTCAAGGGAATGTCGGCCACGTCGGTGTATGCCATCTGTCGCGGCCTGGAAGAAGCAGGTGTCAAACCCAACCAGGGCATCGGCATCACCGAGCAGCTTATGGATGCCCGCTCGCTGTTCCTGACGCCCAACACCACCACCGTCTATGTCCTGATGTGCGTCAATCTGAAGGACGGGCCGATGGTCGTGCGTGTGCCGCCACGAGCGCTCGGGCCGGTTGACGACGCCGACTTCCGCTGGGTGGTCGATGTGGGACTGACGGGACCTGACAAAGGAGCGGGCGGGGACTACCTTTTCGTTCCCCCAGGTTACAAAGGTACCGTGCCAGCGAAGGGCTATAACGTCGCGAAGCCGCGCACCAATCGGGTCCTCATCTTCTATCGTGTGTTCGTCGAGAAGGGCGATCTCGCGGCGGCGGCTGCGGGTGTCAAGGCGAAGGCAGCGGTCTTCCCGTTGTCCCAGACTGCTAAGCCCCCGGCGACGAGTTTCGTCAACCTCTCGGGCGTCAAATTCAACACGGTCAGCGCCAACGACTTCAGCTTCTACGAGGAACTCAATGGCGTCGTTCAGAACGAGCCCGCCGACTGGGTGGACCCGGACACCGTCGGCCTGTACGCGGCGATCGGCATCCGCAAGGGGCAGCCGTTCGCGCCGGACGCGCGGATGAAGAAGACTCTGACGGAGGCGGTGGCGGTGGGCAATGCGATCGCCCGCTCGAACTCACTCGCGTCACGCGATCCTCGTACGCGGATCTTCAAGGACCGGCAATGGACCACACCGTTCGTGGGCGGCAGTTACCAGTTCCTGTCGGGAGCGGAGCGACTGCTCGACGCCGAGGTGATGTTCTTCTATCTTGCCACCGGCATCACGCCCGCGATGAGCGAAGCGAAGCCGGGCACCGGTTCCGCCTATGCGTTCGCTTTTCGCGATGCGGCCGGGAACTACCTCGATGGCAGTCGCACCTACAAGGTGACCTTGCCGGGCCCGATTCCCGCGAAGAACTTCTGGGCCTTCACGGCCTACGACAACCAGACGCGCTCGCTTCTCCCCACCGATCAGAAGTCGGCCGGCGTCGATAGCAACCTTCCCGGACTCAAGAAGAACACGGACGGCGGCGCGACCGTATGGTTCGGGCCGAAGGCGCCGGCCGGCAACGAAGCCAACTGGGTGCAGACGATGCCGGGCAAGGGCTACAACCTCCTTCTGCGGCTCTATGGGCCGCTGGAACCGTGGTTCAACCAGACCTGGCGGCCGGGCGATCTCGAAATGGTGAATTAGGCTTTGCGTGGTGGTGGGCCGCGTGGACGAGTGCCAAGTGGCCCACACCTCTTACGGAAGTTCGTGGGCGGAACTGTCGGATTGCGCCGGCCAACGCAAGCGTCAACTCTGGTACGAGCGCTGCTTCCTCGGTGGCGACGCGTGTCGGCCGAAAGGGATCGTCGTCAGCGCGCCGATTGTGAGCAGCGTCCAGCCGACGGTGCGGCGCGTGTCCGGCCGAAGGGTTCCTTTCCGCGCGTTCGCGTCAAAACTACAATCTCGCCATGCGCACAGGCCGCAAAGCGCTCAATCCTGCCGGTAAGAAGCACAAATTCGGCCGGGCATGGATGAACGAGCACGTTTCGGACCACTGGGTGCAGGAGGCGCAGCGCCTCGGTTTTCGTTCGCGCGCGGCCTTCAAGCTCATCGAACTCGCGCAGAAGGACAAGCTGCTGCGCCCAGGCATGACGGTCGTCGACCTGGGCGCCGCACCGGGGAGCTGGTGCCAGGTCCTGCGCGAGCGGCTGGGGCCCTCCGCCCGTATCGTTGCTCTGGACCTGCTGCCCATGGACCCGGTTGCCGGCGTGCGCTTCGTCCAGGGCGACTTCCGGGAGGACGATGCCCTTCGCGCCCTGGAGGCGGCGCTCGAGGGGCGGCGCGCCGAGCTTGTCCTGTCCGACCTTTCGCCCAATATCAGTGGTGTTGCATCCGCGGATCAGGCGCGCAGCGTATTGCTCGCTGAGCTGGCTCTCGAATTCGCCGAGCGCTGGCTGCAACCCGGGGGCGACTTGGTCGTCAAAGCCTTTCAGGGCGTCGGGTTCGCGGAGCTGCACAAGCGGCTGCAGGGGCGCTTCGGCAAGGTCACGGTGCGCAAGCCCGAAGCGTCGCGCGACCGCAGCCGCGAGGTGTACCTGGTCGGCAAGGGCCTTTGCCCGCCCTCCGGGAAGAGTGGGACCTGAGCCTTCCCGCGCCGGACGGGGCCGGGGGCTGCGGTGCTAGAATAGATGCCCGTTCGTAGAGGGAAACGTCGGCGCGCGAGCGCTCCTGGGAAAGCCTGTGAACAACCTGCTCAAGAACCTCCTCATCTGGCTGGTGGTCGGCCTGGTGGTCCTCACTGTCGTCAAGCAGTTCGATACGCGGCCGGGCGGCAAGGACACGATCGCGTATTCCGAGTTCATGGAGCAGGCGAAGCAGGGGCACGTCGAGTCGGCGACGATCGAGGGCCGCACGATCAAGTGGGTCAGCACGGACAAGAAATCCAACGTCACCTACAGCCCCGGCGACCTGTGGATGGTCGGCGACCTGGTGAAGTACGGGGTCAAGGTCCAGGCCAAGCCGGAGGAAGAGCAGAGCTTCCTCGCGCAGGTGTTCATCTCCTGGTTCCCGATGCTGCTGCTGATCGGCGTGTGGGTGTTCTTCATGCGTCAGATGCAGGGCGGCGGAAGAGGGGGCGCCTTCAGCTTCGGCAAGAGCAAGGCGCGCATGCTCGACGAGTCGAACAACACGGTGACCTTCGCCGACGTCGCCGGCTGCGACGAGGCGAAGGAGGAAGTCTCCGAGCTCGTCGAGTTCCTGCGCGATCCGTCCAAGTTCCAGAAGCTGGGCGGCCGCATCCCCCGCGGCGTGCTCATGGTCGGCAATCCGGGCACGGGCAAGACGCTGCTTGCCAAGGCGATCGCCGGCGAGGCGAAGGTTCCGTTCTTCTCGATCTCCGGCTCCGACTTCGTCGAGATGTTCGTCGGCGTGGGCGCCTCGCGGGTGCGCGACATGTTCGAGCAGGCCAAGAAGAACGCGCCCTGCATTATTTTCATTGATGAGATCGATGCGGTCGGGCGTCACCGCGGCGCCGGCCTCGGTGGCGGCAACGACGAGCGCGAGCAGACGCTGAACCAGTTGCTGGTCGAGATGGACGGCTTCGATCCCAACGAGGGGATCATCGTCATCGCCTCGACCAACCGGCCCGACGTGCTCGACC
>DATJZM010000146.1:0-26363 GCA_035499135.1 Casimicrobiaceae bacterium | reverse complement strand
CCCAGGTCCTCGATGCGAGAACCGTCGGGGACCGACAGATCGGCGGTCACGCGGATGAGCAGCTCGTGCAGAGCGAGGCGCTCCGGACGGAACTGCACCAGGTCGGTGAACGCGAGGCCGGTCAAGTCGCGCAGCTCGGTCGCTTCCGCCACGCTCGTGAACACGCACTCGGGACGAAAGATGGTGCACAGGTGACGCAGCCGCGCGGGCACCTGCGATTCCAGCCCCGGATTCCACGGGCCGAATTGCGCTTGGGGCGGCGCGTCGGTGATCGTCACAAGCGCAGCGGCTTGCCGTAGCCGGTGAGCTCGAGGTAGCCGCGGCCAAGCTCGCGTCCCGCGACCAGGGCGCGGACCGCGCCCTCCCAGTACACGGTGCCGGTAGTGGCGAGCGCGTCGAGCTCCTGATCGTCCATCAGCGGCTCCAGCACGAATTGCCCCGCCCCTGCGCGCACGGCCATCGCCACAGGATACTCGATCCCGGTTCGCGGCGAGCGCCACCTGCGCCGTGCCTCGAAGGCGATCTCGCCGGCGTCGAAGCTCCGCGTCTCGCCGTCGGCGGAACGGAGCGAACCGCCCGCCCACAGCGTTGCGCCCGAGCGCGCGCGCATCCGGAAAGCCATCAGCGCGCCTCCGTCGTCGAGGTTCAGACCGACCCAATCCCAGCCAGCCGCTTCGCTCGCCATTGGCTCGCTCGACCATTCGTGATCGAGCCAGGCTACGCCGCGCACGCGCGCGCTCCGGCCGTCCGCCTCGACAGTGCCGCTCACCGCGAGCTGCGGTTCGCTGTAGTAATAGCTCGCGCTGGCGGAATTGCGATCCTTGCGCGAGAAGCTGTTGTCTCCCTCCGCCATGACCGGCTGCGTCTGCGCGAAGCTGAGCTCGAAGCGGAAGTCGCGCGCCACGATGCGCGCGACGTAGCTTCGATCGACGAGCTTCAGCGACCAGTCGTCGATCCACACATCGGTGGTCCCGGTAGTCGCTGCAGCGAGACCGAAGCCCTCGCGCACCGCGCGCTGGTCGTAACGGAGCTTCCCGAGTCGCGGATCGGACAGGGCGGCATGCGCAAACAGAAGCTGGCGCGGCGCGAAGCGGCTCGGGTTATCCTCGGCGAGCCGCGGGCGGTCGCGGAAGAAGGTGATCTGTATTCCAACCGGCGCCCCGTCCGCGCCCGCCACCCATCCGGTGATGTACCACCATTCGACGCGATAATCGGGATGCGCGCCGTAATCCTCGGGGAAGCGCAACGGACGGCCGGGCACGACCGCCGGATAGTCGCTCGCCAGAGCGGCAGCGCCAGGGAGCAGGAGCAGCTGGGCGAGAAAGCGCCTTCGGCTCAGGTCGTGCCCGTCGCTCACCAGTCGTCCTTCACCGTCCGGACCGCGTCGCGATTCATCGCCACTCGTCCGCTCGCCAGCGCGGTGAGCATTGCGAGCGCGAGCACGCCGGCCGCCGCTGCGACGAGGAGCGGCCAGGGAATCGTGATCGCCATGCCCCAGTGAAACGACTGCCGATTCACGACATGAATCAATATGAGGCTGATGAGCCAGCCAAGGCCGAAGCCAACGGCACTGGCGATCGCGCTCAGCAGCAGGCCTTCGCTCGCGAGCATCGCAGCGATCTGGCGGCGGGTCATGCCGAGGTGGCGCAGGACCCCGAACTCCCGGCGTCGCGCGAGAACGAGCGCGCCGAACGACGACGACAGTCCCAGCAGCCCGATCGCCACCGCGGCGAGCTCGAGCGCATAGGTGACCGCAAACGTGCGATCGAATATCTGCAGCGAGAAGCGGCGGATCTCGCCCGGCGTGGCGAGCTCGAGGCTCACGCCGCGCGAAGCATCGCTCTCGAGCACACGCGCGAGCTCCGCCGCGCTCGCTCCGGGTGCGAGCCAGATCGCCGCGTTGGTCGCCCTGCGATCCCCGGTGAGCGCGACGTAGCGGTCGCGCTCGATCACCACCGCGCCCTGCGGGCGCGCGTAGTCGCGCCACACGCCGGCCACCGTGAAGCGCGTGAGCTTGCCGCCGATCGGCAGCTCGATCACGCGCCCGAGGCGGAAGCCGTAGAGATCGACCATCGCTTCGTTCACCCATGCGGGCGGCGCGCCCGGCTCTGGCGTTGCCTCGGCGAGCAGGGGCAGGCGCTCGCGCGCGCGCGCGGGGTCGATCGCGCGCGCAAGGAGCACGATGCGCGGGCGCAACGGATCGAGCAGGAGCTGCTCATCGTTGAGGAACTCCACCCGCCGCACGCCCGGGAGCGCGGCGATGCGCGCCTGGTCCTCCGGCGTGAGAAAGCCGGTATCGCCGGCCGAGCTCGTCCTTATGTACGCATCGGCGGGTAGGATCTGCCCGAGCCAGGCATCGAGCGCGTCTCGGAACGAGGCGACCATGATCGCCATCGACACGAGCAGGCTCATGCTGGCGACGATTGCGGTGAGGCTGAGCGCCGCCTGCCCCGGAGCGCCGCGCAGCTGCGACAGGGCGAGCCTCGGCGCAGCCGCGCGCGGCAAAGGCAGCCGTGCGAACAGGCTCGCGGCGATGCGGGGCATCAGCAGCAGGACCCCGGCGAGGAGGAGCGCGATCGCGGCGTAGCCGAAGAGCGGCAACCCCGCGACCGCGGGAAGAAGCGCCAGGCCCGCGCTGGCGCCGAGGGCGGCAAGCCCCGGCCAGGCGGGGCGCAGTCGCGTGAAGGCACGCTCCTCGTCCCCCGCGCGCAGCGCAAGCGCGGGCGGGGTGCGCGCGGCTTCGAGCGCGGGCACGAGGCTGCCCGCGACCGCCACCCCCACGCCCAGGGCGAAGCAGAGGAGCGTGGCGACGGGTTCCGGCGAGAGAGTGGGCGTGACGCCGCGGAAATACCCGGAGCCGAGATCGGGCCCGATCACCTGCACGGCGAGGCGCGCGAGCACGAAGCCGAGCCCGAGTCCCAACGCGCTGCCGGCCACGCCCAGCAGCGTGCCCTCGGCGAGCAGCGCGCGCACCAGTGCGCGTCGAGTTGTCCCGAGCACGCGCAGGAGCGCGAAATGCGCACGCCGGCGCACGACCGAGAGCACGAGCGTCGAGAACACGAGGAGCCCCCCGGTCAACAGCGCGACGAGCGCCAGCACGTTCATGTTCACGCGATAGGAGCGAGACGCGCTCGCGCCGGCGGCGACCGTCGTGGCCGGTCGTTCGAGCGCGAGACCGGCGGGCAGTGACGCCTGCAGCCGCTCGCGAAACGCCTCGACGTCGACGCCGGCTCGCAGGCGCAGATCGACGCGCGTGATCACGCCGAGCCGCTCGAAAGCGAGCTGGCACGCGGCGATGTCCATCGCGGCGAAGCGCTGCTGCGCGCCGGCGGGCACGAGGCCGCCGACGACGAGCGCCACCTCGCGCAGCGCGACCTGGAATTTCAGAGCGTCACCCTGCGTCGCACCGAGCCAGCGCGCCGCCGCCGGCGTCAGGAACAGGCGATCCTGGCGCAGGAGATCGAGACGGTCGCCGGTCTCCGGCAGCAGTCGCGGCTCGACCGCAGCGGCGCGGAAGGCATCGAGACCGATGATCCTCAGTGCATCGTCGCGACCGGCGAGCTTGGCGTCGACTTCCAGCGCGGGACTTGCGGCGGCGACCTCGGGCAGCCGCGCAAGCCGGGCATAGATCGCCTCGTCGAAGCCGCCGCGCGGCCCGCGCAGCTGCAGATCGGCATCACCCGAGAGCAATTGCACGCCCTGCGCGAGCTCGTTCACCGCGGCGCCGGTGATGAGCTGCACAGCGTAGCCCAGCGCCACGCCGAGCGCGATTGCGAGCAGGGATAGCACGGCACGCACGCGGTCGTGCGCGAGCGCTCCGGTGAGGACGATCCGCTGCACCGACACGGTTGTCTCGCGCATCGCGCTGCCCTCGCCCTCAGCGCGGCAGCTCGCGCAGGCCCGACGCGTCGAGCAGCAGCACGCGATCGGCAGTCTGCGCCGCGACGCGCGAGTGCGTGACGAGGATGCCCGCGGCGTCGTGCACCTTCACCTGAGCACGCAGCAGCCGCAGCACCTGCTCCGCGCCCTGTGCATCGAGATTCCCGGTCGGCTCGTCGGCGAGCACGATGCGCGGCGCGTGCACCAGCGCCCGCGCGATGGCGACGCGCTGCAGCTCGCCGCCAGAGAGCTCGCGCGGCATGCTCGCACCGCGCTCGCCGAGGCCGACGTCGGCGAGGGTGGCCGCGACGCGCCGCGCGCTCTCGCCCTCGCCGACTTCGAGCAGCGAGAGGGGCAGGGCGACGTTTTGCGCGACCGTCAAGTACGGCAGGACGTGAAAGGCCTGGAAGACGAAACCGAGATGACGGCGGCGTACGAGCGTCAGCGCGTCATCGTCGAGCGTCGCGAGATCCACGCCGTCGAGCACGATCGATCCACTGTCCGGCGTATCGAGGCCCGCGATCAGGTTGAGCAGGGTGGATTTGCCGCTGCCCGATTCGCCCATGACGGCGATGTACTCTCCGGCCGCGAGATCGAGCGCGAGATCCGTGAACACCGTGCGCGGCTTCGGCCCGGAGAACGTCTTGGTCAGGCCGCGAACGGCGAGCATCGCGGCAGCGTAGCCGCAGGGAATCGGTGTGGCAAGTCGGTGCTCGAGCCGGGGAGCCACGCGCTCGCCGAGCAGGCGATCGGCGACGAACGCTTGCGAAGGGCACAGGCAGACCCCACCTGTCACTTCAAGCGCTTTCGGAATCGTCGGATAATGGCGACGTCAGCGATCGCGCGGCGGACGATCGTGCGGAGCGAGCATTCGTCCGCCGCGACGCTGTGAGCCGCGCTTCGGGGGCGCATACCGTAATGAACGAGCACGCTCACCATCCCGTGGCGGGACCGGGCGGACACGGCGGCACCGCGATCGATCCCGTCTGCGGCATGCGCGTCCGCGCGGACTCGCCGCATCGTCATACGTTCGAGGGGCATGAGTACCTGTTCTGCTGCGGCGGCTGCCGCCAGCGGTTCATTAGCTCCCCTCAGCAGTACCTGAACAAGGGCACAACCTCGCCGGCTCCGGTGAGCTTCGTCCCCGCGCACGGTCATGCTCGCGCACGCGGCCGTCCCGTTCCAGTGAAGATCGGCGGAGCCGGCACAGTGCGCCCGGCAACGCAACCGCCGCCGGTCGGCGCTGCGGCGCCGTCCTCGTTTGGCGCGGAGGCCATCTACACCTGCCCGATGCATCCGGATATCCGGCAATCGGGACCCGGCACCTGCCCAATCTGCGGGATGGCTCTCGAGCCGCTCGCCCCGACGGCAAACGACGGCGAGAACCCCGAGCTCGTCGATATGACGCGGCGATTCTGGATCGCGCTCGTGCTGGCGATCCCGGTGCTGTGGCTCGCGATGGGCGAAGGCGTGCACGGCCTCGATCTCGGCGCCGGGGTGGACAAGCTCGCGGCAACGCTCGGGCTGCCGCAGCTGACGTCGCTGAGGTGGGCGCAATGCCTGCAGGCCGTGCTGGCCACACCCGTGGTGCTCTGGGCCGGCTGGCCGCTGCTCGAGCGCGGCGGGCGCTCCTTCGCAAGCCGCCGCCTCAACATGTTCAGCCTGATCGCGCTCGGCGTGGCCGCGGCGTACTTCTTCAGCGTCTACGCGATCCTATTTCCGACAAGCCTACCGGAGCAGTTCCGGAGCGGCAGCCACCTGCCGTTGTATTTCGAAGCGGCCTCGGTCATCGTCGCGCTGGTCCTTCTCGGGCAGGTGCTCGAGCTGAGGGCGCGCTCGCGCACGTCGAGCGCGATACGAGATCTTTTGCGCCTGGCGCCGAATACCGCGTTGCGCGTGAAGGGGGACGGCAGCGACGAGGAGATATCGCTGGAGCAGGTCGCCGTCGGCGATACGCTGCGGGTCAGGCCCGGCGCAAGGATCCCGGTCGACGGCGTCGTGACCGCGGGCCGGTCGAGCGTCGACGAGTCGATGCTGAGCGGCGAGGCGATTCCGGTGGAGAAGACCGCGGGCACGCCGGTCACTGCTGGAACCGTCAACCAGACAGGGTCCTTCGAGATGCGCGCCCAGAAGATCGGTGCGGAGACCCTGCTCGCGCGCATCGTGCAGATGGTGAGCGAGGCAGCGCGGACGCGCGCACCGATCCAGAAGCTCGCCGACGTGGTGTCGGGCTGGTTCGTGCTCGCTGTGATCGTCATCGCCGTCGTGGCATTCGGCGTCTGGGCGCTCGTCGGGCCGCCGCCGGCGCTCGCCAACGCGCTGGTGGTTGCGATCTCCGTGCTGATCATCGCCTGCCCCTGCGCGCTCGGGCTCGCTACGCCCGTATCGATCATCGTCGGTGTGGGGCGCGGCGCGCGCGACGGGGTGCTCATCAAGGACGCTGAAGCGCTGGAGCTCATGGAGAAGGTCGACACACTGGTCGTGGACAAGACCGGGACGCTCACCGAAGGCAGCCCTCGCGTGCAGACCGTGGTCGCAGCGGCGGGCTTCTCGGAAGCCGATGTCCTCGTCCTGGCGGCGAGTCTCGAGAAAGCGAGCGAGCATCCCCTGGCGCAGGCGATCATGGCTCGCGCCGAGAGCGATCGCGCCGCGTTGCGTGAGGTACGCGACTTCGATGCCGTCACGGGCAAAGGCGTGCGCGGAGCGATCGACGGCCGTCCGGTTCTGCTTGGCAATGCGGCGTTGATGTCCGAGAACCATGTCGATCTCGCGTCCGTGGCGCCGGCGATCGAAGCGCTGCAAGCGCGGGGTCAGACGGTGATGATGCTTGCCGTGGCCGGCAGCGTCGCGGGCTACGTCGGCGTCGCGGATCCGGTGAAGGCGACCACTCCCGAGGCCATTCGCATGCTGCGCGAGTCGGGAGTGCGCATCGTGATGCTGACCGGCGACAATCCGACGACCGCGGCCGCTGTCGCCAGACAACTCGGGCTGGACGAAGTCAAGGCGGGCGTTCAGCCGCAGGACAAGTACCGGCACGTGCAGGAGCTGCAGAAGGAAGGGCGGATCGTGGCGATGGCGGGCGACGGAGTCAACGACGCGCCGGCCCTCGCGCAGGCGAACGTCGGCATTGCGATGGGCACCGGCACCGACATCGCCATGGGCAGTGCGCGCGTCGTCCTCGTGAAGGGTGATCTGCGCGGGATCGCCAAGGCGCGAGCGCTCAGCGAGCGGACGATGCGCAACATCCGGCAGAACCTGTTCTTCGCCTTCATCTACAACTTCCTTGGCGTCCCGGTCGCCGCAGGAGTGTTCTACCCATGGCTGGGCATCCTCCTGAGCCCGATGCTCGCCAGCGCGGCGATGTCGGCGAGCTCGGTGTCGGTCATCGGCAACGCGCTGCGGCTGCGCTCGGCGAGAGTCTGAACTGCCGAGGATTCGATCGGGATCAACAACCGGGTTCTCCCCCTTCCGGCGCTCGGGCCAGAAGATTTGATCTTGGGGCGTCGGGAGATGCGCCGGCGTCGCTGGTTGATTGTGGTAGCGGTCATCTCGAGTCTCGCCTTTTCCCAGGCAAATCGATCGACGCGAGCTCGTGCAAGCGATCATCGAAGGCGCTGCGCTCCGCGTGCGGCCGAAGGCGATGACCGTGGCGGTGATCATCGCCGGGCTGCTGCCGATCATGTGGGGAAGCGGCACCGGCCCGGAGGTCATGCGGCGGATCGCAGCCCCGCGCACTGAAACTTTGCTCGGGATGTTACGCTACGGCGATGCCGCTGCAGGTCATCCTCGCGCCGGTTGGCAGCGCCGGTGATGTGCTGCCTTTCGTCGCCATCGCCCTGCGCCTGCGGGAGCGAGGGAACCGCGTGGTCATGGCCGCGAGCGGTCGTTATCGCGCGCTGCTGGACGTTGAGCGCATCGAGTTTGTCGAGACGCTCGACGCGAAAGCGGAGGCCGCCGCCTTCGACCATCCCAATTTCTGGCGCCCGACGCGCGGGCTGCGTCGCTTTACCGAGCGCATGGTCCTGCCGAGCGTGCGTCCGCAGCTCGCCGCGATCGAAGCGCGTTGCGAGCGCGGCAACACGGTGGTCGTCGGCTCGAGCTTCGCCTTCGGCGCGCGCATCGCGCACGAGCGTCTCGGCGTGCCGCTGGTAACGGTGCACCTCGCGCCCGCGGCGATGCGCAGCCTCGAGGACACGCCGGCGGTAGCCAACATTCCCGCCTTCCCGCGGCTGCCGCGACCCATCAAGCGGCTGCTGTACTGGTATTTCGATCGCTTCGTCTTCGACCCGGTGATGTGCCCTGGGCTCAACGAGATGCGCCAGGGCTTCGGTCTGCCGCCCGTGCAGAGGCCGCTGCAGCAATGGATGCATTCGCCGACGCGCATCATCGGCCTCTTCCCGCCATGGTTCGCCGCTCCGGCGCCCGATTGGCCGACTCAGGTGAGGCTCACCGGATTCATTTCCTACGACGGTCCGCGTTCGCGCCCGGCGTCGGCGGGTCTCGATCGCTTCATCGCAGCGGGCGATGCTCCGGTGGTGTTCACTGCCGGCACGGCGATGAGCCACGCGGAGGCGTTCTTCCGCGCGGCGGTCGATGCCTGCGTGAGGCTCGGCGTGCGGGGAATCCTGATGTCCGCGATGGAAGGGCAGATCCCGGCGGCGATGCCGGCGACCGTACGGGCCTTCGCCTACGCGCCGTTCCGCGAGCTGCTGCCTCGAGCGCGGGCGCTCGTTCATCACGGCGGCATCGGGACGGCAGCGCGGGCACTCGAGGCGGGCGTGCCCCAGGTGGTCGTGCCGATGGCGTACGACCAGCCCGACAACGCCGCACGCCTCGAGCGCCTCGGCGTTGCGGACACGCTGTCTCGGCGGCGGCTCGACGGAGCGAGCCTCGCCGCGACGCTGCGCAAGCTGCTTGCCCGGCCGAACCTCGCGGCGAAGCTTTCGGCTGCGGCGCGGCGGTTCGAAGGCGACGCGGCGCTCGACGAGAGCTGCAGATTGATCGAGGAGGCAGCACAGGTAGGAGCGACGGCGGGCGGTAGAATGACGCCGCAATGATCGCTGCAGCGAGGGGAGGGGGAGGCATGCGCGTTCAGGTGGCCATCATCGGCGCCGGGCCGGCCGGCCTGCTGCTCGGCCAGCTGCTCGCGCGCGCGGGCATCGACGCGGTGATCCTTGAGCAGCGCAGCCCCGAGTATGTGCTGAGCCGGATACGCGCCGGTGTGCTCGAGCAGGGAACGGTGGACACGCTGGAGGAAGCCGGCGTGGCCGAGCGCCTGCACAAGGAGGGACTCGTCCATCACGGTGTCGAGATCTCCGCCGCGGGCCGGCGCCTCCGTATCGATTTCCAGGAGCTTGTCGGCAAGTCGGTCACCGTCTATGGGCAGACCGAGGTCACGCACGACCTCATGGACGCGCGCAAGGCGATCGGAGCCCCGAGCGTCTACGAAGCGGAGTCGGTGAGCGTGCACGATCTCGACGGCGCGCGGCCGAAGGTGCGCTACGTCAAGGACGGCGAGCAGCACGAGCTGAGCTGCCACTTCGTTGCCGGGTGCGACGGCTATCACGGTGTGACGCGGCAGAGCATTCCGACCGGAGCGCTGCGCACCTACGAGCGCGTCTATCCGTTCGGCTGGCTCGGTGTGCTGAGCGAGACGCGCCCCGTGTCCGACGAGCTCATCTACACCAATCACGAGCGTGGCTTCGCGCTCTGCAGCATGCGCTCGATGACCCGCAGCCGGCATTACGTGCAGTGCTCCCTTACGGAGAAGGTCGAGGACTGGTCTGACGAGCGCTTCTGGCAGGAGCTGCGCGCGCGGCTCGACGAGAAGGCGAACGCGGCGCTGGTGACCGGGCCATCGATCGAGAAGAGCATCGCGCCGCTGCGCAGCTTCGTCGCCGAGCCGCTGCGCTACGGGCGGCTTTTTCTCGCCGGCGACGCGGCGCACATCGTTCCGCCCACCGGCGCCAAGGGACTCAATCTCGCGGTGTCCGACGTGCGCTATCTGGCACGCGCGCTGATCGCCTACTACAAGCACGGTGATTCGTCGGCCCTCGACGACTACTCGCAGAAATGCCTGCGCAGGATCTGGCTCGCCGAGCGCTTCTCGTGGTGGATGACTTCGCTACTGCACCGCTTTCCGGAGACGGACCCGTTCGGCGGCAAGATCCTGGCGGCGGAAATCGAATATCTGTTTCGCTCGCGCACCGCCCAGCGATCGCTCGCCGAGAACTACGTCGGGCTGCCCTTCGAAGGCTAGAGACGGGCGGTGATCATGGGGCAAGCGCGCAACGCCAAGCCCGTGGTGGTTGCCGGGGGCGGCATCGGCGGCCTTGCCTGCGCGCTCGCGCTCGCCAGCAAGGGATTCAAGGTGGCCGTGCTCGAGCAGGCGCACGCCTTCGGCGAGATCGGCGCCGGCATCCAGCTCGCCCCCAACGCCTGGTCCGCTCTCGACGCATTGCGCGTGGGCGAGCTCGTCAAGCGCGATGCCGTGTTCATCGAGCGGCTGCTGCTCATGGACGGCGTGAGCGGCGAAACCGTGATCGAGATTCCCCTCGACGAACGGTTCCGCGCGCGCTACGGCAACCCGTACGCGGTGACGCACCGGGCCGACATCCACCTCGCCCTGCTCGACGGCTGCCGCGCGCGCCCGGAGCTGATCGACCTGCGCACCGAGACTCGGGTTGCCGACTTTCACATCGAAGCGAATGGCGTGACAGTCGAGCTCGGCGATGGCGCGCGCATCTCTGCTGCGGCACTCGTTGGCGCCGACGGCTGGCACTCGAGCGTGCGCGAGCGGATCGTCGGCGACGGCGAGCCCCCCGTGTCGGGACACCTCTGCTACCGCGCCGTGCTCAAGGTGGAAGAGATGCCGCCCGAGCTGCGTTGGCCGGCCGCGACGCTGTGGGCCGGGCCCAATACGCACATAGTTCACTACCCGCTGCGCGGCTGGAAGCTCTTCAACCTGGTCGCCACCACCGTGCGCGAGAGCGCCGGCACGGGACACAACGAGGAGGCACGGCCGGAAGAGGTGCTGCCGCTCTTCGCGCACAACTGCGAGAAGCCGCTCTCCATCCTGCGCGTGCCGAAGAGCTTCCGTCGCTGGATGCTGCGTTTCCGCGAGCCGGTCGAGAACTGGACGCAGGGACCGGTCACTTTGCTCGGCGATGCCGCACACCTCATGCTCCAATACTTCGCGCAGGGCGCGGCGATGGCGATGGAGGATGCGATCGCCGTCGCCGCTGCTGCTGCGGAGACCAACGGGGATTTCGCGGCGGCCTTCCAGCGCTACCAGAAGCTGCGCCTGGTGCGCGCTTCGCGCGTGCAGATCTCCTCGGGCTTGCTGGGCCTCCTCTATCACGCGTCGGGTGGGGCGCGTCTCGTTCGCAATGATCTCTACCAGGGCCGGCCCGCGGAGCGCTACTACGAGGCGCTCGACTGGATCTTCACCGCGCCCGAGTACGTGCGCGGGTTCAGCTAACGTCGTCTCGCGACCGATGTAATATCTCGACAAGGAGGATCCCATGACTCGAAGACTTCGCTCTCTCGTGTGCCTTGTCGGTGCGTCCGCGCTGCTCCTCGGGGCGGGCAGCGCCCCGGCGCAGAACACTGTACGCATCGGCGTGGTGGCGGAGTTCTCGGGCCCTTTCGCCGATTACGGCGCGCAAATCCTCGGTGGCATGAAGACCTACCTCAAGCTCAACGGAGACGTCTTCGGCGGAAAGAAGATCGAGATCATCACTCGCGACACGACCGGGCCGTCGCCCGACGTGGCGAAGCGCCTCGCGCAGGAACTCGTGACGCGCGACAACGTCGATATCCTTGCCGGGTTCGGTCTGACGCCGAACGCGCTGGCGGTCGCGCCGGTCTCGGCCGAGGCGAAGAAGCCGATGGTGATCATGAATGCGGCCACCTCGGTCATCACAACGCGCTCGCCTTATATCGTGCGCGTCTCGCACACCCTGCCACAGGACACGCAGCCCATGGCGCAGTGGGCGGCGAAGAACGGCATCAAGCGCGTGTTTACGCTCGTTTCAGACTTCGGGCCGGGCGTCGACGCGGAGACGACCTTCGTCAAGTCGTTCAAGGCCGCCGGCGGTGAGATCGTCGACAGCGTGCGGGTGCCGCTCGCCAACCCAGACTTCGCGCCTTTCCTGCAGCGGATCAAGGACAGCAAGCCGGAAGCGATCTTCGTGTTCATCCCACCGGGCAGCCAGACGATCGCGTTCATCAAGGGCTACGAAGAGCGGGGCTTGAAGCAGGCGGGGATCCGCATCATCGCGACGGGTGACCTCACCGACGACGGCACGCTGCAGCAGATGGGCGACCCGACCGTCGGCATCATCAACAGCTTCCACTACTCGGCGGCGCACGACTCGCCGGAGAACAAGGCGTTCCTCAAAGCCTACGTCGAGACCAACGGCACCAAGCTGCGGCCGAACTTCATGGCCTGCGCCGGCTACGACGGTATGGCGGCGATCGCGGAGGCACTGAAGAAGACGGGCGGCTCGGTGGAGCCCGACGCGTTTCTCGTTGCGCTCAAGGGCATGAAGATCAACAGCCCCCGGGGGTCGATCATGATCGATCCTGAGACGCGCGATATCGTGCAGACGGTATACATCCGGCGCGTGGAGAAGGTCGACGGGCTGCTCTACAACATCGAGTTCGACAAGTATCCCGACGTGAAGGATCCGGGAAAGTAGCGGCGCGAGCGCGCGGCGCGGCCGAATCGAACATGGACGCCCTGCTCGTCGAGCGACTGCGCATCCGCGAGGTCGTGCAGAACTGGGCCGTCTGGCGCGACGCCGGGGACTGGGAGCGCTTTTGTTCCGTGTGGCATCCGGGGGCGCGCATGATGGCCACCTGGTTCCAGGGCCCGGCGGAGCGCTTCATCGAGGTGAGCCGCGAAGGTTGGAACAAGGGTGTCAACATCCTGCATTTCCTTGGCGGCTCGTCGATCGACGTCGCGGGCGAGCGGGCGATCGCGCAGACCAAGATGACGATCTCGCAGCGCGCCTCCGTCGACGGCGTGCTCTGCGACGTCGTCTGCACCGGGCGCTTCTTCGATTTTTTCGAGCGCCGCGAGGACTGGCGAATCACGCTGCGCCAACCAATCTACGAAAAGGATCGCCTCGATCCTGTGGATCCTGCCGCAGCGCCGAGACTCGATGCGGCCCTGCTCGCGCAATTTCCGGAGGGATACCGCCACCTCGCCTACCTGCAGACAAGGATCGGCTTCACGGTCAAGCGCGACATGCCCACGCTGAAGGGCCCGGAGGTGGAGCGCCTCTACGCGGTCGGGGCAGCCTGGCTGGCTGGCGCCGCGCTGGCCTGGTAGGGGGTGAAGCAAGCCCGGGCAAACTAGGCCTTGACAACTATTGCTCAGGCAATATATTATCGCGGCAACCATGGATACGTCCGCTAACCGTCCGATCTACGACAGCAGGACCTTCGAGCCGCAGCGCTCGATCGGCCGCGCGCTCGGCCGCGTGAAGATGGCCATGAGCGAGGAGCTCGATCGCGAGCTCGCGCCCTTCGACATCACGGCAGCCCAGTTCGTGATCCTCTCGGCGCTGGCCACCGGCGAGGCCGACTCGGCGGCCGGGCTGTGTCGAGGAATTTCCTACGATCCGGGCGCGATGACGCGCATGATCGACCGGCTGGAGCAGAAAGGGCTGCTCCGGCGCACGCAGCTCCCGGATGACCGCCGCCGAGTTGGCCTCGAGCTGACCGCGGAGGGCAAGGCGATCTACCCGAAGCTGCGCGAGGCGGTCGCGGTCGTTCAGAACCGCTTCCTGCGCGGCTTCACCCGCAGCGAAGTGCGCCAGCTGGAGATCTTTCTCGAGCGGATGCTCGCGAACGGTTGAAATTTTTTTAACCCCGGAGTTGCCTGAGCAGTAATACGTACAAGAAGGGTAGCCGTAGCAATCAGTTACACATGCCATCTGCAAGACGCGGGAACCGGAGCACGTATGAAGTCGTCAATCATGGTTTGGCTGTCCCGGCTTCCCGGGCAGCTCGGCACGTTGGGTCCCTACCTCGCCATCGAGCTGCTCCTGCCGGGGGGTTCGCTCATCGCGCTGCTGCTCTGGGTCCTGCAGCGCAGACAGCGCAAGGCCGCAGCATGACGCGTTCATTTGGCCGTCTCGTCGCGCCGTTCATCACCGCCGTGTTGCTCGCAGCGTGTGCGAGCACGGATGGACTCTCGACGCGGGCCTCCCTCGGTGAGGCCAATCGGCTCGCCGCCGGCAAGTCGCTCGCCGGAGCGAGAGTTTCGCCCGCTGCGTGGCCGACAGCCGACTGGTGGAAGCAATTCGGCGATGCGCAGCTCGATCGGCTGATCGATGAGGCGCTTGCCGGCAGCCCCACGCTCAAGGTTGCCGAAGCGCGCACGCGCAAGGCCGTCGCAGCCGCCGACAGCTCCCGCGCGGCGCTGTTTCCGCAGGTCAATGCAGACCTGCAGATGACGCGCGAGCTGTTCTCCGGACAAGGCCTGTTCCCGCCGCCGGTCGCCGGGACCTGGAGCAGCCTGAACCAGCTCCAGGCGAGCTTGTCCTGGGAGATCGACCTCTGGGGCAAGAACCGCGCGGCCTACGAAAGCGCGCTGGGCGAGGCGCGGGCGGCCGAGATCGACGCCTACGCAGCGCGGCTCGCGCTGTCGGTGGCGGTCGCGCAGACGTATGTGGAGCTGCAGCGCGCCTACCTGCAGCTCGACGTCGCCGAAGAAACGCTGCACGAGCGCGAGCAGATCTACACGCTCACCCGCGAGCGCAACGCCGCCGGGATCGATTCACGACTCGAGCTCAAGCAGGCCGAAACGGCACTGCCCGCTGCGCGCGAGCGCATCGTAGAGCTGCGCGAGGCGACCGAGCTCGCGCGGCATCAGCTCGCGGCGCTCCTCGGCGAGGGGCCCGACCGAGGTCTCGCCGTCGCGCGGCCCGACATCGGCAGCTTCGCGCCGCGCCCATTGCCCTCCACGCTGCCGGCAGAGCTGCTCGGGCGCCGGCCCGATATCGTCGCCCAGCGCTGGCGCGTGGAGGCCGCGGGCAAGGACATCGAAGTTGCCAAAGCCGAGTTCTACCCGAATTTCGATCTGCTCGCCTTCATCGGCTTCCAGAGCATCGGTACGGCAGGGTTTCTTTCCGCGGCGAGCCGGATGATGGGCATCGGGCCGGCGGTCAGCCTGCCGATCTTCGAGGGCGGACGCTTGCGCGCCAACCTGGCAGGCCGCGACGCCGATTACGACATCGCCGTCGAGCGCTACAACCAGACACTCGCCGACGCGATGCGCGACGTGGTCGACCAGGTCAGCTCCGCGCGCAGCGTCGCGGAGCAGCGTGTACAGCAGCGCCAGGCGCTCGCAACGGCGCAGGAAGCCTACAATCTCGCGCTCCTCCGCTACCGCGAGGGGCTCGGCAATTACCTTCAGGTGTTGAGCGCGGAGAATCCGCTGCTCGAGCAGCGCAGCCTCGATGCGCAATTGCGGGCGCGCGAGCTCGAGCTGTCGATCGCGCTGGTGCGCGCGCTCGGCGGAGGCTACGAAGCGGCAAGCCTTCCGCTCGCAAGCGCTGGCTCACCGTGAGGTTGACCGGACCGAGGAAGAACGACATGACAAGGCAAGAGGCTCGATGCACGGCAAAGGAGCGGCAATGCGCGAGCTTGCTCAGGCGGCGTCGCCTGCTCGCGCTTGCGATTGCGCTCGGCGCTGTCGGGATCATGGCTGGCGAAGCCTGGCTCATCAAGCGCGTGCCGGCCACCGCGGTCGCTAGCGGAGTCGCGCAGATGAGCGACATCTCGCGCGCGCTCGACGGCGTCGGTGCAGGGCTCGCGCGGGTCGCTGACCGGCGGGCGCGTTGAATACGGCAGGAGAGCATCATGGCAGAAGACACATCGAAAGCAGCAGTGAATACGAACCCCGCGCCGGCCAATGGCAAGATGACGGCGAGGCGGCGCACGCTCATCGCGGTGGTGCTCGGATCATTTCTGCTCGCGGGTGCGGTGTACGGTGCGTACTGGATGCTCGTGTCGCGATACGTGCAGACTACCGACGACGCCTACGTCAGCGGCAACGTCGTGCAGATCACGCCGCAGATCGCGGGCACCGTCGTCGCCATTCACGCGGACGACACGCAGTTCGTCCAGGAGGGGCAGACGCTGGTGGAGCTCGATCAGGCGGATGCGAGAGTGGCGTTGGATCGCGCGGAGGCCGAGCTCGCGAAGACGGTGCGCGAGGTGCGCAACCTCTTCGCGACCACCGGCCAGCTGCGCGCCGCGGCCGAGCTGCAGCAATCGGATCTGAAGCGCGCCGAGGACGATCTCGCGCGGCGCGAGCGCCTCGGTGCGTCCGGCGCCGTCTCGGGCGAGGAGCTGCAGCACGCGCGTGACGCGGTGCGCAGCGCGCAGGCTGCGCTCGCCGCCGCACAGCAGCAGCTCGAGGCGAATCGCGCGCGCACCGATCGCACGACGATCGAAGATCACCCCGAGGTCAGGGCCGCAGCCGCGCGCGTGCGCGACGCGTACCTGACGTACGCGCGGACCACGCTGCCGGCGCCCGTGTCGGGATTCGTGGCGAAGCGCAGCGTTCAGCTCGGTCAGCGCGTCGGACCCGGCGCGCCGCTGATGGCCGTCGTGCCGCTCGACGCGGTGTGGGTCGACGCCAATTTCAAGGAGGCGCAGCTCGCGGGGATGCGCGTCGGCCAGCCGGTGACGCTGACCGCGGATCTGTACGGAGGCAAGGTCGACTATCGCGGCCGGATCGCCGGTTTCGGCGCCGGCACGGGCTCCGCCTTCGCGGTGCTTCCGGCGCAGAATGCCACCGGGAACTGGATCAAGATCGTCCAGCGCGTCCCGGTTCGCATCGCGCTCGAGCCGGAGGAGCTCGCCGCGCATCCGCTGCAGATCGGGTTGTCGATGCAGGTGAAGGTCGACACGCGCAGGCGCGACGGCGAGCGTCTGCCGCAGGCCGCGCAGCCGCCGCACGACTACACGACCGGCGTGTTTGGTCCGCTCGACGACAGGGCGAGCGAGCGCGTGAAGTCGATCATCGCAGCCAACGCAGGCACCACCGTGCCGGCCGGCGACAAACCGGTGGCGCGCGATGTGACGCCCGACCGCCTCGCGGCGTTCGGGCCCGCGGCGCGGACGCGGGACCGTTCCGCGTACGCCGCGGCTCGCTGACTGTCGTCCAGGCACAACAGAAACATGGCCGGCCCAACGTCCGCCAACGCCGCCGCGCCTCTGCGCGACGGGGCCAGCGTGGCTCTCGCACCGCTCAGCGGCAGCACGCGCGTGCTCGGCACCATCGCCGTGGCGCTCGCCACGTTCATGAACGTGCTCGACACCTCGATCGCCAACGTGTCGATTCCGGCGATGTCAGGCGACCTCGGCGTCTCTCCGGATCAGGGTACGTGGGTCATTACCTCGTTCGCCGCCGCGAACGGCGTGGCACTGCCGCTCACGGGCTGGCTCACCCAACGCTACGGACAGGTCAGGCTATTCACCGTCTCGACGCTGCTCTTCGTGCTCGCATCGCTGCTGTGCGGCCTCGCGCCCTCGATGGGCATGCTGATCGCGTTCCGCGTAATCCAGGGCGCGGTTGCGGGTCCGATGATTCCACTCTCGCAGACATTGCTCCTGTCGAGCTATCCCAAGGAGAAGGCAGGCACCGCGCTCGGCTTGTGGGGCGTGACCACGCTCGTCGCCCCCGTCGTCGGTCCCGTGCTCGGCGGCTGGATCACCGACAACGTGTCGTGGCCATGGATCTTCTACATCAACGTGCCGATCGGCATCGTTGCCGTCGCCGTTACCTGGATGATCTACGCGAAGCGCGAGTCGCCGCGGCGCAGGCTGCCGATCGACGGCGTCGGACTCTTCCTGCTCGTTGCCTGGGTCGCGTCGCTGCAGATCATGCTCGACAGGGGCAAGGATCTCGACTGGTTCGGCTCGAAGCTCATCGTCGCGCTCGCCATCGTGGCTGCGCTCGGCTTCGCACTGTTCTGCGTCTGGGAATTGACCGAGACGCACCCGGTAGTCGACCTGCGCCTTTTCGCGCAGCGGAACTTCTGGACCGGCACGCTGGCCCTCGCGCTTGCCTACGGCGCCTATTTCGCCAGCATCGTGCTGCTGCCCCTTTGGCTGCAACAGTACATGGGATACACCGCAACGTTAGCCGGCCTCGCGCTCGCTCCGGTGGGAATCCTGGCCATCATGCTGACGCCACTCGTGGGCAGGAACGCGCAGCGCGTCGATCCGCGCCTCGTGGCGACAACTTCGCTCGTGATCTTCGCCGTCGTCGCCGCGATGCGCGGCCGCTTCACGCCGCAGGCGGATCTCGCCGCCATCGCGCTGCCGACGATCGTGCAGGGTGCGGCCGTGGCGTGCTTCTTCGTCCCGCTCATCGGCATCGCGCTGGCGGATCTCAAGCCCGAGCAGATCGCGGCCGGCACAGGACTGAGCAACTTCGTGCGCATTACGGCAGGCTCGTTCGCCACCTCGATCGTCACTACGTTCTGGGACCATCGAGCGAGCCTGCATCATGCCCAACTCGTGGAGCACCTGACCGGCTTCGACCGCAACGCAACAGGGGCATTCACCACGCTGCACTCCGCGGGCCTGTCGACCGACCAGGCCTACGCCTTCGCCAATCAGCTCGTCAATCAGCAGGCTTTCACGATGGGGGCGCTCGACGTGTTCAACCTCTCCGCGGCGCTGCTGGTGCTCCTGATCCCCGTGGTATGGCTGGCGCATCGCCCCAAGGGCGCTTCGGCGGCGCCAGCCGCCGGCGAATAGCGATCGCCGCGCATTGCCATTCATTCCAAGGAGCCCTAGGTATTTACCGGGACGCGGGTTTCGTATGCACCGCGGGCTGCCTTGATCTATCCTTCGACGGATGTTGCAGCAGGCAAGCACTACGCTGGTCTTCGACACCCCGGGTCGTGGGTTGGTCGAGATCACCCGTCCCGTCGCCGAGTTTGCGGCGTCGACCGGGTTCGAAAGCGGGCTGTTGACGCTGTTTGTTCGGCACACGTCGGCGAGCCTGCTCGTTCAGGAGAATGCCGATCCGCTCGTCCGCGAGGATCTGGAACGTTTCATGGCCCGTCTCGTACGCGATGGCGATGCACTCTTCCGCCATCGCGACGAGGGTCCCGATGACATGCCCGCCCATGTCCGGGCGGCGCTGAGCGTCACTCAACTCTCGATTCCGCTCGTGGCGCAGCGCCTCGCGCTCGGCACCTGGCAGGGCATCTATCTCTGGGAGCACCGGCTGAAGCCGCATCGGCGCGAGGTCGCGGTACACGTCGTCGGCAGCTGAAAGGATCGGGCGCGCGCAGAGAGCGGCGTGGCCACTGCGACCGCGCTCGTGCTTTCGCTGTTGCCAGTGCCCACGTCTCTGCTTGTCATCTCGTTACGACCCGCGCCACGTTGCTATTTTTTCGCGGCCGAGGCGAGCATGTTGAGCAGTTCGTTCGCCTGGCGGTTGTGCACGCTCCTGCGGATCAGGATGCCGGTCGTGTCGACGGAGCGCGCGTAGTAGAGGTCGTTCCAATGGTCCGCGACGGACACGATGGTCCCGTGCAGGTTCAACCCGCCGTACACGCCCTTCGCCCGACTGAAGGAAATGAGGTCGGCCGTGAGGGTCGATTGCGCGCCGGCCCCGACGGGCCCGGCCGCGACGCTCGCGTCGGCACCGATTCTGAACGAGCTCGAGAGCAGGGAGTTCAAGCCCCGGTCAGTCATCACCAGCGTGACGACCTCGGATACTGCGATGCCCGCCTGGAACCCCACGCTGGCCGTGGCGAGCGTATAGAAGGCCGGGCCCGCCCAGCGGCCGGTGTCGGGGTCGCGGGCAAAAGCCACGGCTCGACCGCCCGAGCCGCCGACGATGAACCCTGCCTTGGTTATTCTCGGCGCAATCAGCACCGCCTTGGCGTCGCCGAGGTTCCGTTGCAGCCAGTTCATGTCCGGGTCGTTGATGAAAGTCGCGAGCGCGAGCTTCGCGTCCGTGACGAGCACGCGTTGCTCGGCCTGTGCGAACGATTGCTGCGGCACGAGCATCGCCGTGAGCAACGACACACAAAGCATCCGGAGCGCGAGGCTCCAGCGGGAGTGCCAAGCCTGCCGCTTCATGGTTCTGAGCGAGTATGAAAGGACTCTTGTCAGCATTCTAGCAGGCCGGCCGCAGGCGAGCGTCGCTGCTCACAGAGCGCGCAGGAAGGCTACAGTCGCCGCCAGTACGGCGTCGGGCTGATCGCGGTGTGGAGAGTGCCGGCAGTCCGCGAGCTCGAGCCGCCGCAGCAGGCGCACCGCTCGCGCGATGCGCTCGATCTGCTCGAGCGTGCCGTACTCGTCGTCGAGCCCCTGAATCGTGAACATAGGACAGACGATCTCGGGGAGCAGTGCCTCGATGTTCCAGGCCAGGAAATCGGGGCTCAGCCAGATGTCGTTCCAGCCCCAGAATGCGCTCTCCACGTCGGCGTGGCGCCGAGCGAGCCGCTCGCGCAGATCGTCTTCCAGATATGCGAGGCGCGCCTTCGCGATACTCTCCACCCCGTAGGGCTCGACGAAAACGTGAGGCGCGAGCGCGACGACCGCGCTCACGGGACGTCGACCGCGCGCCGCGTGGATGAGCGCGATCGAAGCGCCGTCGCTATGGCCGAATAGCACCGGCTCGTGCACGCGGAGCGCGTCGAGAAACTCGGCCAGTGTCTGCAGTGCCTCGACGTGCATGTAGTCGACCGTGCGCGGTTCGGCGAGCGGTTCCGACCGGCCGTAACCGTAGCGCGAGTACGCGAGCACGCGCCGTCCGGTCGCCTTGGCCAAGCGCCCCGGGAAATCCTTCCACAGCGATACCGACCCGAGCCCTTCGTGCAGCATGACGATAGGCGGCGCCTCGGCCCGCGCAGCGGCGCCGAACCACCGGTACTCGAGCCGATGCCCGCCCGCGCTAGCGAACGGCATCAGACGCCCAGATGGCGGTGCAGCAGATCCGCGCGCCCGCGCAGCTCCGCGCTCGGCAGATCGGCGACTATCTCACCCTTGACCAGGATCATCCCGCGGTCCGCGTGCGCGAGGACTGCGCCGACGTTGCGGTCGACGATCACCGTCGCGACCCCGGCTTCGCGGATCGCGCCGATGACGCGCCAGATCTCCTGCGCGATCAGAGGCGCGAGGCCTTCGGTGGCTTCGTCGAGCAGCAGTGCATCGGGGTTGGTGAGAAGCGCTCGTCCGATCGCGAGCATCTGCTGCTCGCCGCCGGAGAGCTGATCCCCGCGGTGCGACATCCTTTCGCCCAGGCGCGGGAAAGTGGCGAGCACGCGCTCGAGCGTCCAGTTTCGGGCTCCGCTCGTCCCGGCGCGCGCTGCCATGACGAGATTCTCGCGCACCGAGAGATTGGGAAACACGGCCCGGCCTTCGGGAACGTAGGCGACGCCTCGCCGTGCGATGCGCTCCGGCGGCTCGCCCGTGACGTCGATGCCGCGCAGGCGGACCGTGCCACGGCGCGGCACGACGTGGCCGAGCAGGCTGCGCAGCAGCGTTGTCTTGCCCATGCCGTTGCGCCCGAAAAGGCCAATAGTCTCCCCCGGCGAGATGTCGAGGTCGACGCCACGAACGACATGGCTTGAGCCGTAGTAGCTATGGATGCCGCGGGCCTCGATCAGCGCAGCCATGGCGTGCCTCAGATCGTCTCTCCGAGATAGGCAGCGCGAACCGCCTGGTCGTTGCGCACGCGCTCCGGCGGGCCGGAGGCGAGCACGCTCCCGTCGGCCATCACCGTGATCACGTCCGCGACCGCAAACACCGCATCCATGTCGTGCTCGACGAGGAGAATGGCGCGCCCGTCCCGGAGCGATCGCAGCAGGCCGAGGACCTGCCGCGATTCTTCGGTGCCCATGCCCGCCAGAGGCTCGTCGAGGAGCAGCACATGCGGATCGGTAGCGAGGCACATGGCGATCTCGAGCCCGCGTCGTTCTCCGTGCGACAGCTCGCTTGCCGCGGCGCGGCCGCGCGGCGAGAGTCCGACGGTGTCGAGTGCTCGCGCCGCCGCCGTGTTGCTCGTCTCGCAGCGCTGCGCGCTTTCATGCACGGCCCACGCCCTGGGCAGGCGCGCCTGCGCAGCGAGACGGCAGTTCTCGAAAGCGCTGAGCTCGGCGAAGACGTTGCTGCGCTGGAACGTCCTGCCGACGCCCAGCCGCGCCATCCTTTCGGGCCGCAGCCGCGCCAGCGCCTCGCCGCGGAAGGAGATCGTCCCGGAGCTTGCAGCGAGTTCCCCTGCGAGCAGGTTGATCAGCGTCGACTTGCCGGCGCCGTTGGTGCCGATGAGCGCGTGGATTTCGCCACGGTGCAGATCGAGGGAGACGCGGTCCACGGCGACGAGGCCCCCGAAACGGCGGGTGAGCTCCTTTGCGGCGAGCAACGCTTCAGCCACCGCGCGCGCCTCGGAGCCGGTTCCTCCACGCGAGGCCACCGCCGGTTAGACCGTGCGGCAGGAGCATCACCGCGGCGATGACGAAGCCGCCCATGAGCAGGAGCCAGTGCTTCGTGAGCGAAGAGAACAGGTCCTGGGTGAGCACGAGAGCGAACGCACCGACGATGGCTCCGATGAGGTTGCCCATGCCGCCGAGAATCACCATCAGCAGCACGTTCGCCGACTGGTGCCACGAGAGCATTTCCGGGTTGACGAAGCCGAACTGCACGGCCGAGAAATACCCCGCCAACCCGGCGATAGCGCCGGCGATGGTGAACGCCGCGAGCTTGTAGGCGTAGGTGTTGAAGCCCAGTGCGCGCATGCGTTGCTCGTTACTGCGGATGCCGCGCAGCGCGTGCCCGAAGCGCGAAGCGAGAAGGATCCGCAGGAAGGCCAAGCTCAGGATCAGCAGGACGAGCATCGCATAGTAGAAGTGCGTGCTGTTGGCGAGGTCGAACGTCGCCCACGAGCCGATATTCGTCTGCGGTTTTGTGTACAGATACGTGCCGTCGCTTCCGCCTGCCACGCGGGTGTCGTGGAAGACGAAGTACACCATCTGGGAGAAGGCAAGCGTCACCATGATGAAGTACACGCCGCGGGTGCGCAGTGCAAGCGCCCCGATGACCAATGCGAGCAGGGCGCTCGCGGCCACGGCCAGCGGCAGCGACGTCCACAGGCTCACCGCGGCGTACTTGTCGGGTGCTGCGAGCACGAGCATGTAGCCGGACAGGCCGAAAAAGGCGGCGTGCCCGAGGCTCACGAGCCCCGTCACGCCGACCAGCAGGTCGAGGCTCATCGCGAACACGGCCATGATCATGATTTTCGCGACCAGCTCGACATAGAACTTGCCGGTGAGCGCCGGCAGCGCAACGAGCGCGAAGAGCGCAAGCAGGAGCAGACCGGGCCGCGCCTTGCTCAAGCGGCCCTCTGCCGGAACAAGCCTTCTGGCCGCCAGACGAGAATGACGGCCATCAGAAGATACACGAGCATCCCCGAATAGTCCGGCAGGAAGACCTTGCCGAAAGTATCGATGAACCCGATCAGAAGAGCCGCGACGAGGGCGCCGGAGACCGAGCCGATCCCCCCGATCACCACCACCACGAAGCAGACGATCAGCACCTGGTTGCCCATGCCCGGGTAGACCGACGACGCCGGGGCGTTGACCATTCCGGCAAACGCGGCGAGGGCGACACCCAAGGCGAACACGACGCGGAAGACGAAGTTGATATCGATTCCGAGCGAGCGGGTCACCTCGCGGTTCGATGCACCAGCGCGGATCATCATGCCGAGGCGGGTGCGCCGCAGCAGCAGGAAGAGCAGCGCCCCGACCACCAGGCACGCTGCGGAGATGAAGAGGTTGTAGATCGGGTAGCTCATCGTCGAGCCGAGCGGAATCGATGCCGAGAGCGCTGCCGGGACGGGGACGCCGTGCACGTCGTCGCCGACGGCGATGCTGCGGAGCTCCTCGAAGACCAGGATCAGGCCGTAGGTGAGCAGCACCTGCTGCAAGTGATCGCGCCGATAGAGGAAGCTGAAGAACGCCCACTCGAGCAGGTAGCCGAAAGCTACCGCCAGCACGGTTCCGAGCACGAGCGCCCAGAAGAGGCTGCCGGTGAGGCTGGAGAGCACGAAGGCCGCGTACGCGCCGAGCATGTAGAAGCTGCCGTGGGCGAGATTGATCACCCCCATGATCCCGAAGATGAGCGTGAGGCCGCTTGCGACGAGGAACAGCAGCAGCCCGTACTGCACGCTGTTCAGAACCTGAATGAGAAATACCTGGATGTCCACGGCGACAGAGGAGCGAGCAAGGATCTAGCGGCACCGGCCGGCGAGGCGGCGCCGGGCGGAACGCGAGGAAATGCTATCGCACGCCTTCCGTGGCGGTAGATCAACCCATGGTGCAGCCACGCGCAGGATCCGAGAGCGCCTTGGCTGCGAGCCCGATCGAGTTGTTCTCGCCGTTCTGGACCTGCCGCAGGTAGAAGTCCTGCACCACGTTGTGCGAGGGTGAGAGCGTGATCTTGCCGCGCGGGCTGTCGATCTCCGCCGCCGCCATTGCCCGGAAAAGCAGCGCGCGCTGGCTCATGTCGCCGTTGACTGCGCGCAACCCGATCCCGAGCAGCTGCGCCGAATCGTAGCCCTGCACCGCGTAGACATCCGCCTTGCTGTCGTAGCTCTTGGCATAAGCGAGGCGGAATGCGGTGTTGCGCGGCGTCTTCAGGTTGTCGGCGTAGTGCAGCGTCGTGAGCACACCCTCGGCCGCCGCACCCTGGGCTTCGAGCGTGCCGTCGGTCAGGAACCCTGCGCCGAGCAGCGGAATCTTCTCCTTGAGGCCGGCCGCCGCGTAGTCCTTCACGAACTTGACCGCGCCGCCGCCGGCGAAGAACGTGTAGACGCAGGAGGGCTTGAGCGCCGCGATCTCGGTCAGCAGCGCCTGGAACTCGACGGTCGGGAAGGGGACGAACAGCTCCTTGATCACCTTGCCGCCGCCCTTCTCGAAGGATTCCTTGAAGCCGCCGATCGACTGCTCGCCGGCGGCGTACTTCCAGGTGATGGTCACCGCGGTCTTGTAGCCCTTCAGCGCCGCAACGATGCCCATCGCCAGGCCCGGCTGTGAATTGGAGAAGGACACGCGGAAGATGTTGGGGGCGCACAGCGGACCCGTCGCCTCGTCCACGCCCGCGTTGGGGATGATGAGCAAAGTGTTGTTGTCGCGCGCGGCCTTGACGATCGCCATCTGCACGCCGGAGTGAACGGTTCCGACGATGACGTCGACGTTGTCCCGCTTGATGAGCTTGTTGACGTTGTCCGCCGCCTTGGCGGGCTCAGACTCGTCATCTACCGTGAAGTACTCGAGCTCGCGGCCGCCGAGCTTGCCGCCCTGTTCCTTCACGTAGAGCTTGAAGCCGTTCTCGATCGCGCGACCGAGCGCCGCATAGGTGCCCGTGTAGGGCAGCATGAAGCCGACCTTGAGCTTGCTCGATTGGGCGAGCACCGGCGCCGCCGCGCCGAGCGCGCCAAGGAGGCCCGTCGCGCCGAGCGCGGTGACGATGCGCCGCCGCTGTTGTCCGCGCTGTTGTCCGTCTTCCCAGCTTGCCATGCTCTTCTCCTCCCGAGTTTTTGGCCTCGGCTCGCGCGCGAGGCCAACATCGTACACGTATTACTGCGCGCCGCGCAGCTTGTAGCGTTGGATCTTTCCCGTCGCCGTCTTCGGCAGCTCGGCGATGAATTCCACGCGGCGCGGATACTTGTAGTGCGCGAGCCGCTGCTTCACGTGCTCCTGGATTTCATTCGCGAGCTCCGGGCGTGGCCGCTGGCCCTGGCGCAGCACGATGAATGCCTTGGGCTTCACCAGCCGATCCTCGTCCTGCCAGGCGACGACCGCCGCCTCGAGGACCGCGGGATGGCTGACGATCGCACCTTCGACCTCGGCCGGCGAAACCCAGATGCCGCCGACCTTCAGCATGTCGTCGTTGCGCCCGCAGTAAACGTAGTAGCCCGATGCGTCGCGTTGGTACTTGTCGCCGCTGCGCGTCCACTCGCCCATGAAGGTCGTGCGCGAGCGACTGCGGTTGTTCCAGTACGCCATCGCGGCCGTCGGGCCGCGGATCAGGAGTTCGCCGGGCTGGCCGTCGGCGACGTCGCTGCCCTGCTCGTCGACGATGCGCAGCTCGTATCCGGGCACCGGCACGCCCGTAGTCCCGTAGTGCACGTCCTCCGGACGGTTCGACAGGAAGATGTGCAGCATCTCGGTCGAGCCGATGCCGTCGAGGATGTCGCTGCCGACGCGCTCGCGCCAGCGCTCGCCGACGTGGCGTGGGAGCGCCTCACCGGCCGACGTCGACACGCGCAGGCGTTCCTGACGAGCGAGCGAAGGATCGGCGAGCAGCGACGCGAACAGGGTCGGCACGCCGCAGAAGATCGTCGGGCGATGCGCGGCGAACGTGCGCAGCACGGCGGCCGGGGTCGGCCGCTCCGCGAGCAACACCGCCGCGGCGCCGACCGAGAACGGAAACGTGAG
>DATJZM010000145.1:0-23813 GCA_035499135.1 Casimicrobiaceae bacterium | reverse complement strand
GAGCGGTTGGTGCGCGAGCATTCGCTTAATCTCGCCGCGCACGTCGAGAAGTACTGCGACTTCCTGGATTAGGGACGCGAGACCGTTGCAGGATTGCATGCGGACGCCGACAAGATGCGACAGGAATCGGTGATCGACACTTCGCGGCTTGGCCGCGGGCGTGCTGCGAAAAGCGCGCCCAAGGGCCGGCAGGTCGAGCCGCGCGCGCTGGAGGAGGTGCGGGCGCTGCTCGGCGATGCGCCGCGGCGCCGGGATCTGCTGGTCGAGTTCCTGCACAGGATTCAGGACGCCTACGGCTGCATCTCTGCTGCGCACATCGTGGCGCTGGCGCAAGAGATGCGGCTCGCCATGACCGAGGTCTACGAGGTCGCGACCTTCTATCATCACTTCGACGTGGTGAAGAATGGCGAGGACGCGCCGCCTAAGCTCACCGTGCGCGTATGCGAGACGCTTTCCTGTGCCATGGCCGGAGCTCACGAGCTGCTCGCCGAGCTGCAGCGTCGGCTCGGGGCCGGCGTTCGCGTCATTCCGGCACCGTGCATCGGGCGTTGCGAGCATGCGCCGGCGGCGGTCGTCGGCCGGCGTCCGGTCGACGCTGCGACGGCGCAAAGAGTTGCACAGACGGTCGCGACGGGTGCGACCGAGCCTGATCCGCCTGCGCACATCGATCTCGAGCAATACCGCGCCGCAGGCGGGTACAAGACGCTAGCCGGCTGCATGAACGGCGAGCGGACCGCAGAAGCCGTCATCGCGGAGCTGGAAAGCTCGTCGTTGAGAGGCCTCGGCGGAGCGGGTTTCCCGGCAGGTCGCAAGTGGCGCATTGTGCGGGCCGAGGCGCCTCCCCGGATCATGGCCGTCAACATCGACGAAGGCGAGCCGGGGACATTCAAGGATCGCCATTACCTCGAGCGCGATCCGCATCGGTTTCTCGAGGGCATGCTGATCGCCGCCTGGGCCGTCGGCATCGACTCGATCTACGTGTACCTGCGCGATGAGTACGCCGCGTGCCGCGCGATCCTCGCCAAGGAGCTCGCTGCGCTCGCAGCCGATCCGCCGGCGCGATTGCCGTCGATCGAGCTGCGCCGCGGCGCGGGCGCCTATATCTGCGGCGAAGAGTCGGCGATGATCGAATCGATCGAGGGCAAGCGCGGCATGCCGCGGCTGCGTCCGCCCTATGTGGCACAGGTCGGCGTGTTCGGCAGGCCAACGCTCGAGCACAACATGGAGACGCTCTTCTGGGTGCGCGACATCCTGGAGAAGGGTGCCGCCTGGTTCGCAGGTCATGGGCGCCGCGGGCGCAAAGGGCTGCGTTCGTTTTCGGTCTCGGGACGAGTGCGCAAGCCCGGCGTGCATCTTGCGCCCGCCGGCATCACGGTGCGCGAGCTGATCGACGAGTACTGCGGCGGCATGCTCCCCGGACACGAGTTCTATGCCTACCTTCCCGGCGGGGCTTCGGGGGGCATTCTTCCGGCGGCGATGGGGGACATTCCGCTGGATTTCGACACCCTGCAACCCTACGACTGCTTCATCGGCTCCGCCGCCGTCATCGTGCTTTCCCAGCACGATCGCGCGCGCGATGCGGCGCTGAATCTGATGCGCTTCTTCGCCGACGAATCCTGCGGGCAGTGCACGCCGTGCCGCGTCGGCACCGAGAAGGCGGTCGGGTTGCTGCAGGAACGCGCTTGGAACAAGGGGCTGCTCGCCGAGCTCTCGCAGGCGATGGCCGACGCCTCGATCTGCGGCCTCGGGCAGGCGGCGCCCAATCCGATCCGCTGCGTGATGAAGTACTTTCCTGACGAGCTCCGATGAAGATCGACGCGCGAGAAGTGGGCGGGTCTGTCGGCTTCCAGCTTAACGGGATCGGCGTGACGGCCCTGGACGGAGAAACGATCATCCAGGCTGCGGACCGGCTCGGGGTGAAGATACCGCGACTGTGCTACAAGCCGGGTTATCGTGCCGACGGGAACTGCCGCGCCTGCATGGTCGAGATCAAAGGCGAGCGCGTTCTTGCCCCGGCCTGCTGCCGAAGCCCCGCGACCGGCATGGAGGTCGCAAGCGACAGTGCTCGCGCGCTCGCCTCGCAGAGGATGGTGCTGGAGCTCCTGCAATCCGATATGCCGGAGCGCGCCTACCGGAACGACTCCGAGCTTGCGCTATGGGCGAGAGAGCTCTCGCTCGGCCAGCCTCGCTTCCCGCGCCGGGCGCAGCCGGCAGCGGACCTCTCGCATCCGGCGATGGCGGTAAACCTCGATGCCTGCATTCAGTGCACGCGTTGCGTTCGCGCCTGTCGCGAGGAGCAGGTGAATGACGTGATCGGCTATGCCTTCCGCGGCGCACACTCCAAGATCGTCTTCGATCTCGATGATCCGATGGGCGAGTCGACCTGTGTCGCCTGCGGCGAGTGCGTCCAGGCCTGCCCAACGGGCGCGCTCGCCCCGGCGCACGACGCGTATCTCACGCCGGTCGAGCGCACGGTCGCTTCGCTGTGCCCGTACTGCGGAGTGGGCTGTCAATTGAGCTACCACGTTGCAGAAAACCGGATCGTGCGCGTCGAGGGCCGCGATGGACCTGCGAATCACGAGCGGCTGTGCGTCAAGGGTCGCTTCGGGTTCGACTACGTCCATCATCCGCAGCGCCTGACGAAGCCGCTGATACGCAGGCCGGGGATCACGAAGACGGCAGATTTCACGATGGATCCGGCAGACCCGCTCGCGGTGTTCCGGGAGGCGACCTGGGAAGAGGCGCTCGACCTCGCCGGCAGCGCGCTCAAGCGCATACGCGACAGGCACGGCGCGCGAGCGCTCGCGGGGTTCGGCTCCGCCAAGGGGTCCAACGAGGAAGCGTACCTTTTCCAGAAACTCGTGCGCACCGGCTTCGGATCGAACAACGTCGATCACTGCACGCGACTGTGCCATGCCTCGAGCGTGGCGGCGCTGCTCGAAGGCATCGGCTCCGGCGCGGTTTCGAACCCGGTGATGGATGCGATGCAGGCCGAAGTCGTGTTCCTCATCGGCGCGAACCCGGTCGTCAATCATCCAGTCGCCGCCACCTGGATCAAGAACGCGGTGAAGCACGGCACTAAGCTGATCCTCGCCGATCCGCGACGCTCGGAGCTCGCTCGGCACGCGGCGTACTACCTGCAGTTCAAGCCGGACACCGACGTCGCGCTGCTCAACGCCATGATGCACACGATCATCGAAGAAGGTCTGATCGCCGAGAGCTTCGTCGCCGATCGCACCAGCGGCTACGAGGAGTTGCGCAAGAACGTCGCCGGTTTCAGCCCCGAAGCGATGGCGGCGGTGTGCGCAATCCCGGCCACGACGATCCGCGAGGTGGCGCGGCTTTTCGCCAAGTCGCGCGCCTCGATGATCCTCTGGGGCATGGGAATTTCCCAGCACATCCACGGCACCGACAACGCGCGCTGCTTGATCGCGCTCACGATGATGACGGGACAGATTGGTCGACCCGGGACGGGTTTGCACCCGCTGCGCGGGCAGAACAACGTCCAGGGAGCGAGCGACGTCGGGCTGATCCCCATGATGTACCCCGACTATCGCCGGGTCGACGGGAATGAGGCGAAGACGAAGTTCGAAGCGCTGTGGAACAAAGTTCTCGACGCGAAACCGGGCCTCACGGTCGTGGAGATCATGAACGCCGTGCATGCCGGCGAGATCCGCGGCATGTACATCATGGGCGAGAACCCGGCGATGTCCGACCCCGACGTCCAGCACGCCCGGGAGTCACTGGCCGAGCTCGAAATGCTCGTCGTGCAGGACATCTTCCTCACCGAGACGGGCTATCTCGCCGACGTGATCCTGCCGGCTTCGGCCTTCCCGGAGAAAACGGGCACGTTCACCAACACCGATCGCTCGGTGCAGCTCGGCCGGCAAGCGCTCGAGCTGCCGGGCGACGCCAGGCAGGACCTGTGGATCATCGTCGAGATGGCCAAGCGCATGGGGCTCGACTGGACTTACCGTCACCCGAGCGAGGTGTTCGCCGAGATGCGTCGGGCCATGCCATCGATCGCCGGCATCACGTGGCAGCGGCTCGAGCTCGAATCGGCGGTCACCTATCCGTGCGAGCAGGAGGGCGACGAGGGGCAGCGCGTCGTCTTCACCGAGCAATTCCCGACGCCGACCGGCCGAGCGAAGTTCGTTCCGGCGAAGATCATTCCAGCCGCGGAGCGGCCGGACAGCGACTACCCATTCGTGCTGATCACTGGACGGCAGCTGGAGCACTGGCACACCGGGAGCATGACGCGCCGCACCGAGGTGCTGGATTCGATCGAGCCGGCGCCGGTCGCATCGATGCATCCTGCCGACCTCGCTGCACTCGGCGTCGAGCCCGGCGGCATGATCTCGGTGGCGTCGCGTCGTGGAGGCATCGCGCTCGCCGCGCGTGCCGATGACGGCACGCCGCGTGGGGCGGTGTTCATTCCCTTCTGTTACTACGAGGCGGCGGCCAATCTGCTGACCAACCCCGTTCTCGATCCCTTCGGCAAGATTCCCGAGTTCAAGTATTGCGCCGTGCGCGTGGCCCCGGCCGGAACGGCTCCGGCTGCCTCGGGCTACGGACCGCGCGAGCCCGCGCGCGTCTCCTGACCGCACCGGCGGAGATCGGATCAGCGTCTCGCCGCGCGAAACAATCGGGCGAGCTGCTCAGCGCTGTCCGCGAGGAGTCCGGGAGCGTCGGCGACGCATTCCGCGATCGTTGCCGGACCGAAGCACAGCGAGTGACAGTCCGCGAAATGCTGCGCGAGCTCGGCGAGCGCCGAGCGATCGATGCTTCCGGAGATGAGCGTGGCGGGGACACCCCTCGTCGTCGCGCGGCGCGCTGCCACGAACGGAGCCTTGCCGAGCAGCGTCTGCCGGTCGCTGCGCCCCTCTCCGGTGATGAGCCAGGTCGCTCCTTCGAGCGCGGCATCGAGCCCGAGCAGATCGGCAACGACTTCCGCGCCGGAGCGCATCTCACCGCCAAGGAGCTGCAGGGCAAAGCCCAGACCGCCCGCGGCTCCGGCGCCGGCGCGTTCCTTCGCGCGGCGGCCCGTCGCGCGCTCCGCGTGCTCCGCAAACCGGGCGAGCGCTGCGTCGATGTCTGCGCGCGCATCCGGGCGCACCCCTTTCTGCGGCCCGAAGATCGCCGTCGCGCCGCGCTCGCCGCACAGCGGATTGTTCACATCCGACATGATGGTGATGCGTGTATCGGTAAGGCGAGGATCGAGCGGGCCGGCATCGACTTGCCTCAAGCTGGCCAGACCCGCAGGCGTGGGCTCGATATCGCGTCCCTTGCCGTCGACGAGCCTCAATCCCAATGCGGCGAGCAGTCCCGCCCCGCCGTCATTGGTGCTGCTCCCGCCCAGCCCGATCATGAAGTTGCGCACGCCCGCGTCGAGCAGGCGCCGCATGAGCTCGCCCAGTCCGCGCGTGCTTCGCTGCTCGACGGGGGCCGCGGTCCCGGCCCGGTCGGTGAGGCCTACGACCTGCGCGACCTCGAGCACCGCGGTCGCGTCGCCTTCAATCAAGCCGAACGCGGCATCGAGGAGCGTTCCCGATGCGCCCGGCACGCGCGCGGTCCTACGCCGACCCCCGCGGGAGAGAACGGCTTCGAGCGTTCCCTCGCCGCCGTCGGCCATCGGACAGATACGGCGTTCGCCGTCGGGCCAGACGCGTGAGAGGCCTTCGCTGATCGCCCTCGCCGCGTCGGTGGCCGCAACCGAGCCCTTGAACGAGTCGGGCGCGATGACGACCACAGGCGGATGCTGAGACATGGACTGGCGTGCCTTGGGTTGTGACGCAGCAATGTTAGCAGCCGGCGATAACGCCGCGCGCGAGCGGTCGTGCAGAGCGGGTCACTTACCCGCGATGCGTCGCGCGGCGCAGGCGATCGCGCACCGCGTGCCACTCCGGGCCCTCGGGCGGCGCTTCGATCCAGATCTCGTCGGCCGCGCGTGCGTCGAGCGCGCGCAGATTGGCGTAGAGCTGCTGGGCGTATTCCGCGCCGCGTCCGGGAGCGTCGAACCAGGTTCCCTCGAAGAGCGGAGGCTGCGCGACCGAGTGGGCGAGCACTGCGATGTGCCCGGTCGACGCGCCGATGCTTCCCAGCGCGTTGAGCAACGCCTCGCGCGGCAAAAGGCGCGCTGGCGTGCGCGGCGCGTAGTGCGCGGCGAGCATGCCCGGAGCGCGCGGCGCATCCGGACCTGGCGTGCTCGGGACGCGGCCGAGAACCCGGGCGAGCACGTCGGGGCCAAGCGCTCCCGGGCGCAACAGCGCCGGCTCCTCGCCCGTGAAGGAAACGATCGTCGACTCGATGCCGTGTCGGCACGGGCCGCCATCGAGGATCAGCGCGACTTCGTTGCCGAAATCGTCGGCAACGTGTTGTGCCGTCGTCGCGCTTACGCGGCCGAAGCGGTTGGCGGATGGCGCGGCCACGCCCTCGCCACCAAGACCAACGAAGCTGCGCAGCAGCGCCTGGGCGACGGGGTGCGCCGGCACGCGCAGGCCGATGCTGTCCTGGCCGCCCGTCACCGCCTCCGAAACATCGGCCGCGCGCGGCAGGATCAGCGTCAGAGGACCGGGCCAGAACGCGTCGGCGAGCGCGCGCGCGCCGGCAGGCACGCTGCGCGCCCAGCGAGACAGTGCGGAAGCGTCGGCTATGTGCACGATCAACGGATGCTCTGCAGGGCGTCCCTTGGCGGCGAAGAGGCGGCGCAAGGCTTCCTCGTTGCGGGCATCGGCGCCAAGCCCATAGACCGTCTCGGTCGGAAAGGAGACGAGCTGGCCGGCGCGCAGCAGCGAGGCGGCACGCTCGATGTTCTCGCCAGTAGGCGCGACGATCATCGCCGGCACGGCCCGTCCAGTACCCTGTGCCGATCGAGGTCGAAGGCGCGGACCGACTCGGTCATCCTCAATTTGGTAAACTTCACTATTTTTCGTTGCGACGCGCCGCCGATCGGGTAGACGATAAGCACGAAGCGACGACACGCGGCTTGCGCGTCTGGTAGCGCGCACACGGAGAGGTAATGAGCGAGTTTCTATTCACGTCCGAGTCGGTCTCGGAGGGGCACCCCGACAAGGTGGCCGACCAGATCTCCGACGCAGTCCTCGATGCGATTCTAGCGCGCGACCCGCATGGCCGGGTGGCCGCCGAGACGCTGGTGTCGACGGGCCTCGTCGTGATGACGGGCGAGATCACGACCGACCACAAGCACGACTACGCACGCATCGCGCGCGACACGATCCACAAGATCGGGTATACCGACCCGGAGCTCCGCTTCGATGCGGAGGGCTGCGCGGTCATGGTGTGCTACGGCCGCCAGTCGCCGGACATCGCGCGGGGGGTGGATCGCACGTCCGAGGAATACATGAACCAGGGCGCCGGCGATCAGGGCCTCATGTTCGGCTATGCTTGCGACGAGACGCCCGCGCTCATGCCGTTCCCGATCTACTACGCGCACCGGCTGGTGCAGCGGCAGAGCGAGGTCCGCCGTGACGGCCGCCTGCCCTGGCTGCGACCCGACGCGAAATCGCAGATCACCGTGCGTTACGTCGACGGCCGGCCGAAGACCATCGAGACCGTCGTGCTGTCCACGCAGCATCATCCGAGCATGAACCAAAAGCAGAAAGAGCTCGCCGAGGCGGTGATCGAGGAGATCATCAGGCCGGTGCTGCCGCCGGAGATGCTCGGCAAGACGCGCTTTCTGGTGAACCCGACCGGGCGCTTCGAGATCGGCGGCCCGCACGGCGACGCCGGCCTCACCGGCCGCAAGATCATCGTCGACACGTACGGCGGCGCGGCTCCGCACGGCGGCGGTGCATTCTCGGGCAAGGATCCATCCAAGGTCGATCGCTCGGCCGCTTACGCCGCGCGCTACGTCGCAAAGAACATCGTGGCCGCCGGCATCGCGACGCAATGCCAAGTGCAGCTCTCCTACGCGATCGGCGTAGCGCAGCCGATCAACGTGACCGTCTATACCGAAGGTACGGGCCGCATTCCCGACGAGAAGATCGCTGCAATGGTCAACAAGCACTTCGATCTGCGGCCCAAGGGGATCATCCAGATGCTCGACCTGCTGCGCCCGATCTATCTCAAGACCGCCGCGTACGGGCACTTCGGCCGCGACGAGCCGGAATTCACGTGGGAAGCGATCGACCGGGCGGAACAGCTCAAGACAGCCGCCGGCCTGTCAGAGGCGCGCAGTCGCGCCGGTGTCAGCGCTCCGGCAGCGGAATAAACTCGGTTTCGCCGGGAACGGCGGGAAACGCCCGCGCACGCCAGCGCTCGCTCCCCTGGTCGATCAGCGCGCGCGAGCTCGCAACGAAGTTCCACCAGATCAGCCGGTCGCCGTCCATTTTCGCCCCTCCGAGAAGCGCGACGCGCGCGGAACTCGCCGCCGCGATGCGCACGGTTTCTCCCGCAGGGAGGAGCGCCAGATGATGCGGAGGAAGATTCAACCCGTCGACCGACACCTCGCCCTCGACCACATACACGCCGCGCTCCTCGTGCTCGGGCGGCAGGTCGAATGTGGCGCCCTTCTCCATCTCGACGGCCACATAGAAGATCGGCGAGAAAGTCGGCGTCGGCGCCTTGCTGCCGAAGGCCGAGCCGGCGAGCAGTCGCAGCGTGACGCCGGGAAGCGAGATCTGCGGCAACGAGCGCTTCGGGTGGTGGCTGAACGACGGCTCGACTGCCTCCCGGTCTTTGGGCAGGGCCACCCAGGTCTGCAGGCCGTGCAGCCGGTGTCCGGCTGCGCGTTCCTCCGGTGGAGTGCGCTCTGAGTGGACGATCCCGATGCCCGCCGTCATCCAGTTGACGTCTCCCGGTTCGATGCGCTGCACCGTGCCGAGGCTGTCGCGGTGCATCATCGCCCCGTCGAACAGATAGGTGACGGTCGCGAGCCCGATGTGCGGGTGCGGTCGGACATCGGCGCCGTTCCCCGGCCCGAACGCCGCCGGGCCGAAATGATCGAAAAAGATGAAAGGACCCACCATCCTATGCGGGAACGCTGGCAGCAGCCGCTGCACGCGCAACCCACCGAGGTCACGGAGATTTGGATTGAGCACGATCATGATGGCTTTCCCGCGCCCGCAGTTTAGTCCGCCAGCGACTGCTGCGGTAGACCGGCGGTCGCGCACACCGCACCCACCGCGAGTCCGCCGGGGGATTCGCTGAGAACAAATGCGCTTTGCCTACTATGAGCGCCTCTCGCGCGCGAAGCAGGCGATCTACCGCCGCAGCGACGCGATCGACACGCTGGGGCTGCCACGCGAGCTCGAGCTCGGCGCGACGGTTGGGCACCTCGAGCGCGCGTTGCGAGCAGAGGATCACGCTTCGGTGCAACGCGAGTGCTCGCAACTGATCGACACGCTGACCCGCGGCTACCGGGTGCCGCAGGTTCGCGTGCGCGTGCTCGCGCGACGGCCTGCAGACGACTACGGCGAGCTGCACGGGCTGTACGAACCTGCGGAACGACGGACGCCGGCGCGAATCACGGTGTGGATGCGTACTGCGCAGCGGCAGCAGGTCGTCGCGTTCCGCACCTTTGTGCGGACGTTGATCCACGAGTTGTGCCACCACCTCGATTACGAACTGTTCGCGCTGGAGGAGACCTTTCACACCGAAGGGTTTTACAAGCGCGAATCGAGCCTCGCCAATGCGCTGCTCGAGCAGCGGAACCTCAATGACGCACCGTCGGACGGCAAGGCGTGAGCGCTGCGCTTGGGGCTTCTCCATGCCTGCGCTATACTCACACTTCCGCTCCGAGGAGCGTTGCAACAGGCCGCCGAGATCACAACGGCGGCGCCTGCCAGGCTCGGAGCTGTCCGACATGGAAACGGCGCTCGTTGAACCGCGACTCACACGCGGGGAGACGGGTTCCGATCTCCCCGCAGCGTGGTCGCTCGACAAGGAGTGACCGATGAATGCTGTGTCCGACACCAAGAATTTCGCCGACTTCAAGGTTGCCGACCTGGGCCTCGCGGATTGGGGCCGCAAGGAGATCGCGATCGCCGAGACCGAGATGCCCGGGCTGATGGCGATCCGCGAGGAGTTCGCCCCGGGGCAACCGCTGCGCGGGGCGCGGATCGCCGGCTCGCTGCACATGACCATTCAGACTGCCGTGCTGATCGAGACGCTGAAGGCCCTCGGCGGCGAAGTCCGCTGGGCTTCGTGCAACATCTACTCGACGCAGGATCATGCCGCCGCGGCGATCGCCGCCGCGGGCACGCCGGTCTTCGCCTACAAGGGCGAAACGCTGGCGGAGTACTGGGAATTCACGCATCGCATCTTCGCGTGGGCGGACGGCGGCACGCCGAACATGATCCTCGACGACGGCGGCGACGCGACGCTGCTGATCCATCTCGGCGCGCGGGCGGAAGCCGACCGGAGTGCTATCTCGCATCCGGCTAGCGACGAGGAGGCGGCACTTTTCGCAGCGATCTCGAAGCGGCTCGACGCCGATCCGCATTTCTATTCGCGCATCCGCGCCGGCATCAAAGGCGTGACCGAGGAGACCACGACCGGGGTCAAGCGGCTCTACCAGATGCACAAGGAAGGACGGCTCGGTTTTCCTGCGATCAACGTCAACGATTCGGTCACGAAATCGAAGTTCGACAACTTGTATGGCTGCCGCGAGTCGCTCGTGGACGGCATCAAGCGCGCAACCGACGTGATGATCGCCGGCAAGGTCGCCGTCGTGAACGGTTACGGCGACGTGGGCAAGGGGTCGACGCAGGCGCTGCGGGCCTTGTCCGCCCAGATCTGGGTCACGGAGATCGATCCGATCTGCGCTCTGCAGGCGTCGATGGAGGGCTATCGCGTCGTGACCATGGACTACGCCTGCGACAAGGCGGACATTTTCGTAACGGCGACCGGCAACATCGACGTGATCACGCACGAGCACATGAAGCGGATGAAGCACAACGCGATCGTGTGCAACATCGGTCACTTCGACAACGAGATCGACGTTGCAGCGCTGCGCCAATACCGCTGGGAGAACATCAAGCCGCAGGTCGATCACGTCATCTTCCCCGACGGCAGGCGGATCATCCTGCTCGCGGAAGGCCGTCTCGTGAACCTCGGTTGCGCGACCGGGCATCCGAGCTACGTCATGTCCAGCTCGTTCACCAACCAGGTCATGGCGCAGATCGAGCTCTGGACCGATGCACAAACCGGCGGCGGCAAGTACCCGGTAGGCGTGTATGTGCTGCCGAAGCATCTCGACGAGAAGGTCGCCCGGCTACAGTTGAAGAAGCTCGGCGCGATGCTCACCGAGCTCTCGGCCAAGCAGGCGCGCTATATCGGCGTGAGCGAGGAAGGTCCGTACAAACCGGAGACGTACCGGTACTAGGAGGTCGGATGCGGCTGCTGATCGCCTGGCTGATCAATACGGCGGCGCTGCTGGCGCTGCCGTATCTGATGTCGTCGATTCACGTTGACTCTCCTGTCTCGGCGCTGATCGCGGCGCTTGTCCTCGGGCTGATCAACACGTTCATCCGGCCGCTTCTCATTCTGCTCACGCTGCCGGTGACGCTCTTGACCCTGGGCCTGTTCATTCTCGTCGTCAACGGACTGTTGTTCTGGGCGGTCGGCTCGTGGATCGAGGGTTTTCACGTTGCCGGTTTCTGGTCGGGCGTCGGCGGCGCCATTCTCTACAGCATCATCTCCTGGGCGCTGTCGGCGATTTTCCTCAGGCGCGATGCAGGCGGCCGTTCGTAGGGGCGCACGGAGATGAGGGTGGTCGTATTCGGCGCGGGAGGCGTGGGCGGCTACTTCGGAGCCCGGCTTGCCGCGGCGGGCAACGACGTTGGATTTATAGCCCGCGGACGTCATCTCGAGGCGATCCGCGCCGGCGGGCTCAGGGTGCGCAGCGCACTCGGCGATATCCATCTGCCATCGCCGCCTGCGAGCGACGACCCGGGAGCGATGGGGCGCGCCGATGTCGTGGTGTTTACCGTCAAGCTCTGGGACACCGAGGCCGCTGCGGCGGCCGCTCGATCGCTTCTGGGCGGAGGCGGGATCGTGATTCCGTTCCAGAACGGGGTCGAGAGCGTGGAGCGGATCGGCGCTGCGACGGGCGCCGACCGCGTCCTCGGCGGAGCGGCGTATATCGCGGCGACCATCTCGGAGCCGGGGACGATCACGCACACCGGGACGATGGCGCGGCTGCGGTTCGGCGCGTTGCGCCCCGCACAGGTCGAGGCCGCGAAGACGTTTCATGCCGCCTGCGTCGGCGCAGCGATCGATGCCGAGCTCGTCGCCGACGTCGAGCGCGTGCTGTGGGAGAAGTTTGCGTTCCTTGCGCCGATGTCCGGTCTCACCAGCGTGGCGCGCTGCTCGATCGGACCCATACGCTCCGATCCGGAGATGCGCGAGACCCTGCGCCTCGCGATCGAAGAAACCTGGAGCCTCGGTCGTGCCCGCGGGGTAGCGTTGCCCGATGATTTCGTTGCGCGCCAGCTTGCGTTTGCCGATGGCCTGCCCGCGCAGATGAAATCCTCAATGCTGCACGATCTCGAAGCGGGCAGAAGGCTGGAGGCGCCGTGGCTCTCGGGCGCCGTGGCGCGCATGTCGCGTGCTGTCGGCCTCTCGGCGCCGGTGAACGCGACGCTTTATGCCGCGCTAAAGCCGTACTGCGAAGGACGAGCATGACGGCCGCACCGGAGCGGGTCTTCAGCTTCGAGTTCTTCCCGCCGGCGACACCCGAAGGCGCGCGAAAGCTCGCCGAGACCCGTGCCGAGCTCGCCCGCCTCGGGCCGAAATTCTTCTCGGTCACTTTCGGGGCCGGCGGCTCGACGCGCGACCGGACGCTCGCGACCGTGCTCGAGATCCAGGCCGCCGGTCAGCGGGCAGCTCCTCACATCTCGTGCATCGGATCGACGCGGGAGAGCATTCGCGCGACGCTCGCCACCTATCGCGAACGCGGCATCAGACATCTCGTGGCGTTGCGCGGTGACCTCCCCTCGGGCACCGCGGACGCCGGCGAGTTCCACTACGCGAACGAGCTCGTCTCGTTCATTCGCACCGCAACCGGCGACTGGTTCCACATCGAGGTGGCCTGCTATCCCGAGTATCACCCCCAGTCGCGCAGCCCGCGAGAAGATCTCGTGCACTTCAAGCGCAAAATCGACGCCGGCGCCAACTCGGCGATCACGCAATACTTCTTCAACGCCGACAGCTACTACCACTTCGTCGACCAGGCGACTTCGTTGGGGTTGCGCATCCCGATCGTACCGGGGGTCATGCCGATCCTGAGCTTCACGAAGCTCGCCCGCTTCTCGGACGCGTGCGGCGCGGAGATCCCGCGCTGGATCAGACGCAAGATGGAAGGCTTCGGGGACGACACGGCGTCGATCCGCGCCTTCGGTCTAGATGTCGTTACGGACCTCTGCGCCGATCTGCTGGCGCATGGCGCACCGGGCCTGCATTTCTACACGCTGAACCAGGCCTCGCTGACGACAGTCATCTGGCAGCGGCTCGGGCTCTCATAGCGGCCCGGGCTGGAACGACACCAGCTCGAACACCCGGGACTCGGTACGGATGGTCGCAGAGTCCGGGCCGTCCATCTCCGTGTATTCAGCCTCGCGCGCCTCGCGCAGGGGTGCCTTGACCTCGGCTGCGTACCAGATCGCGTCGCGGCGCGTCGTTCGCGTGCGCCAGAACTCCTCGTCGTCGAGCTGCACGACGCGATAGACGTAAATCGCTTCGTACGTTCCAGCTGGAGCACTCGCTGGCGCCCAGCCATCGACCTTGCCGTAGATGAGGATCTGACCATCGAGATCGAGGTCCGTCCGGAAGGTATTGATCACCTGACGCCAGGTCTTCCCGGGCGCAAGGGGAAAGGCGAGCAGCTGTACCGGAGGATCGAACGGTCTCTCCATAGGGCGCCCCAGCACGCCCGAGCTTAGTCCGCCTCGGCCATCGACTTGGTCTACCCATTGCGTGCGAGCGAATTCGTCGGCGTAGCGGAAGCGGAGCTGCGCCGTCGCGCCCACCACGGCAGTCACTTCCACGTCCAGAAGGGAGGTCGTGCCGCGACGCAGATTGTCCGTCACGCGATATTGCCAGCGATCGCCGACGACGAGACTCGGCGCATCGACCGGCGGGCCCGATGGAGCCGAGGCGCAGCCGGCGAGAGCGCCTAGAACGCACGTTGTGGCGAGAACGCGCAAAAGGGCGTTGCGTCGCACGAGCCGCCTCTCGATCGCGATTGGCTCGGGAGCGCAACGTCGATCAGCGCGACCCCGGACGAAACGAAAGCAGCTCGCGAGTTGTGTTCTCGGTGCGAATCGTCGTGAACGTGCCGCCGCCGATCTGATTGTAGGAAGCGTCGCGCGTCTCCTTTGCCGCTGCTTTCGCCTGCGGGGCAAACCACACGAAGTCCCGTCGGTCGGTCCGGGTTCGCCAGAACTGCTCGTCGTCTAGCTGTATGACCCGATACAGGTAGACCGCGTCGAAGGTGCCAGCCGGCACGGTGACCTGAGTCGAGCCTTGCACCGTACCGTAAACGAGGATCTGCGCGGGGAGCCCTGTATCGGGGCTCGTCGTGTTGGCGACCTGCCGCCAGCTCGTCCCTGTTTGCAGCGGAAAGTCGTACAGCTCGATAGGTGTCGGATATCGCCGCGTCGGCTCTTCCTTGAGCGTGCCGACGACGAGAGCGCCGCTGGCGTTGACCTCCTCGGTTTTCTCGCTGCGCGCCCCGAGAGGATCGGTGTATACGAGGCGAAGCGATGCCACGCCACCGCTGATCGACGCGACCTCCGCGTCGAGAATGGTGACTGCACCGCGGCGCAGATTGTCGGTGATCCTGTACTGCCAGTGGTCGCCGACGGCGAGCACCGGTGCGGGCACCGGTGGGCCTGCGGATGTCGCAGGTCCCGAGCCGGATCCGCAGGCCGCGAGCCAGAGAGCGGCAAGCGGCAGGAGCCACGAAGCGAAGCGAATCTTGGGAGCCGAGAAGCACGAGGCTGACATGGGACCCCTCCTTCCTTCCTGCGGAGAACAGCTCGCCTTGCTTGCCTAATCCTATCGCGCCCGACCTTAGAGGCCCAGTGGCGCGACGTTCAGGGACGATCGGTGATCGCGCCGATGCTTGCGGTCGAGACGAGCTTCATGTACTTGGCGAGGACCCCGCTCGTATAGCGGGGCGGCGGCGGTTTCCACTGCGCGCGGCGGCGGGCCAGCTCTGCTTCCGCCACGTTGAGCTGAACCAGCAGTCGGTCTGCGTCGATGGTGATCGAATCCCCTTCCTCGACCAGGGCGATTGTTCCGCCGGAATACGCCTCGGGAGCGATGTGACCCACGACCATGCCCCAGGTGCCCCCGGAGAAGCGCCCGTCGGTTATCAAGCCGACGCTCTCCCCCAACCCCTGACCGATGAGGGCAGAGGTTGGCGCGAGCATCTCCTGCATACCCGGTCCTCCCCGCGGTCCCTCGTAACGAATCACGATCACGTCACCAGGGCGAATCTGCCTCGCCATGATCGCATCGAGACATGCCGGCTCGGAATCGAAAACCCGCGCGGGCCCGGTGATCGATCGGCTCTTGAGCCCGGTGATCTTCGCCACGCAGCCCTCTGGAGCCAGGTTGCCCCGGAGAATCGCTAGGTGACCGTGCGGATACACCGGGCGCGCCCACGGCCTGATCACCTCCTGGTCGGCGCGTGGCTCGGACGCGATGCCCGCGAGCTCCTGGGCCATCGTGCGGCCGGTGATCGTCATGCAATCGCCGTGCAGGAGGCCGTGATCGAGCAGGATGCGAAGCACCTGAGGCACGCCGCCCGCCGCATGAAAATCGGTCGCTACGAACCGCCCGGAAGGCTTCAGTTCGCAGAGGACCGGCACGCGCTTGCGCACACGTTCGAAGTCGTCGATGGTCCACTGGACTCCCGCCGCCGCGGCGATCGCGAGATAGTGCAAGACCGCGTTGGTCGATCCCCCGGTCGCCATCACGAGGGCGGTGGCGTTCTCGATCGAGTTGCGCGTGATGATGTCGCGCGGCTTCAGGTCGTGCTCGACGGCGCGCGCGAGCACACGCGCCGACGCCGCGGCCGAGTCCGCCTTCTCCGCATCAGGCGAGGCCATCTGCGAGCTGCCGAGTAGGCTCATGCCCAGCGCTTCGAACGAGGAGGACATTGTATTCGCGGTGTACTGGCCGCCGCAGGCGCCAACGCTCGGACAGGCGTTGCGCTCGATGCCCTCGAAATCCTCCTTGCTCATCTTGCCCGCCGCGAAGGCCCCCACGGCCTCGAACGGACTAACGATCGTGAGCTTCTCCCCTTTCCAGTAGCCGGGCTTGATGGTGCCCGCGTAGACGAAGATGCCGGGGACGTTGACGCGCGCCATCGCCATCATGCTGCCGGGCATGTTCTTGTCGCAGCCGCCGACACAGAGGACGCCGTCCATGCACTGGCCGTTGACCGCGACCTCGATGGCATCGGCGATCACTTCGCGCGACACCAGCGAATACTTCATGCCCTCGGTGCCCATGCCGATACCGTCGGTCACGGTGGGAAAGCCGAAGACCTGCGGCATGGTACCGGCCTCCTTGAGCGCGGCCATCGCGCGCTCGACCAGCGGCTGGATGCCCGCATTGCACGGATTCATCGTGCTGTGACCGTTGGCCACGCCGACGATCGGCTTGTCGAAGTCTGCATCGGCGAAGCCGACCGCGCGCAGCATCGCGCGATTCGGCGAACGCGCCATGCCATGGGTGATGATGCGACTCCTGCGGTTGCCCGGCATCGCGCGATCCTCTCTCGTATAATCGACTCATTCTAACAAAGCTGCTGCCGCGACAGAGGCGCGCGATCGTAGATGCTCGTTCATCCGCAATTCGATCCGGTCGCGCTCCACGTGGGTCCGCTCGCCATACGCTGGTACGGGCTCATGTATCTCGCCGGGTTCGTGTTGTTCATCGTCCTCGGTAAGGTACGCGCGCGGCAGAATCTGCTCAGCGGCTGGCATCCGCGCGACGTCGACGACATGCTCTTCTACGGCGTGTTCGGCGTGATCCTCGGTGGACGGCTCGGCTACGTCCTGTTCTACAAGCCGCTTTACTACGCAGTGCATCCGCTCGAGATCATCGAATTGTGGCAAGGCGGCATGAGTTTTCACGGCGGCCTTCTTGGCGTCATGATCGCTCTCGCGCTCTTCGCGCACAGGCGTCACAAACGCTGGCTCGAAGTCACGGATTTCGTCGCGCCCCTCGCCCCGCTGGGCCTGGCCGCAGGCCGATTGGGCAATTTCATCAATGGAGAGCTTTGGGGCAGACCAACGGATCTGCCCTGGGGCATGGTGTTCCCCCAGGTCGATCAGCTGCCTCGGCATCCGTCGCAGCTCTATGAGCTCGCTCTAGAGGGAATCGTGTTGTTCGCCGTGCTATGGATCTATGCGCGGCGTCGACGACCGGTAGGCGCGGTGTCGGGATTGTTCCTGGTCGGCTACGGCGCCTTCCGCTTCATCGTGGAGTACGCACGAGAGCCGGACCGATTTCTGGGCACGCTGGGGCTTGGCCTGTCGATGGGACAATGGCTGTCGCTGCCGATGATCGCCGCGGGATTGGCGCTCATCGTGTGGGCCTACTGGCGCTCGCGCAAAGCGCAGCCAACTCTCTTCGGTCCGTAGCGACGAAAGCCGCCGCGCTCGTCCAGCGCGCCGCGAACTAGTCGACGCGCTGATATTCGCCGTTCAGCGTATCGCGGCCGAAGCCTCGTGCGACCGTCGCAGGCTGCGCCGCAAACGCTGGACCGAGATTGAACGGGAACAGCAGCAGGAGCAGTGCGATCACATCGGAGATCAGCCCTGGCAGAATCAACAGCAGGGCAGCGAGCACTTTGCGTGCGCTGTCGAGCTGCCCGCGCAGCAGCGGCCGATCGCCGCGCAGCGCCGCCAGGGTTTGCGCGCGGAAGGCGAGGCGCTCGCGCCGCAGCAAGGCGATGCCGGCGAGTGCCGACGCCACCAGCCATACCGCTGCCGGGATCCCCGTCCAGCGAGCGAAGCGAAGTGTCGCCAACACATCGAGGACTGGGAAACTCAGTACAATCAACAAAACTACGAAACGCATGAATGCTCCAGCTGCTCCCATGACTCACTCCGCCCTGCTCGTGCTGACCACGCTGCCCGACCGGGCGAGTGCCGAGGTGCTTGCACGCGAGCTGCTTGGTGGCCGACTGGCGGCGTGTGTTCAGATCGGTGCCGCACTGCGTTCACTCTATCACTGGCGCGGCGAAATCGAAACGGCCGAGGAGACCCCAGTCGCCATAAAGACTAGGAGGGAGCTCTACGCGCGTGTCGAGAAGGCGATTCGTGAGAGGCATCCCTACGAACTTCCGGAGATCGTGGCTGTCCCCATCACCGATGGATCGTCCGCCTACATCGACTGGATTGCTGCCGAAACGGCAGCCGCGTGACGGCCGCGCCCTGCCGGCGCTCGCCGCGGCGCTTTTGCTTGTGGCGCTGTCAGCATTCAGCCAGGGCAATCCCCTGCCGGCGGAAAAGGCCTTCCGCTTCAGCGCAAGGCTCCTCGACGCGCACACGGTGGAGGCCCGGTTTTTCATCGCCGAAGGCTACTATCTGTATCGGGATAGGGTGCATTTCGCCGTCGAGCCGGCGGGCGCTGGGCTGTCGGTCCCACCCCTCCCGGGGGGCCAGGTCAAGGAGGACCAATTCTTCGGGCGCGTCGAAACCTATCGTGGCGACGTGGTCGTGAAGCTCACCTTGAATGACGCCAAGCCTGGACAGCAGGTCGTAATCGAGGCCCAGTCGCAGGGTTGCGCTGACATTGGACTTTGCTATCCGCCCACGGTGCAGCGCGTTACCCTGGCGCTGCCTGAGGCGAGCGTGGTTCCGCAGACGTCGGGCGACGGCGGCAAGAAGCCCTGGCTCAACTGAAGTGGGCGCTCGCTGTCTCGTGACACATTGAACCGTGCGTCGCCGGGTTCGAAACGCTCTATTGCTTGGCGGCGTCGGCGCGCTCGCTCTCGCCGCGGGCCTCTGGTTTGCCGCGCCGGATCGTGGGGAGCTGTCGAGTGATAGGCTTTTCGCGCTGGAGCTCCCTGATACTGCAGGCGTGAAACAGCCGCTGAAGCAATGGCGCGGCAAGATTCTCGTGGTCAACTTCTGGGCGACGTGGTGCGAGCCTTGCCGCGAGGAAATGCCCGAGTTCGCCCGCGCCCAGTCCGAGCTCGGTCCCCGTGGGGTGCAGTTCGTCGGCATCGCGGTGGACCAGGCTGACAAGGTCGGCCGATTCGCGAAGGAAATCAACCTGAACTACCCGGCACTCGTAGGGGGGTATGAGGCGATGGAGCTCTCGCGCAGCGTGGGGAACGAGCTTGTCGCATTGCCGTTCACCATCGTGATCGACCGCAACGGCCGTATCGCCGACACTCATCTGGGGCCCATGAAACCGCAGCAACTTCGCTCTATTCTCGATAAAATGCTTTGATCATCACTTAACTTCGCAACCTTCAAACTTCTCGGCGCTCGCCGACGGGCCTTCGAAGGGACCTTACTCTTGGCAGGCACGATAGTTGCGCGACAAGGCTGTCGAGCTGCTTACAATTCTTGTCAACACTAGACAATCTGCCGTTATCTGCGGCAAACTGCAGTTAATCTAGGGAACCGCCGCGTAGGGGACCGACGGTCAAGTCGACGACCCGGCGTTTTGGGCTGATCAGCCCCGAGAAACCCAGCGCAAGTCCGTTTCGGTTGGCGGCGCATCGAGGCGGCCGCATTAATGCCTTGTGGGGAGCCAAGTCATGGACTTGCGCAAGCTGAAGACGCTGATCGAACTCGTCGAAAGCTCGGGCATTGCCGAACTTGAGATTTCCGAGGGTGAGGAGCGCGTGAGGATTACGCGGTCCCTTCCTGCCACCTCGGCGGCTCCGGCAGCGGCCCCCGCACCAGCGGGCGTGGCCGCAGTTGCTGCCACCGCCGGGGAGCACTCCACTCCGCCCGGCGCAGCCTCCCCGGCGGTCGAGCCCGAAGGGCATACGGTCAAATCCCCGATGGTAGGGACCTTCTATCGCGCCGCCTCCCCTGGGGCCACTGCATTCGTGGAGGTAGGTGATGAGGTGCAGGTGGGTGACCCCCTATGCATCATCGAAGCGATGAAGCTTATGAACGAGATCGAAGCGGATCGTGCGGGAGTGGTCAAGGCGATCCTCGTGGAAAACGGGCAACCCGTGGAGTACGGCCAGCCCCTCGTTGTGATCGGCTGAGCGTGTAATCGCCGCGAGTTTCACCGCGCCCCCCGGCGCAACCGCCCTGACCGTGCCGACCAAGAATCCGGACCACCTCTTCGACAAAGTGCTGATCGCTAACCGCGGCGAGATCGCGCTGCGCGTCCAGCGAGCCTGCCGGGAGCTCGGCATCAAGACGGTGGTTGTGCACTCGGAGGCCGACGCCGATGCGAAATACGTCCGCCTGGCCGACGAGTCCGTCTGCATCGGCCCGGCCCCCTCTGCGCAGAGTTACCTGAACATACCGGCGATCATCAGCGCCGCCGAGGTCACCGATGCACAGGCGATCCACCCGGGCTATGGGTTCTTGTCGGAGAACGCCGATTTCGCCGAGAAGGTCGAGAAGAGCGGCTTCGTCTTCATTGGGCCGCGCCCGGACACTATCCGTTTGATGGGTGACAAGGTCAGCGCTCGCGCCGCGATGGCGAAGGCCGGCATTCCGTGCGTCCCGGGCTCGGACGGCGCTCTGCCCGAGGACGCCAAGGAGGTAATCAAGCTCGCCCGCGAGATCAAGTACCCGGTGATGATCAAGGCGGCCGGCGGAGGTGGCGGGCGTGGCATGCGCGTCGTGCATACAGAGGCGGCACTGCTGTCCGCGGTCAGCCTGACGAGGGGTGAAGCCGCCGCCGCTTTCGGCGATCCTTCGATCTACATGGAGAAGTACCTGGAGAACCCCCGCCACATCGAAATCCAGGTGCTGGCCGACGAGCACAAGAACACGGTCCACCTTTTCGAGCGGGACTGCTCGATGCAACGGCGGCACCAGAAGATCATCGAGGAAGCCCCTGCGCCGGAGATCCCGCTTCGGGCGCTGACCCGCATTGGCGAGCGCGCTGCAGAAGCCTGCCGCAAGATCGAGTACCGCGGCGCGGGGACCTTCGAATTCCTCTATCTCGATGGCGAGTTCTTCTTCATAGAGATGAACACGCGCATCCAGGTCGAGCATCCCGTGACCGAGTTCATTACAGGCATCGACCTCGTGCAACAGCAACTGCGCATTGCTGCCGGCCAAAAATTGCCGTTTCGCCAGCGCGACATCGTGCGCAGGGGGCACGCGATCGAGTGCCGCATCAACGCCGAGGATCCCGAAACCTTTGCTCCCTCTCCCGGACGAATTACGTCGTATCACGCCCCGGGCGGCCCGGGTATCCGCGTCGATTCCCACGTCTATCAGAACTACTTCGTCCCGCCGAACTACGACTCCATGGTGGGCAAAGTGATCGCGTACGGCGATTCGCGCGAGCAGGCGATCGCACGGATGCGGGTTGCGCTGTCCGAGATGATCGTCGAGGGCATCAAGACCAACATCCCGCTGCACCAGGAGCTTTTGCTCGACGACTCCTTCCTCCGGGGCGGAACTTCGATTCACTACCTCGAACAGCGGATGGCCAAGCGCCGGCAGGCCTGACCGTGACTGGCGCTGCGACTTCGATGCCCTTTCTGGCACTGCGCTTCGACACGGAGGCGGAGTCCGTCGAGCGTCTTGCCGATGCGCTAATCGCGGCGGGCGCGCTGTCGGTGGACGTGGCCGACGCTTCGGCGGGTACGCCGATGGAAGTATCGCTCTACGACGAGTCGGGCAGCTCGCCGCTCTGGCCCGTCAACCGGGTGACGGTGCTCTTTGCTGACGGCTGCGACGCGGACCGTGCTCTCGCGCAGACGGCGGCTGCGCTCGACATTCCCCTGCCTCCGCACGTCGTGGAGCCCGTCGCCGACCGGGACTGGGTGCGGTCGACGCAGGCCCAATTCCAGCCTCTGGAAGTGAGCCAGGGACTGTGGATCGTCCCCACGTGGTGCGAACCCGTTCAGCCGCAGGCGATCAACGTCCGCGTCGACCCGGGCCTGGCGTTCGGCACCGGCAGCCACGCGACGACGCGGCTCTGCATCCGCTGGCTGGCCCGGAATCTGCGCACCGGAGCCACGCTGCTCGACTACGGCTGCGGTTCGGGCGTGCTGACCATCGTCGCGGCGAAGCTCGGAGCACGCCAGGTCGTCGGAGTCGATATCGATGTCGAGGCGATCGCGACGAGCAGGGCCAACGCGATCGCAAACGACGTTTCGGCAACGTTCCATCTGCCTGCGGAGCTGCCGCCGCAACGCTTCGACGTACTGGTGGCGAATATTCTCGCCGGTCCGATCGAGCTGCTCGCTCCGCTCTTCGCATCGCGCGTGCGCGAGGGGGGCAACGTCGTCCTCTGCGGCATCCTCGATTCGCAGGCCGCGTCAGTGCTCGCTGCCTACGGGCGATGGTTTAATATTTCCCTATGGGAACGCGAGGAGGAGTGGGCCGCGCTGGTCGGAGTGCGTACGGCATGACGACCCGTGAGCGTGCGGTCGTTACGTGATGGCGGAAGAAAAATTCACGCGCTGTCCGGGATGCAAGACGATCTTTCGCGTCACCTCGGCGCAGCTCGAGATCCGCGCCGGCCAGGTGCGCTGCGGCCACTGCCATACCGTCTTCGACGGGGTCGCGCAGCAGGTCTCGCTCGCGCCGCGGCCGCGTGGCGAGCGCGAAGAGCCGGAACTCGACGAAGCCGCCCTCGGCCCGCCGACGGTGACCCTGCGCAGCGAGCGCGCGCTCGAACCTCCGCCGGAAATCGAGACCGCACGCCCCGACGAGGACGAACCATCATTCGAGTCCGGACCTCCGCTGACCGAACCACCGAGCACGGGCGATGCGGAGGTGGCGTATGCAGCGCGATTCTCGTGGCAGGAGAAACGCTCTCGGCGCGGAATTCCGGGATGGCTATACGCTTCGGCTGTCCCTCTGCTGCTGCTCGCCCTGGCGGGACAGGCGTTGTTTCACTTTCGCGACGCCATCGCGGCGCACTGGCCGATGACCAAACCGGCGTTGATCAGGCTGTGCGCTGCAACGAGTTGCGAAATCCGCCCGCTGCAGGAGATCAACGCGCTGTCGATCGAGGCCTCGGATCTGCAGGCCGACCCGGCGCATCGGGGACTGCTCATTCTGACTGCGACGGTGCGCAATCGCGCCCCGTACGCTCTTGCCTACCCATATCTCGAGCTCACGCTGTCGGATGTGCAGAAGCAGACGCAGCAGGACGTCGTCGTCGTACGCCGCGCGTTCACTCCGCAGGAGTACTTGAGCGGCACAGTCGACCTCGCCAGCGGAATCCCCGCCAATGCGGAAGTCAATGTGAAGCTCTTCATCGACGCCAGCGCGACAACGCAAGCGGGTTACCAGGTCTATCTGTTCTACCCGTGAACTGACCCAGCTTTGTTTCGGATCCCGTGAGCTCCGCGCTGGTCGAGCAGCTAGCTTTGGATCCAGGGAAGGCCCGCCTTGCGCCAGCCCCCGAGCGTGCCACGGTGCCCCTGAGCATCCTTCGCCCCTTCGAACCCCTCCAGTACGTTGAAGGCCTTGGTGTAGCCTGCGGCGGCGGCCATCCGCGCGGCGCCGTCCGAGCGCTGGCCGCTGCGGCAGATGAATAGCACCGGCGCCTCGCGGTCGGCCGCAACAGAGCGCAATTCTTCAAGAAACGAGGGATTGCGGGTTCCGGCGGGATAAGTGTTCCATTCGATAAGGGTGCTGCCCGGCACGCGACCCACATAGTCCCAC
>DATJZM010000144.1:0-5671 GCA_035499135.1 Casimicrobiaceae bacterium | reverse complement strand
GATGCCTTGCCGCTCGTTCGCTTTCGCGCGCAGGCGATGCAGGAAGCGGTGCCTGCCGGCGTCGGCGCCATGGCAGCCGTCATGGGACTCGATGAGACCGGCATCTCGAAGGCGTGCAGCGAGGCGGCGCAGGGGCAGGTGGTCGAGCCGGTGAACTTCAATGCCCCGGGGCAGGTGGTGATCGCCGGTCATCGGGAAGCTGTCGAGCGGGCCATTGCGGGGGCCAAGGCGATGGGGGCCAAGCGCGCGCTGCTGCTACCGGTGAGCGCGCCGTTTCACAGTTCCCTGCTCAAGCCAGCAGGAGAGCGTCTCGCCGCCTTCCTCGAGAACGTCCCGGTGAAGGAGCCCGGCATCCCGGTGCTGCACAACGTCGACGTTCGGGTAGCGCAGTCGCCGGCGCAAATCCGCAACGCGCTCGCGGCGCAGGCGGCAAGCCCGGTACGCTGGCTCGAGACGATCCAGAATTTCGCTGCGCAGGGCGTCACGCACGTCGCCGAATGCGGGCCGGGACGTGTGCTCAGTGGGCTGACGAAGCGCATCGCGCCCGAGCTCGAGGCGCTGCCGCTCAACGACGCGGAGGCGATCGCCGCCGCGGTCGCGGCGACGCGCTAGGACGGGAATATGCTCGAGGGACAAACAGCGCTCATCACCGGCGGAACGCGCGGCATCGGCAAGGCAATCGTCCTCGCGCTCGGACGCGCCGGCGCGAAAGTCGTCGGCACCGCGACGACCGACGACGGTGCGGCGTCGATCGCTGCCTACCTCACGGAGGCGAACCTCGACGGCGAAGGGCTCCGGCTCGACGTCACCGACGGCACCGCGGTCGAGGCGGTCGTCTCCGGAATCGCGACGCGCTTCGGCGACATTTCGATCCTCGTGAACAATGCGGGGATCACGCGCGACAACCTCCTCGTGCGCATGAAGGATGACGAGTGGGACGCGCTCATGGACACCAATCTGAAGGGGGCGTACCGCCTCTCGAAGGCGGTCCTGCGCGGGATGATGAAGGCACGGCATGGGCGGATCATCAGCATCGGATCGGTGGTCGGCTCGAGCGGCAACGCGGGCCAGGCAAACTACGCAGCGGCGAAAGCGGCACTCGTCGGCTTCACCAAGGCGTTGGCGCAGGAAGTCGGCAGCCGCAACATCACCGTGAACTGCATCGCGCCGGGTTTCATTGATACGGACATGACCCGCGCGCTCAGCGAGACCCAGCGCGAGCAATTGATGGCGCGCATCCCGCTGGGACGGCTTGGATCGCCGGAAGACGTTGCGCATGCTGTGTCTTTCCTCGCCTCGCGCGAGGCCGGGTACATCACGGGCGCGACGCTGCACGTCAACGGCGGGATGTATATGGCGTAGGACTTCGAGCGGCGGAGTGGCTCCCCGTGCGCGCAGCGCATGGGGACGACCCGCGAGAAGGCCAGCGGCTGACGCGCACCATAGCGCGATTCGGTTAGCGCTCGAGGAAGCCGCCGGGTTGCGGCCTGGCGCGATCTGGTAAAATTACGCGGTTTCCGATGGTTTGGCTCCCTGGGGAGGATACGGCATGGATAGCGTAGAACAACGAGTCAAGAAGATCGTCGCCGAGCAGCTTGGCGTGAACGAGGCCGAAATCAAGAGCGAATCGGCGTTCGTGGACGATCTTGGAGCCGACTCGCTGGACACGGTGGAGCTCGTGATGGCCCTCGAAGAGGAATTCGAGACGGAGATCCCCGACGAAGAAGCGGAGAAAATCACGACCGTCCAACAGGCCATCGACTACATCACGTCGCATCAGAAGAAGTAGCCTCGCCGAGCGGGACGCGCCGCGCGGACCACGGCGCCGTCCCCGGCATCGGCGCGAGAGCCTGCCTCGCGCCTTCCGCCTGCAATCGCCTCCATGTCAAAGCGTCGCGTCGTCGTAACCGGTCTGGGGATCATCTCCCCGGTTGGTAACGATCTCGATACCGCGTGGGAGAACATCCTCGCGGCGCGCTCCGGAATCACCCGCATCACCCGCTTCGACGCGAGCGCGCTGCCATCGCAGATAGCTGGCGAGGTGAAGGGCTTTGACGTCACCCGGCATCTCTCGGCGAAGGAGGCGCGGCGCTACGACACGTTCATTCACTATGGGCTCGTGGCGACAGCCGAAGCGGTGAAGAACGCGGGCCTCGACACCCGCGCGCTGGACGCCGATCGCATCGGGGTGTGCGTGGGCTCAGGCATCGGCGGGTTGCCGATGATCGAGGAGACGGTAAGGCTGATGGTCGAAAGCGGGTTCCGCAAGATCTCCCCGTTCTTCGTTCCCGGCTCGATCATCAACATGATCTCCGGCCTGGTCTCGATCCACTACGGCTACCGCGGTCCCAATCTGGCCACCGTCACCGCCTGCTCCACTGCCAACCATAGTCTCGGCGAGGCGTCCCGGCTGATCGAGTACGGCGATGCCGACGTGATGATCGCCGGCGGCGCAGAGGCGACCATAAGCCCGCTCGGGGTAGGCGGATTCTGTGCCGCGCGGGCACTGTCGACACGCAACGCTGATCCCGCGAGTGCCAGCCGCCCGTGGGACATCGACCGCGACGGCTTCGTCCTCGGCGAGGGCGCCGGCATTCTCGTTCTCGAGGAGCTCGAGCACGCGCGGGCGCGCAATGCTCGCATCTACTGCGAGCTCGCGGGTTACGGCATGTCTGCGGACGCCCATCACATCACGGCGCCCCCCGAGGACGGCGCCGGCGCCGCACGCAGCATGGCCAACGCGCTGAGAAACGGCGGGCTGCAGGCGACGGACATCGATTACATCAACGCGCACGGAACCTCCACGCCGCTGGGCGACATCGCCGAATGCGTCGCCGTGAAGAGCTGCTTCGGCGAGCACGCGGGCAAGCTCGCGGTGTCCTCGACCAAGTCGATGACCGGCCACTTGCTCGGTGCCGCCGCCGCGATCGAGGCGGTGTTCACCGTTCTGGCGCTCCGCGATCAGGTCGCGCCGCCGACAGCGAATCTGTTCAACCAGGATCCTCGTTGCGACCTCGATTTCGTGGCGAACGCCGCGCGCCGCATGCCGATCCGCGCCGCGCTGTCCAATTCCTTCGGTTTCGGCGGGACTAACGCGACCATCGCGTTTCGCAAGCTGTGAGGTTCTTGCCACACACTCGCGCCCCCAGCGGCCGGGACCGGCAGGCACGACCCGAGCGTCCACGGCCATGGCACTGATCGTCCAGAAGTACGGCGGGACCTCGGTCGGGAACACCGAGCGCATCCGGAGCGTCGCGAAGCGTATCGCGCGGCATCGCCGCGACGGGCATCAGCTTGTCGTCGTCGTGTCGGCGATGAGCGGGGAGACGAACCGGCTGCTCGCGCTGGCGAAGGAGCTGTCTTCCAGCCCGGAGCCACGCGAGCTCGACGTGATCGCCGCGACCGGCGAGCAGGTAAGCATAGGACTGCTCGCCATCGCCCTGCACGAGCTCGGCATCAAGGCGCGCAGCTACACCGGCAGCCAGGTGCGCGTTCTCACCGACAGCGCCTTCACCAAGGCGCGGATCCTCGACATTGACGTCGAGCCGCTGCGCAAGGATCTCACCGAAGGCACGGTGGTCATCGTCGCAGGATTCCAGGGGGTGGACGCGGACGGGAACATCACCACGCTCGGGCGTGGCGGCTCGGACACCTCCGGCGTGGCGCTCGCGGCGGCGCTGAGCGCTGACGAGTGCCAGATCTACACCGACGTCGACGGGGTATACACCACCGACCCCCGAATCGTCCCCGAGGCGCGGCGCCTCGACACCATCACGTTCGAGGAAATGCTCGAGATGGCGAGCCTCGGCTCCAAGGTGCTGCAGCTGCGCTCGGTCGAGTTCGCCGGCAAGTACAAGGTCAAGCTGCGCGTGCTTTCCTCCTTCGACGATCCGGACAGCACCGCTCGCGGCACGCTCATCACGTACGAGGAAGACGAAACCATGGAACAGGCGATCATATCGGGCATCGCGTTCACCCGCGACGAAGCCAAGATCTCGCTCATGGGAGTGGAGGACCGCCCCGGAGTTGCCTATGCGATCCTCGGACCCATCGCCGCAGCCAACATCGACGTCGACATGATCGTGCAGAACATCGGCGCCTCAGGCCACACCGACTTTTCCTTTACGGTCAACCGTGGCGAGTACCAGAAGGCGCTCGACGTGCTTGCCCAGGACAAGGGCAAGGGCTTCAGCGCGCGGGAGATCATCGGCGACAACAGGATCTGCAAGGTGTCGCTGGTTGGCATCGGCATGCGCTCGCACGTCGGCATCGCGGCGAAGATGTTCAAGACGCTGGCGGAGGAGGGGATCAACATCCAGATGATCTCCACCTCGGAGATCAAGACCTCCGTCGTGATCGACGAAAAGTACCTGGAGCTGGCCGTACGCGTCCTGCACCGCGCCTTCGAGCTGGAGCAGGCTGCCACGGCCGCTTGACGCCTGTTCTCGACGCGTGACCCGCACAGGCTGGCGTCGGCGCAGATTGTTCCACGTATTTCGATTGCGCTAGAATTATCGACCGGCGGTGCATGCGTGTCCCACACAGAGCAGAAATGAAAAGCGCACAAGCAGTCAAAGCTTTGGCCGCCTTGGCCCAGGACACGCGGCTCGCCATCTACCGCCTGCTGGTGCGGCAAGGGCCCGCGGGTCTGCCGGCAGGCGCGATCGCGGAACGCTTGAGCCTCCCGGGTGCGACCTTGTCGTTCCATCTCAAGGAACTCGCTCACGCCGGGATGGTCGCCCCGCGGCAGGAGGGACGGTTCGTCTTCTATTCCGCCAGCTACGATCGGATGGGCGATCTGCTCGGCTACCTCACCGAGAACTGCTGCCAGGGCGAGTGCCAGCCCCCACGGGCGCAGCCCCGCCGCAAAGCCGGCTAGCTCCTCGGCCGCGCGCTCAGCGGGCCCCTCCGCAACAAGCGGCAGCTTGATCGCGGCCGCCGGATGCGCTCCTCGGTTGCTCAATCGCGGAGTCGGGCGCCTCTGGTCCGTAAAGGGGGACGGAGCCCAGTGATCGGAAGCTCTCCCAGGCGACCCCCTGGGGATCGGTCACCCAGTACTTGTCGGATTTCGCGTAGCAGCAGTTCACGCCTTTCTCCGTCACGATCGTGCCGTCAGCGCGCCCCAGGTTGGCGTGGATGTCTTCGAGCTCCTCATCCGTCTCGGCCTGGACGCCGAGATGGTTCACGCCGAGCGCACCGTGGCGTTGCGAGATCGCAAAATTGACCCGCGGATCGTCGAGCATCCACTTGGCGTAGTCGGGCTTGCTGACCGTCGGTTCGACCCCGAACATCGCCGAGTAGAAACGCCTACTCTGCTCGAGGTCGCGAACTGCTATGTGCACGTGAAAGCGTTTCATCGGGAAGTTCCGCTAACGTAGCGACGTTTCCAGTATTATGGAAGTATTGTCGGGCGTCAAGCCCCCACGGCCGGACGCCCCGGTGGCTGCGCCCCACCGTCATCGTTGGCCCACGTCGGCTACTGCGCTCGGACTGGAGCCAGGCTCCAAGGACCAGCGAATGGCCGGCGCCTTCTTTGACGCGTACGCGCCGCGACATTAAAATCGCGCGCTCATCCGGAGAGATGGCCGAGTGGTCGAAGGCACTCCCCTGCTAAGGGAGCATACGCCCAAAAAGGTGTATCGAGGGTTCGAATCCCTCTCTCTCCGCCAAC
>DATJZM010000143.1:0-20428 GCA_035499135.1 Casimicrobiaceae bacterium | reverse complement strand
CTCCGGCCGTGGGTGCCAACTGGCGCAAGCCGCAAGCGCCACGCGGAGCGGGCGCTCAGACCTTGACGGCGGGGTTCAGCGTGTAGACGCCGGTGAGGGTCGCCTGCGCGAGGACGTGCCCCGACGTCGCCGCCCGCGCGTCGGGCCCCGTGAAGTTGCCGGCGACGGAAAGCTTCGCCACGTCGAGCGCATAGAGCGTGAACACGTAGTGGTGCAGGCGCTCGTCGTTCCAGGGCGGGCACGGGCCGTCGTAACCGAAGTAATTGCCGGCCATGTCCTTGTCCCCAGTGAACCACTGCGTATAGTTGTTGGTGCCCTGACGCGCTCCCCGCGGTGCCGCGGGCCCTTTCTTGCCGCGCGGTGTAACCCCGCGCGAGAATTCGCCGCGCGCGATCGGGCCGGTGTCGGCCGGCAGATCGATCAGCGTCCAGTGAAAGAACTCGACTCGCGCCAGCGAGGCAGGAATGGTGCGTCCCTCCTTGTTGACGTCCTCGGCGCGCGACGGCACATCGGGGTCGTGGCAGATCAGCGCGAGCGAGCGGGTGCCGGATGGCAAGTCGCTCCAGCGCAGATCGGGATTCATGTTCTCGGACAGCTTGATGTGAGTCGCGGGATCGCTCACGCAGAACGCGAGCTCGCCCGGGATTCTCCCTCCGTCGGCAAATGCTGTGCTCGTCAGGCGCATCAGGATTGCCTCCAGTGCGGCGGGATCGTCTTGTCGAAGTACGGCAGAGCCTCGATTCGCCCCTTCCAGCGGCTGAGCACCGGTGTGAGCAGGCCATCGGCATCGAAGTCCGGCAGCTTTGCGCGCGACCGATACATGAATGCGAGCGCGGGATAGAACCAGAAGTCGGCCGCGGAGAGCGCGCCGACGAAGTAATCGCCCTTGATATAGCTCGACATCTGCGCGAATTCCTCGGTCACCGCCTTGCGCGCGTCGGCGAGTTTCTTCGGCTCCCGCTCCTCGGGCTTGGTATAGAAGGCGTATTCGGTGACTCCATCGATCGCCTTCATGGTGTGATTGTCCACCTCGCGCATGAGCCGGCGGATGGTCGCCCGCGTGCGCTGGTCGCCTGGGAACAGCGGTGCGCCGCGGCCGGGATACGCTTCCTCGAGGTACTCGGCGATCGCGTCCGACTCATAGAGCACAAAGTCGCCGTCGACGATCGTCGGCACCTCGTGCCGCGGATTGATCGCGACGAACTCCGGTTTGCGCGTGTCGCCGGCGGCGAATGAAAGAACCTTGCGCTCGTAGGGGAGCGCCTTGTGCTCGAGGGCGAGCTGCACTCGCCACGCATAGGGCGACCCGGATCCGTAGTAGAAGGTGATGCTCATTTGTCTGCCTTAGCCTCCCTGGGTTTTTGGCGCCTGGGCTGCGATTCGGACGCGGCGGCGACGCCCGCGTGCAGTGCCTCGAGCGATGATTTCTGCAGCTCGAGCGTCTTGATGCTCATCTGCATGAAGTTGAGGCTCATCGCCAGCCACCCTTCGATCACCCGCAGCTCCGCGATCTTCTTTTCGACCTCTGCGGGATCGAGGGTGGCGAACATTCCGAGCGGACTGGGGAACGGCGTCGGCGCGGACTGGACGCCGGGCGCCTGCGGCGCCGGCATCCCAGGCAGCGACAGACCGAAAGGATTCCACATCCTCTGCATGAACTCGAACGCCTGCTCCGGTGTGAACGGCCCCGCTGCGTTCTTGGACACGGCTCTCCTCCTTGCACAAGCCCCGGACGGCTGCGCTTTTCAGCTAATATAACGCACCATGGCGGAATATGCCGCTCCCTTGCTGGCCACGCTCCGGGCCATCGTCGGCGAGGCGAACGTTCTCACCGCCGACGCCGATGTCGCACCTTATGCAACCGACTGGCGCGGCCGCTACCGCGGGTGTCCGCGCGCGGTCGTGCGGCCGGCAACGACCGAAGAAGTCGCCGCGACGGTGCGCTGCTGTGCGGAACATGCGGTGCCGATCGTGCCGCAGGGCGGTAACACCGGCATGTGCGGCGGTGCGACTCCCCACGAAGACGGGCGCGAGGTCGTGCTCTCGCTCACGCGCCTGAACCGGGTGCGCGCGGTCGATAAGGAAAACGCCACCATCACCGTCGAGGCCGGCGCGACGCTGGCGAACGTGCAGCAGGCGGCTGCCGAGGCGGGGCTCAGCTTCCCGCTATCGCTCGCCGCCGAGGGCAGCTGCGCCATCGGAGGCAATCTCGCCACGAACGCCGGCGGCACCGCGGTGCTGCGCTTCGGCAATGCGCGAGAGCTGGCCTTGGGCCTCGAAGTCGTTCTTGCCGATGGACGCGTATGGAACGGTCTGCGCGGGTTGCGCAAGGACAACGCGGGCTACGACCTGCGCCAGCTCTTCGTCGGCAGCGAAGGCACGCTCGGCATCATCACCGCCGCCGTCCTCAAGCTGTTCCCCAAACCGCGCACCTCGGCCACGGCATTTGCCGCGATCGCCGACGTGCGCGCCGCCGTCGCGCTGCTGGGCGAGCTGCGCCAGGCGCTCGGCGATCGCCTCACGGGCTTCGAGCTCATCTCTGCGGAATGCATCGCGGTCACGCGGCGGGCGTTTCCGGCGATGCCCGACCCGCTGCCCGGCCACACCTGGTACGTGCTGGTGCAGGCCGACGATCCCGCCGCGGAGTCGGCGCTCGGCGAACAACTGCAGGGCGCGCTCGCCGAAGCGATCGAGCGCGGAACGGCTCGCGACGCGACGATCGCACGCTCGGAGTCGCAGGCTGTCGAGCTGTGGGCGCTGCGCGAGAACATTCCCGATGCGCAACGCCGGGCGGGCCACAACATCAAACACGACATCAGCCTGCCGGTGTCCTCGATCCCCGCGTTTCTGACGCAGGCGAAGCGAGCGCTCGATGCTGCGCTCCCCGGCGTCGGCTACGTCACGTTCGGTCACCTGGGCGACGGCAACCTCCACTATAACCTCGTGCCTGCGCCCAACGGACAGGGCGATGCTTTCGCCGCAGCCTCGGCGCAGGCCAACCGCATCGTCTACGATCTCGTCGCCCGCTGCGGAGGGAGCTTCAGTGCCGAGCACGGGATCGGGCAGCTCAAACGCGACGAACTCGTGCGCTATAGGCAGCCGGTCGAGCTCGAGCTGATGCAGCGGATCAAGCGCGCGCTCGATCCCGAAGGGCTTCTCAACCCGGGCAAGGTGCTCTGAGGCGGGCCCGACACGATGTCCAAGATAATCGCCTGGCTGGTGCTCATCTTCGTCGTGCTGTTCGCCTTGCGCATGATTTCGCTGCGCAACGCGCGCCGGCAGCGCCGCGCCGCCGGTGCGCGGTCCGTAGCCGAGGCGATGGTGCGCTGCCGGCGCTGCGGCGTCTTCCTGCCGCGCAGCGAGGCGCTCAGCGTCGATGACGGGTTCGTTTGCGCGGGCGGCAGCTGCGCGAAGAGCTGAGGGATGCAGCCGCGGCCTGCGATTCCCAATTTCGAAGCGCCCGCGGCGGCGGCGCTGGTGAGCGAATCGAGTCGCCGCATCCTGTGGATCGTCGGGTTGTATCGAGCGGTGTGCGGCGCGCTGCTGCTCGGCGCGGCGCTTTTCCTCGACCTGCGCGCGCTGTCGATCGGCACGCCGAACGCTTTCGTCACCGCCGCGGGCCTGTACTTTCTATACGGGTTGATGAGCTTCCTCTGGGTGCAGCGCGATTCCGAGCTGCTGCCCCTACCGCCTCTCCTGCTCTCATTGCTCGTCGGCGATCTGTTCTTCCTGGCGCTGCTGATCTATTCGGGCGGAGGGAGCGGCACCCCACTCACGATCCTGCTCTTCCCGCAGCTCGCGGCGAGCGGTTGGCTGATGCGCACGCAGGTCGCCTTCTTTCATGCGGCGCTCACGAGCACGGTGTTCCTAGCGCTCGATGCCTCGCGCGTGCTGCAGGGTCAGGCGTCGGCCGCGCAACTGTTCCAGACGGGGCTGGTCGGCTTCGGCTACTTCGCCACGGTGGGAATCGCACTCGCCCTGGGCCGCTACACCAAGGCGAGCGAGGATCTCGCCGCACAACGCAGCATCGACGTGGCGAACCTGGAACAGGTCAATCGCCTCATCATTCAGGACATGCAGGACGGCGTGCTGGTGGTCGACCTCAACGGAGTCGTGCGCGGGCACAATGCCCAGGTCACGAGGCTCCTTGGCGGCTTCGGACGCATGCGGGGCGGGATGCGCCTGGCCGAGTTCAGTTCCACGCTGCACGACTACTGGCGACGCTGGCAGGAAGATTTCGCCGAACCGCTGCCGCCATTCCGGGTCGAGCAGACGCAACGCCTGCTGCGGGTGCGGCTGGTCCGCATCGGCACCGGGCTGAACGGCGGCACACTGATCTATCTGGAGGACCTCGGGCGCGCGCAAACCGAGGCGCAGCAGATGAAGCTCGCCGCCATGGGGCGGCTGACTGCCAGCATTGCCCACGAAGTGCGGAACCCGCTCTCGGCGATCAACCAGGCAGCGCAGCTGCTCGAGGAGGACGGATCGGTGACGCAGGATGGCCAGCGGCTGCTGTCCATGATTCGCAACAACGCGAAGCGCATCGATCGGATCGTCGGTGAAGTGCTGCAGCTGAACCGACGCGACCGCCAGCAGCCGGAGGTCGTTCCGCTTGCCGAGTTCACTCATTCGCTGGTCGACGAGATCGTCCAGGCGGAGGGGATTCCGCGGGGCGGCGTGGTGATGCAGCTTCCGGACGATCTGCTGGTCATCTTCGATCGCGGGCACCTCAACCAGATCGTGTGGAACCTGGTGCGCAACGCCTGGCAGCACTGCCAGAAGAAGGAGGCGAGCATCCATATAGCGACGCGTCCCGGATACATGGGCGATGCCGTAATATTGGAACTCAACGACGACGGACCCGGCATTCCCGCTGAGCTTCGCGGTCAGATCTTCGAGCCGTTCTTTACCACCCGCCCCGGCGGCACCGGGCTCGGGCTGTACATCGCGCGCGAACTGGCCGACGCGAACGGCGCGACGCTGGAATTGCTGGCCAAGGGGCCAGGTGCGCATTTCCGCATGACGATGCGGCGCGCGCACAGCCCGGCCGGGGCCGAGCTCAACGCATAACGACAGGGAGACGATCATGGCACGGCGAACGCGCGAACGCGGACAGCCGAAGGTGCTGGTCATCGACGACGAGCCGGACCTGCTCGAGCTGCTCGAGCTCACGCTCTCGCGCATGGGGCTCGACACGACACGCGCCCAGAGCGTCGCCGAGGCGATCCGGCTGCTCGACAGCCAAAGCTTCGATTTGTGTCTTACGGACATGCGTCTGCCCGATGCAGAAGGGTTGCGCGTGGTCGAGCACATCACCGAGAACGAGCTCGACGTGCCCGTAGCCGTCATGACGGCCTACGGCAGCGCGGAGAATGCGGTCGCCGCGCTCAAGGCCGGGGCCTTCGACTACCTCGCGAAGCCGGTCGCGCTGGAGCAGCTGCGCGCGCTGGTGAAGCAGGCACTCAAGGTACCGGAGAAGCCGGCTGCGCCGTCTTCCTATCAGCTCCTCGGCGAGTCGCAGGCGATCATGCAGGTGCGGCAGATGATCGAGCGGCTTGCGAAGAGCCAGGCGCCGGTGTTCATCACGGGCGAATCGGGCAGCGGCAAGGAGCTCGCTGCGCGCATGATTCACCTCGGAGGGCCGCGCGCCGAGCAGCCGTTCGTGCCGGTGAACTGCGGTGCGATCCCCGAGAACCTGATGGAGAGCGAATTCTTCGGCTACAAGAAGGGCGCCTTCACCGGCGCCGAGGGGGACCGCGACGGTTTCTTCCAGGCCGCGAACGGCGGCACGCTCTTCCTGGACGAGGTGGCGGATCTACCGCTGCCCATGCAGGTGAAGCTGCTGCGAGCGATTCAGGAGAAGAAGGTGCGCAAGGTCGGCTCGACGCAGGAGGAGCCCGTGGACGTGCGCATCATCAGCGCGACTCACAAGCGGCTGCCCGCGCTGGTCGATGCGGGAGAATTCCGCCAGGACCTCTTCTACCGCCTGCACGTGATCGAGCTCGCGATGCCGTCCTTGCGCGAGATGCGCGAGGACATTCCGAGTATTGCCGACGCGATCCTGCGCAAGCTCTCGCGCGCCGGAGCGAAGCTCGATCCGGAGGCGGTCACCGCCCTCGAAGCCTATCCCTTCCCCGGCAACGTGCGCGAGCTGGAAAACATTCTCGAGCGCGGGCTCTCGCTCGCCGGAAACCCGGAGAAGATCACGGCCGACGACCTGCATCTGACACCGCCACCGGAAGAGGCGGACGCGGCCCTGCCGTCCGGCGACAAATGGCCGCTGCAGGACTACCTCGATCGCGTCGAGCGTGCAGCGATCAACGAGGCGCTCGAGAAGACGCGCTATAACCGGACCGCGGCGGCGAAGCTGCTCGGCATCACCTTCCGGGCCATGCGCTACCGGATGGAGCGGCTCGGGATCAAGTAGCCACGCGGCCGCCCTCCCGCGTCGCGGCGCCCTCCCCGCGCAGCCCTCGTGAGCACGCCTCGTCTGCAGGTCGATGACGACGGCGTCGTGGGCGCAGCGATTCAGATTCCTTCGCCAAACAGCGATGAGCGCCCGCGCGGAGCGAGGATCAGGCTACTCGTCGTGCACAGCATCTCGCTGCCCCCCGGAGAATTCGGCGGCCCTGGGATTGTGGAGCTCTTCACCAACCGGCTCGATCCCGCCGCCCACCCTTACTTCGTCGGAATCGCCCGGCTGCGCGTGTCCGCGCACTTCCTGATTCGCCGCGATGGCGCGCTGATCCAGTTCGTGCCCTGCCGGCGCCGCGCCTGGCACGCCGGTGCGTCGCGCTGGCGCGGCCGACCGCGATGCAACGATTTCTCCGTCGGGATCGAGCTGGAAGGAACCGACACCCAACCTTACGCCGCCGGCCAATACGCCATTCTGGCGCGGCTCACCCGGGCCCTGATGCGGCGCTACCCGATCACTGCGGTCGTCGGTCATTGCGACGTGGCCCCCGGGCGCAAGACTGACCCGGGGCCCGCCTTCGATTGGGGACGTTACCGGCGCCAGACGGCGCGGCCCGGTGGCGGTTACGCGATGGCTTGGATGCCACCGAATTCCAAGGTAAAATAGAAGGTTATGCAGTTTCTCGCGGATTTTTTTCCGCTGCTCCTTTTTTTCGTCGTCTTCAAGCTGTGGGGCATCTATGTCGCCACTGCGGCCGCGATCGTCGCATCCGTGGTCCAGATCGCTTATCTGCGCTGGCGGCGCGGCCGCGTGCAGCTCGTGCATTGGCTGACGCTCGCCATCATCGTCATCTTTGGCGGCGCTACGCTGCTGCTTCACGACGATACGTTCATCAAATGGAAGCCAACCGTGCTGTACTGGCTTTTCGGCGCCATTCTCGCGATCGGCCGTTTGGTGTTCCGCAAGAACTTGATCGCGGTCCTGCTCAAGGACATGGTCGACCTGGGTCTGCCCGATTCCGTCTGGGCTCGCATAACCTGGTCCTGGGTAGCTTTCTTCGCGGTCATGGGCGCGGCGAACTGGTACATCGCGTTTCACTTCACGACGGATGTCTGGGTCAACTTCAAGGTGTGGGGTGCGCTCGGCCTGTTCCTGCTGTTCGCCGTTGGGCAGGCCTTCGCCTTGGCCCGCTACCTGCCCGAGCGTTCCTGATGGACATCCCCGCCACCTTGCGCGCGCGTCTTGCCGACCTTACGCCGGTTGCGATCGATATCCACGACGACAGCGCCGAGCATGTGGGCCACGCCGGAGCGGCAGCCGGCGGAGGGCACTTTTCGCTGCTCATCGTGTCGAAAGCATTTCGCGGCCAGCCGAGACTCGAGCGCCACCAAACCGTCTTTGCACGCGTCGGCGATCTCCTGCCGCACCCGATCCACGCGCTGTCCATCCGCGCATTGGCTCCCGAAGAATTCTCCTAACCACGACAAGGACTGTCACTCATGCACATCGCTTCCCGATCTTTCGCCGCACTTGCGGCCACCGCTATCCTGATCGCGGCGCCCGCCGCGGTAGGCCAGGAGGCGAAGCCGAAGGCCACGCCGGCCAAGGCCGAAGCCGCCGCGAAGGGCAAGGATCTCTTTCCGCCGGCGTATTTCGACTTCATGCTGAAGCAGCGCACGGCCGCCGGCCAGCCCGACACGCCCGAGCTGCGTCAGGCCATCAAAGACGAGCTCAACACGCGCGAGCTGGTCGTGCGCGAGGCCAAGAAGCAGGGGCTCGACAAGACGCTCAAGACGGAGATGGACCTGACCTCCCAGACGGTGCTCGTGCGCACCTACGTCGGGGATTACGTCAAGGCGCATCCGATTCCCGACGCCGCGGTCCGGGCCGAATACGACAAGATCAAGTCGCAGATGGGCGACAAGGAGTACAAGGTGCGCCACATCCTCGTGGACAATGAGGCCGACGCCAAGGAGATCATCGCCGCCCTGCAGAAGGGCGAGAAGTTCGACAAGCTCGCCGAGCGCTCGAAGGACACGGGCTCCAAGGCCAACGGTGGCGACCTCGACTGGAACGCTCCATCGAACTTCGTGAAGCCCTTCGCTGATGCGATGGTCGCGCTGCCGAAGGGCAAGTTCACGACGACGCCGGTGCAGACGCAGTTCGGCTGGCACGTGATCGAAGTGGACGACATCCGCGACGCGAAGATTCCGAGCTTCGACGAGGTCAAGCCGCAGCTCCTGCAGCGGATGCAGGCGCAGGAGATCGACCAGTATTTGCGGGAGCTGCGCACGAAGAACGGCTACTGATGCATCGCGCGGGCTGCCCGCCCGCGCGCTCTGATCTGCGGGAGGAGGGAGAAGCCTCGTGGCGATAGTTCGCCATCCGAAGGACTTTGCCGCCGGTCTGATGTTCATCGCCTTCGGGCTCGCCGCGCTGATCATCGGCAGCGACTATCCCCTCGGCGCAGCGGCCCGCATGGGGCCGGGCTATTTTCCACGCACCCTCGGTATTCTGCTGATCACGCTCGGAGGATCCCCATCGGCGTGTACAGTCTCTCCAACAGCACCGTCGACGTGTACATGACCGCCGTATTCGGAGTGCTCGGTTATGTGTTCGCCAAGCTCGAATCCGAGCCGGCGCCGCTGCTGTTGGGGTTTGTGCTGGGGCCGCTGCTGGAGGAGAATCTGCGCCGCGCGATGCTGCTCTCGCGCGGTGATCCGACGGTGTTCTTCACGCGTCCCTTGTCGCTTTCCATGCTGATCCTGGCGGCTCTTCTGCTGCTCCTGATCGTCGCGCCGCAGGTGCGCAAGACCCGCGAGGAAGCCTTCCAGGAGGGCGATGCCTGACCGGCTGAGCCAAGACGATGCCCGACTCACTCCACTCTGCCACCATCGCGCCAGGCTTCGACTGGGCCGCGGCGTATCCTTCCCGCCGCTCGCCGGTCCTGGCGCGCAACGTCGTCTCGACCTCGCAGCCACTCGCCACTCAGGCGGGTATCGCGGCGCTACGCGCCGGCGGCAACGCCGTCGACGCCGCTCTCGCCACCGCCATCACGCTCACGGTCGTCGAGCCGTGCAGCAACGGCCTCGGCAGCGATCTGTTCGCGATCGTGTGGGACGGGCGGGAGCTCGTAGGGCTCAATGCGTCCGGGCGCGCACCTGCGGCGTGGACTGCGGAGCGCTACTCGGGTCTCGCCTCGATGCCGCGCGCAGGGTGGGACACGGTTACGATCCCTGGCGCGGTGTCGGGCTGGGTAGCGCTGTCGCAGCGCTTTGGCAAGCTCTCCTTCGGCGACCTCTTCGTCGACGCCATCGCCTGCGCTCGAAACGGCTACGCGGTGAGCCCGATCATCGCGGACAAGTGGGCCAAGGCGGTGCCGATCCTCGGCGATGTCGCCGGCTTCGCGGAGCACTTCTTGCCGCGCGGGCGCGCGCTTGCGCCGGGAGAGCTTTTCTCGTCGGCGGCAATGGCCTCGTCGCTGGAGGAGATCGCCGCCACACGGGGCGACGCGTTCTATCGCGGTGCGCTGACGCAGAAGATGGTTGCGCACTCGCGTGCCAACGGCGGCGTGCACACGCTGGAAGATTTCGCGACCCACACCTGCGACTGGGTAGCGCCGATCGGCGTCGACTACCGCGGCTACACGGTGCACGAGCTGCCGCCCAACGGTCAGGGCATCGCTGCGCTGATGGCGCTCGGCATTCTGCGCGAGTTCGAGCTCGGATCGCGCCCGGTCGATTCGCCTGCGGTGCAGCACCTCGCGATCGAGGCGATGAAGCTTGCCTTCGCCGACGTCTACCGTTACGTCGGTGATCCGCGCACGATGGAGATCGCGCCCGCGCAGATGCTCGACCACGGCTACCTCGAGAGCCGCGCCCGCCTGATCGACCCCGCGCGTGCGCAGGACTTCAAGCACGGCACGCCGCCGGCCGGCGGGACCGTCTATCTCACGACCGCGGATGCGTCGGGCATGATGGTCTCGCTCATCCAGTCGAACTACATGGGCTTCGGCTCCGGCATCGTCGTGCCGGGCACGGGCATCAGCCTGCAGAACCGCGGCACGGGATTCTCGCTCGTAGCGGGACACCCGAACCTCGTCGGCGGCGGCAAGCGGCCGTTCCACACGATCATTCCCGGGTTCGCAAGCCGCGATGGCGTGCCGTACGCAAGCTTCGGCGTCATGGGCGGACCGATCCAGCCGCAGGGACATCTGCAGACGCTCGTGCGGCTCATCGACTATTGCCAGCAGCCGCAGGCCGCCGTCGACGCCCCGCGGTGGAAGGTCAATGGCGGCCTGTCGCTCGATCTCGAAGCGCAGGCTGCTCCGGGACTGCGCGAGGGCCTCGCCGCTCTCGGCCATCAGTTCGCGTCCATTCCGGATTCCTACATGGATTTTGGCGGCGGGCAGTTCATCATCCGCACCGAGAACGGCTACGTCGCGGCTTCGGACCCGCGGCGCGACGGGCAGGCCGCAGGCTTCTGACGTCGAGACTCCAGGAGCATCGCCAGCGCGTTGCCGCATGGGTAATGAAGGTCTGGATTTCTCTCGCGCTCGTCCTGCTCGGCATTGCTGCGCTTCTCTTCGCGCCCCTGCCGCTGCCCGAGGCGATCTCGGCGACCCGCATCGTCGATGCGATCGACATCGCGGCTCCTCCGGAGCGCGTCTTCGCCTACGTGACCGCGCCGGCCAACTGGCCACTCTGGCACCCGCAGTCGCGCGCGGTCTCAGGCGTTGTAGACCGCACGCCGCAGCCGGGAGAGAAGACTATCGAGGATTTCGAGATCGCCGGCCGCAAGGGACGCGCCACGTGGACCAGCATCGCCGTCGATCCGCCGCGTCGGTGGGAATTCGAGCGTCGCGGCGAGAGCGGCGTTGCCGCGCACATCGCCTACACGCTGGCGCCGTTCGCCGGGGGCACGCACTTCGAGCGTGAACTCGTCTACCACGCTCCGAGCCTCGCCTTCGCACTGGCCGACGCGCTGCAGCTTCGGGCGGTGATGGAAAGGGATTCGACCGAAGCGGTGCGAAGGCTCAAGCAGGCAGTGGAAGCACTCCCGCCCGCGCGCTGACGAGCGTTCGCGGCGCGCTAGCGCTTGCCCGCCTTGATCGTCGACAGCGGAAGAAGCTCCGGGAGCTCGATGCGCTTGCGGTCGGGCTCTGGGGCGGCAAGCGCATCCGTCTCGACCATCGTGGCGAGGCTGCGACGAGCAAGCTCCTGGTAGCTCTGCGTGCCTTCGATCTTCCACGCGATCTCCTGCTCGGTCAGCGCACGCACGACCTTGGCAGGCACGCCCGCGACGAGCGTGCGCGGCGGCACGACCATGCCGGCCTTGACGAAAGCCATGGCCGCCACGATCGCCAGCTCGCCGATCACTGCGTTGTCGTTCACCACGGAGTTCATGCCGACCAGCGCGCCGCGCTGCACGACGCAACCGTGCAGGATGGCGCCGTGCCCGATATGGCCTTCCTCCTCGACGATCGTATCCGTGCCAGGGAAGCCGTGCATGACGCAGCTGTCCTGCAGGTTCGCGCCGGCGCGCATCTCGATGCGCCCGAAATCCCCGCGTAGCGACGCCGCCGGGCCGATATAGCATCCGGCGCCGACGATGACGTCACCGATCAAGACAGCGCTCGGATGCACGAACGCTTCCGGGTCGACGACTGGCGTGACTCCGTTGATCGACCAGACCCGCACGCGCCGCGCGTTCATGGTCAGTCGAGCCAGCGGCGCGCGTTGCGGAACATGCGCATCCACGGCGAGTCCTCGAGCCAGCTCTCGGGGCGCCAGGACATCTGCACGCTGCGGAAGGCGCGCTCGGGATGCGGCATGAGGATCGTGAACCTTCCGTCCACGGTTGTGAGGCCTGTGATGCCGCGCGGCGAGCCGTTGGGGTTGTACGGGTAGTGCTCGGTAACCTCGCCACCATTGTCGACGAAGCGCAGGGCGACAAGTGGTTCCGCGGCCGCGAGCTGTGCCCGGTCGCGGAACTCGGCGAAGCCCTCGCCGTGCGCGACAGGAACCTGGATGCGGCTTCCCTCCATGCCCGCGAAGAAAAGCGACGGCGAGCGCTGCACCTCGACCAGCACGAGCCGCCCTTCGAACTGTTCGCTCCGGTTGCGTACGAAATGCGGCCAGTGCTCTGCGCCGGGGATCAGCTCGTGCAGGTTGCTCATCATCTGACAGCCGTTGCAGATACCGAGCGCGAAACGATCCTCGCGCAGGAAGAACTCCGCGAACTCGTCGCGCGCCCGTGCGTTGAACAGAATCGATTTCGCCCAGCCTTCGCCACCGCCGAGCACGTCTCCGTAGGAAAAGCCGCCTCCGGCCGCAACCCCGGCGAAGCTTGCGAGCGAGCTGCGACCCTCGATGATGTCGCTCATGTGCACGTCGTAGGCGTCGAAGCCTGCGCGGTCGAAGGCGGCTGCGAGCTCCACATGCCCGTTGACGCCCTGCTCGCGCAGGATCGCGACCCGCGGACGCGCGCCGGTGGCGACGAGCGGCGCGGCGATGTCCTCTGCCGCATCGAAGGTGAAGCGCGGTGCGAGGCCCGGATCCTCCGCGTCGAGGATGCGCTCGTGCTCCTCGTCCGCAGACTGGGGATGGTCGCGCAGACGCTGCAGCGCGTGCGTGGTGCGCGACCACGCACGATGGAGGTCCACGCGCGATTCCTCGAGCTGCACTGCTCCATCGCGCGTCACGACGATGCGCGCCCCCTTTGCCGGCTCTCCGATGGCGATGCAACGCAATCCCGCCGCCTCGAACGCGCCAACCACATCGTGGCGATCCGCGGCGCGGACCTGCAGTACGGCTCCCAGCTCCTCGTTGAAGAGCGCCGAGAGCGGCTCGCCCGGCAGCTCGTCAAGTGCAATCGTGAGCCCGCAGCGGCTCGCGAAGGCCATCTCGCAAAGCGCGGCGAGCAGCCCGCCGTCCGAGCGGTCGTGGTAGGCGAGCAACTTTCGCTGCGCGTGCAGCGCCTGAACGGTGGCGAAGAAGCCTTTCAAAAGCTCGGGGTCGTCGAGGTCGGGTGCCTGGTCGCCCAGCTGCCCGTAGACCTGCGCCAGCGCCGATCCGCCGAGGCGATTCTGCCCGTTGCCCAGATCGACCAGCATGAGCAGCGTCGCGCCTTGATCGAGCTTGAGCTGCGGCGTCAGCACGCGTCTCGCGTCGGCGACCGGTGCGAAGGCGGAGACGATGAGCGAAACGGGCGCCGTCACGGAGCGCTCGACGCCGTTCTCGCGCCAGCTCGTCTGCATCGACATCGAGTCCTTGCCGACCGGGATGCTCACCCCGAGGGCGGGGCAAAGCTGGAGCGCAACGGCCCGCACCGTGTCGTAGAGGGCGGCGTCATCGCCCGGGTGCCCGGCCGGCGCCATCCAGTTGGCAGAAAGCTTCACGTCGCCCAGATCCGCAATCCCTGCCGCGGCGAGGTTGGTGATCGCCTCGCCGACCGCCATGCGCCCCGAGGCCGGCGCATCGATCAGTGCGAGCGGCGTGCGCTCACCCATGGCCATCGCCTCGCCGGCGTAACCGTCGTAATCCATCAACGTGACGGCGACGTCCGACACGGGCACCTGCCATGGACCCACCATCGGGTCCCGCGAGCACAATCCGCCTACGGTGCGGTCGCCGATGGTCACGAGGAAGGTCTTGTCCGCAACCGCCGGAAACTGGAGCACGCGCCGTGCCGCTTCCTCGAGATCGATGCCGGCCGTAGCGAAGCTCGCGAGCTTGCGTTCGAGGTGCGCTGCCTCGCGCGTCATCTTCGGCGGCTTGCCGAGCAGCACCGATAGCTCCATGTCCACCGCGGTGCCGAAGAGCCGATCGCCGACGACGAGCCGTCGCTCGGAGGTCGCCTCGCCGAGCACCGAGAACGGACAGCGCTCGCGCGCGCAGATCGCCGCGAACTCTTCCAGCGCATCCGGACGAATCGCCAGAACGTAGCGCTCCTGCGCCTCATTGCACCAGATCTCGCGCGGCGACATACCCGGCTCCTCGGACGGGATCGCCCGCAGGTCCAGCCTCGCTCCCCTGCCCGCCGAATGCACGAGCTCCGGCAATGCGTTCGACAGGCCGCCGGCGCCGACGTCGTGGATCGAGAGAATCGGATTGGCCTCGCCGAGCTGCCAGCAGCGATCGATGACTTCCTGTGCGCGGCGCTGGATCTCGGCGTTGCCGCGCTGCACGGAATCGAAATCGAGATCGGCGGTGTTCGCGCCGGCGATGAGCGAGGAAGCCGCGCCGCCGCCCATGCCGATGAGCATGCCCGGTCCCCCGAGCTGCACGATCGGGGCGCCCGCCGGCAGCTCGCGCTTGCGCGCGTCGCGCGTGGACACGTTGCCCACGCCGCCGGCGATCATGATCGGCTTGTGATAGCCGCGCCATTCCCCGCCGACCTCCTGCTCGAACGTGCGGAAGTAGCCGAGCAGATTCGGGCGGCCGAACTCGTTGTTGAACGACGCGCCGCCGATCGGGCCGTCGAGCATGATCTGCAGGGCCGAGGCGATCCGTTCGGGCTTGCCGGCGCTTCGCTCCCATGGCTGGGGAACACCCGGAATGCACAGATGCGACACGGTGAACCCGGTGAGGCCCGCCTTCGGCTTGGCGCCGATGCCTGTCGCTCCCTCGTCGCGGATCTCTCCGCCCGATCCGGTCGCCGCGCCGGGAAACGGCGCAATCGCCGTCGGGTGATTGTGCGTTTCGACCTTCATCAGCGTGCAGGTCGGTTCCGCGCGGGCCTGATAGCGTCCATCGCCGTTAGCGTAGAAGCGCCGCGCGGTCGGACCTTCCATCACTGCGGCGTTGTCGGCATAGGCCACGATCGTTCCGCGCGGGCTCGCAGCGTGTGTGTGGCGGATCATGGCAAAGAGCGACTGCGGCTGGCGCGCCCCGTCCACGACCCAGTCGGCGTTGAAGATCTTGTGGCGGCAGTGCTCCGAGTTCGCCTGTGCGAACATCATCAGCTCGACGTCGGTCGGGTCGCGCCCCATTCGATTGAAATGCTCGGAGAGGTAGTCGATCTCGTCGGCGGAGAGCGCGAGGCCAAGCGCGGCGTCGGCCTCCTCGATGGCGGCACGCCCGCGCCGGGCAAGATCGATCGTCTGGAGGGGCCGCGGCTCGAAGTGCCGGAACAGGCGCGCCGCATCGTCGAGCGATGGGAGCACCGCCTCGGTCATGCGGTCGTGGATGAGCGGCAGAAGTGCGGCGCGCTCGGCGGCGTTGAGCGGCCTCGAGTGCCGTGCAACCACGCGCCAGGCAACGCCGCGCTCGATGCGCAGGACCGCGACGAGCCCGCAATTGTGCGCGATGTCGGTCGCTTTCGAGGCCCAGGGAGAGATCGTCCCCGGCCGGGGAACCACGAGCAGGAGCTCGCCTGCGTCGATCACTGCTCCGGCCTGCGGCCCGTAGGTGAGGAGGCGCTCGAGCGTCGCGCGCTCGGGCACGCTCAACGCGCGTTCGGTCTGAACGAAGTGCCAGTACTCTGCGGCTATGCCGGAAACATGGGTCCCGGCGAGGTTCGACAGCAGCTTGGCGATGCGGAAAGGTGACAGGGCGTTTCGCCCGCGGAGCGAAAGAAGCTCGGCCATCGAAGCTGCGGTGGACGCAAAGCAGAATTATACGCTGTCGGCTGCCGTCCCGTGACGTCGAGGCCCATGAAGCCGAGGTTCTGCGCGGAGCGCGGCACCTGTTTTCCAGCGAGGACGTCGCGGCGGTGCTGTGGGAAATGGCCGCCTTCTACGAGACGGCCTTGCAGACGCAACGTGATGACGCCGTTGTCGACTTTCTGAGCACCCGTGGATTCGCGCATTTCCGGATGGAGGATGAGCATCGTGGCGGCCGGTTGATTCCACCTGCCGGGAACGACTGGTCGGGCAACGCATTCAGCCTGGCGCAAGGCTTCGAGCCGAACGATCGGTACGAGTAGGGGCTAAGGCCAGGGCCGCTTCAGCGCCAGGTCGCCGCTCTATAATGTCGGGCCTTTGCCGGACCGATTGCACCTGGGAGACCTAACCGATGAATTCTCTGAGCTGCGCGGACATTCTCGCGGGCCGCGCGCCGACAGACGCCCCTGTCTCGCTCAAGGGATGGGTGCGCACGCGGCGCGACGCGAAGGGCGCGGGCATCTCGTTCGTGAACGTCTCCGACGGCTCCTGCTTCCATCCCGTGCAGGTGGTCGCGCCCAGCGCGCTCGCGAACTACCACGACGAGATCCTCCGGCTTACTGCGGGCTGCGCGGTCGAGGCAACCGGAAGGGTCGTGCCGTCACCCGCGAAGGGACAGCCTTTCGAGATGCAGGCAAGCGCCGTCAAGGTCGTGGGATGGGTCGACGATCCGGACACCTACCCGATCCAGCCGAAGCCGCATACCTTCGAGTTTCTGCGCGAGGTGGCGCACCTGCGGCCGCGCACCAACGTCATCGGCGCGGCGACCCGCGTGCGGCACACCGTCGCGCACGCGATCCATCGCTTCTTCCACGAAAACGGTTTCCTCTGGGTGAATACGCCGATCATCACCGCTTCCGACGCCGAAGGCGCGGGAGCACTGTTCCGCGTCTCCACCCTGGATCTCATGAACCTGCCGCGCACGCCGGAAGGCAAGGTCGACTTCACTCGGGATTTCTTCGGACGCGAAACCTACCTTACCGTCTCGGGACAGCTCAACGTCGAAGCGTATTGCCTGGCGTTGTCCAAGGTCTACACGTTCGGGCCGACCTTCCGGGCAGAGAACTCGAACACCAGCCGGCACCTCGCCGAGTTCTGGATGATCGAGCCGGAGATCGCCTTCGCGACTCTCGACAACAATGCGGCGCTGGCCGAGGCGCTCGTGAAGCACATCTTCCGCGCGGTTCTCGCCGAGCGCGCGGACGACGTCGCCTTCTTCCAGGAGCGGGTCGAGAAGGGCCTGATCGCCAAGCTGCAAGGGATCGTCGACTCCGAGTTCGTGCGCATGGATTACGCCGAGGCGATCCGCATTCTCGAGAAGTCTGGCGAGAAGTTCGAGTTTCCCGTCAAGTGGGGCGTGGACCTGCAGTCCGAGCACGAGCGCTACATCACCGAACACCACGCCCGCAAGCCGGTCATCCTCGTGAACTACCCCAAGGAGATCAAGGCGTTCTACATGCGAGTGAACGACGACGGGAAGACCGTCGCCGCGATGGATGTGCTGGTGCCGGGAATCGGGGAGATCATCGGCGGCAGCCAGCGCGAAGAGCGGCTCGAGGTGCTCGACGCTCGCATCGCCGCGACCGGGCTCGACAAGGAGAACTACGGGTGGTATCGCGACTTGCGGCGCTACGGCACTGTGCCGCACGCAGGCTTCGGCCTCGGCTTCGAGCGCACTGTCGCCTATGTCACCGGGCTCGCCAATGTGCGCGACGTGATCCCTTTCCCGCGGACGCCTGGCAGCGCGCGGTACTGACCGACTCGGCGTTGCGTTACGTCTGCGCGGGCTCGCTGCCGGCACTCGCCCGGCCGATCGCGAAGCCCGAACCGCCAAGCGCGAGGCCGAGACCCAGCACGTACCAGAGGCTCAGGGTGTCGCCTCGGGCTTGCGCGAGGCCATTGCCGATCGCGAAGAGAGCCACGCCGGCAGCCAGCGCGAGCAGCACCAGGCAAGTTCCTCCGACGCGCGACAGGAGCGAGACGTGGCTCACGCGCGCGGCCACGGCGAGAAGCACGAATCCGACGACCGTAAAGCCGGGGAAGAGGATCCATGCGGTCGCCCCCGGCGCCGCGGAGCCGACGCCGAGCGGCGCGAGCAGCAGGAAGAATCCCGAGATCAGCCCCAGGACGAGCAGCAGCGCTCCGGCAAAGGCGAGCATGGGTCAGGGCTCAGTGGGTCAGTATCTTGGAAAGGAAGAGCTGCGCGCGCTCCGAGCGCGGCTTGCCGAAGAAGTCATCTTTCTTCGCATCTTCCACGATCTTGCCCTGATCCATGAAGATCACACGGTTGGCGACCTTGCGCGCAAAGCCCATCTCGTGCGTGACCACCATCATGGTCATGCCTTCGATCGCGAGCTGGACCATCACATCGAGCACCTCGTTGATCATCTCCGGATCGAGTGCGGAGGTGGGTTCGTCAAACAGCATGCAGATCGGATCCATCGATAGAGCGCGCGCAATCGCCACGCGCTGCTGCTGACCTCCGGAGAGCTGCCCCGGGAACTTGTCCTTCTGCGCGATCAAGCCGACGCGGTCGAGAAGCTTCAGCCCGCGCTGCTTCGCCTCATCTTTTCCGCGCCCGAGCACCTTGATCTGGCCGAGCGTCAGGTTGTCGGTGATGGAGAGATGCGGGAACAGCTCGAAATGCTGGAACACCATCCCGACGCGCGCGCGCAGCTTGGGCAGGTTGGTCTTGGGATCGCCGACCGAGATACCATCGACGGTGACCGTCCCTTTCTGGAACGGCTCGAGCGCGTTGACGCACTTGATGAGCGTGGACTTGCCCGACCCTGACGGGCCGCAAACCACGACGACCTCGCCCTTCTCGACCTTCGTCGTGCAGTCGGTCAGCACCTGGAACTGCCCGTACCACTTCGACACGTCTTGAATCGAGATCATCTGGCTCTTCTCCGGTTTCAGCGGATGACGGCAATTCTCTTCTGCAAACGCTTGACGAAGTACGACAGCGTGTAGCAAAGCACGAAGTAGACGGCGGCGACGAAGAGATACATTTCGACGAGGCGGCCGTCGCGCTGGGCGATCTTCGAGGCTGCCCCCACGAAGTCGGTCGCCGAGATGACGTAGACGAGTGAGGTGTCCTGGAACAGGATGATCGTCTGCGTGAGCAGCACCGGAATCATGTTGCGGAACGCCTGCGGCAGGATCACCAGCCGCATTGCCTGCCCGTAGGTGAGCCCCAGCGCGTAGGCCGAGTTGACCTGCCCCTTCGGGATCGACTGGATGCCAGCGCGCATGATCTCGCAGAAGTACGCTGCCTCGAACATGATGAAGGTGATGATGGCTGTGCGCTCGGCCCCGATCTGCAGCGGGCGCTCCCCTCCCGTGATCGCCTGGAACACGAGCGGCATCAGGAAGAAGAACCAGAAGATCACCAGCACCAGAGGGATCGACCGCATCAAGTTCACGTAGGCGGCGGCCGGCTGCGACAGCCACTTGTTCGACGCGAGGCGCGCCATCGCGAGCAGCGTGCCGAAGAAAAGACCGCCGAGCGCCGCGATGGCGGTGAGCTCAACCGTGTACTGGAAACCCTTCCAGAGAAAGGGGAGCGAGCTGGAGATGACGCCGAAGTCGAGATGCATGGCCGCCTCCTACTTCCCGCCCGCGATGTAGCCGGGCACCGCGGTCCGTCGCTCGATCACGGCCATCACCCTGTTCGCCGTCATGGCAATCACGACATAGATGAGCGTCGCCGCTGTGAACGCCTCGAAGAAATTGAACGTGTACTCGCCAAGCTCGCGAGCGCGAAACGTGAGCTCCGCGAGGCCGATCGTCAGCGCGATGGACGAATTCTTGATCAGGTTCATCGTTTCGCTGGTGAGCGGCGGGATGATGATGCGAAAACCCATCGGCAGCAGCACGAAACGATAAACCTGCGGCTGCGTCAGCCCGATCGCCATGCCGGCGAGGCGCTGTCCGCGCGGCAAGGACTGGATGCCGGCCCGCACCTGCTCGGCGATCCGCGCCGAGGTGAACAGGCCAAGGCACAGCACCGCGGAGACGAACTGCGCGTTGGCGGGGTCGGTCTTCACGATCCAGGCTTTGAGGGGCGGAATGAACTCCGGCACGACGAAGTACCAGAGGAACATCTGCACCAGGAGCGGGATGTTGCGGAAGAATTCGACCCAGCCGTTACCCAGCCGCACCATCCACGGCGTGTTCGTCGTGCGGATCGTGCCGATGACCGAGCCGAGCGCGATCGCGATGATCCACGAGCAGGCGGAGACGGCGAGCGTCCAACCGATGCCGGAAACGATCAGCTGCCAGTATTCCTCGCCGCCGCCCGGAAGCTCCTGGAAGAAGACGCCCCAGTTCCAGTTGTAGTGCATGGC
>DATJZM010000142.1:0-5763 GCA_035499135.1 Casimicrobiaceae bacterium | reverse complement strand
CAGATCAGCATGCAGTCGATGATCGGGCAGCTCTTCCACGGCATCGACGCCGAGACGCTGCTCGCGGTCCCGTTCTTCCTGCTCGTCGGCGAGCTGATGGCCTCCTCGGAGGTCGTCGAGCGAATGATCCGCCTGTCGCAGACGATGGTCGGACACCTGCGCGGCGGACTGGCGCAGGTGGTGACGCTGTTCAGCATGTTCTTTGCCGGCATCTCCGGTTCGTCGGTCGCCGACGTCGCCGTGCTCTCGCGGACTGTCGCGCGCGAGATGGACAAGGAGGGCTACGACCGCGCATTTACCGCCGCGCTGATCGCCTGCGCCTCGACAATGGCGAACCTGATTCCCCCCAGCATCATGGCGGTGGTCTATGGCGCGATCGGCAACGTGTCGATCGGCGGGCTCTTCCTCGGCGGCGTGGTGCCGGGCGTGATGATCGGCATCGGGCTGATGATCTACAGTTATTTCTTCGGGCCGATCGGCGTGATGAAGAAGCGCGCGACCCTGCGCGAGTTCGCGATTGCCGCCCGCGGCGCGTCACTTCCCACGGTGATCCCGGTGATCATCATGGGCGGCATCCTCACCGGCTGGTTTACGCCGACCGAAGCCGGAATGATCGCGGCGGTCTATATCCTGATCGTGCTGATTCCGGTCCTGCGCCCACGCCACATCGTGCAGCTTCCGCGCGACTTCATGTACGCGGGGCTGCTCTACTCTCTGCCGCTGGGCGCGGTCGCAGCGGCGTCGGCCTTCGGCTGGATGGTCGCCTACCTGCGCGGGCCCGACATCGTCGCGGGCTACATCACCTCGATCGCCGGCAACGACGGGGCGATGATCATGCTTCTGCTGGTCGTGCTGTTCACGATCGTGGGCGACTTCATCGACGCGGTGCCGGCGATCATCATCTTCATGCCGATCATCAACAAGCTCACCGAGATCGGCAACATCAACCCGGTGCACATGGGCGTGGTGATTATCACGACGCTCGTGTTCGGCCTGATCACGCCGCCCTATGGGCTATCCCTCCTGGTGGCGGCGAAGTACGTCGGCATCCCATTCAGCCGGGCCCTGCTTCGCTCGCTCCCGCTCTATGTCGTGTTCTTCTTCACCATCGCCTTCACGGTGCTGTTCCCCAAGGTCGTGCTCTGGCTGCCGAAGTATTTCCTGCCCGAGTCGGTCGGCTGCTTCAAGAGCCCGGCGGGCACGGGCTACATCTGCCCGCAGTAACGCCGCTCAGGTGAAGCCGAAAAGCTGCGCCGGGGTCTCCCACAGCACCTGCCGACGGTCGCGCTCGTCGGGGAACCAGCGCTCGAGATTGGCGAGCACCGGTCCGTAATCCATGCGTATCGGCAGGCGGAGGAACGGCCAGTCCGATCCCCACACGCAGCGCTGCGGCGTGAACGTCTCGATCAGAGCCTCGACGAAGGGCTCGATGCGCGCCGACGGCGAGAAGGCATTGTAGAAACGGAACGGCCCGGATAGCTTGACCGTGTGCCCTTCGCGGCCGAGGCGAAGCAGCGACTGGAATCCCGGCTGATCGATCCCGCGCTCGGCGTCCGGCCGACCGCAGTGATCGAAGATCAACGGCACCCCGGCGGCGCGGAGCGGCATCTCGGCGTCATGGAGCTGATCTCGCTCGCACTGGACCTGGACGAGCCAACCGATCTCGCGCGCCTGCGCGAGCAGACGCATCGTCGTCGCCTCGCCGAGCGATGCCGCGCCGTCGGTGACGAGATCGAGCCGCAGGCCGATGACCCCGGCGTCTGAGAGCTCGGCGAGCGCGCGCTCGTCCGCGCCGGGTCTCACGCGCGCGATGCCCTTGAAGCGGCCCTTCGACGCGCCGATCGCCGCCAGCATGCAGCGGTTATCGTAGCCGTAGCCGCTCGTGGGATTGACCAGCAGCGCGTGCGAGATCCGATGCGCATCGAGCACCGCGGCGAACTGCGCGGCCGTCCCGGCCTCGCACGGCGGCGGCTTGTAGGCCGCATCCGGCGAGTACGGAAAGAGGGTAGTATCGAAGACGTGGCAGTGCGAATCGACACCCTGGGTCATCATGGCGTACTAATATCATGAACGCGACAGTCGCCAAAAGCAGTTTGCTCAGCATTCGACCGCTGACGCCGAAGCTCGGCGCCGCGATCGCCGACGTGAGGCTGGCCGAGGCCATGTCGGACGAGCTCTTCCGGGCGATCTACGCGGCGTTCCTGCGCTACCAGGTGCTGCTTTTTCCCGCGCAGGACGTCCCGCCCGCGAGCCAGGTCGGCTTCGCCCGCCGCTTCGGCGAAGTGCAGATCCACGTGATGAACCAGTACCACGCGGACGGTTTTCCGGAGCTCTATCGCCTGTCAAACCTCGACGCCAACGGCAATCCGACCGGTCTGCATCCGGACAAGGGCACGCTCGCCTGGCACACCGACGGCTCCTGGCAGCGCGTGACCGGCCAGGCGACGATCATCTACGGCGAAGTGATGCCCGAGGTTGGCGGCGAGACGCACTTCTGCGATATGTACGGCGCTTACGAGCGGCTGAGCCCGGCCTGGAAGGCGCGCATCGCCAACCTGCGCGCCGTGCACAACCTCGATTTCTCGCGCACGCGCCGCCACGGCGAGGACCCGATGACCGAGGAGCAGAAGAAGGCGAAGCCGCCGGTCGACCACCCGATCGTGCGCACGCACGCCGAGACCGGTCGCAAGTGCGTCTACCTCGGCGACCACGCGGAATACATCGTGGGCATGCCCTACGACGAGGGCCGGGCGCTGATCGAGGAGCTCAACACGCTCATCGTCCACCCCGATCTCACCTACGAGCATCGCTGGACGGCGAGGGAGCTCCTCCTGTGGGACAACCGCTGCGTGATGCATCGCGCGACCGCCTACGATCCCGCCACGCAGAAGCGCGTGATCCGCCGCTGCACGGTGCTCGGCGAAGTGCCGGCGTAGCCTGAAGCAACGGATCGAGGCGGATGCCGTGATCGTCAGGCAGATCTGGACCGCGAACGCGTATCGCAACTTCAATTATCTGATCGCCTGCGCCGAGACAGGCGACGCCCTGGCGATCGACCCGCTCGACCACGAGAAGTGCCTGAAGGCCGCGGAGAAGGAAGGCTGGCGGATCACCCAGATCCTCAATACGCACGAGCACCGCGACCACACGGGGGGCAACGAGGCGCTCGTGCGCAAGACCGGCGCGGCGATCCTGGCGCACAAGAATGCGAAAGACAAGATTCCCAACGTGACGCGGGGCTTGGGCGCGGGCGACGTGATCCGCGTTGGCAAGACCGTGACGCTCGACGTGCTCGACACGCCGGGGCACACGATGAGCCATGTATGTCTGCTCGCGAGAGCCGGCCAGCCAGCGCTCTTCTGCGGCGACACGCTGTTCAACGCCGGCGCGGGAAACTGCCACAACGGCGGGCATCCTGCGGAGCTCTACAAGACGTTCTCCGAGCAGCTCGCGAAGCTCCCTGCCTCGACCTTGATCTATCCTGGCCACGACTACATCGAGAACAACCTGCGCTTCACGCTCAGCCGCGAGCCGGACAACCGGCGCGCCCGCGAGCTGCTCGGCCGGCTCGCGGATCAGGACCCGGGCAATGCCTACGTCACGACGCTCGACGTCGAACGGGAGATCAATACCTTCTTCAGGCTCACCAGCCCGACGGTGATCGCGAAGCTCCGCGAAGCGTTCCCCGACCTGCCCGAGAAGCCCGATCAGCGCACGGTGTTCCTGAAGCTGCGCGAGCTCCGCAACGCCTGGTAAGCCGCGCGCGGCGGTCGCCGGCGTCTGGTTCATGCGCCGTCTGACGGACGTATTCCTACAACAGAATCAGCCGCGCGCTGATTCCCGCCTGAACGGTGGCGGCCTACTGTGGGTTCGTGCGCAGTGCCGTACCCTTCCCATGAGCGAAACCACCGAACCGCTGCACGTTTACGTCGTCGAGGACTCGCCGATCGTCCTGCGGATGCTCGGCGCTTCGATCGAAGCGGCTGGAGCAGAGGTAAGCGGCAGCAGCGCGGACGCGGATTCCGCGCTCAGCAACGTGTTTGCGACGCAGCCCGATGTGATCCTGATCGACCTCCATCTGGAGCACGGAAGCGGATTCGGTCTGCTGAAAACGCTGCAGGAGCACAGCCTCGCTCCGGATGCGGTGAAGGTCGTTCTCACCAACTACGCGCGAGAGGATTACGAGGAGCTCTGCTGTCGGCTCGGCGCCGATCGGTTCTTCGACAAGACCTTCGAGGCCAAGAAGTGCATGGGCTTGATCAAGAGCCTCGTCGAGGAGAAGCGGCACGGACTCTCGGGCCGCGCTGCGCTGGAAGAAGTCGGCGCCTAGCCCGATCGCGCCGGAATCGTCATCGCGGCCACGCCCGCGATGACGCAGGCGAGCCCGGCGAGGGTTGTGGGGGCGAGAGCCTCACCCAGGAACAGCACGCCGATCGCCACTCCAATCGGAACGCGAAGGTAGGCCTGCGCGGTCGTGCCGACCGGCCCGAGCGTGTGGATGAGTCGAAAGTAGATCGTGAACGCGAGCGCAGTCGAGAACACCGACAGGCAGCCGAGCGCGGCGATCGAGCGCGCGGACGGCGCGAGCGTCCACGGCTGATCGACGACGAGGCTGAGCGGCACAAGCACGATCGCTCCGCAGACGAGCGAGCCGGCCGCAGGCAGCATCGGGTCGAGCTTCGCGAAGTTTTTCACACCGAAGATCGCCGCGCCGGCGTAGCAGATCGTGGCCGCGACGATCGCGATTTCGGCAACCACTTCCCGCCCGGCGCCCGAGAGCGCCTCCACACCCACGATGAGGCAGATGCCGATCATTCCGGCAACCACGCCGAAGAGCTTGCGGCCGGTCGCGGACGCTCCGCGGGTCAGGAGCAGAGCCAGAATGAAGGTGAAGATCGGCGACGACGAATTGAGGATCGTAGCGATGCCCGCATCGACGAACTGCTCGGCCCAGGCGATCAGGGTGAACGGAATCACGCTGTTGAGACAGGCCTGCAGGAGAAAGCGACGCCAGAGCCCGGGCTCGGTCGGCAGCGCCACGCGGCGCCAGCGCAGGATAGCGAGCAGCAGGAGCGAAGCGAACGCGGTGCGGGCGGCGATGAAGCTGACCGGCGGGATCGTCTCCACGCCGACCTTGATGAACGTGTAAGAGGCTCCCCAGAGCGTGGCGAGCAGAAGCAGTAGTCCGATCTCGGTCAGGTAGCCCGAATGGCCGGAGCTCCGTTCAAGCGCCATGCACCTGCCGCGAGTCGTCCGGCGCCTGCGCGCGATCGTTCAAGCCGTAGTCGCGGATCACATGCGCGATGCGCAGCCGGTAGTCGGCGAAGATCGTCTTGCGCGCCTGGGCCTGGATGGCGCGATGCGCCTCGACGTTCCGCCAGCGCTGCACGGCCTCCTCGTCGCGCCAGAACGAGAGCGAGACGATCTTGTCGGGCGAAACGAGGCTCCTGAAGCGCTCGACCGAGATGAAGCCGTCCATCTTCTCGAGCTCGGGCCGCAGCCTCGCGGCGGCGTCGAGATAGGTCTTTTCCTTGCCTGGATTCGGCGTGACTTCGAAGATGACGGCGATCATGGGGAGGCTCCTCGCGTGAATGCCTGTTGCCCGAAGGTACCGTCGACCGCGGTGAGGAAACTGCGCTCCTCGCGCAGGATCAATCGCTGCGACTGCGCCATGGCGAAATTCTCGCGCCCCTCCGGGTCTGCCTTGATCCGCGCACGATAGCTCTCGTACGCGGCCAGGCTCTCGAACGCTATCACACCCCA
>DATJZM010000141.1:0-2572 GCA_035499135.1 Casimicrobiaceae bacterium | reverse complement strand
CGTAAGCGGCCTTCTGACCCCACGGTTGTGACGGCATGGAGGTCGCGGGTCAGGCTGCGAGGCTGCCAGCGGATGGCTTGGCCGTCCACGCCCAGGGCATGAGCTCGTCGAGCCGCGAGGCCGGCCAGAGGTTGACGAGCTTCGTGAGCACGTCGGCGAAGTAGGTTTGCGGATCGACACCGCAGAGTTTGCACGTTTCGATGAGCGAAGCGATGCAGGCCCAGTTCTCGGCACCGTCGTCGTGGCCCGCGAAGAGTGCATTCTTGCGATTGAGAACAATAGGACGGATGCCGCGCTCGACGATATTGGTGTCGAGCTCGATGCGCCCATCGTCGAGGAAGCGGGTAAGTCCCTCCCAGTGGTGCAAGGCGTAGCGGATGGCGTCGGCGATCGGCGCCTTACCCGAGACGCGCGCGAGCTGGTGCTCGAGCCACACCTTGAGGGCGACGACGAGCGGTTTGCTTTGTTCCTGGCGCACCGTGCGGCGCGCGTCGGCGCTGTGGCCGCGGATGGTCTTCTCGATCGCGTAGAGTGCCGCGATGCGCTGCAGCGCTTCGCTGGCGATCGGAGCGGAACCGCCCTTGGCGATCTCGAAGAAATGGCGTCGCAGATGTGCCCAGCAAAAAGCGAGTGCGATGCCCGCGCCGCAGGCAGCGTCGGCAATGGTCTTGTAGGCGGCATAGCCGTCGCATTGCACGATGCCGCGATAGCGGTCGAGCAGCTTGAGCGCGTGGACGGCGCCGCGACCGGGAGCGTAGCTGTAGGCGATGGCCGGCGGGTCGGTCCCGTGCCAGGGCCGGTCGTCGCGGGCAATGGCCCAGAAGTACCCCTTCTTCGTGCACCCGCGGCCGGGATCGAGCACCGGCGCCACGGTCTCATCGACCGCGATCTTGCCCGAGGTCAGGATGAGTTCGCGCAGCCGCAGGTAGATCGGTTTGAGTTCGGCGGCGGCGTAACCCACCCAGAACGCCAGGATCGAACGCTTGATATCGAGGCCCTGGGCGAGGAGCATCTGGGCTTGCCGATAGAGCGGCAGGTGCCAGGCGTACTTGGCGACCAGCACGGAAGCGACCATCGCCTCGGTCGGCAGTCCGCCCTTGATCAACCGTTCGGGTGCCGGCGCCTGCACCACCGCCTCTTCGCAGGCTCGGCAGGCATACTTGGGACGATGCGTCACGATCACTCGGTACTGCGCGGGGATCACATCGAGCCGTTCTGAGCTCTCCTCGCCGATCACATGCATGGGCGCCTGGCAGCACGGGCAGTTGGCGTTGTTGGGCTCGATCGTCACATGCACGCGCGGCAGATGGGCGGGGAGCGCGCCACGATTGGCACGGCGCTTGTCGGCGCGCGTGCAAGCCCCCGCCGGGTCCTTCTTGTCATCGGCGGCCTCGCTCCCGGCGATAGCTTGCTCGATATCCTCGAACGCCAAGAGCAACTGCTCGGGATCGAGCTTCTCCGAGCGCCGGCCAAACTGCGCACGCTGCAACTGGCGCAGCAGATGCCGCAGGCGATCGAGTTGCGACAGCGCCTGGTCACGCTCGGCGATCGCGACATCACGCTCGGCACGCGCTGCCGCGAGCAGCGCATGCAGCGCGTCGATGTCTGTGGGCAGCTGAGGTCCGGTCTCGCTCACGCGCAGCACTGAATCAGATTCGCGGGCAGTTGTGATCAGGTCGCGCGCAGAGTGATTCAAAAGGTCGCAGCGCTCACGACGTCGCTGTCGGCTGTACAACGTCGCAGGCGTGGAGTCGCGACCAATCCAGTCCGTCGACAAGGGCAGCGAGCTGCGATGCGGTCAGTCGCATGACGCCATCGCTGATCGGCGGCCATCGGAAGGCTCCGTGCTCAAGCCGCTTCCAGAACAGCACCAAGCCGGACCCGTCCCAGACCAGGATCTTCAGGCGGTCCGCCCGCTTCGACCGGAAGAGGAAGAGCGTTCCCGAGAACGGATCGTGCCGGAGCTGCTCGCGCACCAGGGCGGCGAGACTATCGGCACCGCGGCGGAAGTCCACCGGCTTGGTCGCCACCAGCACCCGGATGCCCGCGGGGACCGTGATCATGCCAGCGCCGCCAGGGCTCGCAGCACCGTCTTTAATGTCGCGGCATCGGTCGCCGGCGGAATCCGAACCGTCGCAGCGCCGATCACGATCTCAATCATCCCGGTGCAAGACTGGCTCGGTCGTGCCGGCGCCTCCGACGCGGCGACAGGCGACGCTCTCGTCACGATCACCGGCGCGAATGCCACGCCGCTCTCGCCAGCCCCTTCGGCTCGCCGCCGTGCATCGCGGCGCCATCCAAACAACTGCTGCGGCGTCAGCCCGTGACGGCGCGCCACCGCGCATACCGACTCGCCGCTCCCATAGCTTTCGGCGACGATCTCCGCCTTCTGCTCCGCGCTCCAGGTTCGGCGCCGACCGGCCCCGGTGAACACCTCCAGTCGGCGAACCGGCTCCGGCCTGGACTTGGGCAAAAGCTCAGTGTCCGACATGTGCCTAACCCGCTTGATTCAGCGGTCAGACAATCGCCCATCAGCAGTCGGCACGAAACGTGGGGTCAGAAGGCCGCTTAC
>DATJZM010000140.1:0-7701 GCA_035499135.1 Casimicrobiaceae bacterium | reverse complement strand
TCCACGAACATGAACGCGAACGAGGTGATCGCGAACCTCGCGCTGGAGCACTTGGGGCACAAGAAAGGCGAATATCAGTACGTCAGCCCGAACGATCACGTCAACTTCGGACAGTCGACCAACGACATCTATCCGACCGCGTTCCGGCTGGCGTTGATCCTGCGCCTCGCGAGCTATATCGAAACGTTGCGCCGGCTGCAGGATGCGTTCTTCGCCAAGGCTAAGGAGTTCGAGCGGGTGCTCAAGATGGGCCGGACTCACCTGCAGGACGCCGTGCCGATGTCCCTAGGCCAGGAGTTCCACGGCTGGGGGACGACGATTGGCGAGGAAGTCGAGCGGATCGCCGAGGTGCGGCAGTTCCTGCACGAAATCAACCTGGGCGCGACCGCCATCGGCACTTCCGTGACGGCGGCGCCGGGATACCCGGAGCTCGCGACGAAGTATTTGTCCGAGCTGACCGACATCAAGTTCATTCTGGCCGGCGACCTCGTCGAGGCCACCTCGGACACGGGTGCCTACGTGCTCCTGTCGGGCGTGCTCAAGCGCACGTCGGCGAAGCTCACCAAGATCTGCAACGACATCCGGCTCTTGGCCAGCGGACCGCGCTGCGGCTTGAACGAGATCAACCTGCCGCAGATGCAGCCGGGCAGCTCGATCATGCCGGGCAAGGTGAATCCGGTGATCCCAGAGGTCGTCAATCAGGTCAGCTTCCTCGTGATCGGACTCGATCTGACCGTGACCCTGGCGGCTTCCGCCGGTCAGCTGCAGCTCAACGTAATGGAGCCGGTGATCACCTTTGCGCTCTTCACTTCCATCGCCACGATGGAGCACGCGGTCGAAAGCCTGCGCGTCAACTGCATCGAGGGAATCACTGCTAACGATGAGCTCTCTCGCAACATGGTGCTCAACTCGCTTGGCATCGTCACCGTGCTCAAGCCGTCGCTCGGCTACAAGCAGTGCGCGGAGATCGCTCGCGAAGGCTACGAGACGGGTAAGTCGCTGCACGACATCGTGGTCAAGGAACGGAAGCTCCTGACGCAGGAGAAGTGGGACGCGGTCTTTTCGTTCGAGAACCTGATCAGTCCGAAATTCGAGCAATAGGCCCTTTGCGGCGGATCTCGGAAGGCAGATAAGCCATGACATTCTCAATCGTTCTGCAATTCATCGTAGTGCTTGCGGCGATCTGGATGGGAGCGCGCTCCTCGGGTGTAGGTCTTGGCCTGTGGGGGGCCGTGGGGCTCCTTGTTCTGGTCGTTGCTTTCGGAATCAACCCGACCTCTCCGCCGATCGATGTCATGCTCATCATCCTCGCGGTGATCATGGCAGCATCCGTCATGGACGCGGCGGGCGGCATCGACTTCCTTGTGCGCATCGCCGAGCGGATCATCCGCGCCAATCCGAAGTACGTGACGATCGTCGCGCCGCTGACGACGTGGAGCTTCACCTTCGTCGCCGGGACGGGGCACATCGTCTACCCGCTGCTGCCCGTGATCTACGAGACCGCGCATCAGAGCGGTATCCGGCCCGAGCGACCGATGGCAGTGGCGACCATCGCCTCGCAGCAGGCGATCACCGCGAGCCCGGTGGCCGCGGCGACCGCGGCGATGATCGGCCTGTTCGCGGAAAAGGGCGTTACTCAGTGGGGCCTGCCGCAGATCCTGATGATCTGCGTACCGGCAACCCTTACGGGCGTCATCGTCGCCGCGATCGTCTCGATGTTCCTGGGTAAGGACCTCAAGGATGACCCAGAGTATCAGGCACGGCTCAAAGCCGGCGCAATCCCGGCGCCGAAGGGCGCAGGCGAGCGACCGCCGCTCAAGCCTGCGGCGAAGCTGTCCGCATACGTGTTTCTGATAGGCGTCGCGCTGGTCGTCGTGTTCGGTTTCTTCCCTTCGCTGCGTACGCTTCCCGGCGCGAAGGACGCGATGCAGATGCCGATCGTGATCGAGATAGTCATGCTGTCAGTCGCGGCGGTCATGCTTTCGGCGACGAAGGTCAGCGTCGACGAAATTCCGAAGACGCCGACGCTCCGGGCCGGCGTGGTCGCGGTCATCGGCATCTTCGGGCTTGCCTGGCTCGGGGACAGTTTCATCGCCGCGAACAAGGACGTCATCGTGCCGGCCATCGGCGCGCAGGCGGACGCGCACCCGTGGACTTTCGCGTTCGGCCTGTTCTTCGCCTCGGTGCTGCTCTACAGCCAGGCGGCGACGACACGCGCACTGATGCCGCTGGGCATCGCGCTGGGGATCCCGCCGCAGTTCCTGATCGCGATGTTCCCCTCGGTCAACGGTTACTTCTTCATTCCGACCTACGGCTCGCTGATCGCGGCGATCAACTTCGACCTTTCGGGTACGACGAAGATCGGGAAGTATGTGCTCAACCATTCGTTCATGATCCCCGGCCTCGTCGCAACTGCGGTCGCCGTCACGACGGGCCTGCTTCTGGCCAAGGTCATGTTTTGAAGAGCTGCGTGTTGCCAAGTAGTAAGTAGACTTTTCTTCTGGAGGAAACAGATGAACAGATGGCTCGTGACACTGATCGGCGGTGTCTTTGTGCTGGCTTCTGGCACGCTGATCGCGCAGGGGGTTCCAGCGGTAAAGAGTGAGGATACGGCGAAGCTCAAAGCCGAAAAGCAAGCCGCCGAGCAAGCTGAGGCAAAGATGACACCTGAGGAGAAGGCGGCCGCCAAGAAAGCCAAGCGCGCCAAGAAGCAGAAGGAAATGGCGCACGCTGAGAAGGCGGGAAACCCCAATGCTTCAGCGCGAGGCGAAGCCATCGAGAAGTCGGCCGAGACGACGAAGGACCAGCCGAAGCTCGATACGAAAGCGAAGCAGGAAGCGCTCAAAGGTCAGGAGAAGAAGGCGTCAGGTCAGTAGGAGCGGCACACCCGCCGCAACGAGTCGCCAGGAACACGGGCGCCGCGACCGCCTGCTGCGGGATAGCCTTGGCCGCCGGAACAGAGGCGACGGGCGTGATATCCGCGCGCGGTGAGTGGAGTCGAACTGGACGGCTCAGGCGACAGCCATGATCCACGGCGTGCCGATCGCCATGAACACGGCGAGGAAGAAGAGCGTCATGACGAGGCCGAGCGTGTAGAGCTCCCGCTGGGTGAGATAACCGCTCGCCACGAAGATGACGTTCTGGCTGCCGCCCTGCGGCGTGATGACGGAGAAGTAGCTGCTGGCGAAGAGGAGCGCGAAGGCCATCAGCGGCGCGGGCACGCCGCCGCGCGTGCCCACATCGAGGAATACACCCATCAGTGCCAGAACCTGGGAGGACTGGCTCACGAACATGTAGTGGATTGCCACGTAGAGTACGACCAGCGTGATGTAGGTCACCCACCACGACATGCCGCCGAGTTCGGCCGCGAGGCGTTGTCCGGCATAGCTCATGAAGCCCAGCTCGTTGAGCTGCCCGCTCAATGCGAAGAGGACGGCGAGCCACAGGAAGGTCGCGAGGGTGTCGCCCTGCTTGGCGATGTCGTCCAGGGTCAGAACGTTCATCATCAGCAGCACACCGAGCCCGGCGAAGGCGATGCTTGTGACGTTGAGCTTGAGCTGATCCGCGAAGATCCAGCCGGCCACCATCAGCACAAACGCGGCAGCGGTGATTTTCTCGTCACGCGTCAGCGGACCCATCTCGGACAGGCTCTTGCGCGCCGCCGCCGGCGCGTCCGGCGTAGCGTGCACGCCAGGCGAATAGAGTTTCGCCACGACGAGCGGCAGCAGCAGAATCGCGGTCAGCGCCGGCACCGAGGCGACCAGCACCCACTTGCCGAAGTTGATCGAGAGGCCGAAGTCCCTCGCGATCTGCACGCCGATCGGGTTGGCCGAGGTCGCCGTCATCCACAGGGCAGACGACACGGCGAGGCTCGCCATGCCGCAGAACATGAGATAACCGCCGAGCCTGCGGCTCCCCGGCTCTTCCGGCCGTGAGCCCGCACCTTGCGCAACCGCGAGCACCACCGGGTAGAGCACGCCGCCGCGCGCCGTATTGCTGGGGAAGGCGGGCGCGATGACAGCGTCGGTGAGCACGATGCTGTAGGCGAGTCCGAGCGGCGAGCCACCGAAGCGGCTCACCATCAGCAGGCTGATGCGATGTCCCAGTCCCGATTTGACGACCGCTTGTGCGACCAGGAACGCGATCACGACCAGCAACACGCTGGCGTTGGCGAACCCGCCGAAGGCTTGCGCCGGCGAGATGGTGCCGGTCAGCACGACGGCCGCGACCGCAAGCATCGTGGAGGTCAGCAGCGGGAACGCCCCGACCAGCACGGAGGCGATGGCAGCCACGAATATCGCGAACAGGTGCCATGCGGGAGCGGTAAGTCCGGCGGGGACGGGGATCAACCAAGTACCGATCGCCAGTGCAAACGGCACGGCGCCCTTGATCAACGCCATCGGCCGGATCATGGCTTGACGACGCCACGCGGCGCCTGGCCGGTCTGGCCGAGCAGGACGCGGCCTTTCAGGCCAACGCCGCGGCCCTGCACCGTCCCATCCTCCGCCTCGAGGACGTATTGCCACGTGAACTCGTAGGTGCCTGCGGCACCCACGTAACGCCCGGTTCCGCCGATGAACGTGCCCGTGACTTTTTGGCCGGCGGCAACGCCCTGGCCACTCAGCTCGCTGAACACCTGATCGCCGCGCTCATCGGTCCAGACCGCGCGGCCAACGAGTCCCGTCGCGGTGTCGTTGAGGGCAATCGCGTCGCAGCGAAACCCCACGCTTGGGCGCCCAGGGCCGACAAGCAACAGCGTGCCGGTGAGGTTCAATAGAGCTGCGCGTCGGTTTCCACCGAGGGAAAGGACGCGGCGGCTTCCCGCCCCATTCCAGGAGCCTTCGAACTCGCGCCAGCCCGCGGCCGCGGGAGGACCGCCGGAGGTCTCAGGCGAAGGACCGCACGCCACCAGCAACAGAGGCACACCGAGTGCGGTGGCTTGGATCAGGATCGCGAGCTTCGAGCGCATCGTGGGGCCTCTCGCCTCATTCTGACGAGCGGCCAGGCGCTATCCTAGCGGTGCATTCGGCAGCCCCGATTGCCCAAGATCAAGTCATCACCCCGGCTCACACAAGACGACGAGCCGACGTCGCCCGCCCGATCGGCCAGGTTTCGTTAGCGTGCCGAAGCAAGCCCGGGTTGGCGCGGCAGGCACCGATGAACTGGCGCACTTCGGGTGCGCGCCACCCGTCCCGATAAGCTTGCCAGGCTTCCTCCAGCGAATCGCGGCGCAGATCCGCGGGTGCGAATGGCAGAGCGTTCAGGAGCTTTACCTTCCCGTTGGGCACGACAAGCAGCATTGCCTGGGGACTCTCCAGGCGCACCTGCAACTCCGTAAGGATGTCCCAGGGGTAGACCGAGAGGGTCGTGCTCGCCTGCGCCACGCGTGCTCGTTCGCGAAGACCGACGAGCGCTTGCTGCCAATCCTGCTCCGTGCAAGCGAGCTGCTCCCAAGCGGCAGCAGCGCGCCCGATACGCATCATCGGACCGGTGATGAACGCCTCGCAGCCGAGCTCTGCTGCGAGGTCATAGGCTGGCCCGATCTCGTGGATGTTGAGCCGGCTGGGGACAAACACGAGCTGCGGCGCGACGCCCCGGGCGACGAGCCGGCGGATGGCGGCAGTCGCGCCGGCGAAGCTCGATCCGGGCCGGAGCCTGTCGTGGGTGGCGGCGGTCGCCCCGTCGACGGAGATCTGGACACAGTCGAAGGCGAGCGCGGCCAGGCGATCGGCTGCCTGCTCGTCGATCCGGGTGCCGTCCGTCTCGAGCTTCAGCGCGACGCCGCCTGCGGCGAGCGTCTCAAAAAGCTCCCAACAGTGCAGAACGCCGAGCGGCTCGCCCCCGCCGAAGGCGACGTACGGGATGCCGAAGGCGACGATGCGCCGCGCGAGATCTAGCGCCTCATCGCGGCCAAGCTCGTCAGCCCACGCCCGGTAGGGGCCGGAATCCTCGCAGCAGGCAAGACAGCGCCCGCTGCAGCGATTCGTCAGTTGCCAGGCAAAAAACAGCGGCGCCCGGTACTCATCGACCGAGCGCCCTTGGGTCAGCAATCAGTATGGATCGTGTATCTCAGGTAAAGCGGATGTACGGCTGCGCCATCACCTGCTCCGAGACGTCTTCCAGCAGGGGCTTTTCCCATACCGGCTTCTCGCCCGGATTGACCTTTTCGGCGGCGGCCTTTTCGGCCGTCGCTTGACTCTCCACTTGCAGCTTCAACTCGCTCATCTCGCCTCCGCTCGGTCAGATGTGAGCCACCGTCATTGCACGCCACCTGTTGGCCTGCGCGTGACGCGATTCGTCTTCGATCGCACCACGCATCGCTTGCCGCACGGCCGGATCGCGCCATGCGCTGCGATAAGCCTCCCATGCCTCCGCCAGCGTCGCCCGCCGCAAATCGGCACAGATGTGCGGCAGCGCCGCGGCGACCTTCACCCACCCGTTGGGCAGAACGAGCAGCGTCGCGGGTGGATCCTCGATGCTCGCGCGCAGCCCGTCCTCCAGCGTGAATGGACTATAGCAGAGTTCCATAGCGCTTCCAATCCGGGCCTGGCGCTCGAGAACCCCGAGGAATTCGCGGTACTGCTCCGAGGCAGGCTCGAGGCGCTCCCACAGGCGCGCCGCGGTGCCGACGCGCATGAGCTTGCCGGTGTTGAACCGGAACGCACCGAGCGAGCGAGCGCGATCGATCACCGCCGAGGCCTCTTGGATGTTAAGCCGGGTCGGCGCGAAGGTCACCTCGAGCGGGAGTCCGGCGGAGCGCACCGCGCGACACGCCGCGTGCGCCTTCGCGAGCGAGCCTCCCGGACGCTGGCGCTCGTAGACCTCCTGGCTGTCGCCGTCGAGGCTGATCTGGATCGAGCGCACCGGCAAGCGACCCAGGCGCTCGGCCGAGCGCGCGTCGAAGCGCTGGCCGTTGGTCTCGATCTTGAGCTGGAGGCCAGCCCCGCCGAGGGCCTCGGCCATGTGAAAGAACAGGGGGTGCACCAGCGGCTCGCCACCGCAGAGCATGACGTAGGGCACCTCGCTGCGCACGATGTCGTCGACCAGACGCATGACCTCCCCGGCGTCCAGCTCGTCGGGCAGCCGCTTGCCCGGAGCCGACTCGGTGCAGCAGTGCAGGCAGGCGAGATCGCAATCGCGCGTAATCTGCCAGGCGACGAAGAGGGGCGCCCCAAGGGTGTCGATGCGGTGCCTCACGGCCGTACTTGCCATGGTCGCCGGTATCGCCTCAGTGGACGAGCACGACCGGCACGTGCGCCAGGTGCAGAACCCGGGTGGCAACCGAGCCGAGCATCATGTTGGAGAGCGCGGTCATTCCCCGCGTGCCCATGTAGATCATGTCGCTTTCCGACTCCTTCGCCTGCTCAACGATGCGCTCGGCGATCGGGCCGACCGCCGTGTGGGCGGCATATTTCACGCCGGCGGCATCGAGGAGGCGTTGGCTCGGCGCGAACATGATCTCGGATTCCTCGGCGTAATAGCTAGCGATCATCTCTTCGCTCACGATCAGGCTCATGTTGGGAAACCGCGGCACCGGGAGATGCACCGTGACCAGGTCGATGCGCGGGATTTCCTTGTACCAGTCGAGTGAGTCGATCAGTTTCTCGGTTGCGCGCACGGCGCTCGGCGAGCCATCCACGGCGAGGGTAACTCGAAGCATTGTCGTGCCTCCCACTAGTTTCCCACACTGGCAAGCGATTA
>DATJZM010000139.1:0-29910 GCA_035499135.1 Casimicrobiaceae bacterium | reverse complement strand
TGAGAAGACGCGCGATCGTGTCGTCGAAGAGCCCGTAGAGGTCCTTCGACTGCTCGTCGCCGCCGACGGTGAACGGCAGCACGACGACGTTGATCTTGCCGCGCTCGGCGATCCATTCCGAGGCGCGTCCGTTCTGGTACGCGGCGCGCAGCACCATCTTCGCCGGCTGCCGCTCGAGCAGCGTCAACACCTCGGCGAGATGCGCCGTCGTCGGCTCCACGCCGGGCTTGGGCTCGAGCGCGGCGATCTCCTTCAAGCCGAGCCAGACCTCGAGATAGGTGAAAGCCTTGTGTTGAACGACGACGGGAACGCCCTTCAGCGGCGCGGCGTCCTTCTCCCATTTTGCGATCGCCGCGTTCCAGCGCTCGGCGAACTCCTTCTGCCGGGACCGGTAGTACGCGGCGTTCGACGGATCGAGCTGCGCGAGGCGTTCGGCGAGCGGTCCGGCGACCCTCGCGATGTTGCGCGGGTCGGTCTGGATGTGCGGGTTGCCGCCCGGATGCACATCGCCTTCGGCGCGGTCGAGCCGCGTCGGCTTCTCGAGCAGGGTCACGTACGCCGCGGCCTCGAAATAGCCGGGCTTCCCCGGCTGGATCGCCGGATTGCCGGCCTGCTGCGTCACGAGCGGCAGCCAGCCGATCTCCAGCTCGGCGCCGGTGGCGACCACGAGATCTGCGCTTCGCGCCCGCGCAATCAGGCTCGGCTTGGCCTCGACGTGGTGCGCATCCTGCAACGCGTTGGTTGCGACGTAGACCTTGACCCTGTCGCCACCGAGCTCTTCGACGAGCGCGCCCCACTCGGGCAGGGTCGCGAAGACGTTGAGCGCTGCGAGCGCGTGCGGCGCCAGCATCATTGCGAGGCCGAACGCCAGAAATTTCGCCATCGACATCATGATCGGCTTCCTTTCAGAACTTGTGCGCGCCGTGCGCGCCGAGGGTGAGGATGTATTGGATGAAGAATTCGTTGTCGGTGAAGTCGGGTTTCAGCTTCGCCTGCTGATACTGGAGGCGGAAGCGGCTGAATTCGGAGGGCGTCCAGTCGAGCATCACCGCCGTGCGTTGAGGATGGAACGAGCCGTTGGCGAGATAGATGCCGTTCGCTCCATAGTTGATGCTGCCCGGGTCGAGCCAGTCGTAGCGCGCGCCAACCCGCCACTGCGGGATGAACTGCCAGACGCCTTGAACGTAGAAGCCGCTCTGGTTGGCGTGGTAGTTGCCGACCTGCGTCAGACCCAGGACACCGTCCGAGTCGTACGTGAGATCACCGTGCTCGCGGCGCCAGAAGTACTCGCCTTGCAGCTTGAAGTTCGTCTCGAGCGCGTTGCCGTTCGGCGCCCACTTCCAGACGAAGTCGGCGATCGCGAGCTGCGACCTGCCCGAGAAGGACAGCTGCGCGTTGTTGCCGGCAAGGTCTGTTTGCGTGAAGTCGCGGTTGGCCGCGGCCGTCTCGAGGTACGAGACGCCGGCGCGCCAGCTGTTGCTCGCGCCGACATCGCCACCCGCGCGTGCGTAGACGTTCCAGTCGCCGATGCCGTTCTTGTTGCGATCGTTGCCTGGAAACGCCTCGCCGCTGCCCACCTCGCTGCCGAATTCGAGAAAGAGGTCCGTCGGCGCGACCCACTTCACCTGCAGGCCGTTGTTCTGGTACTGCCCGCCAAGGAACGCCTGATAGACGAGCGGGGCGTCGAAGAAATCCCAGGCATGCTGGTGCTGGTCGTTGAGGTAGCCGATGGAGGAGAGAAAGCGGCCGAATTTCGGCGCGAGCCCGTACGGCGCGGCGGTGTAGAGGCCGTAGGCCTCCTCGACCTCGACCGTGTTCTCCGGCGAGAGAGAAAACGTCAGGTTGCCGTAGAACTTGTCGTCGACGTTTGCGGTGAGCGTGAGCTCCGACTCGGCGATGCTGAAGCTGCGCTTCGACGGCACGATGTCACCGCTCGGCACGAACCCCGCGATCGCGTACTGGTTCGGATCCTGCGAGTAGTTCGAGTAAACGCCCTGCAGCACGGCGGAAATCGCTGGATTGAATGCGGCGATGCCGGGCGATGCGGCCGGCGCACTCGGCGCCGCCGACGGGGGTGAAGGCACCTCGGTCGCTGTCTGCGCTGCAGGTGCGCTCGTGCGCGCCTCCGCTTCTTTCAGGCGCTGCTCGAGCGCCTGGATGCGGGCTTCGTAGGTTTCCTTGAGCTGCCGGATCTGTTCGCGGATCTCCGCGAGGTCGGCATCGGTCGCGGCGCGTGCTGCGGGTGATGCGCAGAGCGCCAGCGCAATGGCACTGGATGCCAGGGCAAGTCTGGACACGATCGTGCTCCTCGGGTCATGTCATGAACGGTGCCGTCTGACGCGACGGCACGCCACGTTGACTCAGAGAAGCACGGGTGGAGCGCGGCTGGAGTAGTAGGAGGGAGCGGTCGCCGCGAGCGAGGTCGGCGGCGTAGAAAACGTCTGACCCGTATCCGGCGCCGCGGATGCCGCGTCGCCGCCGCCGGCTACGGCATTGGCCCCGCCGGCGAACAGCACGCACATCGCGCATGCGTCCTGTGCCGGGACCGTGAGCGAGTGATCCGGAGTATGCTTGAGCGAATCCCTGAGGTGCTCGAGCGCGTGCAGGTGCGCGCCGAACTGCATGCCGACGAGCAGCAGCGAGAAGACGAGCGCGAGCAGCGGATGACGCGAACGATTCATCGGGGAGGCGCGGTCAGCAGCGAAATCCATCCTACCACCGCCCGGCTGGCGCGCATCGGCCGGGCGGCCGATGCATCGGGTCAGGATGCGCGGGACGCGAAGCTCGCGGCGAGCACGTCATCCGCGCGGAGGCCGGCTTCGGCCTCCTTGACGGTGATACGCCACAGCGTCCGGGGATCGTCGGGATCCGTCAGCGTCGCCGAATGCAGCAGCGAGGCATTGTCCCAGACGACAACGTCGCCCACCCGGTACGCCAGGCGGTAGACGTATTTCTCCTGCGTGGCATGCGCCGCCAGTTCGTCGAGAAGTTCCAGCGCCTCATCGTCCGCCATGCCGACGATCCCGTACGAGCTGCCCGATACGGCGTAGAGCGCCTTGCGGCCCGTGACCGGATGCGATCGAACGATCGGATGCGTGATGAGCGGCATCCTCGCCTTCTGCTCTGCGGTGAGCGGCGATGCCGCGGTACGGCTCATCTCGTCGGGAACGTTGCGGTTGCCGTAGTGGTGGACGGCGAGCAGCGACCCGATGCGCCGCTTCATCGGCTCCGCGAGATCGTCGTAGGCGGCGTACTGGTTCGCGAACAGCGTGTCGCCTCCCGCACGCGGTACCTCGATCGAATAGAGCATCGTCGCCCGAGCCGGCACTCGCAGGTAGGAGTAGTCGGTGTGGAAGTAGGTCCCTGCATCCGCCAGCCCGATCGGCACGCCGTCCTTCCGGCGGTTCGACAGGATGAGGATGTTCGGATCCTCGGCGTGATGAAACTGGTCGATCACGTGCGGCTCGGGCGGTCCGAAGCGGCGGGCGAAGGACACGAACTGAGCGGGCGAGAGCTGCTGGCCGCGCAGGACCAGCACCTGGCCGCGGAAGAAGGCGCACTCGATCTCGGCAAACTCGGACCCCGCGAGGCGCGATGCGTCGACGCCCGTGATTTCCACGCCGAGGATTGGCGACAGCGAGCGCAGGCTCAGCATCGGCGCGTTACCCCTTCCATGGCTCCTCCACGACAGCAACTGCCCGGAGTATAGTTCCCCTGATGAGAAATGCCTTGCATGGAGTGATGCTCGGCGTGTGCGCGATGCTGGCGGCGCTGCCGACCGGCACGTTGGCGCAGGACTACCGCTTCGGCGGGCTGCGGATCACCGCCCCGGTGGCGCGCGCCACACCGCCAGGGGCGAAGACCGGGGCGATCTACCTCACGATCGACAACGGGAGCAACGACATCGAGCGGCTCCTGCGGGTGTCGAGCCCGATTGCCGGCGGTGTGGCCATGCACCAGATGGCCTTCGAGGATGGGCTCATGAAGATGCGCGCCATTCCCTCGATCGAGATCAACCCCGGAGGCCGGCTGGAGCTCAAGCCCGACGGCTATCACCTGATGCTGATCGATCTCAAGCAGCCGCTCAAGGTGGGCGAGAAATTTCCGCTGATGCTCACCTTCGAGCGCGGCGGCACGATCCGCGTCGTCGTCACCGTCGAAGAGATGGGGGCCACCCCGGCGAAGTCGCGCTAGAGCGACCTTCGCTGCGCTCTAGTGCGCGCGCAGCAGTTTCGAAGCCTGTGGCAGAATCGATCCATGGAGGCGGCAGATCATTCGGGTTATTCGCGTGCGGCTCCTGCGCGACGCGCGTCGCGGCCCGCGGCCGGCAGCCCGCGCGCGGTGGCGGCGTGGCTCCTCGTCTGCTGCGCGCTTCTCCTCGCCATGGTCGTCGTCGGCGGTGTGACCCGGCTCACGCATTCGGGGCTGTCGATCACCGAGTGGCAGCCGATCGTCGGCACCTGGCCACCGCTCACCGACGCGGATTGGCGGGTCGCCTTCGAGAAGTATCGAGCTACTCCCGAATATCTGCAGATCAACCGAGGCATGAGCCTCGACGCGTTCAAACATATTTTCTGGTGGGAATATTCCCATCGGCTCCTCGGCCGCGCCATCGGTGTCGCATTCCTGCTCCCCTATCTCTGGTTTCTCCTGCGCCGGCGCATTCCGCCCGGATACGCGACGCCGCTCTTTGGGATCTTTCTTCTCGGCGGGCTGCAGGGCGCGCTTGGTTGGTACATGGTCGCGAGCGGCCTCGTCGACGACCCGCGGGTCTCGCCGCTGCGGCTCGCCGCGCATCTCGCGCTGGCGGTCGCGATCTTCGGCGCGATGCTCTGGGTCGCGCTCTCGCTCCTGTATCCGGCCCGCGCGAACCGACCCGCCGGGCCGCGCCGCCTCGCCTTTGTCCTGTGCGGTCTCGTTTTCCTGATGATCGTCGCGGGCGGCTTCGTCGCAGGTACGCGCGCCGGCTTCGCGTACAACACGTTTCCGCTGATGAACGGCCATTGGGTCCCGCCCGAGCTCTTCGCGCTCGAGCCGTGGTATGCGAACTTCACGAACAACGTCGCGACGGTACAGTTCGATCACCGCGTGCTCGGGTGGGTGCTCGCGGCGCTGACACCGCTGCTGTGGTGGCGAACGCGCAGCGAATCCGCGACCGCGGGCGCGCGCTTCGCCGCGGATCTGCTGCTCGCCGTGCTCGCGCTGCAATTCGCTCTCGGCGTGACGACCCTGCTCCTCGCTGTGCCGTTGCCGCTCGCCGCCGCGCATCAGGCGGGCGCCGTGCTGCTGTTCGCCACAGCGCTCAACCTGGCCCACTCGCTGCGCTGAGGTTTGCATTCGCCCGCGTAACGGGCGATCATTGCAAGTTCGCGACTCGCCTAGCGTCCTGCCATGTCCGAAACCACGAAGCTCGACGAGCCGCTGACCGAAGCGGAGTACGACACGCTCGAGGCTTTCTTCGGCTCCAATGCCGTTCCCCAGGACTGCATGGACCTCGAGATGCTCGACGGGTTTCTCACGGCGGTCGTGAGCGGGCCCGAACAGATTCAGCCTTCGGAATGGCTGCCCGTCGTGTGGAGCGACAGCCAGCGCAGCGTCTCGCCTGCGTTTGCCGACAACGAGCAGGCCGAGCGCATCCTGTCGCTGATCCTGCGCTTGCAGAACAGCATCGTGCGCACGCTGCTCGATTCTCCGACCCGCTTCAGGCCGCTGCTCTACCGTGCCGAGGAGGGCGAACCGCGCCAGCGCGACGCGCGTAGCGCGAAGAGCGAAGGAGGGCCGCCCGAGGCGAGCGCGTGGTGCGAAGGCTACATGGCCGGCGTCCTGCTGCGCGAGGAGCTATGGGAGCCGATCTACGCCGACGGCGGCACGCGCGACTGGATGCTTCCGGTCGAGGCGCTCGCCTACGGCGATCACGACCCCGAATACCTCGACTGGGTCGACACGCCCGAAAAGCGTCTCGGCATGATCGACGAATTGCCGATCGCCGCAGTGCTCATCTTCCGCTTCTGGCGCGAGCAGGCGAAAGCCGAGCCCAATCGCGCCGAGCGCCGCGCGCAGCGGCGCGAAGCAGCGCGCAAGAGCCGGCAGCGACTGCACTAGCGCTTCAGTGATACACCTGCGGGCGGTATTGCCCGATCGTGTTCGGCGCCGGCGGCTGTGCCATGGCGCTGGCGTCCTCCTTGTGCGCGACCCTGAGCTTGAGCAGCAGGCCGCACAACAGAAGCGCGAGCGAGCCCGCCATGAGCAGGTCGGGCCAGTCCGTGACGGCGAGCTTGAGCAGATTCATCGTCATTGCACGCTCCGCTACTTGATCATGAGGCTTCAATGTAGCCGCAGCGCCCGGTGCGCTGCATCGGCGGCCGTCTGATTCGAGTGTAGGACGGTTTCCTAGCGGAAGCTGCAGGGTTACGCTGCCGGAGGCCGCAGGAAGTCGAAATCGCAACCTTCTTCCGCCTGCAGCACGTGCTCGGCGTAGAGACGCTGATAGCCGCGCGCCGGGCGCGGCGGCGGCCGCCACTGCGCCTTGCGCCGGGCGAGCTCCGCCGGATCGACTTCGAGATCGATGCGGCGCTCGCGCGCCGAAAGCCAGATGCGGTCGCCGTTGCGAACGAGCGCAAGCGGCCCGCCGAGGGCGGCCTCGGGACTCACGTGAAGCACGACCGTTCCGTACGCGGTGCCGCTCATGCGAGCGTCGGAGATGCGCACCATGTCCTTGACGCCAGCGCGCGCGAGCTTACCCGGGATCGGCAGATAACCGGACTCCGGCATGCCGTGGCCGCTCGTGGGCCCGGAGTTCTGCATCACCAGGAAATCGTCCGGGCGGACGTCGAGCGAAGGGTCGTCGATGCGCGCGGCAAGATCCGAGGGCGAGGCGAAGACCACGGCGCGCCCGCTGCGCTCGAACAGATCCGCACTCGCGGCAGAGCGCTTGAGGATCGCGCCGTTCGGAGCAAGCGTGCCGAAAAGCGCGACCAGTCCGCCGACCGGCTGGAAGGGCTCGCCGAAGGGGCGCACCACGGCTCGATCCACCCACTGCGGCGGTTCGGCCAGCCGCTCACCGAGCGTCTCGCCGGTGACGGTGAGGCACTCGAGGTGCAGCAAGGGCTTGAGCTCGTGCAGGACCGCGCTCATGCCGCCGGCCGCAAAGAAGTCTTCCATGTAGTGCGAGCCGGTGGGCTTGAGATCGACCAGGACCGGGGTCGCGTCGGAAAGCTCATTGAGCTGCGCGAGCGACAGGCGCACTCCGACCCGGCCGGCGATCGCGGCGAGATGAATCACCGCGTTGGTGGAGCCGCCGATGGCGAGCAGAACGGTGAGCGCGTTCTCGACTGACTCGCGCGTAATGATGCGCGAGGGACTCAACCGTGATGCAGCGAGCGCGACGGCCGTGCGCCCCGTCTCCTCGGCCGCACGCAGGCGATCGGCGTGCACGGCAGGAACGGCAGCGGTTCCCGGCACGAGCATGCCAAGCGCTTCCGCGAGGCAGGCCATCGTGCTCGCGGTCCCCATGACCGCGCAGGTTCCCGCGGTCGTTGCGAGACGCGCCTCGACGCGCTCGATCGCTGCGGCATCGACTTCACCGGCGCGAAAGCGTGCCCAGAAACGCCGGCAGTCGGTGCACGCTCCGAGGCGCTCACCCTCGTGACGCGCGCTCATCATCGGGCCCGCGACGAGCTGGATCGCGGGCACGTCCGCCGAAGCCGCGCCCATGAGCTGCGCAGGGACGGTCTTGTCGCAGCCGCCGACGAGCACCACCGCATCGAGTGGCTGCGCGCGACTCATTTCCTCCACGTCCATCGCCATCAGGTTGCGATACATGAGGCTCGTCGGGTGCAGGAACACTTCGCCGAGCGAGATCGTGGGGAACGCGAGAGGCAATCCACCGGCCGCCAGCACGCCGCGCTTCACCGCCTCGATCAGCTCCGGGAAATGACGATGGCAGTTATTGAGGTCGGATGCTGCGTGGCAGATGCCCACCGTCGGGCGCGCGAGGAGCGCCGAGGAGTAGCCCATCGAGCGCGCGAACGAACGGCGCAGATACAGCGCAAATCCGCTGTCGCCGTACTGCGTCAGCCCTCGCGCGAGACCGCTGGCCGAATCGCCCGACATCGTTCCGCCTCGCCTAGCGTCCGAACGAGCTCGCGGTGCAGCTGCCCACGCGTCTGCTCACGGTGGTGACCGTGACTCCTTGCGTCTTGATGGTCCCGGTCGCCAAGGTTCCCCGATATTCCGCGAAGATGGTGCTTCGCTGCTCGTCGTCGCCGTTGCGGCAGATCATCGTGTAGCGGACGCTGGGGCCGTTCTGCACGAAGTCGATGTAGCGACAGACGCCGCCGGTGTTCGTGGATTTGCCCTGCAGCACCCTCTCCATCTCGGCAATGTCGGCCTTCGTGTAGCAGCTGGGGCCGAGAGAGCGCGACTGGCCGTCGGCGGTAATCGTCGTCTCCCACAAGCCCTCGCTCATGTCGAGAGCGGCAGCCGCCGGAGGCGCGACGAGTGATGCTGCGGCAAGCGTCAGGGCAGCAAGCGAGGCCGGAGTCCCCATGGCTCCGCGCGATCGGGAACCCGAGGCCGCCTTAACGGCTCACGGTAGCTTGATCTTGCCGCCCCCCAGACCGCCGGGCGGCAACCCTCCGGGGAGACCGGGCGCGCCTGCGCCGGGCAGCACGATCGACGACGAGGCCTGTCGACGCAACTCCTGAAGCTCTCGCACCGCTCGCTCGACGCCCTCTTTTGCTGCATCGCCGTACTTCTGCACCGCCTGGCCGAGGTTGGCCGCCTCGATTTCGAAGCTGATCGGCAGAGGTCCCATGTTCGTCAGGATCTGCGCTTCGCCGATGTAGAGCGTCGGCCGCGTCTGGTCGGGGCCGCCGTCCCGGGTAACCGGAACCAGCACACGGATCGTTCCCGCGGCGCGGTCGGTATAGATCTCCTCGCGATACAACGAGGCGGCGTCCATCTTCGCGTCGCCAGCGCGGGCGCCGGATTGCTCTGCCATAAGTGCCAGCTCCATAGAGCAAAAGTTGGAATTTTACCCCAGTAAACCGGTTAGCCTGGTTACGCGTTGCAGGTGATAGCGGTTTGACATAGGTTAAGGTTCGACCGCCGAGTGGACGAACGGTGGCGAAAGCGACTAGTCTAAGAGAGAAGATCCCGAAACAGGGGAACACCATGAAACGATTTGCAATGATTCTCGCGGCGATCCTTGCGCTCGCCGTAGCCGGCGGTGCCAGCGCCCAGCGCGGCGGTGGGGGCGGGATGCACGGCGGTGGCGGTGGGGGCTGGAGCGGTGGCGGCGGCATGCACGGGGGCGGCTGGAGCGGCGGCTCGCAGGGCTGGAGCGGCAGCCACGGCGGCAGTTGGAACGGCAACTGGCACGGCAACAACTGGAATGGCAACTGGCACGGCGGCTGGGGCTGGCACGGCAGCGTGGTCGTCGGAATCGGTGGACCGTGGTGGGGATGGTGGCCTGGGTACTACCCGTATTACCCGACGGCGTACGGGTATCCGTACTACGGTTACGGTTACGGCTACGGCTACGGGTACGGCTACGATGCGCCGGCCTACGGCTACGGCAGCTACATCCAACGCGGCGATGCGGGCGCGCCGAGCGGACAATATCAAAGCGGTCCGGTAACGAGCGACGGCTACGCCTACTACTGCCCGAACCCCGCGGGCTACTACCCGCAGGTGGCAACGTGTGCGCCGGGCTGGCTGCGCGTCGTGCCCCAAAACGCACCCGCGCAATACTGACACGAAGGCAGGGAGAACACATGAAAACCGGATGGAAGCTCGCCGGAGTCGCGTGCGCTGCGCTTCTCGCGGGGTGCGTGACGGCCCCGACAGGGCCGCGGGTGATGGCGCTCCCCGGAACGACGAAGAGCTTCGAGCAATTCCAGGCTGACGACGTCACGTGTCGTCAGTACGCACAGTACTCGATCGGCGGCGGGGATGCAGCACAGCAAGCGAACAACGCCGCCGCCGCAAACGCGGTCTGGGGCTCCGCGCTGGGCGCTGCAGCCGGCGCCATCATCGGCTCGGCGACGGGGCAGGCGGGTGCGGGTGCGGCGATCGGCGCGGGTACGGGCCTGATCTTCGGCAGCGCGTCCGGCGCGAACGCGGCCGGCTATACCTACGATCAGGCGCAACACCAGTACGACTCGGCGTATCTGCAGTGCATGTATGCCAAGGGTAATCAGGTTCCCCTCGGACCCAGGTACGCCCCGGCGAGATACGGGCCACCCGTGTACAGCTATCCGCCGTCTCAGAACGCACCGCTTCCGCCCCCCGCGGGCTGAGGCGCATCCCCGACCCACAGAAGCTCGGCGGCACCGAACCGGCTGATGGCTGTTGAGCGACAGCGACGCGCGATGCGCTTGCTCGCGCTCGTCGCGTTTGCCTCGTGTTTTTCCGCGCAAGCGGCCGATCCGAACAAGGTGCTGCGCATCGCCTCGCCCGATATCGAGACGCTCGATCCGCAGCAGTTCAACGATTCGCCGTCCTTCGATGTCATCGCGGCGATCTTCGAGAGCCTCTACGAGTGGGATTACCTCGCCGCGGCGCCAACGCTCGCGCCAGTAGTGGCGGCGGGGCCGCCGCAGATCAGCGCCGACGGGCTCACCTGGACGGTTCGCCTCAAGCCCGGGATCTATTTCACCGACGATCCCGCCTTCCGCGGCAAGCCGCGTGAGCTGGTGGCACAGGATGCCGTGTACTCGATCACCCGCTTCCTCGACCCGAACCTGCGCCGCGGCGGGGCACCGGTGTCGGCTGACCTCATCGTCGGGATGCGCGCCGTGGTCGACGCCGCCCAGAAGAGCGGCAAGCTCGATTACGACCGGCCGATCGAGGGGCTGCGCGCTCTCGACCACTATACGCTGCAGATGAAGCTTACCGAGGTCAACTACCCGATCGCGCAGGCGATCCTCAACTACTTCCTCTGCGCGCGCGAAGTCGTCGAGGCTGCGAACGGCGACATCCGCGCGCATCCAGTCGGCACCGGGCCCTACCGCTTGCGCGAGTGGCAGCGGGGCACGAAAGTCGTGCTTGAAGCGAACCCGAAGTACCGGACGCTGCGCTTTCCGACAAGCAACGATCCGACGCTCGCAGCGCTGGAGAAAAGCATGCAGGGCAAGACGCTGCCGCAGGTCGGCGTGATCGAGATCGCCATCATCGAGGAGGATCTGCCGCGGCTGCTCGAATTCGAGCGCGGCACGCTCGATATCGCGGTGCTGCGCTCCGATATCGCAGGGCGGCTGCTCTCCGACGACAAGCTCAAACCGGAGTACGCAGCCCGCGGTATCGCACGGCACGTCTATCCCGAGCCCTATTCATTTTCGGTCGTCTTCAACATGGACGACTCGGTGAGCGGAGGCATGAGCAAGGAGCGGGTCGCGCTGCGCCGCGCGATCGCGCTGGGCTTCGATCGCAAGACGCTGATCGAGGTCGTCTACAACGGACAAGCGCTGCCCGCGAATCAGCTCGTGCCGCCAGGCGTAGCGGGCTTCGATCCCTCGATGCCGCCGTCGCCCTACAATCCAGCCGAAGCGAACGCGCTGCTCGATCGCTTCGGCTACAAGCGCGGTGCGGACGGCTTTCGCGCCGCGCCCGACGGGAAGCCGCTGACGATCACGATGTCGCTGCGCACCGCGGCGGTCTCGCGCGAGACAGCCACGTTGTGGAAGAAGAACCTCGACGCCCTGGGCTTGCGCAGCGATTACCGAATGACGCCGTTCCAGGATTTCATCAAGGACCTGGAAGCCGGGAAATACCAGATGTACTCGGCCGGCTACGGCGGCGTGCCCTTCGGCTACGCGGAGTTGTGGCAGCTCGACGGCCGGCAGCCGACGGCGGTGAACGCGTCGCGCTTCCATTTCGGCGAATTCGACCGCGCGGTTGATCGCTTCATGTCGAGCCCGAACGAGGCGGGTCGCATCGCCGCCTCGCGCGCGGCCTCGGAGATCACCGCGACCTACGGGCCGCTCATTCCGACCATCTTCCGCCTGGAGAACGATTTCGTTCAGCCATGGGTGCTCGGGTATTACAAGCATCCGTACACGACCTACTGGAAGTACATCGACATCGATCTCGCCCGACAGAAGCGGGCGAGCCATTGAGCGCTCACGGCGCGAGGCGCGCCGGCAGCCAGAGGAAGCCGCGAAAGCGCGCTCTTCCTCCGCGCACGGGTTCTGCCGACAGGGCGTAGCACAGGAAGCGGGCGAGGAATCGCGTGAGCGCGACGCGCGCTTCGAGCTGTGCCAGATTCAGCCCCGCACAAGTGTGGATGCCGAAGGCGAAGGCGATGCGGCGGTTTGGCTGCTATCCCAGTCGGGTGAGCCTCCTCTTTATTTTACTTGACGGTTAAATACAATCACGGTATCGTCGGCGCCAGCGTTGCCGCTCGCCCGCCGTCCATGTCAGCCCATCACGCTTCCACCCGGTCGCGAGATCTCGACGCGACCTTTTCCGCGCTCGCGGACCCGACCCGACGCGCGATCCTGGCGCGGCTCGCGCGCGGTGACGCAATCGTAGGAGATCTCGCCCGGCCGTTCTCGATCTCGCTGCCGGCCATCTCGCGCCACCTGCGCGTGCTCGAGCGCGCGCGGCTCATCGAACGGCGGGTGAACGCGCAGTGGCGCATCTGCCGCCTGCGGCCGCAGCCCCTGCGCACGGCCGCGGACTGGATCGAAGAATACCGCCGGTTCTGGGAGCAGCGGCTCGACGACCTCGCGGCACTGCTCGAGACGCCGCCCAAGCCCGAGCGAGAGCGCCGGCCTCGAACGGATCCTCAATCGAACCGCAAGCCAAGGAGCAAACGATGACTGCCCGAGATACTTTCGACCTCACGCTGAAGCGCACCATCCGCGCGCCACGCCAGCGCGTGTTCGATGCCTTCGTCAAGCCCGAGCTGCTGCGACAGTGGTTCGGGCCGCGAGGGTACGCCATCGTCGGCGCGACGATCGATCCGCGCGTCGGCGGCCGCTACGAGGTGACGATGCGGCAACGCAACTCCGAGCCGGTGAAGGTCGGCGGCGAATATCGCGAAATCAAGTCGCCCGAAAGGATCACCTTTACCTGGAAGTGGGAAACCGAGCCGATGTCGAAGCTTCCCGAAACGCTGGTGACGGTGAGCCTGGTGGAGCGACGGGGCGAGAACGGTCCCGAGACCGAGCTCACGCTGCTGCACAGCGGCTTCCCTGCGCAGGAAGCGCGAGACGGGCACCGGGTCGGCTGGGGCCAGTGCGTCAACCGGCTCGCCGACGCCACCGACGCTCGCGGAACCGCCGCCACGATCACCGTGTTCGGCGACCCGCGCAGCAGCTATGTCCGCGCCACGCGCATGGCGCTCGCCGAGAAGGGCGTCAAGTATGCGTACGAACCCGTCGCGCCGCATTGCGACGAGGTGCTCGCTATCAATCCGTTCGGGCATGTTCCGGCGCTGCGCGACGGCGATTTCACGCTCTACGAGACGAGCGCGATCATTCGCTACATCGACGAGTGCTTCGATGGCGCCTCGCTCATCTCGGGCAACGCCTGGAACCGCGCCAAGATGGAGCAGTGGACGAGCGCGATCAGCTTCTACTGCTACGACGCGATCGTGCGCCGCTACGTGCTGCAGTACGTGTTCCCGAAAGGCGCGGGCGGCACGCCGGAGCGCAAGACGATCGACGCCGCGGTGCCGGAGATCAAGCAGCAGCTCGGCATCCTCAACGAGGCTTACGGGGCGCGCAACGTGCTCGTCGGCGATCAGATCACGCTGCCCGACCTGCTGCTCGCGCCGATCATCTTCTACGTCGGCATGTTCCCGGAAGGAAAGGCAGCGCTCGCGGAAGTGCCCAACGTGTCTCGCGCCCACGCCTGGATGGCGGAGCGCCCCAGCTTCAAGGAGACCGCCCCGAAGCTCGGCTGAGGCTCCCCATCGAGGCTTGCCGCGCATCGCTTAAACTCCCGGTCGTGGTCCCGCCTGCGACCGGGAGCAATGCCTCATCAGTCCATCCGCGTCATCGCACATCTCGACATGGACGCGTTCTATGCCTCCGTCGAGCTGCTGCGTTATCCTGAGCTCAAGGGGCGCCCGGTCGTCGTCGGAGGTGGACGGCGCTCGCAGCCGGAGGAGACGATCGATCCCGCCACCGGCGGGCGCACACGGCGCTTCGCGCGCCTCGGCGACTACGCCGGCCGCGGTGTCGCCACCACAGCGAGCTACGAAGCTCGCGCGCTCGGCGTGCACTCCGCCATGGGGCTGATGAAGGCGGCGCGACTCGCGCCCGAAGCGGTGCTGCTGCCGGCCGATTTCGATGCCTACCGCAGCCATTCGCGCCGCTTCAAGGCCGCGGTGGCCAGGCTCGCGCCGCAGATCGAAGATCGCGGCATCGACGAGATCTACGTCGACCTGACCGAAGTGGTGGCGGCAAGGGCTCCGCGCGACGAGGGCGAAACCTGGCGCGAGGCGCGCGCAGTCGCGCAGGCGATCAAGCAGGCGGTTCGCGACGCCACCGGGCTCTCCTGCTCGATCGGACTCACGCCGAACAAGCTCCTGTCGAAGATCGCCTCCGAGCTCGACAAGCCTGACGGGCTGACCATCGTCGCGCTGTCCGAGATCGCCGCGCGCATCTGGCCGCTTCCTGCGCGGAAGATCAACGGCATCGGTCCAAAGACGGCGGAGCGCCTGGCCTCGCTCAACATCCGCACCATCGGCGAGCTCGCGCAGACCGAGCGCGAATGGCTGATCGAGCGGTTCGGAAAAGCGCTCGGCAGTTGGATGCACGAAGCGGCGCACGGGCGCGATGAGCGCCCGGTCGTCACACACAGCGAGCCGAAGTCGATCAGCCGGGAGACGACCTTCGAGCGCGACCTGCACGCCAAGCGGGACCGCGACGCGCTGTCGCGCATCTTCACGGAGCTGTGCGTCGAGCTGAGCGAGGACCTCTGCCGAGCCGGCTACGCGGGCAGGACGATCGGGCTCAAGCTGCGCTACGACAACTTCCGCACGGTGACCCGCGACCAGACGATCGCTGCGCCCACGCAGGACGCGCAGACGATCAGGCGTACCGCAGGAGAGTGCCTGAAGCGCGTGCCGCTCGACCGGCGCATCCGCCTGCTCGGCGTGCGCATCGGCGGTCTCACTCCTGCGGAGGATGCCGCCGCCGCGGCTCCCGCTGCCGCCGAGCCTACGGCGTCGCTCTTCGAATAGCGCTCACTGCGGCGAGTTGCGCTCGATCCATGCCGCGAAGGCGTGCAGGAACTTGCCCATGAACTCGCGCATGGACTCGTTCACGAGCTCTCCCTTGTCGTTGAAGAGCTGCGCGGCGTTGCCGATGTAGGCCTCCGGCTGTTGCATCGCCGGCATATTGAGAAAGACGAACGACTGGCGCAGGCAGTGATTGGCGCCGAAGGCCCCGAGCGCGCCGGGCGAAACGCTCACCACCGCCGTGGGCTTGCCCGTCCACGCGCTCTTGCCGTACGGCCGCGAGGCGACGTCGATGGCGTTCTTCAGTCCTCCCGGAACGGTGCGGTTGTACTCCGGGGTGACGAACAGGACCGCGTCGGCGCTCTGAATGCGTTGCCTGAAGGCGAGCACCGCCGGCGGCGCGGCGGCCTCGTCGTCCTGGTTGTAGAGCGGCAGCTGGCGGATCTCGACGATCTCGAGCTTGAGTCCGGAGGGGGCCATCGCGATGAGCGCGTTGGCCATCTTGCGATTCAGCGATTCCTTGCGCAGGCTGCCGACGAGGACAGCCACGTTGCGGGTCTTGCTCATGGGTTCCTTTGCGGGGGAAACGACACCGGAGACCATTATAGGGCGCCTCCCAACCTGTAATTTAGAATGTCGGACGAGCGCTCGCGGAACCTCGGCACCGGTCGAGCGGTCTGTTCGAAGCCCCGTCAGCTTCACGAGTATTGGATCGCAGCCATGCCTGACCTTGTCGCACTCTGGCGCCGTCCCGCTGTCCGGCGCGTAACCGTCAGCGCGGGAGTGGTGACGCTGCTGGCGGTGGTCGGCTGCGCGACTATCCAGACCAAGGAGCGCGAGCTCACCTTCCGCGTCGTTCCCGGCACCGCAAGCTGGTACCAGGGGCTGCCCGACGGCGTTCAGGAGATGGACCTCCCGGTCAGCGCGGCGGATGGAACGGTCCAGCGCATCCACGCGTGGTGGTGGCCGGCAGGGGAGCGTGCGCCTGCGGTCCTCTATCTCCACGGCGCGCGCTGGAATCTGACCGGGCAGCTCTTCCGTATCCAGGAGCTGCACGAGTTCGGCTTCTCGGTGCTGGCGATCGACTACCGCGGCTTCGGCAAGAGCGACGGCGACGTTCCCTCGGAGGAGACCGTTTACGCGGACGCGATGACCGCGTGGCAGCGGCTGGCCGAACTCGAGCCCGATCCCTCGCGACGCTTCATCTACGGGCACTCCCTCGGCGGCGCGGTGGCGATCGATCTCGCGGCGCGCCTGGGTGACGAGAGCGCGAAGACGGGCGCTCCGGCTCCGGCGCGGGGGCTCGTCGTCGAGTCATCCTTCACGACGCTGGCCGACGTGGCGCGCGAGCTGACCTGGTCCTGGGTTCCGTTCCAGCTCCTGCTGACGCAGACCTTCGACTCGGTCGACAAGATCGGCCGCGTGCGCATGCCGGTGCTGATCGCGCACGGTGCCGACGACCGCTACGTGCCGTCACGCTTCAGCGAGAGACTCTACGAAGCTGCGGCCGAGCCCAAGAAGCTGCTGCTCGTCAAGGGCGCCACGCACAACAACAGCATGCGGGTCGGCAACGGCGAATACCGCGCTGCTCTGCACGACTTCCTCGGCGTCGACACCGATGGCGGAGAGGAAGCCGACCCGCCCGCGTCCGTGCACGGAGACGGGGCGCTCGCCGTCAGCGCGAGCTCGGTGAAGGCCGTCCTCAAGCCCTGACGGGCTGCCCTCGCAGCGCGCCGCTGCACTTGGCGCGCGCCGGATCCTTCGCCGGAAGCTTCTCGCACACGAGCGACATCTGCGCGCGGATGCGTGCGAGCGCGGCCGCGTGCGCCGGGTCCTTGCCCCAGGCCGAAAGCTTTCCGCCCATGCGCTCCAGCCCGCGCAGGTTGCGCTCGTAGAACGTGTCGGGTGTGGGCTCGAGCTCGCCGATCACGCTGTTGGCGGCCGCTTCCACGCGCCCAGCATCCTGCGGCGCGAGCTCGGTGAGTGCGTTGACGTAGCGCACGCCCCATTGCAGCCGCGTCGCCGGGCCTTCCGCCGCGGCGTAGGACTGCGAGTACCAGTCGAGCGCGGTGGCCTTGTCGCCGCGCTTCTTCGCGTTCTCGGCGAGATCGACCATGAAGTAGTACGGCGAGTGCGAGCGCTTGAGCTCTGCCTTGAGCAGTGCATCGGATTCGTCGAGCAGTCCCGCCTCGGTCAACGCGTCAGCCGCCTGGCTGATCACGGCCTGGCGCGCATACGGGTCGGATGTGCCGCGATCGGCGCGGGCGACCTGGTCGCGCACCTTGGCGAGGAGCTCCGCCGGCAGCGGGTCGCTTCCCGCGGCGAGCTGCGCGAGCTGCACTTCAGCGGTCACCGCGGTGAGCTGATCGGCGGTCGACAGAGTCGCATCGGAAGCGAGTCGGTCGAGTACAGCGCTCCAGGCCGCTTCGAGTTTCGCCCGCTCCGGCGAAGCCGGGGCCGTGATGAGGGTGATGATCTCCCGCGGATACTCGGTGAGCGTATCGAAGTTCTCGCGCGCGACGCGCGGATCCGCGAGGACTTTTTCGACGACGGCGACTGCAGCCGCGTCGGGTCGTGGCTTGGCGTCCTTGGCGGTGGCCGCAGTGGCGAGGGCCTTCAGGCCGAGCCGCGTCCTGCTCTCGGGCTGATCCGCGGGGCAGGCGTTGGCGAGCCGCTGCAGGGTCGGGGCGAGCTCGCGCTTCGGCACGAGCTGCTGTTCATCGACGGCCCAGGAGTAATAGGCCAGCACGCGCCACTCGTCCGGCGTAAGGCGCGCGGCGCGGCCGCCCGACCCCGAGAGCGCTGCCGCGAGCGTGTCCTTGACCGGGCGCGCACCGGCGCTCATCCCGAGCGCGAGAACGCGCATGTATTGGTCGGCGTCGACCTCGCCCGGCAGGCGGATGATCTCGTGTCCCTCGGGCGTGAACAGGATCATCGTTGGGTAGCCCGACACGTTGAACCGCGCGCCGAGCTTCTGCGCGCTCGGCGTGTCGCCGTCGAGATACACGGGGACGAAGAATCGCGCACGATCGATGAAATCCTGGCGGTTGAAGATCGTGGCCTTTACCTGATTGCACGGTGGGCACCACACCGCGCCCCAGTACAGGAACACTGGGATGTGCTCGGCGCGCGCTGCGGCGAACGCCGCATCGACGTCTCCCTTGCGCCACGCGATACCGGCTTCCTCGTGGCCCGCCGACTGGGAGCGTCCCGTCATTGCCGAGGCGGCCGTGTCGAGCGCCTGCGCCGGCGACGGAGCGGGTTTTGGAGGATCGGGCTGCTGCGAGCACGCCGTGAGGCCGGCGAGCGCCGCCGCGAGGAAGCAAAGCTTTTTCGCGCCGATGCGACGCGTGTGATCACTCATGAGACGTCCAGTCCAATGTCGAAGGTCGCTGCGTAACCATCCGCCTGCTCGCGCACGTCGAGCGTGAGCTGCCGCCCGCCGGCACGAAACAGGCCGTCGCGCTCGTTGCGCATCCGGCGCTCGGCGGCGCCCGCACGGTACGGCGCGCGCGCGAACACGCGGTCGCTCAGCGCATCGTCGAAGTATAGCTGCGAGGTGAACTCGCCACGACGCGCATCCGACGCCGGCGGGCGAATTTTGAAGTGCACGTGCACGGCTCGGCCTTCGTACCAGCCGGGGTAAATGGTGACGAACGTGGCGCCGCCGGTAGCGTCGGTCGCCTGATAGCCGCGGAGGAATTTCTGCCCCACTGTAGACGCTCCCCACTCGCGCACATCGGAGTAGCGACCGGCTGCGTCGCACTGCCAGACGTCGATGGTGGCGCCCGGCAGAGGTGCGCACGCGCCGCCTGTGATGCGCGAGACGCGGAAACTCAGTCGCAAGGGCGCACCGGGACTGACCGCACCGGTCGCCGGATCGGAACGGATGTCCGAGCGAGCGAGTGCTTCGTCCACGAAAAACGGTCCCTCCGTCTGCTGCGGTCGCGCCAGGCAGGAAGGGATTGCCGAAGCGCCCTCGGCGCGCGCGAGCGGCGGCCGCGTGAGCAGCGCGAGGCCCGCACCGCCGATGAGCGCGAGCGCATCACGGCGACCGAGCAGACGTCCGACGGCGAGATCATCGTTCAAGCGATTCTCCAGGGGAGCGTGCCGGGGTACCACGGGTTGACCGGCCGCGCCGCGTTTGGTTCAGCCTCCTTGGCGTCGATGATCGCGGTCAGGTTGCCGTTCTTGTTCTCCTTGTTCGTCCTCTCCTGGGATCGTTCTTCTGGACGGGCGGCGAGATGCTACCGCGAGACGGGGACTTGGGGTAGATTGCCGCGCAGGCGTTTCGTCAACTCGCCTCCGGAGAAAACATGCGGTCCCGATCGGTGCAGGCTACCGCGCGCGCGGCGAATGCCGCCGCGGCCTTTCTAGCTGTACTCGCGCTTTGGGTCGGCACCGGCCCGGCAGGAGCGCAGGACTACCCGGCGCGGCCGGTGAGGATCATCGTGCCGTTTGCGACCGGCGGGCCAGCCGACGTCTATGCGCGCTTTCTCGCCCAGCGGCTGCAGGAGACGCTGGGGCAGCCGTTCGTGGTCGACGACCGGCCGGGCGCGGGGTCGATCGTCGGCACGGATGCGGCCGCCAAGAGCGCGCCCGACGGCTACACGCTGCTCCTGATGTCGAACACGCACACCGTCAACGAAACGCTGATCCCCAACAAGCCGTTCTCGCTCACGCGCGATTTCGTGCCGATTGCGCCCATCAATTACTCCGACCTGGTGATGGTCGTGCATCCGTCGGTAAAAGCGAAGACGCTGGCCGAATTCATCGCCCTCGCCAAGGCGGAGCCGGGCAAGCTCAACTACGCTTCTTCCGGCAACGGAACGCCGTATCACATGGCTGGAGAGCTGTTCAAGGCGATGGCGGGCGTCGACATCGTGCACGTTCCGTACAAGGGCAGCTCGGGTGCGCGCACGGACGTGATCGGCGGCCAGGTGCAGATGATGTTCGATGCGGTCACCACGATGACCGAGCAAGTCAAGGCAGGGCACGTCCGCGCGCTCGGCACGTCCGGCAAGGTGCGCTCGACTGTCCTGCCCGACGTCCCGACGATCAGCGAAGCGGGCGTGCCCGGCTACGAAGCGACGATCTGGCTCGGCCTGATCGCGCCGAGGGGAACGCCGCCGGCGATCGTGAACCGGCTCAACGCGGAGATCACCAAGATCGAAAACCGACCGGAAGTGAAGCGCGAGTGGGCGACCCAGGGCGCGGTCGTGATGACGATGACGCCCGAAGAGTTCGGCAAGTACATCGAGGCCGACATCGTGAAGTGGGAGCGCATCGTCAAGATTTCCGGCGCCAAGCCCGACCAATAGCCAAGCAGAAAGAAAGCAGAGAACGGCGGCGCGAGTGACAAAGCTTCGCCTGCTGTCAGCCGGCGCGGCACAGGGTGTGGTGAGCGCGCTCGCCGCGGGCTTCGCAGCCCGCAACGGGTGCGAGCTGATCGCGACCTTCCAGGCGGTGGGTGCGCTCAAGGAGAGGCTCGCTGCCGGCGAGCACAGCGACGTGCTGATCTCGACGAGCGCGATGGTCGGCGAGTTCGCCCGCGAGAGCCGCGTTCTCGCCGAGACGGTCGCGGTGCTCGGCCGCGTGGAGACCGGAATCGCGGTGCGCGAAAGCGATCCGGCGCCGTCGATCGGCACGCGCGAAGCGCTGCACGCAAGTCTCGCCGCTGCGCCTGCAGTCTACTTTCCCGACCCGACGCGCGCGACCGCAGGGATCCATTTCGCCAAGGTCCTGCGCGCGCTCGAGCTCGACACGGCGCTCGCCCAGCGGCTGCACCCGCATCCCAACGGCGCGGCGGCAATGGCCGCCCTTGCGCGCGCCGGCGCCGGGTCCATCGGCTGCACGCAGGTGACCGAGATCAGGAGCACGCCCGGCGTCAGACTTGTCGGCGTGCTGCCCGAGCCGTTTGCGCTCGCCACGGCCTACGCGGTCGCGGTGTGCTCGGCGACGCGCCATCTTTCGCTCGCGCGCGAGCTCGCGCGCATGCTCTCCGGGCCCGAGTCGGCAGAGTTGCGAAGCCGCTGCGGCTTCGAGCCCTAGCTCGCGCGACGCCTCTGCTCCAGGACGTTCCCCGCCCGCTGTCGTTCACAGGGAAAGAGTCGGGCACGCTCTTTGCTGAGTCGCAAGCAGAGGACTCGCCATGCTTGCGCAACGCCTTGTCGTCCGCCCGACGCTCGCCCTGCGACTTGCGATGGCTGCTGCCATGACCGGCACGCTGATCGTCGGCGGCTCGACCGCGCTGCAACAAGAGGAGCGTCAGCTCACCTTCGAGGCGATTCACGGTGCGACGAGCTGGTTCGGCACCCTGCCAGCAGGTCTGCAGGAGTTCGCGCTCCCCGTACGCAGCAGCGCAGGTACACAGAATGTGCACGCCTGGTGGTGGCCCGCCGCCGATCCGCGGGCGCCCGCCATCCTGTACCTGCACGGTTCACGCGTGGATCTGACGGGCCAGGTCCAGCGGCTCGAGCTGCTGCGCGGTTTCGGCTTCTCGGTGTTTGCGATCGACTATCGCGGCTTCGGCCTGAGCGACGGGGGCCTGCCTTCCGAGCAGACCGTGTACGAAGATGCCCGTGCGGCGTGGGAATGGCTCGTCAAGCAGCAGCCGGATCCCGCCAAGCGGTTCATCTACGGCCATTCCCTCGGCGGCGCCGTGGCGGTCGACCTCGCCGCGACGCTGAGCAGCGGCGCGGCGGACCCCGCCGCCGGGCTCATCGTCGAGTCGACCTTCACGACACTGGTGGACATCGCCAGGGAGTGGAGTTTCCCCTGGCTGCCGCTCGGCGCGCTGATGTCGCAGCGCTTCGATTCGGTGGGCAAGATCGGCAGGATCGCGATGCCCGTGCTGGTCGTGCACGGTTCGCTCGACCACGAGGTGCCTTCGCGCTTCGGTCAGGCGCTCTACGACGCTGCCAACGGACCGAAGAAACTGCTCCTCATCGAGGGTGCGGGTCACAGCGATAGCATGAGCGCCGGGGCGGACCAGTATCGCCAGGCGCTCGCCGAGGTGTTCGGACTGCGAACGCCACGGGCGGCGCAGAGCGCATCGCGGCAACCGGGGCAGCGCCGGCGCTCCCGCGCCTGACCCGCGAGTTCAGGGCCGGCCGGCGTACGCGTCATCGAAGGCGCGCTCGAGCTTCTTGTTCGTGCCGCGGATCTTGTCGACAACTTTCTTCGCCCAGTCGAAGTAGTCGCGCCTGCGCTGCAGCGACCACTCGGTCGGCGCGTTGGCGATGAGGTCGCGCAGATTGGCGGTCTTGTCGGCGAGCTTCACCAGCCGGGCGCGACGCGACAGCTCGCCCGCGTGTTCGACCTGCAGGCGCTTGCGCTCGGGGGCGGAGAGCGTCTTGTCGTCGGTCACCTCGCGCACGATGGCGGCGATCGTCGGTCCGAAGCGCTCGTGCAACTCCTCGTAGGTCGTCTTCGTGTCCTCGAGCGTGTCGTGCAGGATGGCGGCGGCGAGAATTTTCGGGTCGTGGATGCGCCCCTCGATCGAGAGCACCCGCGCCAGCGCGATCGGGTGATTGATGTATGGCGAGGCCTCGGGGTCCTTGCGCCGCTGCGTGCGGTGCTTCTCGGCGGCGAAGGCGAGGGCGTCGAAGAGGAGCCGGGTCTGCTTGTCTCTCATGGCGATCGCCTATTCTAGCCTGCAGCCCCCGCAACCCCCGGATTCGGCGGAGGTTTTTCGTTGATTGTGCATCGCACCAAAAATGCTTGACAGAGGCCGAAGCCCCCTCTAAGATGTGAATTGTGCAGTGCAGCAAAACTCAGGCGGCTCCAAGCCTGCGCAAGCCCCCCGAGGGCAGGCACGCAAAAGATTTCACATAGCGCCCAACATCGACGAAAGGAAGACCATGTACAAGACCGCGACACTCACCGAAATGAATCGCGCCGGATACGATAGCGCGATGAAGTTGGCCACCGCCTCGCTCGAGAAGATCGAGCGGCTCGCCAAGCTCAACCTGCGCACCGCGAAGAACGCGCTTGCCGAAGGCGCGGAGAACGCCAGCGCGCTGTCCAGCGTCAAGGATATCGAAGCGCTGATCGCGCTCAACGCCGAACTGACCGAAGCCGGCGTGCAAAACGCGCTTGGCTACACGCGCAGCGTCTACGGCATCGCCGCCGAAGCGCAATCCGAGCTCTCGGCGCTGGCCGAAGAAACTTTCGCCGCCTACACGAAGGGCATCACTGCGGCGGCCAACGCGGCTGGCTTCTCGAAGATGGTGCCGCCGTACAAGACCGTCGCGTAACGCAACTCGACTCCTCAGTCTCCGCCCGCGGGCGCCGGTGATCCCGGTCCCGCGGGTTTTGTTTGTGAAGTATCCTTGCGGCAGTGATCGATCTGTCAGGAGCCTTCGCACTCGCCGCCGTCCTCCTCGCGGTCTGGTACGTCTACGACGCGCTGCGCGCGCGGGAGGCGGCCGTGCAGGTCGCGCGCGAGGCCTGCCGCCAGCAGGGACTGCAGCTGCTCGACGACACGGTGCAGGCGGTGCGCCTGCGGCTCGCCCGCGACAAGGAGGGACTGGCGCGCTTCCGCCGCACCTTTGCCTTCGAGTTCTCCGACGACGGATTCACCCGCCGCGCGGGGAGCCTCGTCATGCTCGGCGAGCGCGTCGAGTCGTTGCAGCTCGAGCCGTATCGGCTGTCCTGAGAACCTGATCCACCGAGGGGGAGCATTGTGACTGCAGCATCGCGGTTTGCACGTTTTGGAAGCGGCAAGGCGGTGCGCCGCGTGGAGGACGAGGCGCTGCTCAAGGGCGAGGGACGCTTCGTAGACGACTTCTCGCTGCCGGGACAGGCACAGGTGGTCTTTCTTCGCTCACCGCACGCGCACGCCCGCATCGCGTCGATCGACACGAAAGCGGCCGCGGCGATGCCGGGGGTGGTCGCGGTGGTGACAGGGGCGGAGCTCGTCCGAGACGGCGTCAAGCCGATCGTCACGTCCGCGGACTTCAAGCGCGCGGATGGCTCGCCCGGCGCCTCGCCGCCGCATCACGCGCTCGCGGTGGGCACCGTGCGCTTCGTCGGCGAGGCGGTCGCCGCGGTGATCGCCGAGAGCCTGGTGCAGGCGCGCGATGCTGCGGAGGCTATCGAGGTGAGCTACGAGCCGCTGCCCGCGGTGGCCGGGCTCGCCGCCGCGCTGGCGCCGGGCGCGCCGCTCGTGTGGCCGCAGGCCACTGGCAACATCTCGGCCGAGATACGGCATGGCGATGGCGCGGCGACGGCGGCCGCCTTCAAGCGCGCCGCGCACGTCGTGTCGCTCGATCTTCTCAACCAACGCCTCGCGCCGTGTCCCATCGAGCCGCGCGCCGTGCTCGGCGAATACGACCCTGCGAGCAAGCGCATCACGCTGCGCCTCTCCTGCCAGACGCCCACCGGCATCCGCGACGAGCTGGCGAGCGCCGTACTGGGCGTTCCGAACGAAAGCATCCGCATCGTCGTGGGCGACGTCGGCGGCGGCTTCGGCATGAAGACGAGCCTCTACCCCGAGGATGTCGTGATCGCGCATTGCGTGCGCAAGCTCAACCGGCCGCTCAAGTGGCGCGCGGAGCGACTCGAGGAATTCCTCGCCGCCGGTGCCGGCCGCGATCTCGAGAGCAAGATCGAGCTCGCCTTCGACGCATCGGGACGGATCCTCGCGCTGCGGGTTGACTCGCTCGCCGACGTCGGGGCCTATGCGACGCCGGCGGGCGTGGCCATCCAGCTCATGATCGGACCGTGGGTCGCCACCAGCGTATACGACATCCGGCCAATCGACATCCGCATCAAGGGCGTGCTCACCAACACCGCGCCGACCGGACCGTACCGCGGCGCCGGCCGCCCGGAGGCGATCTATATGATCGAGCGGCTGATGGATGAGGCGTCGCGCAAGACCGGCATCGATCCCGTCGAGCTTCGCCGCCGCAACATGATCCGCCCCGAGCAGATGCCGTACAAGAACGCGATGGACAAGACCTACGACAGCGGACAGTTCGCGCTGGTCATGGACAAGGGTGTCGCGCTCGCCGATTGGAAGGGCTTCGACGCGCGAGCTGCCGCATCGAGGGCGCGCGGCCGGCTGCGCGGCCGCGGTATGGCCACGTTCCTCGAGTGGACCGGCGTCGATATCTTCGAGGAGCGCGTGCAGATCGCAGTGCGCGCCGGCGCGAATGGTACCGAGGAGGAGATCGAGATCGTCTCGGCCACCCAGGCCGTGGGGCAGGGGCTCGCGACGACCTACTCGCAGCTCGCGGTGGACGTCTTCGGCGTGCCGATCGAGAAGATCCGCATCGTGCAGGGCGACACCGACCGCGCGCAGGGGTTCGGCAGTGCGGGCTCGCGCTCGCTCTTCGTCGGCGGCTCGGCGGTCATCGTGGCCGCCGAGCGAACGGTCGAGAAGGGTCGAACGCTCGCCGCCGCGGAGATGGAGGCGGCGGCGGCCGACATCGAGTTTCGCGACGGCGAGTTCGGCATCGCCGGCACCGATCGGCGCATAGGGCTCTTCGATCTCGCGCGCCGGCAGCCTTCGCGCACGATCGTGCTCGATTCGAAGAGCGCAGTCGCCGGCGAGACCTGGCCCAACGGCTGCCACATCTGCGAAGTGGAGATCGATCCCGACACCGGTGCGGTGACGATCGATCGCTACTGGTCGGTGAACGACGTCGGCCGCGTCGTCAATCCAATGATCGTGATCGGCCAGCTCGAGGGCGGCGCCGCGCAGGGCATCGGGCAGGCGCTGTGCGAGCAGCTTGCCTACGACGACTCGGGGCAGCCGCTCAGTGCGAGCCTGATGGATTACGCGCTGCCGCGGGCGGAGATGATGCGGCACTTCGAGATGGCCATGGACGAGTCGACGCCATGCCGCAACAACACCTTCGGCATGAAGGGCGTGGGCGAGCTGGGCACCATTGGCGCCACGCCGGCGGTGGTGAACGCGGTGGTCGATGCGCTGGTGCGCGCCGGTGCGCGCGCAGACGGCCTGCAGATGCCGCTTACGCCGGAGAAGATCTGGCGCGCGCTCGCCTAGCGAAGTTCAGGCCTGCGCCCGTCGATGCAGGCGACGGTCGATGTGCAGCAGGAGGTAGCTCACCGCGGCGGCGAAGGCGACGATGAGCAGCGTCACCGCCATGACCTGCTCGATGTTGTGCAGCCCGATCCCGGTCATGAGCAGATAGCCCAGGCCGCGCTGCGAAGCGAACATCTCGGCGAGCAGCGTCCCGATCAGCGTTAGCGAGAAACCCACCCGCAATCCGGTGAAGATCTCCGGCACGGCGGCGGGAAAGAGGATCCAGCGCACCGTCTGCGAGTGCGAGAGCTTCAGCACGCGGCCGGTCTTGAGCAGGATGGGCTTGGTGTTGCGCACGGCGGCCAGCGTGAACAGGATGATCGGGATCACGCCGTGGATCACGCCGAAGGCGACCTTAGCCGACAGGCCGAGCCCGAAGGCGAGGAGCAGAATCGGGTAGAGCGTGAGCTTGGGGATCGCGTAGACCGCCGCGATCATCGGCTCGAGCACCTCGCCCGAGAGGCGGTCGAAGCCGAGCCAGAATCCGACCGCGAGTCCGATCGCCGTCGAGAAGAAGAACGCGATGACGAAGGCGCGCATCGTATCGTAGAGATGTCCTTCGAAGCTCTCGTTGGTGACCATGCGCAGCGTATAGCGCAGCGTGGCGAGCGGAGAGGCGAGCGCGGACTCGCCGACCCAGAGATAGAGCGCCTGCCAGACGACGATCAGCGACGCGATCAGGATCGTCGCGTTGACCCATCCCTTCCAGCGTGGCCTCATCGCATGCCTCTTCGCTCGAGGAGCCGCCTCTCCCACCACGACAGCGATGAGTTCGCCGCGATCGAGGCGATCAGGATGAGCAGGATCAGCGGGTACATCGTCGCGTTGTCGAAATTGAGGTAGGCGAAGCCGATCTCGTAGCCGACACCGCCGCGCGACAGGATGAACTCGGAGCCGATCACTCCGATGAACGAATACGCGACCGCGAGCTTCACTCCGGTAACGATGTAGGGGCCGGCCGCCGGAAGCGTCACGCGCAGCGCCGTCTCGGCGGGCGCGAGCCGCAGGATGCGCGCGGTCTTCAGCAGCACCGACGGAACCCGGTCCAGCCCATTGAGCGTATTCACGATCACCGCGACCACGGCGAGCATGAAGCCGATCAGGATCTGCGGCAGGTCGCCCAGGCCGAACACGACGATGAAGAAGGGATAGAACGCGAACACCGGCACCGCGTAATAGGTCGCGAAGAGCGGATCAAGGGTGTCGCGCAGAGTCCGCTTCCGGTGCAGGAAGACGGCGGCGACGATCCCGACACTCATCGCCAGCCCGAAGGCGGCGAGCACATTGGTCGTCGTCTTGAGAATCGCGCCGTTCATCCGGCCCGAGACGATGATGCGGAAAAAGTCGCGCGCGATGAGGTGCGGCGGCTGCATCGTTATCTTGTCGATCACGCCGGTGAGGCAGAGCAGCTCGAGCAGCGCGACCGCAGCGACGACGACGAGCCATCGGTACCAGCTCACTTTGCTCATCGGTTCATGGCGAGGGCCGCGGGTGGGTGGAAGCGTCGGCGGGATCACCGATAGAAACTTCGGTGCGGCCGATGGTCTTGAGCGATTCGCTGCGCAGCGACTTCCACAGCCGCGCAGTGATGGCGCCGAATTCGGAATGCTCCATGATGCGGCTGTCGCGCTCGCGCGGCCAGTTGGTCTCCACCACGTCGATGAGCCGGCCCGGTCGTGCCGACATCACGCCGATCCTGTCGGCGAGCATGGTCGCCTCGTCCAGGGCGTGGGTGATGAGAAATACGGTGGCACCGGTCTGCTGCCATAGCCGCAGTACCTCGTCGCCCATCAGTAGCCGCGTCTGCTGGTCGAGCGCGCCGAACGGCTCGTCGAGGAGAATGAGCCGGGGCTCCATCACCAGCGTGCGCGCGATGCATACGCGCTGACGCATGCCGCCGGAGAGCTGCGCGGGATAGCTCGTGGCGAAATCGGCGAGCCCGACGAGCTGCAGCGCTTTGCGCACGCGCTCGTCCTTCGCGTCGCGCGAAAGCCGCAGGCGACGCAGCCCGAAGCCCACGTTATCGGCGACGTTGAGCCAGGCGAGCGAAGCGTCCTCCTGGAAGACGACGCCGATCCCGTCCGGCGCTTCGCCCGCGATCGGCTTGCCCTCGAACTCGACCGAGCCCTCGGTGACCGGCGTGAGTCCGGCGATCACCTCGAGCAGCGTCGACTTGCCGCAGCCGGAGGGACCGACGACCGCGAAGAATTCGCCCTGGCGCAGCGCGAGGTCGATGGGGCCGAGCGCGTGCAGCGGCGCCGGCGGGACGCCGGCCATGAACACCTTGCCGACGCCGCGCAGCCTGACCTGGTCGGATGCCACGAAGACCCGCGGACGCTACTTGATCGTCTGCAGGTCCTTCGGCAGGAAGCGCGTGTCGATGATCTTGCTGTAATCGACCTCGCCGGTGATCGCGCCCACCGAGCGCTGCGCCTCGATCATGCGCTTCAGGCCCTCGAGGTGGATCTCGCCTTCGCCCCAGTACGGCACGCCCTTCGTAGTGGCGGTGGTGAGGTTGCGCACCGCGCTCTTCGCGACGTCGAGATCGAGGTTGTACTGCTTGGCGACGATCTCCGCGGCCTCGTCCGGATGCTCCTTCATGAAGATGACGGCCTTGCGCCGGGCGCGGATCACCGCGCGGATGAAATCGCCTCGCTTCTCCATCATCTCTACGGTTGCCACGCCGACGACGTTGTCGAGCGGCGGCAGTACGTCGTTGGCGACGACCACCGCGCGATATTTGCCTTTGAGCTTCGACCACAGCGGCTCGGTGATCGGAGCAATGTCGATCTGGCCCGAGTCGAGCGCGGCGATGCCCTCGCCGAAGCCGCCCGTCTTCACGAGCTCTGCGTCGGCCTCGGTGTAGCCCCCCGCCTGCAGCAGCATGCGCGCGAGAGCCTGGCTCGTCGAGCGCGGGTTGGTGTAGCCGATCTTCTTGCCCTTGATGTCCTTGAGCGTCTTGATCGGCGAGTCCTGCCGCACCACCCACGCGAACTCGGCCACCGTCAGCACGTTGTCGCTCACGATCCTGAGGTCAGCTCCCTGCTGGATCGCATTCACGATCACGCCGGGGTTCACCTCGCCGTAGGGGACGTTGCCGGCGAGCATGTTGCGCAGCGAGGTTCCGCCGCCGGCGGAAGTGATGATGCCGGTGATGTTGAGGCCTTCCTCCTTGAAGTAGCCCTTCTCCAGCGCGACCGCGAACGGCATGCCGTTGGCGGAAACGCCGTAGTTGCCGACGGCGATCTCTTCCGCGCCAGCGACAGACGAAACGGCAGCAAGAGCGATCCCGCAGAGCAGGTACCAGCATCGGATTACACCCATCATCTCCTCCTTACTGTGTTGGTAGCGCCTGTCATGCGCGACGCCACGCTTCGCCCGAACGTCATTCCGGCTTGCGCCATGACGACGGTCAGGCGGAACGGAGCGTTACGTTCACGTTCTTGATCTGCGTGCACGCGAGCAGTTCCTCGATCGACTCCTCGCGTCCCATCCCCGACTGCTTGTACCCGCCGAAGGGCACGCCGACGTAATGCGTGCTCGCCCCGTTGATCCATACATAGCCCGCTTCGACGCGCGAGGCAAGCCGGTGCGCGCGATCGAGGTCGTGGGTCCAGATCGACGTGGTGAGCCCGTACTCCAGAGCGTTCACGCGTTGCAACAG